>CCEZ01000082.1 GCA_000751555.1 Anaerosalibacter massiliensis | reverse complement strand
AGTCTGGGGAGCGAAGTATCCCCTCATTATCCGTTCTTGGCGGACCAATTGGGACGAACTCGCCACCTTTTTTAAGTACCCGCCTGAGATACGCAAACTCATCTACCCCACCAATATGATTGAGAGTTACCACCGCCAGCTTCGTAAAGTGACGAAGGGAAAAAGCATCTTTCCCACGGATGAAGCGTTGCTTAAGATGCTCTACCTAGCCACCGTGGACGTCACTCGCACATGGACAGGACGTGTCCAAAACTGGGGACAAATGCTGCTCCAGCTTTCGGTCTTTTTCCCGGATCGAGTCGGTCAACACTTGCGGTAGAATTGCGAATTCCCCCTCGGGGGAATCTGTGCTTAAAAGAGTTTACACAAAATTATTGACAGACCCGATTTCTATATAGATTGAACTTGTGATTATTTCTGTTTTGGGTTTAGCCGTGACTCCAGGAAATGCTTGCTAGCTTTCATTCGGAAAGCTTTCAGGCGGACCCTAACGCTCCTCGATTTATTTCATGGGTTATTTTAACAT
>CCEZ01000081.1 GCA_000751555.1 Anaerosalibacter massiliensis | reverse complement strand
CATCAGGCCGTCGCCCATGTTCGCGCCGCTCTTCAGCAGCGCCCCCAGGTCGCCCGACGACACCACCACCGCCACGCCCGCGATCGACACCAGCGAGCCTGCCACCGCACCGGCCGTGAGCCGCTGCCCCAGCAGCAGGATCGACAGCGCCAGCACCATCATCGGCGTGAGCGAACCGATGATGCCCATGTGCGTGGCCGTGGTGAGGTAGGCCGCGTAGTAGGCCAGGCTCTGGTAGATCACCATGCCCAGCAGGCCGAGCACCGCGATGCGGCCCAGCTGCGGGCGAATGGCCCGCCAGTTGCGCAGCACCGGCCGCAGCGCCAGCGGCGTGAAGAGCAGGGCGGCCAGCAGCCAGCGGTAGAAGCTGATCTCGGCCGGCGCGATGGTGCCGGCCGCCATCTTGCTGACGACGGTGTTGCCCGACCAGATGGCCACGGCGAGCAGGGGGGAGGCGTATTGCCACATGAAGACGGTCCTTGGAGTACGGGACTATCATCGGCGCGTCCGTCCTGAGGCATATAACTCGATCAGGACAATCCGTCCGTCATTCCGGACTCTCTTTCGGGAAGGAGCCGAGCCCATGGCCGACAGGCTGCGCCTACTGGCCATCCAGGACGTGGAGGGCATGGAAGGCCCGTTCTACTTCCGCTATGACGACATCGGCGCCGACACGCTCGCCGCGCCGCACAGCCACAGCTGGGGCC
>CCEZ01000080.1 GCA_000751555.1 Anaerosalibacter massiliensis | reverse complement strand
CGAATCCGAGCGCGAGGTGACGCTGGAGATCGACGGCAACGAAGTCACGGTGCCCGCGGGCACCTCGCTGATGCGTGCGGCGGTGGATGCGGGCATCCAGGTGCCCAAGCTCTGCGCCACCGACAGCCTGGAGCCCTTCGGCTCGTGCCGGCTGTGCCTGGTCGAGATCGAGGGGCGCCGTGGCTTTCCGGCCTCGTGCACCACGCCGGCCGAGGCGGGCATGAAGGTGCGCACCCAGACGCCGAAGCTGCAGGAGCTGCGCAAGGGCGTGATGGAACTCTACATCTCCGACCATCCGCTCGACTGCCTCACCTGCTCAGCCAACGGCAACTGCGAGCTGCAGGACATGGCGGGCGTGACCGGCCTGCGCAACGTGCGCTACGGCTTCGACGGTGCCAATCACATCAAGAGCGAGAAGGACGAGTCGAACCCGTACTTCAGCTACGACCCGTCGAAGTGCATCGTCTGCAACCGTTGCGTGCGCGCCTGCGAGGAAACGCAGGGTACCTTCGCGCTGACCATCAGCGGCCGCGGCTTCGAGTCGCGCGTGTCGCCGGGCCAGGACGAGGCCTTCATGGATTCGGCATGCGTGAGCTGCGGCGCCTGCGTCGAAGCCTGCCCCACCGCCACGCTGCAGGAGCG
>CCEZ01000079.1 GCA_000751555.1 Anaerosalibacter massiliensis | reverse complement strand
CGGCTCTCCTACACCGCCATCGGCGACGCGATCAACGCGGCGAGCCGCATCGAGGGTGCCAACAAGGAGCCGGGCACGCGCACGCTGATCTCGGAGGCCACCTTCGAAGGGTTGGGCGGGCGGCTTGCCACGCGCCGCATCGAGGAGCTCGCGGAACTGCGCGGCCGGCAGACGCGCAGGGCGCTGTACGAGCTGCTGGGGCCTACGCCGCCCTGACCCTGCGCGCGAAGGCTTCCAGCCCGTCGATGGTGATCTGGATGTGCCGCTCGAAGCTGCTGTCGAGCGGCACCGTCGTGCCGTTGTCCCAGCGCAGGATGAAGGCCTTGTTGGCCAGCTGTGCCAGGTTGCGCGTGAGCACCGGGTGGTCGAGCGGGCGAATGGTGTGCACGCGCTCGCGAAGCTCCTCGGCCCAGGCCCGGGTGTTGTCGGCGGGCAGAGGGGAGAACTCCATCGTCAGGAAGCCCAGCATCGCGGCGACCACGCAGTTGTAGGCCTCCAGCAGCGGTT
>CCEZ01000078.1 GCA_000751555.1 Anaerosalibacter massiliensis | reverse complement strand
GGGGCTGTTTCATAACTGATTTATCAGTTATGAAACGCCTCTTTTTTTATGTTCAAGTTGACAACTGAAGTACCTAAGTTTCCATAAATTTAAATATATTTTTCTTAGTCTAATTTTAGGTATAGCAAACAAAACCTAGATATTTCTAAGTTTCATTTTATTTATGATATTTTTTATAATTAAATTGTCTCTTTATATTTTACGAAACCCAATTTATTAGATTTCATTTTATTGCTTAGTTTCTTTATATTTATTGCAAAACTTAATAACTTCATTTCTGCAACAATTTTTTCCATGCTCCTATGTCTAAATCTAAAATATCTCATTCCCGATTTTATATATGAAAATATTCCTTCGGCTTGAATTGAACGGTTTAATCTTTCTGTAATTCCTTCTTTTGTAGTTATATTTTCTTCTGATTCTTTTCTAAAATTTTCAAATCGTTCTACCACATATATTCGTTTTAATCCAGATTTATTTTTAAATTTAATACAATCATGAGAATATCTGCAATTTAAACAATCTTTACATAGATAAACTCTAGATTCACTTTTGAATCCATATTTATTTTTTCTATATATGATTTTTTCAAATTTAAGTTTTTTATTATTATGACAAATGTAGTAGTCACCAGCCTTACAGTAAGTCATATTCTCCTTTTTAGATATATCTTTTTTATATTTTCTTGTTTTCTTTAGTTCATAATTCGATGGTTTTATGAAAGCTTCTATTTGATTTTGTTTTAAGTACAGATAATTTTCCTCACTCTCATAGCCTGAATCGGCTACAACTCTATCTATTTTTATATCATATTTTTCCAATAAACTATTAACAAAGGTAGGTAATGTCTTCATATCTGCTGGATTACTAAATCCTTCTATACCTACAACATAACCCCCATTTGTTGCACATTGAATATTATATGCAGGTTTTAATTGTCCATTTTTCATATGATCATCTTTTAATCTCATAAAGGTAGCATCGTGATCCGTTTTAGAATAGCTATTTCTTTCTCCCATTATTTCTAAATGTTTTTCATATGTATCAAGCTTATTAAGCCATTCTTCAAACAATTCATATCTTTTTTGCTCTTCTGTTTTTCTTTTCCCTTGACCATAAACAAATACTATATCTTTTGATTTACAAATATTTCTTACATTATTAAACTCCTTTAAAACAAGCTTTTTAAGATCGCCTTTTGATAATTCATCATTAATATTAAAATACTCCAAAATCTTTTCTATCAATCTTTTCTGATATTTAATGATAGACTTTTTCCATACAAATGTGTATCTATTTGCATTTGCCTCTATTTTTGTTCCATCTATATAAATACTTTTTAAATCAACTTCTCCTTGTTCTATTAACAAATCTATTAATTGTTTTGATATTTCATCCATAAAAGGATAAATTTTATTCCTAAATCTATTGATAGTTACATGATCAGGAGTCTTACTATTGTTTAGAAGCCATCTAAACCGAAGATCATATCTACAAGCATCTTCAATATCTCTAGCTGAATATTTTCTATTTAAATATGCAAAAACTAACACTTTTAACATAGTACGTGGTTCCACAACTGGCTTTCTACCTTTATGAAAGTAGGCACTAGTTAAAAAACTTAAATTCATCTCCTCAATAATATTGTGCACCAGGAAAACCTCGTCATCCATATCAAAATCATTAGCCAAATCAAAACTAAAAGATAGTTGCATTTTTTTGATTTTTGCTTTATAATTAATTTTAGTATGTGATTTCATTGCAGATAAATTATACTAAAAAACAGGTCGAAGAGCTACCGCTCTTCGGCCTGTTTTACTTTTATGGGCTTTTTATTTTGAAACAGCC
>CCEZ01000077.1:4586-4780 GCA_000751555.1 Anaerosalibacter massiliensis | reverse complement strand
AAAATAAAAAAAAAAAGAAAGAAAAAGGAGGAAAAGAAGAGAGGAGAAAGAAAAAAGGGAGGAAGAGAGAGGAAGGAGGGGAGGAGGGGGGGGAGAGGGGAAGAGAGGGGGGAAGAGGGGGAGGGGGAGGAGGGGGGGGGAGGAAAGAGGGGAGGGAGGGGGGGGGGGGAAAGGAGAAGGAGAAAAAAGAGAGA
>CCEZ01000077.1:0-4534 GCA_000751555.1 Anaerosalibacter massiliensis | reverse complement strand
AAAATTATTATTTAAGTCAGAAAAAATGGACAAACCTCTGGAAAGATTGTTTGAAAGTTGATTATACTCCAGTAGTTGATGTTAGAAGAATAAAAAAAGATGATAATAATAAATTTGGAAAAGCTGTTGCAGAAACTGCTAAATATACTGTTAAATCCGAGGATTTTATAATTAGAAATGAGGACGGACAGATAAACGAAAAGTTAACAGATGAAGTTGTTAAAACGTTAGATTTAGCATTACATAGGAAAAGATTGACTTCATTTGGTTTTATTTTTAAAAAAGTTCATAAAAAATTAAATTTAGATGATATGGAAGATGGAGACTTAATCAATACAGATAATGATGAAGATTTAAGAGATGATTTAATGAGTGTGATTTTAAGATACCAATGGAACGTTGGAATTAAAAATTATAAGTTAGTTGAGGTTGTGGAGGATAAAGAAGAATAAATAATATTATTGTTTTTATGATATTCTAAATAGAGATAATAAAGGAGGGTGCAAAGAAATGGATAAAGAAACCCTAGAAGCTATAAGAGTACTTTTAAAAGAAGAATTAGAACCTATAAAAAATGATATAAAAGAGCTAAAAACAGGGCAAGAAGAAATAAAAGAATTAATTCTTGAACTAGAACCTAAAAATGCAAATAGACATTTAGAATTAAAAGAGTCCATAGAGGAGTTAAGACAAGATTTAACTAATGTTGAGATTATAACAAGCAGTAATTGGAATGAGATTGCTAAGTTAAAGAAAGCAAAATAAATATATCTTTAGAGCCTGAGCCTATCAGGTTCTTTTTTATTACTTAAAATTATAGAGAGTGTTTTCATCTGCTAAAATATTTATAGCGAAGGAATAAAGAAAGTTTTAATTTATATCTTTGTCACCTTCGCCTATTTTTTTATATTGCAGATGAAATTTATTAAATCAAGGTGGAGATTTTTTTAAGTGCTTTTCTTAAAAAAATACTACCTTGATTTAATAAAAACGAGCGGGAACTTTGGCAGTTATTTTTTAGTATTGATGTAAAAGCATTAACATTAACTTTTAAAGAAGTATAATATACTTTATAGTAAGTATATTATACTTTTCTTTAAAGAATAACATTGATTAGGTATACCACTTTTGGTATATGTGCTTTATATAAATTTTGTAGGGCAACCCTGCCTTATAACTTTCTAGTTTTTTTACTTTTGTGGTAAGGGTCTGTTTTTCTTTTCCTCCATCCCCTATAAAAATTTCATGCTAGATTTGAAGATTTCTTTTTCTTTTTTGGAATTCTGCATTTTTCTTTTTCCAATTCTCATAATCAGCTAAACCATTGGGTGATTCATTTATATTTTCTAGTATTTTTTCTTTTTCTTTCTCTATTTCAGGACTTTTATTTTTAGAGAACTGTTTTGCATAGGTAATAGACCTTTCTAATATCCCTTCAGAAAATTTAGACGCATGATTTTGAGCTGTTTTTAAGATAGTGGATATTTCCCCTTGTGTTTCTTCCAAAACATCTATATGAGCTTTTAAATGCTTCTCATTATCTTTTAAACTTTTATTCTCATTTTCTAATCTTTCATTTTCAGATATAACTTGATTAGAAGTCTTACGAATTGCGTCTAATTGCAGAAAATCAACCTTTGAAAGTCCATAAATGTCCTCACCAGTAGATTTAAGAGTAAATTTCTTCACATTTGGTTGAGGGTGTTCCTCTTTTAAATAGTCTTTAGACTCATTTATTTGCCTTTCTAAGAAATTTTTTTCTTTTTCTAATACTTTTATACTTTCAAGAGTGCTTTTTTCAATTTGGGTCATTTCTGTAAGCTTAGATTTCATTTCTTTAAACTCTGGTACTGTTAGATTTTTTCTTTCTTTGTTTGGTATTCCACGTTCTAAGTTAAATCCATTTTCTTTAAGGTGTTCAGGAAGTTTTTCTTGTATCTCAAATAATTCTTTTCTGTTAAAAACATTTTTAGCTTGTAGCTTTCCGTCCTTCATTGGTACTACACCCAAATGCATATGAGGTGTAGATTCATCAAGATGAACTTGCCCATATGCTAAATTTTGTTTTCCATATCTCTTTTTAAAAAAATCAGCAGCAGTTTCAAAAAAATTTTCAATTTCTTTAAGGTTCATATCTTCAAAAAACTTTTGATCACTGGTGATAATCCATTCATTTACCAGTACAGCATCTTTTCTTATTGCTCTTTTGTCTGTTTTTTGTTCTTGAATTATGTCCATTATTCTATCTCTATAATTAATTTCTGATTGATTGACTAAATCAAAATTCATATAAGAACGTTCTGTATCAATTTCTTTATTACTAAAAGTATCAAATTCCCTTTGATTATGTTTTTGTATTCCTCCAAGATTTTGTGATTTCATCTTTTCCATTCTTGCAACTAAAAAACTCATAAGTAACCCTCCTCTTATTGCATGACTTATGCAATAAGTATAACACACTATACTTCATGAATGAAGTGTGTGCTTTTTTTCCACAAAAAAAGAAAAACAAAAATAAAGGAAAGTTTGCTAACACAAACTAAAAAGTTGTTTTTGCTTATCAACTTTTTTAAATCTAAAAATCTAATAAAACTAATAAAAAATAATAATTAAAAAAATAATGATTATTAAAATAAAAAAACACTCTAAAAAAATGTAAAATTTTTAGGGTATTAAAAAAAAGGGGTTTTTTTGACCCCTTTTTTTCGTGTTTCTACTTGCTTTGATATTTTTAGTTTACAGACAATTTCTATTAACCTTTTATTAAGATTATTTTTTTGCTATGTAGTATATGTTACCATCAGCCTCACCATTTAAAACATGAGGAAATCTTGTTGTGAAATTTTTCCACTTAGTAATACCATTTGTTATTGAATGAAGTTTTCTTCTTTTAACTTCAAGCATTCTAGGAGTAAATGTTATGAAAAATCTTTCACCTGGACTTTATTAAGATGGTAATTTTTTTGATACATATCCAAATAACATTATTATGGCTGTTATAACAAATGAAATTTTTAAATTTCCTACAATGTTAAATGTACGATCAAATAATAAATCAGCAAGGAAAAATATAATAAAATATTCTACATATCTAATAACAAATTTTTTTATAATGTCCATAATATTCTCCTTTAATAAGATTTAATTTTGCAATACCAACACTTTGATCTAGGAGCTGCTTTATATGTTACTACGTATTTTTTTCCTTGTCTAATAACTGTTTTAGTATATGAGGTATGATAATTACGATGAGATGCCCACATTGATAATCCTATAATCGTTTTGACAGCTGAAGCTGATTGTGGTTCTATATTTTCTTCAGATGTGTCGTTGTGGTTATGTGTTTCTATTAATTGATTTTGGGAAGATGGTAAATTAGTTTCAGCAAATGTTAAACTAAAAGAGCTTAAAAAAAATGTACTAACTATAATTAAACAAATAATTTTTTTCATAATTTTCACCTCATTTCATTTATAATAGAGATTTTATAATTAAATCATAAAATATTCTGAAATATAATGCAAGCCTTTAATATTGATATTGTCGCAACCTAATCTGGCAACAGAGGGGAAGTGATCCAATGCTAGATATTATATTAACACTCATATTTAATACTTGTTTTTAGTTTATTTCGATTTAAATATTTTTCTTTTGGTATTAAAATATAAAAAAATACCCTAATTTTTTAGGTGTTTTTTTCGTGTTCTTTCTTATCTTGATACTATAGAAATAACTAGTATTTAATTTAATGTCTTTGTAAGGGTTTATATTTCAACGTTTACTCATAATTAAACCTTGGTTTTTATACCTAGGATTTCATAGACAGAAAAATATCCCTGTGTTATAATTTAGTCACCACAACAAAATTAAAAACCAGCAGGGATATTTTATATTCTTTTTTTTGTTCCCTTCTGGTTTTTAATAGAAAGTTACCAGAAAGGAGATTTTTAAATTGTACAATGATTATAACATAGATATTAAAAAAATTGAAGTACTAAAAGATGTAAATAAGAGTGGTAAAGATAACAATTGGAAAGAAAGACATTTAGAAAAAAACAATTTAGCTGAAAGCTATAGAAGAATAGGCTCAAAAAAATACTATAGAGTTGCAGATTGTAGCACCTTTTTAGAATTTAGATATTTTTTTAATGTAAATGAGAAAAAGTTGAATCGGGCTAATTTTTGCAAAGTGAGGTTATGTCCAATGTGTTCCTGGAGAAGGTCATTGAAAATTTTTGGACAAGTATCCAAAGTCATGGATTATGTAGAGGAAAACTATAACTATAGATATATATTTTTAACTCTTACAGTTGAAAATTGTTATGGAGAAGATTTAAAAAAGACTTTGGATAATATGACGGATTCTTTTAATCGAATGACTAGGAGAAAAGCTTTTAAACAATCAATTAAAGGTTATTTTAGAAGTTTAGAAATAACTTATAACAAAGAATGTAATACTTATCATCCTCATTTTCATTTGATTTTAGCAGTCAATGAAAGTTATTTTACTGATAAAAATTATTATTTAAGTCAG
>CCEZ01000076.1 GCA_000751555.1 Anaerosalibacter massiliensis | reverse complement strand
ACACTCTGGGAGAGTAGGAAGTTGCCAGATACTATTCCTGGGTAGCTCAATGGTGGAGCAACCGGCTGTTAACCGGTAGGTTGTGGGTTCGAGTCCCACCCTAGGAGCCATATTATTGCCGGGGTGGCGGAACTGGCAGACGCACAGGACTTAAAATCCTGCGATCCTTAAAGATCGTACCGGTTCGATTCCGGTCCTCGGCACCATAATATTTAATAATTTTAAATTTATATAATATCGCGGGATGGAGCAGTATGGTAGCTCGTCGGGCTCATAACCCGGAGGTCGCTGGTTCAAATCCAGCTCCCGCAACCATTAAATCTTTAGATATATGGCCCTATGGTCAAGCGGTTAAGACATCGCCCTTTCACGGCGGTATCCCGGGTTCGAATCCCGGTAGGGTCACCAGGGCGCATAGCTCAGCTGGGAGAGCACCTGCCTTACAAGCAGGGGGTCATAGGTTCGAGCCCTATTGCGCCCACCAAATTCAAATTTTCATATAGAGATTTTAAATAAGATTAATATGGCCTGGTAGTTCAGCTGGTTAGAATGCTAGCCTGTCACGCTAGAGGTCGAGGGTTCGAGTCCCTTCCAGGTCGCCATTTATTTTGCTTTGGTAGTAAATTATAAAAAATATAAAATTATAAAAAAAGGTTGACAAATTTTAATTTAGCATTTATAATTTTATTTATGACTTTAATTAAATATTCATTCTGGTGTAGCTCAATTGGCATAAGCAGAGAACCCAAATCTATGAATAAAAGGGTAGCTCAAAAGTTAAAACTTTTGAGTACTGCAATTGCACCAAATATAAAATTTGGGGCATTGCAGCATGAATCGCTTAGTCGGAGTCGCCAAAGCTTATTACGTCGGAGTCGCCAAAGCTTATTACTATGTTATTAGATTTTGCAAATTAAATATTTATGCTGGTGTAGCTCAATTGGCAGAGCAACTGACTTGTAATCAGTAGGTTGGGGGTTCAAGTCCTCTCACCAGCTCCAAAGTTGGGAGGAGTTCCCGAGTTGGCTAAAGGGGACGGACTGTAAATCCGTTGGCTCAGCCTTCACTGGTTCGAATCCAGTCTCCTCCACCATGCGGGTGTAGCTCAGTGGTAGAGCCCCAGCCTTCCAAGCTGGTTGCGAGGGTTCGATTCCCTTCACCCGCTCCAGAAAATGCACCTATAGCTCAGTTGGATAGAGCAACGGACTTCTAATCCGTGTGCCGGGGGTTCGAATCCTCCTAGGTGCACCATAATATTGGGATGTAGCCAAGTCGGTAAGGCACTAGACTTTGACTCTAGCATTTCGCAGGTTCGAGTCCTGCCATCCCAGCCACATGACCCATTAGCTCAGTTGGCAGAGCACTTGACTTTTAATCAAGGAGTCCGGCGTTCGAATCGCCGATGGGTCACCATTTGGAGAGGTACCGAAGTGGTCATAACGGGGCGGTCTTGAAAACCGTTAGGGTCTCACGGCCCACGTGGGTTCGAATCCCACCCTCTCCGCCACAATTAATATAACTATTTGGAGAAGTACTCAAGAGGCTGAAGAGGCTCCCCTGCTAAGGGAGTAGGTCCTATTCGGGGCGCGAGGGTTCAAATCCCTCCTTCTCCGCCAGTTATTCTAATTTATTGTGGGCCTTTAGCTCAGTTGGTTAGAGCGCCCGGCTCATAACCGGTAGGTCCGGGGTTCGAGTCCCTGAAGGCCCACCACTTGTTTAAATAAGTTTTTGGATTTGACTGTAGGGGTATAGTTCAGTTGGTAGAACGTCGGTCTCCAAAACCGAATGTCGTGGGTTCGAGTCCTGCTACCCCTGCCAGTCTACATATATTAGCATAGGGGCGCATAGCTCAGCTGGGAGAGCACCTGCCTTACAAGCAGGGGGTCATAGGTTCGAGCCCTATTGCGCCCACCAAAATTAACTTAAATATGGGCTTGTAGCTCAGGTGGTTAGAGCGCACGCCTGATAAGCGTGAGGTCGGTGGTTCGAGTCCACCCAGGCCCACCATAAAAAATATAATTGGGGCCTTTAGCTCAGTTGGTTAGAGCGCCCGGCTCATAACCGGTAGGTCCGGGGTTCGAGTCCCTGAAGGCCCACCAATAATTGCCCAGATAGCTCAGTCGGTAGAGCAGGGGACTGAAAATCCCCGTGTCGGTGGTTCGATTCCGCCTCTGGGCACCATTTTTTTATAAAAAAAGTTAGTTTTTATATTGGGATGTAGCCAAGTCGGTAAGGCACTAGACTTTGACTCTAGCATTTCGCAGGTTCGAGTCCTGCCATCCCAGCCATTAAAAAAAGAGTAGAAATTTTCTACTCTTTTTTTAAATACTTACTTTGCTTTCTATTGTATATTTGATCATACCTTTAATATTTTCCATAGCTAATCTTTTATCTACTTTCAATAGCATGATATTCGGTGGAATATTAAAGCTTGTACAATCTTTAATATTCATTCCATATTCCAGATTATCTAGATTTATATAGAAACATTTTTTTTCAGTAGATAATAAACCTTTTTCAATCTGAAATTCCATATATAATGTCCCCTCTTTAAAATCCCAATTTAAGTTATAATAGTTTCCATAGTCTATATAGGAATCCTTTTTAAAAGAGGTTGTTTTACAATAGATTTTCATTACATCATTAATAAAATCAATTGATTCAATTGCAATTTTTGGATTGTTTTTATGATTAGAGCTTTTATTTGATAGATATACAATTTTGTTATCATCTATAATATCCAACATTTTTAAAACGAAAGGTAGATAGTATAAATCATCATAATTGTGTTTTAAAATGAGTTTTCTTTTTTCCAAATCATTGCTTTTTAAATAGTCATAATAAAGATCAATACAATCTTTTCCAGATATAGTATCTTCCCTATAAATACCTAAAAATTTTTCAATAGATTTAAGTTTGAAACTTTTAAGTGGAAGTAATTCTTTGTTATTTCTTATTGTTCTATAAATATCTATGCTTTTATTTTTAGGTATTTGATATTTAATATCATATTTTTTATATTTGCTATTTAAAAAAGGAATATCAAAAGTATCTCCATTGAATGTTACAACATGTACACTGTTTTCTATATCTTCTATTAAAGTTTTTAAAATACAATCTTCCTTTTCAGAGGAGTTTAAGAAATATTGTTTTAAAGTATATTTACCATTATTATAAATTAATAATCCCACTAGGTAAACAGTATCATAAGCTCTGCTAAAACCAGTAGTTTCAATATCCAAGAAACAAACTGGGCTATTATCAAAATATTTCTCCATATTCAAATCATAGTCAATATTATAATATATCTTTTCCATTCTTTATTCTCCTTCATATATCATGTTATAATAAAATAGTATATCAATTATTATAAATTATATATATTATTTATTATGAAATCAAATGTAGACAGGAGGATTTTGATGATATTTGATAGTTTAAATAATAGGTATCCATCTCAGCGAATGACAGTATTTTCTAGAAAAGGCATGGTAGCAACCTCTCAACCACTAGCTGCTGAAGCAGGTTTAGAGGTTATGAAAAAGGGTGGAAATGCTATAGATGCAGCCATAGCAGCAGCTGCATGTCTTACAGTAGTAGAACCTACTTCAAATGGTATAGGGGGAGATGCTTTTGCTATTGTATGGCATAAAAACAATATATATGGCTTAAATTCTAGTGGACCTGCACCAAAAAACATAACTATTGAAAAATTAAAAAATAGTGGATATAAAGAGATGCCTGCTCGTGGTTTTATTCCTGTTACAGTACCGGGGGTTCCCTATGCTTGGAGAGAGCTATCTAAAAGGTTTGGAAATATTTCCATAAAAGAAGCTTTGAATCCTGCTATATCTTATGCAGTAGAAGGCTATCCAGTTTCACCAATAGTATCTCAAAATTGGCAAATAGCTTTTGAAACTTTTAAGAAAATATTAAAAGGGGAAGAATATAAAGAATGGTTTAAAACTTTTACTATAGATGGTAAACCACCTAAACCAGGTAGTTTGTGGAGAAGTAGAAAAATGGGCAGAACCTTGATAGAGTTAGGAGAAAGTGAATGTCTATCTTTTTATGAAGGTGATATAGCTGAAAAAATTGATAAATTTTCTAAAAAGTACAATGGATATTTAAACAAAGAAGATTTACTAGGATTTAGTTCAGAATGGGTTAATCCAATTAGTATAAATTATAGAGGATATGATGTATGGGAATTGCCACCTAATACTCATGGAATAGTGGTTTTAATGGCATTAAATATATTAAAAAATTTTGAATTAGAGTATGGAAAAGTTTCTTCACAGCATATAATTATGGAAGCTATGAAATTAGCTTATGAAGATGGTTTAAAATATATTACAGATCATGATAAAATGAAGGTATCTACTAGTAGTTTATTGTCAGAAGAATATGCATACGAAAGAGCTAAACTTATAAAAAACAAGGCAATTCAACCTAAGTATGGCAATCCTAATTTAGGTGGAACAGTTTATTTAGCTACTGCAGATAGTGAAGGTAATATGGTAAGCTATATTCAAAGTAATTTTATGGATTTTGGTTCTGGGCTTGTAGTTCCTGATACGGGTATTAATTTACATAATAGAGGTTATAGTTTTTCACTAGATAGTTTAGCAGCTAATTGTTTAGAACCAGGCAAAAAGACTTATCATACTATTATACCAGGATTTATAACTAAAAGAGATAGAGCCATTGGTTCTTTTGGAGTAATGGGAAAATATATGCAACCTCAAGGCCATGTTCAAGTTCTAACTAATTTAATAGATTTCAACCACAATCCACAAGAAGCTTTAGACCGTCCACGTTGGCAATGGATTGGAAATAAAGAAATATTGGTAGAGCCAAATTTTTCAGAATACATGGTGAGAAAACTAACTGAATTAGGACATGAAGTTAAATACTCAGAGGATATTGGAAGTTTTGGAAGAGGACAAATTATATTAAGGGAAGATGAAACTTTTATTGGAGGTACTGAACCTAGAGCAGATAGCAATATATCTTCTTGGTAAAATGTTCTGAAAGGAGTAATGATATGGATAATGATAATGTAGAAGAGCTATCAAATGAAGAGATAACAGAAATCATGAGAAGTATAAACAATGAGCAACTTAGAAAAATTGGAATAATGTCTATATATGATAGTTTTTATGGCAGTTTAGAATCTATGAAATTAATGGAGAAATCTAAGATCATAGAAAAAATTGAATCAAAAGAAGAACAGGAGAAATTATATAGCCATTATAATAGTTTATTAAAATTAGTTTATGATTTAGATGATAGTATAAAAAATCAAGAAGATAATTTAGAAAAAATAAAAAATATAAGGAAAGATTTATATAAACTTTCCAATTATCTTAAACCTTATATCATTGAGATATCCTATATCAATGAACTTGCCAATAACTATTTTAATAAGCATATGGTAGAAGATAAACAGGATTTTGGAAAATTAGATCAGGAGATTTTGAATAAATTATATTTAGATATTACAAATTATATAGCAAAGGATAGTAAAGATTATTATTTGTTTTCTAAAAAAATATCTGCAATAATAAGGATTCTACCTTTTAGAATGACAAAAGCAAGATTTTTAGAGATAGTAGAAATTTCTCTTAAAAGAAATTTAATTCAATATCCTAAAGAATATGTAGATCATCAAATTAGAGAATATAAAAGAATATTTGATGGTTCTATGGAACCTAGTTATGGAACAAAGTTTGATAAATATTTTAGGAAAACTCAAGATATTAAACAAAATAATTTTAAAGAATTAAATTTAGAGGAAACTAAGAAGGCTTTGGAAAAATCTAAAGTACTTTTAGAAGAAGTAGAAGAAATAGACTTTTTTATCACTAACTTAGGAATATTAACCAATAAATTAATAGTAGTATTTTTGACTAGTCATTTAATAAAAGATAGTGTATTAAACGGCAAACTTATTAGTGAATGTAAAAAATCTATTGACTCTTTCGGAAAAATTTCATATAAAGAAGTAAGAAAAAAGTTAAATAGTGAAATTTCCACTTTAGAAAAAGACCTATTCAAAACAAATGAATTTTTAGAGGAAATTGGAAATGAGGCTATTAAAAGAACTGAAATTGTAGATGAAGAATTAAATAAAGAACTATTATTTACAAAGAAAGTTTTAACTTTCTACAATGATATAATTTTTGAAGATGAAGAGATACTATTATTAGATGAAGAAAGTTTTATAAAGCCAGTAGAAAAAAGTTATTTGAAAGAAGTTCTTTCAAATTTTATTCAATATATTAATAGGTCCATATCTCTAATGTCAAATATTGAAAGAAAGCTTAGAATGAAAAGACTATTATCTATAATGGAATTTCCTTTTGAAAGTCCAGAGGATTTTATGGATTATATCAAGAATTCATTAGATCAGAGAACAACAAGTAATAACGAAATACTTATTGCAATCAATAGTTTATACTATCTAATGGATATGAAAAAATAAAATTATAAAAGTTATATTATCCCTTCAATATGTCAATAATATACTAATGATGATTGGAGGGATAATATTATGTGTAAAATTGGTATTCCTAGAGGAATGTTTTTTTATGATTATTATCCATTTTGGAAAGAATTTTTTGAAGGGCTTGGTATTGAAACAGTAGTATCTCCAAAGACTAATAAAGAAGTTTTAAATGCTGGGATTTTTTCTTGTGTAGATGAAGCTTGTTTACCAGTAAAAATATTTCATGGTCATGTAGAAAAATTAAGGGATAATGTTGATTATATATTTATACCTAGAATAATGAGTATAGAAAGGATGGAATATTGTTGTCCCAAAGTTTTAGGTCTTCCAGATATGGTTAAATATTCTGTTAAAAATGTACCTCAAATAATAGATACTAGGATAAATTTGAGAAAGTCTAATATTGGATATAAAAAATCAGTATATGAAACTGGTAAATATTTAGAAAAGGATTTATGGGAGATAAGAAGTTCTTATACCAAGGCAAAAAAATCCTATGAAAGGTATATATATTTATTAAATAAAGGGGTAGTACCTATAGAAGCAATCAAAATGTACAATAAGGCATTTAAGGATATAAATTATAGTTCTAGTAGTCATGAACTAACTATAATGATTTTAGGTCATCCTTATGTAGTATATGATGAATATTTAAATATGAACTTGATTTCTAAACTGATGAAAAATAATGTAAAAATTATTACCCCAGAAATGATAAGTAAAGAAGAAATAAATAAATATTCTAGTAAACTACCTAAAAGAATGTTTTGGACCCATGGGAAAAGAATAGTAGGTTCAGCTTTCAGTTTAATTGAGAAGAGAAAAATAGATGGAATTATTTATTTATCATCTTTTGGATGTGGAATGGATTCTATACTTATAGATTTGGTAGAGAGGAAAGCTATATCTAATGGAATGCCTTTCACATTATTGACCTTAGATGAACAGACAGGGGAAGCAGGTATAAATACTAGAATTGAAGCTTTTATAGATATGATGAAATGGAGGAATAAAGATGAAAATAACATTTCCGCATTTAGGTAATGTTTATATAGCTGGAAAAGCTTTTTTAGAAGAACTAGGCCAAGAAGTGATTCCACCTCCAAGATGTAGCAAGAGAACTCTTGAGTTAGGTACTAAATATTCTCCAGAAACTATGTGTTTGCCATTTAAAATAAATATAGGCAATTATATTGAAAGTATAGAAAAAGGTGCAGATACTATACTAATAACTGGTAGCTGTGGCCCTTGTAGATTTGGATACTATTCAGTACTAGAGCAGAGTATATTAGATGACTTAGGCTATGAAGTAGAATTTATAGTTTTTGATCCAATATATGAAGGAGTAAGAGAGCTTAAAAATAATATCTCTAGAGCTTTAAATGTAAAAAGTTATAGGAAGTTAATAAAAGCAGGAGATTTAGGATGGAAGCTTATAAAAAAATCAGACTATTTGACACAGCTTGCTAATGAAAAAAGAGCTTATGCTTTTAATAGTTATTTAGTAGATGAAATAATGGAGGATTATTATAAAAAAGTAGAAATTACTGTTGGTGGAGAGCCTATGTTAAAGCTTATGGACCAGGTGGAAGATTCTCTTAAAGCTGTAAAAATAGATAAAAATAAAAACCCTATAAAAGTAGGTATTATAGGAGAAATATATACTATTATTGAACCTTCTGTTAACTTGGAAATTGAAAGAAAACTAGGACACATGGGGGTACTTGTAGAAAAATCATTGACACCTACTAAATGGGTAGAGCACCATGTAAGCAATTTCCCTTTTGGTTCTAAAGAGGAAAATGAAAAGTACAAATTAGCGAAGCCTTATATACCTACTTTAGTAGGAGGACATGGAAGGGAAACAGTGGGAAGTGCTATATATTATGCTAAAAAAGGATTTGATGGAGTGATACAACTACTTCCTTTAAATTGTATGCCTGAAATAGTGGCTAAAAGTATTTTGCCTACAGTACAAAATGATTATAATATTCCAATAATGACATTAATAGTAGATGAAATGACAGGGGAAGCAGGCTATATGACTAGGTTAGAAGCCTTTGTAGATTTACTTGAAAGAAAAAGGGAGGAAAAGCAAAATGGCAGATTTTTACATGGGTGTTGATGTAGGTTCGGTGAGTACTAATATAGTTATTTTAGATGAAGAAGATAATATAGTATGGAAAAAATATTTGAGAACCCAAGGTAAACCAATTGATATATTAAAAGAAGGATTACATGATATAAGGAAAGAATTAGGTGACATTAATATAAGTGGAGTAGGCACAACCGGAAGTGGTAGACAATTAGCTGGTTTAATATTAGGTTCAGATGTAGTTAAAAATGAGATAACATGTCATGCAGTATCAGCTCTAGATTTTATGCCCAATATAAAAACTATAATTGAAATTGGTGGGCAAGATTCCAAAATAATTATTATTAGAGATGGTATAGTAGTTGATTTTGCTATGAATACAGTTTGTGCAGCAGGTACTGGTTCGTTTTTAGATAGGCAAGCTTTTAGATTGGGTGTGCCTATAGAACAGTTTGGAAAAACTGCACTAAGGTCTGATAATCCAGTTAGAATTGCAGGAAGATGTGCAGTATTTGCAGAGTCAGATATGATTCATAAACAACAACTTGGACATAACCAAGAGGATATAATATGGGGACTTTGTCAGGCATTAGTTAGGAATTATTTGAATAATGTAGGAAAAGGCAAGGAAATACTTGGTCCTATAGCTTTTCAAGGTGGAGTGGCAGCTAATGAAGGTATTAAAAGAGCATTTGAGGAGACTTTAAAACAGGAAGTATTTATTCCAGAAAATTTTGATGTTATGGGAGCAGTAGGTGTTTCATTATTGGCAAAAGCAGAAGCTAAAAGAAAAAAATCTACCAGTTTTAAAGGTCTAAATATTTCAGATATAAATTATAAAGTAAAGGGAATAGAATGTAATGATTGTGCAAATTTATGTGAGATAATTGAAATTCAAGAAGATCAAAATATATTAGCACGATATGGAGATAAATGCGGCAAATGGACAAATGCTATAAAAGATAAAACTAAATTAGCTTAGTTTAATTGATACCATATAAAAAACCCCAGTTTAAAGGAAAATTATCTTTTGAACTGGGGAATATTTTATTCTTCTTCAAATTCCTCATATTTTTCTAACTCATCAAATTTTTCATCTTCAATTTCTTCACTATTTATTTCTTCTTCAGAAGATTCTCTAATATCATCATAGTATCTATTAGATTCATCTATTTGTTTAGGGAATAGGCTTGGGAAAGTATTACAAATAGGAGAAATCTCTGGTGACAATACTGGGAATCCAGTAGATAGTACACAAAGTTGTACTGGAACTACTATTTTCTTTTCACAAGTTATACATATAGCTATAATTAAATTAACTTTAACTTTACCAGTACAAGGATCTATAATTATATCTCTCATAATACTATTAGTAGCAATTCTAGCTTCACAATTTACATTGCAGAACTCTGCAAATCTAGGTAAGAAAGCTGAATTAAATACTGATGGTATGCAAAGTTCAAAGAAATTAGTCATAACTATTGGATTAGTTACAGGTGCAATTGGAACTTTACTAGTTAAAGTTATTTTTTGTTTTCTTCTATGACCATCAGATACTAAAACATCAATTTCAACTATAACATCTCCAGATATTTTTACTGTTTGAGTACCAAAAATGGGTGTTCCTTTACTTTTTCTGTCACATTCTGAAGTATCTGCAAATATTAACTTTTCATCCTTTAGTCCACTAGGACCTACAACTTTAACTGGATTACCTTTTCCATCTTTGACAAAGCTTCCTCCAGATATAACTGTATCTGGATCTACTTTTAAATTACGTGGATCATTTATATTATCAGGATTGAAAAATTTTCTACATCTTACATCTAAAACTTTAACAATTCTTCCATTTTTACTTAAAGTTGGAGTGAAATGCTGATGAGTTATTGTTCTAAGAGCTTGAAGATTAACTAGTGTAGCATCATATACTTTCTGTATGAAAATAGGTTCAGTTCTAACTCTTCTTAAAGTACCATCCCATTCACAACCAGTATTACCCTTACAACATCTATCTGTAATTCCTAAATCTATAGAATCGGATTTTATATCTCTAAACTCAGAATTCATTGTTTTCCCCCTTTCACTAATATGAAATTCTCCTTTCAATGTTAATATATTCTTTTCAATAAAGAACTGTTACATTTTTTAGATGATTTGCATATTTAATTTAAATAGCAATAAATATATATAAAGAACTTTTTAGGTGGTGTAATCATGACCTTTTATAATGAAAAAATTTCCATAGCTAAAGATAGATTAGATAATATTTATATTTTCCAATCAAAAGATAGAAAAATAATATATAATTATTATAATAATATTACTAAAGATACAATTGAAAAGAAAATAACATCAGATGCTTTAGAAGAATATGATATAGCAATAGGAGAAGATGGATATATATATTTAGTTTATCAAAATAATTACAGAGATTTATTCTTAACAATTATATCTGAAGAAGAAATAGATTCCATATGTCTAACAATAGAACCAATACCCTATGTATATGACTTAACTCTTATATTAGATGGGGAAGAGATACATATATTTTATAATATACTATTAAGTGAAAAAGACAAAAAATATAGATTATATCATCATTATTATGATAATTATAATTGGTATACAAGCACTATAGATGAAATAAAAGTATCAAAAATACTAAATTTTTTTAATATAGAGTATTTAGAAGATGAAATAGCCATAATATATTATGATTTTTCTAATGTGGAAAATATATATATGAAAAAGTTTATAAATGGAGATGAAAAGTGGTCTGATAGAATAAAAATCAGCAATAATGATGAAGAAAAATTGTATATGGACAGTATATTAGTAAACAATGTTTTACATTTAACATATAGTCAGTATATTGAGAAGAATCTAGTTATAAAATATGAGAGATTTAATATATATGGAGATGAAGTAATAATGGAAAAAGAAATGGTATTGTCTAATGTAGAAAATTGTTCCTATCCCACTTTTGTTTATTTTGAGAATAAGTTGTGGTTAATATGGCTAGAATATGAAAATATTTTAAGTAGATATAGTGAAGATGGTGGTGAAAACTGGAGTCCTATATATCTTTGGAGGAAATCAAAAGAAGTTGATACTGTTAGATATAAATATTGTGAATATTTAGATGGAAAAAATAAAAAGAATTTTAATTATTATTTCGGAAAAATATACCCAGAAATTTCTTTTATAGGATTTGGACCTTTAGAAAACACTACAGAAATACCATTAAAAAAAAAGGGAAGCAATGTGATATACCAGTTTTAAAAGATATAAAAGAAGAAAATGAAGAAATAAAAAGAATAGAAAAAATAGAAGAAAAAATAGAAGAATTAATAGAAAAAGTAGATTATATAGAAGAATATTTAAATAGGAGGAGTAGAGGTTTTTATATGAGAAGCAAGGGGCTGTTTCATAACTG
>CCEZ01000075.1 GCA_000751555.1 Anaerosalibacter massiliensis | reverse complement strand
GCTACTACTTCAATTGTACTAATTTTTGGAGTATTATCTTCTTCTTTTGCTTCTTTTACATGCTCTCCATATACCCAGCCAGTTTTTCCATTAGCACTTATCTTATACCAACCATTGGATTCAGCTAATACTGTATATTTACTTCCTTTTTTTACTTGGGTTATTCTTGTACTAGATGTACTTGCTTTCTCTCTTACATTTAATACATCGGCTACTACTTCAATTGTACTAATTTTTGGAGTATTATCTTCTTCTTCATCTACTTCTTCAACATAACCACCATATTTAGGTATATCAAACTTTAAATTAGCACTACTAGATTGAGCATATATTTCCACCATAATATCTATATTTCTTGTTTGTTTAACTGCCCAACCAATATCAGTAGCATATTGATGAGAACCTGGACTTATAGGGTTCCATCTCATCTTATATAAAGTATCTTGTTGATAATTAGGATTATTTATATAAGATTTAGATATAAATTTTGCTCCTCCTATAATAGCTGCTTCTGGTGTAAACCATCCTTCTTTATATGCATACTCTGCACCTAATCTTAAAGGATCTTTATCAGCTGCACCAATTCCAAACATATTATATACTACTCTTGGTGTGACTGCCTTACCATCTACTTTGTCTACTAGTATTCCTGTGGCTAATTTTGATGTTCCATTTCCAGTTTCCAAAAATGCATGAGATAATAGATATAACTCATTAACATTATGTTGTTTCCCTGCCTCTATAAAAGCTTGTCCTTTTCCTGCTAGTATACCTTTTCCTCTTAGTGCATTATTTAAATCATCTGCGCTAACACCTGATGGACCTGACAAAACTAAAAATTGATACATATCACGTGGAACATTATTTACTAACTGAACATAGTTACCAGAAATCCATCCTATTTTACCATTATTATTTATTTTGCACCATCCATCAGACTCATCTAGTACAATATATACATCACCATTTTTTACCTGAGATATTCTAGAACTTTCTATAGTTGGTTTTTCCCTTACATTTAACACATCAACCATTACTTGAACGGAATTAATATATCTTATATTACTTGTTGCTATAATATAATTACCGCTAATCCAGCCAGTTTTTCCATTAGCATTTATCTTATACCAGTCATTAGATTTAGCTAATACTGTATATTTACTTCCTTTTTTTACTTGAGTTATTACTGTACTAGTTGTACTTGGTCTTTCCCTTACATTTAGTATATCAGCTGTTACTTCTACTATCTTATTTTCATTTGAACCTATAGTTGAATTAAATTGCAAAAAATTTTCAGGGTTTAAATAATATTCTACATCTTCTCGTTTTGCGTTCTTCCATCTACCATCATATAGATCTGTTTGTGGACCTTTAGTCATTTGGGTATCTAAAATTTCTTCTAGGGTTTTATTGTAATAAGTTTCATAATATAAACTATTACTTAATGTTTGAATTTTATTATATGCTGCTAAACTTACTTCTTCTATATTTTTTGGTTCCACAGTAGAATTATTTGATTGCACATTTTGGGTATCCTCTTCTGTAGATGCAGTTGGTTCAGTAATCTTGTTTACAATAAAATCCCCGTTAGTAAAATGCTCCTGCCATTCTAACTTTTGATAACTTTCATCTTCTGAAAGAGAATATTTTACTTTGTGTAATTTCCATACTCCATCTTGCCAATCTTTATTAATCTCCAAATCTAATTCCCACAATTCTTTGTCAGGATTATAGACTAATTCTAAATCTTTAATATCATCTGTATTTTCCAACCTGTATTTAACTACAAGTTTATCAATATCTAAAGAATCATCAACTATATTAGCTTGTAAAGTAAAAGTATCGCCTTCTGACAATTCTTGTTTATTAATTTCAAATCTGATGGCTTCTGTATCATCTATTTCACTTGAAGCATCTACTGGCATTACAGAAGATATAATCATGATGGCAATTAATGAAACAATTAATGATAATTTTTTTTTCATAATTCCTTTCTCCTTTTAAAGCTTCGCACTTTTTTTGACAAACTATTAATTTTAAAAAAGTACCTATATTTATTTTTTATGCTTTAATATTTAAAAATTGAATTGTAATATACACCTCCTAACAAATTACTTATATATTTTATTTATATAATAAGATTTTATAGCTTGTCTTACTTTTTTATATTCAGCTGTTTAGAAATAGTAAGACAAAACAACAAAATCTTATTTAACAATGAATATATCAATTAACTTATACATGTAAAAAATATCTAAGTATAATAAATATTAATCTTTTTAACAACTTATATTAGACAAAAAATACATAACTGATTATTAGAACTTTTTAATTATTTCACCTAAAATAGGATGGTTCTTCAATCCTCCATAACCTATATCCATAGAAGCCATAGAGGGAAACTCGTTTCCCTCTATTATACAAGGTCCATCTTCTGTTATTGCAATATCCCATCCAGAAAGTTTTATTGGTAAATACTCAATTGCTTTCTTAATCATTTCAAGAGATTCTTCGAAAAATGGTATCTTAAATCCATCAAACTTAATTCCGCTATCCGGATGATTAGTACATTGTAATCCACCATATTCAAGATATTGAATAGCTTTTCCCTTTAGTTTTCCTTTACTTAAATCAACGGGTATAAATAGTCCACCTGAACTGTTATTTGATACATCTTTTTTACCTATACCAAAAGTCATAAAAGAAGATACATAATGCAGATTATTATCATCTAAATATGTAATTATTCGCAATGGATTTACCGCATTTTCATAAATTTCATTTATTTTACTATGTTGTTTTATGACTTCTTGATAAACATAATCATTATTTATTATACTCTGAAATTTTTCATTTTCAATCATATAGTTATCAGAATTAGTCCTAAGTTTATAACAGTTTTGTCCTTGCATACCCTTTATTGGTTTACAGAACACATGACTACTAGGATTCCATCTTTTCATTAGTTGAACAAATTCTTCTTTATCTCTAACCTCTATATTCTCATTATCGTTATAAAAAACATTTTTAATATTATAACCAATTGTTTTTGGAATCTTGACCTCTTTATTTTTAAAAAAGTAATCAAAAAATAACTTATTTGTTAAAATATCTGCTGCACTATCATCCTTTTTATTTAAACTTTTAGCAATTTTCACTCCTCGAAATGAACCAACATAATCTAAATAATTGCTCACATCTTTTCTATAAAGTAATTTACTAAAATAATGTCTTGGCAATTCCTTTTCTTCAATCCCAGCTCTTAATGCCTCACAAAATATTTTATAATAAGGTTTTTTATCTGTGTCTTTCAGAAATGTTTCAAACTTATCTACATTAGCAAACATCTGTATCACCTCTATACTTCTCAAAATATAACATCTTATATTTGGCGAATTGTTACAAAATCATTGTTTTATTCTCTTTTTCTACATGATTTTTCCTATTTTATCTTTATTCTACAAATACATAGCATTTCCTCTAACAAAATTAAAACATTTCTCGACAAGTTTTATATATCCAAACCTTCATAATAGAATTTATCATATGGTACCAACAAATACAATAAATAATAACATTATTACACCTAGCTCTTGTATCAACATCTTAAGCTTCCTTAATTTATTATCGACAAGATCCCCAAAATATTTAATTATATTCACTATAAATTCATTATAAGAGAATACAACATTTTTCATCTATATCAATAGCATCCCGCCATGGTCCATTATTTGGCCAAAACTTAAATCTGCTGTTTTAAGTTCATCAACCTTATCTATCTTAATTTCACTATAATCATCTTTCTTAAGTAGTAACAACCATCTGGTATTGCCAACACTAGAGTCATACTTTCTAATTTCCTTTGATAAAGCAATATACTTTAATTAAATTTACTAAAGTTAAAATCCAAAACTTATGCCCTTTTTCCTTCTCCCTTTTGAAGTATTACTCATACTATTTCACTCTCCCAAGTTTTCACAATTTCTTTAACTATTTCCTTGTTTAATGCATTGGATTTGTATATTATTTAGGCTGATAATATAAAAATTAAGACTAGCAATAATATAATTGTTCTATTCATTATCTATACTTCTCTTCAATTTTTTCTTCACTGCCATTATCATGCTATCTATCTGCTCAATTGACATAAAGTAAATTATAATAAAATAAATTACTGCTCCTATAATTATTGCTACTATCAATGATAAATTAGCACCTATATACTTAAATAAAATATTATATGATATTTTAGCTATGGCTCCCATAACCAATGATGCACATAGGATTTTTATAGATGAAATGGTTATATTCTTCATACCAAATGAACCTACTTTCTTTCTAAAGCTTATAAATAATAGTACCGTACAGAATATAGCTGATATACTAGTTGCTAAGGCAAGCCCACCTATACCTATATACTTTGATAGTAGTAAATTTAAAATAATATTTATAATTACACCTATAATTCCATTAATCATAGGTGTTTTAGTTTCTTGTAAAGAATAGAAAGCTCTTGATAGTATATCTCTTAATCCAAACCCTATCATTCCAATTGAATAGAAAAATAATGCATTTGAAGTCATAGATATAGCTTGTGAATCAAAGGCCCCTCTACCAAATAAAAGCTTAACTACTGGTTCAGCAAAAAACATAGCTCCTATTGTTGCAGGAACAACCAGCAGACTAATTGAATTAATAGCTTCTGATATTGTTCTTTTAAGTCCCTTTATATTATTTTCCACAGCCATTTTTGATATCATAGGATACATAACTGTAGATATCGTTGTAACAAATAATCCTTGTACAAATCCAATAAGCCTAAAAGAATAGTTTAGTGCAGAAATACCACCTACCGAAATATTCGAAGCTATGGTTTTATCTACAAGAGTATTTATTTGATTTACAGATACACCTATAATCACTGGCAACACTAAATACATCATTCTTCTAATATATTTATCTTTTACGTTCAATACAAGATTATATTTATATCCTTCTTTATGTATAAAAGGTATTAGAAAAACTAATTGAGAAATAGTAGCTATAACACTTCCCATCGCCAATACTAATATATTTGTTTTCGAGCTTAAAAATATAGATAATACTATAAAAAAATTCATTGGAAAACCAGCAAGTGCTGGTATAGTATAATTGCCTTTTATTTGAAGAAAACCACTAAAAATAGATAAAACGCCTGTAAAATATATACCTAATATACTTATTTTTGTAAATTGGATTGCTAGAGCTAACGTCTCCCCCTCAAATCCTGATGCAAATAACTTTACTATTTGTTCCGTAAATAAAAGTCCTAAAACAACTATAATAGTACATAAAATAATTAATAAGTTTACAAGATTATTTGTGAATTTATTACTTTCTTTTTCTCCATACTTTTTTTCTATATCACTAAATAAAGGTATATAACCTGTAGTTATAGCAGTGCCAATAAATGAAAATATAACCGTAGGTATTACTTGGGATATTAAATAAGCATCGGATATACTAGATGTACCATAGAAATATGATAATGTTACATCTCTAATAAAACCAAATATTTTTGAAATTATTGTTATTATCATTAATAAAACTGCTGTTTTTTTCATTTAACTTACCTCATTTTATACATCAAATTCTTCTGGGCTTTCTCCTAATTCAAACCTATGTAATATAGCCTTAACTATTCTTTTAGAAGCTTTTCCATCGCCATAAGGATTTACAGCTTTAGCCATTGCTTGATATAAATTTTTGTTTATTAAAAGTTCACTAGCTATGTTATAAATATCATCTTCAATAACCCCAGCTAATTTCACAGTTCCAGCTTCTATTGCCTCTGGCCTTTCTGTTTCAGTTCTTAGCACTAATACTGGCTTACCAAGTGAAGGTGCTTCTTCTTGTAATCCTCCTGAATCACTCATTACCATGTAGCATCTTTCCATTAAATTATGCATGTCTTGAACATCAACTGGATCTATTAAATGAATCCTTTCTGTTTCCCCTAAAATTGAATTTACTATCCCTCTAACTTTAGGATTTAAATGCACAGGATAAATAATATTTAAATTAGCAAAATCTTGTACAAGTCTTTTCACTGCTCTACAAATATTTTCAAGTGGTTTCCCAAGATTTTCTCTTCTATGTGCTGTCATTAAAATATATTTTCCATTTGAAAAATCGATATCTCTTAGTTGAGGATTTTTAAAAACATATTCTGGCTTCACTGTATGATTTATTGCATCTATTACAGTATTACCAGTTATGTAAATACCTTTTGTAATATTTTCTTTAATAAGATTTTGTTTGTTTTTAATAGTTGGAGCAAAGTGCATTTCTGCAATATTTCCAGTAAGTACTCTATTCATTTCCTCAGGATATGGTGAGTACTTATCATACGTACGAAGTCCTGCTTCCACATGCCCTACTGAAACTTCATTATAAAACGCAGCTAGTGCTCCTACAAATGTAGTTGATGTATCTCCATGTACAAGCACAATATCTGGTTTTAATTTACTTATAACTTTACTTAGTCCTTTTAAAGCGTTGATAGTAATAGTAGTAAGATTTTGCTTTTGCTGCATAATATCCAAATCATAGTCAGGTTCTATATCAAAGATTTCTAATACTTGATCTAGCATTTCCCTGTGCTGAGCAGTAACACAAACATAACTTTCCATTTTAGATTCTTTTTCTAATTCTTTAACAAGTGGTGCCATTTTTATAGCTTCAGGCCTTGTCCCAAATATGGTTAACACTTTGATTTTGGTCATCTATTTCACTCCCTAAATATATAAAAAATTATATTTTATAACTTATATACTCCTTCAAAATTACATATATTTTTTGTATCAAATATTATTTTATTTTTTATTTTATCCATATTTTCTTTAATATGAGTATGAGAAATTAAAATAACAATAATATCAACATCATTTAAAAACTGATCAAAATTAAAATATTGATTATCTACAATTGATCTTTTTATTAACGGATCATAAACTTTAATTCCACTAGCAAGATGTCTTTTCATATTTTCTAAAAGTTGCAATGTTGGACTATTTCTTAAGTCATCAACATCTTCCTTATACGTTAATCCATATAGTCCCACTTTTTCAACTTCTTTTATATCATTTTCTTTCATAATATTATGTATCCTGTTAAGTACAAATTCAGGCATAGAATCATTAATTTTTCTAGCCGCAAGAATAATATTTGCAAGCCCTGGATAATCTCCTACTAAAAACCAAGGATCAACAGATATACAATGTCCCCCAACACCTGGTCCTGGCTGTAAAACATTAACACGAGGATGCATATTTGCAATCCTAATAATTTCATATACATCCATATTATCTGAACGACAAATTTTAGCTAATTCATTTGCAAAAGCTATATTTATATCCCTATAAGTATTTTCTACTACTTTCGTCATTTCAGCTGTTCTAATATCAGTTAATATTATTTCTCCTTCACAAAATGAAGAGTATAACAACCGTATCTTTTCTCCTATTTCTTTATTATCAGTACCTATAGTTCTTGAATTATATTTTAATTCATTAATCATATTCCCTGGAATAATCCTCTCAGGAGCATGTACTAAATGTATATCCTCACCAATTTCAAAACCATTTTCTGCTATAACAGAACGTATATGCCTATCAATTGTTCCTGGAGATACTGTAGATTCTATGACAATAATAGCCCCTTTTGAGCATACTTTCATAATGCTATTAATTGCTGAAATCAAATATTCAGGATTAATTTTTTTATTATTCTTATCATATGGTGTAGGGACACATACTATATAAGTATCTGTACTAATATATTCCCTTGTAAATTTGATTCCTTTTTCCACTGCTTGGCCAAAAATTTCTTCAAGACCTTCTTCATCAAAAGTCAATTGTCTATTCCCTAATTTATTAACTAATTCTACATTATAATCAGTACCAATTACATCAGCCCCATGAGAAGCAAGGATAAGTGCAGTTGGCAATCCTATATATCCCAGACCTATAACATTAATCTTTCCCATAAACTTAACCTCTTTTCCAAATTTATTTAATTAGCGATTTATTATTTCTATATTATAAAATTTCACTAATTGATTTTTTAAGATATTTAGGAAAATTTTATAAGCTCTTATATTTAGAATTGTATAATATATTATATAAATACTTTAACTTTTACACTTTAATTAATTCTAGTATTCATAATACACTTTATAATTAAGAAAATTAAAATAGTTAGTATATTTTAAAACTGAAGTATTACTAAGCCATACTATTTAATATAATTTTAACCTTTTAAATATATATTGTTAAACACTCCCATATAAGTCCAAAATAATGTAGAAAAACTTATTGAAATAAATAAATGCGAACCTCCCATTGCATCTAACAAAAACGCAAAAAGAGTTAAGCATGCTGTTTTACTTAATGCCTTTTCTTTTATTCTTAAAAACCTATTAAAAAGTAATAAAAACATAACCATCGTTACAATAAATCCAATCATACCCATTTCACTTAAAATAAGAATATACATATTATGAGGATCAATTAATCCAGTCATACCGTCAACAATAATATATCTAGCATTATCTGTATATGCTCTTTTAAAATATCTGCCCATACCTGAACCCCAAAAAGGATACTTTGTGAATATATGTAGTCCCAATTTTCCTGATGTTAACCTCAAAGCTACAGAACTTTCCACTCTATTTATTCCAAGTGCTAAACGTGATAAATCATAATTTTTAATAGTAAAAATACTAACTAATAAAAGTAATAAAGCTAGTATTAATCTTGCCTTAAATTTATTCTTATTATTTTTCATAAAAAATATATTGAATAAAACTATGAAAATAGTACAAAGAACAGCTGCACGTGACAAAAGTATGAACGTAGCAGCGATATTAGTGGAAATTGTTAAAGCAGAAATTGTTCTCCACTTTTTCTCTTTGCTATTATAAAACATATAAAAACATAATGGTAATGTCATATTAAAATAATAGCTAACTGTAATACTAGAACCAAGCATCGTATTTGCTCTAAATTGCGAATAGTTATGGTGTTGGTCTAAATAATCACCTATTAACCCTACAAAGAAAGTATAACTCATTGATAAAACAATCGAAAAAATCGAATATATTAAACATGCAACTATAAATACTTTTAATAAAAGTCGAATATCTTTACAACTGCAATAAGATATAGTAAAAAAAATAAGTAATGGAGTTAAAAAAAGTAAACTTGCATAAATATATTGAGATATAGATACAATATTAAATCCACCAACTATAATAATTAATATATATGTATATATTATTATCAAAAAAGGTTTGTTTTTATTTTGTAAAGGCGAACTTATATCAAATTTTCTTATTAAAGATAATAGCACATAAACTAATAATACAATCCAAATCTCATTTGTGGTAGATATTTCTTCAACATTAAATGATAATAAAGATTTAATTCTTGATGGAACAAATAACGCATATAAAAAAACAAAGCATATTAAGTAGGTAAAAAAATAATGTCTTTTGTTAACATTATCGTTTAATTTATTCAATGATTTCTCCATAGTTATTACTCTCACCCTTTTCTGATACGACATATAATCTGTTTTATTACAGATATTTATAATATATGAATGATTTCATCTTATTTCAAAAGTAACTTATTTATTTTGTTATTATCATTATTTTCACTCATTACATTATATAATCTAGTAACTTAATTGCTAAATTTTTATTATCAAACTCCTTAACTGGTTCTATTTCCAAATCAAAATCTCCATTATTAAACCTCTTAATCGTTTTTATAATATCTTCCTTCTTATTTTCACAAAACATAACTCGATTAAAAGGTTCAAAAACTTTTAAAAAACATTCTTTAGGTCCATCTAACACAAAAAGTATAGGCTTATTGGTTCCCATATACTGATATATTTTACCTGGTATCTGCGTTCCAGAGCTGTTAGATATATGTACTAATAAATCGACTTCTTTTTCAAATTCTTTAACTTTATCAAAAGAAACTCTACCATTTATGTTTATGTTGCTTTTAGATTTAAGTTTTAAATCTGAATTTCCACAAATCACTAATTCATAATCAGAATCCTTTATAGCATTATACAATGGCATAATATCTCTAATATCTGAATTATAATCCCCAAAATATCCTATTTTATTTATCTTTGTTACAGGTTCATATATAGATTTCTTTTGGTAAATTGGAAATAATACATCCATCTTGTCAGCGTATTCAGGAAATATCTTTTTTTCTTCTTCCAAAGTAAGTGGAGAAACATAAAATACTTTATCAGGTCTTTTAAGTAACTTTCTTTCTTCTTTTTTAATCATTTGTCTTGGAATTAAAGTTTTGTTAGTAATGTCAAGATACATCGGGTCACCCCAAACTTGTATATATCTACCACAACTAACAATTCCTTTTTCTAATAATGTTAATGCTAATAAATGTGAAGATTTAGGATCCGACATAGAAATAATAATATCATATTTAGACTCCAATTTATCTTCTAATTTATCTATATACTTTGTACATCCTTTTAAAGGATCATAAATTGTTAATTTATAGTACATACTTCTAGCAAGTGATTTTAATTTTCTTTTTACGCTTTTATTATTAATTTTATTTGTCTTTGTAATTCCAGCATTATAAAACGCTCCAGTTCTTAATTCAACTTTTTTAGCCATATTAATAGCATCGGTATTATTATTATAATTAGGTGAATTCTTAGGTATTTGTGTAGACAAAATAGTAACATCTGCACCTGTATCCAATATAGATTTTACTGTTAAAATTTTTCTAACTGAAGCAGATTCATTTGCCTCTAACGGTTTAGAACTTATTATTAAAACCCTTTTTTGCATCCTATACCTCCTATAATGTCTATTGTCCTTATACACTTGAAATCCTTATATTATCAAACTTGGAATATAAATCAGATAATATAACAAATACTCCATATAATCTAAAATCAATTAAAAAATATAGAAATTTTACTTTATAAGTGAACAGATCTTTATCTACTTCTTTTATAATTGATGTTTTTATAAGCTTATTTTTTATTATCTTTGATATGAATTTATATTTACTAATAAAACTAGTCTGAGTACTTATGCAATACCTATAACAAAATGAAAGTAGGCTTGATGTCTTTAATGTATTTATTAATATGTCAACTTCCTTCTTAGAACTTAACTCCTTTTTAATTATTGGATATATATCATTAGCTAATAAATCAATGTTTTTATATCCACCTGTATCGAATGTTTTAGATAATGATATCGGATATTTAATATAATGATATGGAGCATATTCTGTAAATCCAATTTTATCTGAATTAGATAATGCTTTAAGTTTAAATAATAGTTCCTCATTATTTTTTACGTTAGTGGAGAATCTACAATTATTATCCCGAATAACTTTACTTTTTATTAAATGAAATTGACCATATGGTAATCTACCCATTATCATATATTTGATTAATTTATGTTTAGGCATATTTTTATATAAATTAAAATTATATGATTTTAGTTTATGCCCTGATTTGTTCTCATATATAAAATTATAAAAAAGAAAATCTAAATTATCCTTTTTTACAGTGTAATATAATTTTTCAACACATTCTAATTCCAAATAATCGTCAATATCTAAAAACAGTGTATATTCACCTTGAACATGTTCCAATCCCTTATTTCTGGCTACACCAGCTCCAGAATTCTCCTGTGATATTACTTTAATTCTTGAATTTCCCTTTTCGTATTCTCTTAAAATATTTAGCGAGTTATCGGTTGAGCCATCATCAACACAAATTACTTGAAAATTTTTATCACTTTGGTTAAACAAACTTCTAAAACAGGTATTTATATATTTCTCACCATTATAAACTGGAATCACTATACTTATTCTGTACATATGTTTTCCTCCATTTTACCCGGGTTATATCTAAAGTATTTCATTCATCCATTTGCTACAAATTCCTGTATTATTAAACTTTATTTTTTAAATTAGTTTTACTAATTTAGTCTTACTCTAATTCTAAAATCATTTACAATCTTATGATAAAAATATTTAACACGACAGATATATAATAAGTTCACAAACAATATCTTTAATTAATAGTAAGCATACTTTTAATTCTGGTAAATTCCTAAATCCTATTAATGCTACTATATATATCTTTTAACTCAGATTTCACATTTTCAATATCATATGTCCTAACATTTTCTTTATTAGTTTCACCAAATCTCTTTCTTAATTCTTGATTTGTTGCTAGCATCTCTATGGCTTTTGAATATCCTGAAATATCTGTTGGACTTCGTAAAAACCCTCCAACTCCATCTTCTATTAGATCAACATTTCCACGAATATTTGACACAATACAAGGTAGACCAGCATCCATAGCTTCCATAAGTGAACGTGGCAGACCTTCTCTAAAAGAAGGCATTGCAAATATATCTGTTGCTGGTAAAATGTCCAAAACATCTGTTCGAAATCCAAGAAACTTTACTCTTTCAGAAATTCCTAAATCTCTTGATAAATTTTCTAATTTTGGACGTAATTTACCTTCTCCACATAAAACATAATAAATATTTTTATTATTAACCTTGGAAATAGCTTTAATTATTGCTTGATTATTCTTATTTTTATTTAATTCACCAGCAGAAAAAATTACTATAGATGAATCTGGAATTCCTATTTCCTTTCGTTTTTTTCTAGGATCATAAGTATTTATATAACCAGTATCCACACCTGCACCATGAATAAGAAAAATTTGTCCATTATTTCTAAGTTTAAAACTCTGAGCAGCATTAAAATCTTCCTGATTTATTGTTAGCAATATATCAGTATAATGCGCCAAATATTTTTCTCCCCATTTAAACAGAGTCCTATTTATAAAAGGTGCTCCTTTATAAAAATGGAAACCGTGTGCTGTATATATGACCTTTTTAACTTTAGCACGCTTTGCACATAAACGTCCAATTAGACCACCGATCGGTGTATTACAGTGCATTAGATCAACTGGCTCTTGTTTAAGTAATTTGAGTAACTGCGAATATGCTTTTAAATTATTAGGATTAAAAGGGTTACTTCTAAAATCAGTTTGATATATTTTACAAGGTATTAAAGACAAATCTTCTTTAAATTGTGTAAAATCTGCAACCCAAATTACTTCGTATCCAAGTTCCATTAAAGGTTCAATCATTGATTTAAAACCATTAACATATCTTTTTACTCTGTTTGTAACAATTACCGCACGCAATTACTCACACTCCCTGATAATTTAATTTTAAAACTTTGTCATAATTCACATTTTATTCTATTCTCATCTTCCAAATATCTTACAATACTTATAATAGAAGATCTATAATTAGTAAGTATATTAAGTTTTATATTATTATTTATATTTTTATTACATTAATCCCTGACCTAAAGTTCTCTATTACTTTAGCAATCATACAAGATTCTGTTGATGTTAATTTGTAAGTTTGTAAATTCTTTGAATTAATTATAGATACGAATTCTGCTAACTCATATCTCAGACCGTCTCCTTCAAACTTATGGTATTGTTTTTTGTTATTACTAAAATCCTCAAATCTTACTTCAAAATACTCAGTTTTCCACCAAGGTGATGGCACATAAATATATCCTTTAGTTCCTGAAATAATAAGATCTCCTTCAGATTTTACACCTAATCCTACTTTCGCTGTAGCAATGGCATCCTTATATTTCAAGTTAATCTTAGTAAATAAATCAACATTTTTTTCATCATCATAATATGAATAGAAATTATAATCTTCAAACTGACTTCCTAATAATTTAACAATAACTAATAATGGATAAGACGCTAATTCAGTTACACTTCCACCCGCTGCTAATGCATCTAACTCTCTAATATCACCCTTAACTAATTTTGTAAATGTAGCATCAATATTTTTAATATCTCCTATCAAGCCACTTTTAGCAAGGCTGATTAATCGTATAAATCCTGGTGAATAAGCTGTCTTTATTGCTTCTAAAAGCACAACTCCTTTGTTCTTTGCTTTAGAATATAATTTCTCTACTTGATCCATTTTTAGTACCATCGGCTTTTCACATAAAACATGTTTGCCTTTTTCTAGAGCTTTATTAGAATATTCATAATGAGTAAGATGAGGTGATGCAATATATACTGCATCAATCTGCTCAAGAAAGATATCATAATTCGTTTCATAAAAAGCTAATTCATGTTTATTTACAAACTTTTTAAGTGAATTTAAATTAGGTCCATAGACTCCTTCAACATTCACTCCACTTACGTACTTAGATTCCCTTATAAATCTATTAGCAATTCTACCATATCCAACAATACCTAACTTAAGCATACCATTATTTACTGCTCTCAATTGAGTACTCGAGATACCTTTTGTCCTTTCAAGATAGATAACCTCACAATACTCTTTAATATAATCAAACTTACCTATCCAGTCAGATCCTATTGCAAAAATATCTATATTATATTTTTGTATATCATTTATTTTTTGTCCTTCATATTCTTCAATAATAATCTGATCTGCCAGTCCACTATCTTTAACATTCTTTATTCGCTCCATTAAACTTTGTTGTACGTTTAATTTTCCACGACTTTCGTCATAATTATCAGTTGTTACTCCCACTACTAAGTAATCTCCTAATTTTTTTGCTCTTTGTAATAGTCTTCGATGCCCTTCGTGAAAAAGATCAAACGTTCCATAGGTTATAACTTTTTTCATCCTACTGTCACCTCATCAATTTTCGCTTCCAAATAGCATATTAATACATTTTTCTATTGCATTACCGCCTGCTTCAAGATATTTATTTTTAAATTTTGTTGTTTTCTGGCATTCCTCTTTATAGTCAAGTGTTTTAATTTTTTCAACAACATCTTTTTCACACTTCAATACTCCTCCTGGAAGTTCTTTCTTGAGATCTATATAGAATCCTCTATCATCTGCATATTCATCATAATCATATCCAAAACAAATTATTGGTCTTTCAAGAATTGAATAGTCAAAGATTGTTGCTGAGTAATCTGAAATTAATATATCGGCTATGATTAATAAGTGGTTTATTTCAGGATATGCTGAAAAATCACGAATAAATTCATTAAATTCTATTCCCAACAATTTATTTGTATAAGCATGTGTTCTTAACAAAAGTATGTACTCATCTTGTAACTCTTGTTTCCAATATCCAATATCTATTGGTGGTTTAATTGAGTAAGTTTTACCTTTATCTTTACTATCTCTCCATGTGGGAGCATACAATATAACTTTTTTATCTTCTGGAATATTTAAAAGTCTTCTATATTTTGCAATCTGTTCATCTGAAATATGATAAAGTTCATCATTTCTAGGCAATCCTGACAAGAGCAGACTATCTTCTGAAACATTAAAATCCCTTTTACAAATTTCCCTTTCATACTCACCTGCATAGCAAAATATATCTATATCAGAAAAATCAAAATCTTTTCTTCCACCTACTGCGTTGCCAACTAATTTTAATGGTGTACCATGCCAAGTATTAAGATAACGCGTTTCTTTTTTCTTAAAATTGAGACCTCTTTCTATATTCACACAGCTAACCCAATATTTAGCCTTTAGTGCAATAATAAAATACATCATGGTATCCATCTTAACTTTATTACAATTAGGAATATCGTATTTCTCCGGTTCATCTAACGCCCAAACAAATTTATAATCTTTATACTTCTCATCTTTTATCATATATTCAAATATTACTTTCGGACTATCATTGTATTTTCTACTAAGAGCATTAAATAAGATTAATTTCTCATCAATACTAATAAATAAACCAATAAATTTAAAAAATAAGCTCATCACATATTTATATGTTTTTTGTACCAATAAGTTATGTTTTAAAATATAATCAATTCTACTCCTAACACTCACCACTCAATTCACCTCAGTATTTCTTATAACACTTGGAGTTATCTCTACAATCTATTTTACTAAAACTTCACAATCCCACTACTGTCAAGTCCTTCAATATCTAATTTCCTAAATACTTTTTCCTTATCTTTAACTACACCTTGAGAACTCTCTTTTATAAATACTACCTTTAGTGTTTGAACTAGTATTTTGAAATCAAGAAATAATGAATAATTTTTTATATACATTAAATCGTATCTTAGCTTGTCCTCTGGAGTAGTAGTATATTTACCTAGTACTTGTGCTAGACCTGTGATTCCTGCTTTTACAGCTGTTCTATATTTAAATTCAGGCATTTCCTTTGTAAATTCTTTTATAAAATAAGCTCTTTCTGGTCTAGGCCCTACTATACTCATATCACCTTTTAACACATTAAAAAGCTGTGGTAGCTCATCTAGTCTTGTAGACCTTAGAACTCGCCCTACTGGCGTAATTCTAGGATCTTTATCTGTAGCTAATACTGGTCCTGTCATTTTTTCAGCATCAACAACCATAGTTCTAAACTTATATACTTTGAATTCTCTATTCCCATTAGTTACTCTTTCTTGCTTATATAGTATCGGCCCTTTATCATAGTTCTTTATAATTATAGATACTATTAGCATAATAGGTGAAAGTACAATGATAAAAATAGATGATATAATAATATCACATAATCTTTTTACTATTCTCTTGCCAAAAGGTATACTCAAAGAATCTATTTTCAATACAGGCATATCATCAAATTCTTTTAGCCTTGAATTCGTCATCACTATATCATATATTTTGGGAACTATATAAATCTCTTTATTATAGTTGATAGACTGATTTATTATAAGTTCCTTATACTCATCTAGTATGTTTGAACAAACTACTATTTCATCTATCTCATCAATATAATCTTCCAAGACCTCAATATTATTGCATATGTATTTTATATTAATATTATTATTTTTTTCTTTTGTTAATTTTCCTATTATATTTTCAACTTCATCTTTTCCACCTATAATCATAAGGTTTTTAATAGGACTCAGTTTTTCTTGAACTTTCCAGCTAAAAATTGTCCAAATACTTAATATAAAATATTGATATATAGCTAAAATCAAGAATATATTTTTAGCATAAATAAAATTCCTATCAAATAATGTTATAAACCAAATTAAAGTATTTATCAGTATAATAGATAATGCTAAAGAATATATAGAATCTTTAAATGTTTTCTCAGATAATGAGAACAAACCATAAATATGAAAAAATATAGTTTCAAGCAATGTTGTAATAGTTGACATCCACAAATAGATATTAGTTTTTTGTATAGAAATGTTAGAACTAAACTTAGCTTTTAAGACTAGATATAAACTTAAATTAATCAAAAATACATAGGCAATTATATCTAAATACTTAAACATATTTATTTCTTTATTATATTTAGGCTTTTCCACATAATCACCTCCCCTATAGACTATGCGAATATTTTCATTCTTCTTTTGTAGAAGCAGCAAAACTCCTATGTTCAAAAATTTCTTTATAGAAATAAATAGTTTCTCTTAAACCATCTTTCAATGGATATCTGGGCTTCCAACCTAGTATCTTTTCTGCTTTTGATATATTGAAATAACTATGTAAAATATCTCCTTTTCTTGCTTCTTTATAGACTGGTTCAACTTTAGATTCAAATATTTCTTTCATACTATTGAATAATTCATTGATACTAATTGCAACTCCAGTCCCTATATTTATTATATGATTATCACCTTTAGAAATAGCTAATATATTAGCATCTACTATATCATTAACATATATAAAATCCCTTGTCTGCTCTCCTGTACCAAATATAACTGGATTATCTTCTTCTAATAATTTATCTACAAATATTGAAATAACTCCACCTTCGCCTTTAGGATCCTGTCTTATACCATAAGCATTTGAATATCTAAGTATTGTGTATTTAATATCATATAATTCACTATAAACTTTTATATAATGTTCTGGAGTATGCTTTGATATACCATAATATGATATAGGAGCTACAGTATGTTCTTCATCAATTCCTAAATATTTAGGCTCTCCATATACAGCAGCAGATGAAGCATATATTATCTTCTTTACATTATACTTTCTACAGCATTCAAGAATATTTATTGTTCCTGAAACATTTATTCTAGCATCATCTATTGGCAATCTTATAGATTTTTGAACATCTATCTGTGCAGCATGATGTATGACATAATCAGGCCTTTCAATTTCAAATACTTCTTTTAATTTATTATCTAAAATATCTACATTATAAAATATAGCCTCTTTATTTAAGTTTTCTAGTTTTCCTGTTGATAAATTATCAACTACTACAACCTTATCCCCATCTGCTATTAGTTTGTCCACTATATGTGAAGCAATAAATCCTGCTCCTCCTGTAACTAATATTGTGTTCATTATAGCTTTCCCCCATCTTACATCGTAATTTTTGTAGTTTCAAAAATATTTTAATTTATCTATATATTAAATAATATTAAAATGTGTTGAACGATTTCCTAAAACATTTTTACTATTGCTATATATGTATATAATTTTTTATACTTTGTCCATATTGCATGTTGTTTAATGTTCAGCCTTTAATAACTCTAAAACATTTATCAAATATATTTATTAGGCAAAAATATGCTAACTTGATTGAATATTCTGACTAAGATTTTCAAACAATAAAAGGTATATCAAATTATGTGAAAATATAACTATAGCCCTAATTAGATAGGTCCAAAACATTATAATCAAATTATAACAAAGTTTTCCTAGATTTTCAACATAATATGTCAAGTTATGCCAAAGTTATAGTATAGATAGTTGATTTTACATAATATAGTTAAAATAATAGCACTGACTAACTTTCTGCTAGCTGAAATTGTTACATTTGTTATACTATAGTTTTACCCTTATGTATAAGTATAGACTATTTATGATATAAAACCTATTTTAACCAAAAATCTTTTTACAGACAGTAAAAATAGGCATAAAAATCTACCTACCTAACAAAATAGTTCGCAGGTTTATGTCTATAGGTCTATAGTACTATATTGAAATTATAACAGAGTTTTCATATTTCATCAATATAATATGGTAAATTATGTCCTGCTATGTATATAACCTTTTTTGAAACTGTAATTTTTATGATATTATAGTTTTTCTTTTTTGTGTATACCATAAATAGTATATCAATAAAATAAATCCTTATATTATATATTTACATATATTATAAATAAAAAACAGGATATATCCTGTTTTTTACTTGTTATCTTAAATATATAATTATCTCTTCAATTCTTTTAAGTTTTTCACTACTAAACTAACTTCCTCTTCTGTTAAATTGCTACTACAAGGTATATTTATAAGATTTTCTTCATAAAATAAAGCTTTTTCAATATTATATCCTTGATTTTTTAAGTAAGGTTTTTGTTTATGTATCAATCCCCATAAAGGTCTAGTTTGGATATTATTATCATTTAGCTTTTTTAGAAGTTCATCTCTACTTATACCATATTTTTCTTTATCTACTACTACTGAATAAAACCAATAGTTTGGTCTAGTATCTGCTCTAAAAGGCAATATAGTAAGACCATCTATTTCTTCTATAGCATTTTTATATAAATTATAATTTTCCATTTTAGTTTGTATAAAACTTTCTAGTCTATCTATCTGGTCCGTCCCAAAAGCAGCTTGTATATTTGTCATTCTATAGTTATATCCTATCTCATCATGAATAAAGTACAATGGATCTGTCTTAGCCTGTACCCCTAGAAATTCTATCTTATCTAATAGCTCCTCATTATTGGATACTACCATTCCGCCACCACCGGTAGTTATTATCTTATTGGCATTAAAAGAATATACTCCAACATCTCCAATTGTTCCACAATATTTTCCTGCATATCTTCCTTCTAGGAAATAAGAACCTAAAGCTTCCGTTGAATCTTCTATAATCTTTAGATTATACTTCTCTTTAATATCCATTAATTTTTCCATGTTAGCAGGGTTGCCAAATACATGTACAACTACTATAGCTTTTATTTGTTTTTTAGTTTTCTTATTTATTACTTTTCCATTTATATATTTACATTCATTTTCTAAAAATTGTTCTAATTTATTCATATCCATGTTGAGAGTATCGTCACAGTCTATAAATACTGGCTCTGCTCCCACATATTTTACTGGATTTACAGCTGCTATAAATGTGGCTGTAGGTACTATAACTTCATCACCAGGTCTTACACCTAATACTTCTAATGAAAGATGTAAACCTGCTGTACCAGATTGACAGGATACTGCCCTTTCTACTCCTACATAACTTGCTATCTTTTCTTCGAATTCTTTAATGAACCTTCCTCCTGTTGATACCCAACCTGTTTCTATAGTTTCTTTTACATTCTCTAAAATATCTAATGAAAGATTAGGGACTGAAAGAGGTATTAATTTATTACCCATCTACAATCCTCCTTAATGATTAAACTTTATTGGTCTTGCCGGAACTCCTACCGCAATACAATTTTTAGGTAAATCTTTGACGATAGCTGAATTAGCACCTATTATAGTATTCTTACCTATCTTTATGCCTTGAATTATAGCAGAACTTGTGCCTACACTTACACATTCTTCTAATATAGCATATCCAGAAATATTTACGCCTGGCAAAACTGTTGAATAATCTTTGATCTTGACATCATGACCAATTGTACAATCTAAATTAATTACCACATGTTTTCCCACTTCTATATTTACTGTCAAAATATTTCCAGCACAAATAATAGTACCTTCTCCTACTTTAATTATATCTGATTTAATAACACTAGGATGTATTAGAACTGGGTATTTGACTTTAGTACCATTTAACTTACTTATAATATTCTTCTTAGTTATAGGATTCCCTATGGCACATGCTGCATAAATATTCTGTTTTTTAAGCCATGCTAGATCTCCTATAACCTTATATCCATTAATTAACTTTCCTATTAGACTAGGGTTATCATCAATAAAACCCTTTATATTCCATTCTAGTTTATTTTTATTGATATCCTCTATTAACCAAGCAACTTCTCTTCCGAATCCTCCTGCACCTATAATTACAATATCTTTCATAAACTTGCTCCTCAATATGTTAAATTAAATTCTATATATTTTCTTATTTATGTTTTTCTATACTTCCAGTAAAAAGTGGCATAGTATCATTCTGTGAATTATTTATATCCTTTCTATTTATTACGTTATAAATAGTTAAACAAAAAATCTTAAAATCAACAAGAAATGATTGATTCTCTACATACCACAGATCTAGTTCAAATTTTTCTTCCCAACTAATTGTATTTCTTCCATTAACCTGTGCCCAACCTGATATACCCGGCATTACTTCATGTCTCCTCATTTGCTTTGGTGAATAATATTCTAAGTACTGAACTAACAATGGTCTAGGCCCTATAAAACTCATTTCACCACGAACTATATTAAATAACTGTGGAAGTTCATCTATACTTGTTTTTCTCAATATAGATCCAGCCTTTGTCATTCTTTCCATATCAGAAAGTTTTCTACCATTATGTTCAGATTCAACTTTCATAGTCCTAAATTTATATACCTCAAATATTTTTGCATCCTTACCAGGTCTTTTTTGTTTAAATAAAATTGACCCCCTAGGGTCTTCTATCTTTATTGCAATAATTGAAATAATCATAATAGGTAACAATATTATTATTAATATAGTTGCAAAAGCAAAATCTAATATTCTCTTTACATATTTATTATACATTCATAACTTCCTCATCTAAATAAATTTATACATTATGAATAAACATAACCTTAATCTCAAATATTATACTCAAATTATAACAAAATTTTATCTATCTTTCAATAAAATATATCAAGTACTACTATATTTTCATGCCTTATATATGTCGTTCATATATTATAGTATTCTCTTATACCATTTTATAAATTCTTCTATACCTTTATATACACTTGTATCCAGTTTAACCCCCATACCCTTTGTCAAGTCAAACACCATACATTTATTTATAACTAATAGGCAATTATCAAGTAATTTACATATAAAAATCTCTCCTATTTTTCTATATACTTCTTATATAGAAAAATAGGAGAGAAGTTCCATCGCTCATAATATATAAATACTATCCTTTTAATTCTGTTTAACACTTCTTAATTTAAAAGATTTTTTTAGATCCAGTAGTTTACCAATTTCATAGTCTGAATCAGTCAATATATCGGTATCACAACATGCACAAGGAGTAAATGTAAGTTCTCCAAAATAAATTTTATCGTCATAATAATATAAATCCACTCTAACATAAGTAAACTTATTGCTTAGTTTACGTGCTATTTCAAACATTTCATCTATTCTCTTAGGTTTTTTAATACTACCATGAAAATTTAAACTATCTTTATTATATGGCATAACGTTCCAATTGTTATCAAGTAAAATAAACTTCTTCTCATTAATTGTCCTATCTAATACTACTTCTACCATTTGTGGTTCACCATGAAAACAGTGTATCTTATAATCAATTGGAAGTATACCTTCTTCTGTACCTAAAAACCTTTCAACAATGATTCTAGGGGTGATCTTGGCATAATGGGGTTCAGCAGAAGCAAGAGAATAGTTTGTTTTCATCCATTTTTTTAATTTAACTACAGCATCTTCCTTATTAAATTTATTTTTATCAGGACATACAATATTACATCCACAACCATGAGTACATTTAAGCACAAAACTTTTTGGTAATTCGTCAAACTTAATATCTTCGACTTTATCATATACAGAATATAAATCAACTAATATATCTTCTAAATCTAAGCTTTTAATATAATTTCTGACTTCATACTTATCAGTACACATGGATTTAATTGAATCATCTTCAAAAATTTTTATCCACATTAATTTTTCATTAAAAGTTTTAGGATTTTGGAGATCAAGTTTCTTGCCAAATGATATAAAATATTTAAATTTGCTAGCTGCCTTTGGTGATATTCTCGATAATATTTTAATGGAATTTTTATATGATGATTTTACCAAAGATGATTTTTTTAATTTTTCCTTAAATTTCATATTCATTTCCCCTTTTAATTAATAGTTCTAGATTTTTTTAAATGGTCATAAATCTTACCCCTATACTTACAACGACAGTATGATAATACTTGCTTGCAATACTTTTGATTTACATATTTCTTAGTAAATACTATTTAGAAATATTACTACACTAATTAATCTTATTTTAGAAATTTCAGTATGTCAAGTTAGAAATTTGGTTTTAAAAAGTTTAATTATAAAAATATTTTTTGATAATTAAAATGCTTTAAAATGGAAATATAAAATCCTTCTAATCTTCCTATCTAAAAAACAAATAAGAAAATCAGAAGGAAGTTGCTATCCATTTCATATATTATATTATTTTACTTAGATTGATCAACTTAAAAACAGTCTTTAGTTACTTTTTCTGCATTTCCAATTTTTTAAACATTTGGTAAGGTCCAAATTTCCCCTAAATAATTATCTAATTCTTTATTTAGCCTTTTAAAACCAGCTGCAGGATAATTGGTTAGCTCTCCTAATACAATATCTTTTCCCAAATCATAAAAATCAACTCTTATAAAATCAAAATCATCAGCTAATTTTTTAGCATATTCGGTCATTTCATCAAACATTTTAGGTTTTATAGTTTCTATATCTATATAGTCTGGAATTTCTTCTCCTGTAAAAGGTTTAAAATCCTTATCAATTGAAATATTATCATGATTATCTTCAAATCTATCTAAATGTATATTAATAGCTCCTAATTCTCCATTAAACATATATAGTTTGAAATCAGAAGGAATTTCACCTTTTTCATTATATAAAATCTCTTCAACAAAAACTAATCTTTTTATATTCTTATAAGCCCATTCTTTTCCAAAATAATAATAATCCATACTAATCCATTTATTTATTTATTTGTACGATTAATATTAGACTTATCTTTTATAATTATATTTGTTCGTAAGCCATAATTAGTTTTAATGACAAAAGAATTTGGTAATTCTTCAAATAGTATGTTTTCTGGATTTTTGCCAGTCCATAATATTTCTGGCATTACATTTTTATTTAATTTATGTATTACATATTCCCTTACCTTAACTTTATCAGCAACCGTTGTTAACAAAGGTCTCCTATCATAGGATTTTTTCCATTGCATTTTTTCAGTCCAACATTCTGGATCATTTAAGTCTAAACGTTTTTTGAGCCTTAAAAAATAAATAATCTTAAGATAAGTCTCATCTGGCAAATATTGTAGAACTTTTTTACCTTGAGACTTTATTTTTTATACAATTAATAGCCCACCTTTGCAAAAAATCTAATAAAAACTTCATTCACTAATGTGCTTTATCCAATTTTTCGAAAGATAATTATCATGAAATATTAGTATCGATATAGCAATAAGAAAAAATTTATCTCTTACAAAATATGCTCCAGTAATAGATCTTGTTAAAAACGACATAATAGCTATAAAATATAAAGAAAATTTATAATAATCTTGTTTTTTAGTTTTGAAAAACTTATAATTTTTATATATGAACCATATAACAAATATAATTGAACCTTTAGTACCAAGCAAAAGAATAAAATCAAAAAACAAATTATGAGAAAAATAGTATCTTCCACCTGTTATATATCTTGTAACTGCTAACCCGCCCGGTAAACCTGATCTATTATTAATATAATCCAATACAATCTTATATATTTCATCTCTACCAGAACTAATTAGATCAGTACTTCCACCTTCAAGTTGCGCTATAAATAATGTTAAATTTCTTGATCTTAATCCATATGCATTCATAATTGATTGAAGATAATAAAGTATATCTTTTATATTAAAAATTACAGCTACAATTAATACACTAGATATTAATATACACAAATAGTGCTTATAGTCTTTTTTCCTTGATATAAATAAAATCATAGCAATACTTGTAATTATTGATGATGCAAAAAACATTCTTGAACCTATTAGTAATCCCATACAAATATTTATAAGTAATAATAAAATATTACTTAATTTAATGTCCCTGATTATAAATAAAAAATATGCGATAATCAACACATTAACATGAGAATAATACCCTATATCTGAATATCTTATAAATGATTTTGAATATAAGATGATATAAATGGGCGAAATTAAAGTCAATATTTTTGCAGTCTTAAACCAAAATTCTAATAAGTATTCATAATCAGTTTTCCCTAAAGTTATAATATATAAAGGCAAAAAACAATTAATAAGTATAAAAAATATTTCAACTGATACAAAGTATTTATAAGAAACTAATAATAAATTAATTGTCATATATATTAATAAGGCTATTAATAGTCCTATAAACTTTTTTGTTATATGCCCTTTATTTATTAGCAATGCATATATAATCAAAAAAGCTGTAATTATATATCCCATGTTAGATATTTGCTTATTATTAAAAATTGGATATACAAGATTAAGTAATACTTCCATATATAAATATAGTATTATTATAATAGAATTTTTCTTCTCTAAACTCATTTTTAACTTCCTCTTTTAAATTTTTTGGAACTTTTTTCATAAACCTTAATATATTCATTTGCTATTTCATTCCAGTTAAATCTATCTACTTTATTTATACAGTGGTTCCAAATTGTTCGATAATTATTTAAAATATCTTTAATTTTATCTGCAATCTCTTCAGCCGAGTTATATTGGACTGAATATCCAACAACACCTTCATCAAATTGTCTATCAAATCCTTGATCTTTAGTATAAATTACTGGCAAACCTTGGGACATTGCTTCAGCATATACAAGCCCAAAGGTTTCATATTTAGATGGCATTACAAATATATCTGCCTCTCTATAATATTTTATTAAATCCTCTTTTTTACTATGTGGTATATAATTTATAAATAAATGCTCATCCATAAGAGTTTTATATTTTTGGTTCTTTATCTTTCCAATGATTGTATAACTTATTTCATACCCTTGTCCTATTAGAAAATTACAAGCTTTTATAGAAGTTTCTATATTCTTATTCTCATTAATTACTCCTACATAAATAAGATTTATCTTCTTATCTTCTGGTACCGTTCTATTTATATATTTATTCTTTAACCAAAACTCATCTATACCATTTGGTATCACAATAGATTTATTTTTTATTTCCTTTTTATATTTTTCAGGGATAAATTTATCTATTGTCTGATTCCTATACGGTTCAGAAATAAATACTACCTTTTCAGCATTTCTTAATATTTTAACACCCATACTTCTTAGAAAGAATATCTTTTCAAAAAATAAGTTTACATCTGTATTTCTTACTGCAACAATATATGGTATATCATATTTTTGATTTAATTTATAGGCAATATATCCATTTGAAAATAAAGAATGTGCATGCATAATATCATATTCTTCTATGTTTAATTCTTTTTCTATATTACTTAAAACCTTAGTATGTTTTAAATGAAAAATAAATCTATCAAATTTACTATAAGATTTAGATATTAAAACATTTGACGGATATACTTCATTTATTTTATAATCTCTATCACCAAAAACATATATATTCTCTTCTATATTAAATTTTTCTAAGGAATTAAATAATTTTTGATATAATTTTGAAGTAATATAGTATGAGCAAATTTGTAAGATTTTTATTTCTATCATCTCCAGTTAAAACAAGTTTATAATTATAAACTCCAATAATAATATCCTTTTGATTCATATTCTTTCCTATCTAGCCTTGCTTTCACATCTATTAAAACCTTATTATCATTTTTATATAGACTCTCTAAAAATTTAAAATCATACTCTTTTATAAAATAGTCATGTGCTACAGCCAGTACTACACAATTTAAATCCTTTAAATCTTCTTTATCAACCAATTGTATTCCATATTCTTTATATACTTCGTCTTTTTCTGCTACAGGATCATGTACTAATACATTCACGCCATAATCTTCTAACTCCTTGATTATATCTATTACTCTAGTATTTCTTACATCAGCACAATTTTCTTTAAAAGTAATTCCAAGAATAGCTACCTTAGATCCTTTTATCATTTGCCCTGCCTTAATCATTTTCTTTATTATATTATTAGCTACATACTTTCCCATATCATCATTTATTTTTCTTCCAGCAAGAATTATTTGTGAATGATAACCTAATTGTTCAGCCTTATAAATAAAATAGTATGGATCCACACCAATACAATGTCCTCCAACTAGTCCTGGGGAAAACTTGATGAAATTCCACTTAGTTGCTGCAGCCTCAAGCACAGCTTTAGTATCTATATCCATTTTATTAAATACCATTGATAGTTCATTCATAAAGGCTATATTAATATCCCTTTGGGAATTTTCTATAACTTTTGCAGCTTCAGCTACTTTTATAGATTCAGCTTTATGTATACCTGCGGTAATTATTTCTCCATAAACCTCAGATATTGTTTCTAATGCCTCCTCATCTGAACCAGAAACAACTTTTGTAATATTTGTTAAAGTATTTATCTTATCCCCTGGATTAATTCTTTCTGGTGAATATCCTACTTTAAAATCAACACCACATTTAAGTCGAGATTCTTTTTCAAGGATAGGTATACATATCTCCTCTGTAGTTCCAGGATATACTGTTGACTCATAGACTACTATTGAACCCTTAGTAAGATTCTTACCAACTACTTTACTAGCATTCACTACTGGTTTAAGATTAGGTGTCTTATCGGCATTTATAGGTGTTGGAACAGCTACTATATGAAACTTACACTTTTTTAATTGAGTTTCATCATTGGTAAACTTCATTGTTGTATTTTCTAATGCCTCATTTCCAACTTCATTTGTAACATCAATGCCATTAATATATTTTTTTAACTTTTCCTTATTTAAATCATAACCAATTACATCATATTTCTTAGCAAACTCTACAGCTAAAGGCAATCCAACATATCCTAGTCCAATTATGGAAATTTTCTCTTCTTTATTTTTAATTTTATTTAATAAGCTCATAATATATCTCCCTACTTTCTATAAGTACATCTACCTATATGGCTTTTTCACCTAGTAATATATATTTAAATCCTAAATGTTCCAACTCTTCTTTGTCCATAAAATTCCTTGTATCAAAAAAGTTTCTATTTCTCATAACCTTAGCAATTTCACTTAAAGGCAAAGTTCTAAATACATCATGATTTACAGCTAAAATTAGTAAATCGCTATCTTTTGCAGCCACCATTAAATCTTTTTCTTGGTATTTATGTACTCCAACATGAGGATCATATACATTTATTTCAAGATCCTCTCTATTATCTATTAAATCTATTAACTTCAATATAGGACTCTCTCTTACATCATCTATATTAGGCTTATATGTCATTCCCAAAATTGTTACTTTTTTATTTCCTTTTATATCTTTTAATATTTCATCTATCTTATCCAGAACATAGTAGGGCATATTATCATTTGTTTTACGTGATAATTCTATTATTTTAGCTAACTCTGGATTTTTCTCAATAATAAACCAAGGATCTACTGCTAAGCAATGTCCTCCTACTCCTGGCCCTGGCTGATGAATATTTACTCTTGGATGCTTATTACATAGTTCTATTACTTCCCATACATTTATACCTGTTTTCTCACATATTTTAGCTAATTCATTAGCTAGTGCAATATTCACATCTCTAAATGTGTTTTCCATCATTTTACACATTTCTGCAGTAGTTGCATTAGTCAAATATATTTCTCCATTAACAAAAATTTTATATAAATCTCTAATCTTTTCAGCAGATATTCTATTTATACCACCAACAATCCTATTATTATTAACTAGTTCCCAAAGTATCTTACCTGGTAAAACCCTCTCTGGAGAATGACCTACATATAATTCTTCTCCTATTTTAAGTCCTGATTTCTCTAGTATTGGAACTACTAATTCTTCTACCGTCCCTGTAGGAGATGTGGATTCTAGTATAACCAAATTTCCCTTTCTAAGATATGGCACAATCATTTCTGTAGCTTTAACTACATAACTCATATCTGCTTTTTTATCTTTTGTAATTGGTGTTGGTACAGATATTATAAATACATCAGCAGTTTCAGGTTTCCTTTTAGCTTTTAAATGTCCTGATCTAACTGCAGCTTGTACCATTATATCCAAATAAGGTTCCTCTATTATTATTTTACCTTTGGACAAAGCCTCTACAACTTTTCCATTTATATCTACTCCTACAACTTCACAACCATGAGTTGCAAACATAGCACTTGTTGGCAAACCTATATATCCTAAGCCTATAACACAAATTTTTTGTTGTTTCATAATCTCATCACCTATCCTATCTTTTACCAATCATAATTATATAATTAGTATATAAAGTCTCAATCTAATGAAATAACTTTCATAAAATCTTTAGCTATCTTTTCAGTTGTATGGTATTTTTCAACATAATTTCTTCCGTTTTCAGCATACTCTTTACCTATTGTATCCATGTTATTATATAGATATAATATGGATTCAGATAACTTAACAGGATCATTAGGCTTTATTGTAAGTCCTGCTCCCGCTTTATTTATTAAACTTCCCCTTACACTTGAAGCAAATATTATAGGTTTTTTTGCAGCCATATAATCATAGAACTTATTTTTACTAATTCCATATTTAAAGGCCTCTCTTTCAATAAGTCCACAGAATAAAATATCTGACTTTTTAAGAACTAAAGGAACTAAATCTCTGTCAATTCTGTCAAATAGAATAACATTTTTTAATTTTTCTTTACTAATTATTTCTAACAGTTTCTCTCGCTTTTCTCCATTTCCAACTATGACCACTCTTATATCTTCATATTTCTGAAAATATTTTGCAGACTCCACCAAAGTTTCTAAACCTTCACTTTTAGATAATCCTCCAGTATAAGTTATACAAAAATAATTATTTAATATATCATTAATTTCATTGTTTAATAACTCATCTCTTTGGTTTGCATTTTTATCAAACTTATCTATATCTATTCCATGTGGTATATGAAAAACTTTTTTTCTATTTATACCATATTTCTTTTCCATATATTCATAAGCATAAGGTGCCGTTGTAATAATGCTGTCGGCTAAATTATAATACTTTTTTTCTAGTCTTTCAAAAAAACTAAAAACAGCCTTCCTTACAACTCCACTAAAATCTTCATACATACTTAATGGCCACAAGTCCCTTACTTCTACAATAAACTTAGCATTATATCTTTTGCTTAATTTATATCCTGCTGTCCACGCTAGAGGATGAACAGATGATGCAATAATAACATCTGGTTTCTCTTTAAAATTATTAAATTTAGACACCTTCTTCATATAATCAATATAATTTAGGAATCTTGTTAAAATATTTTTATAAGCTGGCTTTGTTTTAAGATATATAAAATTTAAATTTTCACTTTGTTTTTTAGTAACAATTTTTTCAGGATAATGGTATTGATTTTTACCATGTGCATATGATGATGCTATAACCGTTACATTATGTCCATTTTGGGAAATAAAATTTGCAATTTCATAATGCCGACCTCCTCCTCCAACTTCTGGATCACTGGCATGATGATTCAAAATTACAATATTATATTTTTTATTACAATTCATTGGCAATCCTCCAAATTAGCTAAGTTTATTTCCTAAAATACACTAGTATATTCTATTAGTGTATCCTTATTATTCTTTGTCACCATATTCATAATACATATAATTATCATAGTAATGTTTATAATAATTGTTTTTTTCTATACGGACCTTATCTAAAATCACTCCTAAAATATTCGCATTCAATTTATTAAGTAATTCCTTTGATGCTCTAACTTCATCTATATCTGTTTTTTCTACTGTGCATACTATTATAGTACCATCAGCTATAGTAGAAAGAATATTTGAATCTGTTATTCCTCCTACAGAAGGCGAATTTATTATGATAAAGTCATACTCTTTACTCATTTGTTCTAAAAAGTCATTCATTTGTTTTGAAGCCAACAACTCTACAGGATTTATTGTATTAATTCCTGAAGTTAATACATATAGATTTTCTTCTATCTTTGCTTCACGAATAGCTTCTTTATAATTTATATCTCTATTTAATAGGTTTGATAATCCATAATTATTTTCTAAATTAAAATAATTATGAATCATTGGTTCTCTCAAATTACCATCTATAAGCAAAACTTTTTCTCCTGCCTTAGCAATAGCAATTGCCATATTGGAAGCAACTAGGCTATTATCTTCATTGGGATTAGAGGAAGTAATTGATATTGACTTAATTTCTTCAGCAATCTTTAAAGACATTATATTTGTCATTACCGTTCTATAATTCTCTGCTGTAAAAGAATCAGGTTTTTTATACATAACCAAATCTTCTTCTGTATACTTTAAAACACCTACAACAGGTAAGTCTAAATATTTTTCTAAATGATTTGGACTTTTAACAGTATTATCCAAATGATCTGCTAAGAAGATTACAGCAATACTTATTAATGCCCCTAATATTCCAGATATAATTATATTAATTATATTAGATTTTGAAAATGAATTTCCCTGCAATTTAGGTACTTCAGCTTTATCTATTATCTTAATACTTTTATAATCTGCTACATTCTTAATATATTTTATAGAAATTGTTGCTACTTTATTAGCAATATCTGCTATCAATTTAGGATTTTTCCCAGTAACCTCAATCTTAATAATGTCAGTATCTGGTACAATATTTACTTCTATACTTTCAGATATTTCCTTGGAGCTAAGATCTAGTTTTAAATTCTTTTTCACATCATCAATAACTAATTTACTTTTAACTATTTCACTATAAGTATTCATAAATTTTTGATCTAGATATCTTTGATCACTATCCAAATCGTTATTGTTTTTAATTTCCTCTGCTATTAATGAAGTATGTGTTTTGTAAATTGGTCCTGTATTAAAATAGGTTATTATACCAACTATTATACTAAATATAAGTGCAACAGAAATTATTACCCATTTTCTTTTACTTATTATAGAAAAGAAATCTCTCAAGGTCAATTCATCCATTTTTTAACCTCCTAAATTTTATATCCATATCTTGAATTTTAAAATATGATATTTATATTATATTATCTTGTGACAATGCTATGTCATTTATATATTTTACATTATCCATATCCTTTTTTAAAGATTTTGGTTCATTAAATGTTTTATAGGTAGGAACTAAATTTTGTATACTTTCTTTTATTTTTCTTATATCTCCAGTACTTGTTACATCTTTAAGTTTTTCTAGTTCCCTTAACAAATAATTATAATCTATAAATATAGGTTTACCTATGAATATCTTATTGTGACTGGTATCAGATATACCTTCTTCATCTAATAAAAGCTCTTCATATAGCTTTTCTCCTGGTCTTAATCCAGTTATCTCTATAGGTATATCCACATCTGGCTCAAATCCTGAAAGCCTGATTAAATCCTTTGCTAAATCTATAATTTTTACTGGTTCACCCATGTCTAATATAAATATTTCTCCACCCTCAGCCATAGAGCCAGCTTGTAATACTAATTGGCAAGCTTCTGGTATTGTCATAAAATATCTTATAACTTCTTCATGAGTCACTGTAACAGGTCCACCTTCAGCAATCTGCCTTTTAAATAATGGTATTACGCTACCATTACTTCCTAAAACATTCCCAAATCTTACAGCTACAAATTCTGTATTACTTTCTTCATTTTTAGATTGAATTATCTTTTCACATATTCTCTTTGTAGCCCCCATTATATTTGTTGGATTTACTGCTTTGTCTGTAGATATTAGGACAAATTTTTTCACATTATATTTATCTGCTGCTTGTACTAAATTTAAAGTTCCAAATACATTGTTTTTAATAGCTTCTTCAGGATTGTTTTCCATTAGTGGTACATGCTTATGAGCTGCTGCATGAAATATTACATCTGGTTTTTCTTTCTTAATTATTTCATCTATCCTTTTCTTATCTCTAACAGATGCAATTATAACTTTTAGATTTAAATCATTATATCTTCTCAGAAGTTCATTTTGTATATCATAAGCATTGTTTTCATATATATCAAGTATTATAAGTTCTTCTGGATTAAATCTAGATATTTGTCTGCATAGTTCTGACCCTATAGAGCCACCTCCACCTGTTACTAATATTCTTCTATTTTCTATATATCCACATATTTCTTCCATGTCTAATTTTATTTCTTCTCTACCTAAAAGATCTTCTATTTCTACATCCCTTATTTCCTTTACACTAACTTTTCCATCAATTAATTCATACATGCCTGGTACAATTTTAGTTTTACACTTGGTTTTCCGAGTTTCATCAACTATTTCTCTAATTTCTTTTTTACTTGCAGAAGGAATAGCTATGATTATTTCATCAATATCTTCTTCTCTGCATATTCTAGATATATCTTTTCTATTGCCTAGTATAGGAATTCCATTAATATTTTGGTCTTTTTTCTTTGAATCATCATCTACTATGGCTACAGGTACACTCTTTAGTGTTCCATGATTTCTTAGCTCCTTAATAATCATAGAACCTGCTGAACCTGCGCCTACTATTAATACTCTTTTACAACCTTCTAAATTCTTAGGTATTCCATTTTTAACACGACATAATGCTCTATAGCTAAATCTAACTCCTCCCACAAATGCCATATCTAAAATTGGAGTAATTAAATATATACTTCTAGGCATATTTACTTGATTTAATGTCATATATGCCATAACTAGTGCATTAGCTACCACTGATGCCAATACTATTTCTATCATCTCATCTATACTAGCATATTTCCATATACTTTTATATAATTTAAAAAAGTAAAATACAATTATTTTTATTATACTTATAACTATAGCATTGTTTAGATATGTTTCCATAAATATTTGGGGAACATGCCCATCAAATCTTAGATACAATGCAAGAATATAGGCTAGATTTACGAGAACTACATCTAAAATTATAAGAATGAAATTTTTCTTCCTCATACAAATCCCTCTTTTTATATGTTTTGATTTCCTATAGCTTCTTTCAATTTTTCAGCTACATAATCAATTTCTTTCTCTTTCAAATTGTTGTAGAATGGTAATGCTATACCTCTACTGCCTATATCAAAGCTTATAGGATAATCTTTTTCATCTACTCCTAAGGTTTCCTTTATATATGGTTGTATATGAATTGGAGTAAAGTATGGTCTACAACCTACTCCTTCTTTTTTTAAATATTCCATTACTCTTTCTCTATCTATACCTTTATCTACCTGTATCACATATACAAACCAACTCATCCTTGTTACATCTGGATGAATATATGGTATATTTACACCTTTTACATCTTTTAACTTTCTGTTATACATTTGAGCAACTTCTTCTCTTTTATCCAGTATTTCGTCTAATCTTTCCATCTGAACTGTACCAAGAGCAGCGTGTAGTTCACTTAGTCTATAATTATATCCTAATCTTTCATGATGAAGCCAAAATCCAGTTATAGCCCTTCCCTGACTTCTTAAGCTTCTACACATTTCTGCTATATGATCATCATTTGTAACTATCATACCGCCTTCTCCAGTAGTTATCTGCTTGTTTGGATAAAAAGCAAATACAGCTCCATCAGCTAATTGTCCTGATTTTATTCCTTTATATTCAGAACCTAAAGCTTCACAGGAATCTTCAATAATCTTTAATCCATATTTATCTGCTATTTTTCTTAATTTTATCATATTTAGAGGTTGACCAAAAACATCTACTGGTAGTATAGCTTTAGTCCTATGTGTGATTTTTTCTTCAATCTTATCTATATCAATATTAAAGGTTTTCGGATCTATATCTACGAATACAGGCTTTGCCCTTTCAAATAATATACAATTAGTTGAAGATACAAAGCTAAAGGGAGTCGTTATGACTTCATCTCCTTCGTTTATATCTATAGCTTTTACTAATAGATGCAAACCACTGGTTCCACTATTTACACCTATAGCATGTTTTACACCTAAGTAGTCTTTAAATTTCTCTTCAAATTCTTCAATTTTAGGACCTATACTCAATATTCCTGATTTCATTACCTGGACTACTGCATCTATTTCTTTTTGAGTAATATCTGGGCCAGATAGATTAACTTTCACTTCTCCACCTCCTGAAATAAAAAGTAAGATTTAAAATTTGTTATTTTTGCGAATAACTTTGCAAGGATTACCATAAGCGATAACATTGTTTGGAATATCTTTAGTTACAACACTTCCCGCACCAATGATAGATTCTCGTCCTATTTTTCTGCCTAAGCTAACAATTACACCGTCGTCTATTAAAGCTTTTTCATTAATTGTCACACTTCCTGATAGCACTACCCCAGATGCGATATGTACATTATCATGTATTATGTTATCATGATTAACTTGTGAACCAGTATTTATTATAACATTATCACCTATAACTGGGTTTGGAGTAACCAAACAACCTGCTTCTATTAGGATTCCTTTACCTAATTTTGCCTTAGATGAAACAACCGCATTCGGATGGATTATATTAAATGACTCCCACCCCTTATTTATAAAGTAATCATAAACTTCTTTTCTATATTTCATATTGCCAAAAGCCATAAAAAATTTGTTTGTATTAAATTTTCTTTCAACATCTTTTAGATCAATATCAAGATAACTACCTAAAATCGGTAATCCTTCAAAAGTAAAACCTTCTTTTGATTTATCTGAATCTAATATTCCTACTACGTTATATAACCCCTGCTCTTCTATATTATACAAAATTACACGAGCATGCTGTCCACTCCCAATTAAAATTACATTTTCTTTCATTAAATAACCTCCAAAATTAATTAAAATATAAGATTTAAAATTCCAAAGTATATAATACTCTAAAGAATCTTATGATAGTTGTAATATCTTTTGACTTGTGGGTTTTTTAATAGAGGTTTATGAACTTGCAGAACATTTACCCCACTACAATTATTAGCTTCAATAATTACAATATTTTGATCTTTATCTACAACAACATCCCAACCTACGTATTTTAAAAATGGCACACGGTTTGCGGATAATAATATTTTTTCTTTTATTGAATCCCATTTTGGTATTGCAATTCCTTCAATTTTTGCATTTGTATCTGGATGATTACTATACCAGATCATCTTATTATCAATAGGCTTAAAAGTAGCTTTACTTAACATACCCGTGTCGATATTCACTTCTGAACTTAATCCTCCTCGATCCCAATTATCCACATTTTTTGTTCTACTTGTCCCAAACCTATGAACAGCTATGGGAATAAAAACCTCTTGTGTATAGGGATCCCGCATAGTTATTATTCTGATCGTATTTACTGAATGTGGAAATATTTTGGATGAATACTCATGTTGTTCAACATATTCTGTAATAATATATTTATTTAATTTATTAATTAATGAATGTATTTCTTCCTTATTCATATTAGTATCATTAAAATAAATATTATTATTTGTAAATGTACATATATAAATACCTCTTCCACCATCTGTTCCCGCATACGGCTTTAAAACTATTCTTCCTTTTTTTTTAATTTCTTCAATTAATGCTTCACTGCTATCTATTACTAGTTCTTCAGAGTAAGGATATATTTTCCCATTTAATATTATTGAATATATTGTAGGTGTATCTACACAATTACCAACCATATTATCAAATATAATCTTATTATTTAGTACGCGTGCATCTTCTTCATTGATAAATCGAGTCTTTTTCCTTTCATAATCAGATACATAGTCTTTAAAGTTATTATTTTTAAGATCATATAGATAATATGATTTACTCAAAAAACCTTTGAACAAACATTTTATTCTAGTTACAAAAGGTATCTTTGTCCTGGACTGCATATCTTCAACAAAAATGGCAACTCTAGATCTGAGTAAGAGGTATCGTCTATATAGCCAATTCATATTATAGCCTCCTATTACCAAATATTACTTGTTAGAAAAATATTCCCTTCTTAAAACACTCATAACTACAAAGTCTCTATACTCTCCATGACTATAAACTTCTTCTCTCAACGTTCCTTCAACTTTAAATCCAGCTTTTTCATTTACTTTAATCATTTTTATATTTTCTTCCCAAACATATGAATAAACTTTATTAAGTCCTAGTTGAACAAAAGCATATTCTAAGATAATAGCTCTAATCTCTCTAGCATATCCTTTTCCCCAATAATCAGTTTCACCAATCCCCATATAAGATTCTGCCTTTAAGTTTCTAATATCAATATTTATAAGCCCTCCATATCCAATAGGCTTATCATTTTCTATTAAACAAACTATAAAATCTTTTCTATTATTATCTGTAGAAACTCGATTCAACCAATGCCTTGTTTCTACTTCTGATATTGGATAGTTAAAGTTTAATGTAGCATTTACATTAGTATCATTTATCCACCTTACTTTATTTGGAATATCTTTTTCTTCCATTGGTCTTAAATATAAGTTACTACCTTTTAACATCTTTTATAACACCTCGATTTTTATTCTACTTATTTTGAGTATATAGCCTTTTTATTAAACACATATCCTATAGTTTTAAACGCTATTTTTATGTCTAATAATAGGCTGAATTTTTTAACATATTCTACATCATATTCTATTCTCTCATCCCAACTCAATGTATTTCTTCCATTTATTTGAGCATAACCTGTTATTCCAGGTAAAACAGTAAATCTTAATTTTTGTTCTTCCGAATACTCATTATATTTATATGGATAATATGGTACAGGAGGTCTTGGACCAATAATACTCATTTCACCTTTTAAAACGTTTATTAATTGAGGAAGTTCATCTAAACTAGTCTTCCTTAAAAATCTTCCTACTTTTGTTATTCTAGGATCATCTTCATTCGTAAACAATCCTGTTCCAATATTCTCAGCATTATCAACCATGGTTCTAAATTTATATATTAAAAAAGTTTTTCCATTTTTCCCTAACCTTTCTTGCTTAAAAAATATTGATCCTTCTGAGTCTATCCTTATAAGTATAGCTAATACTAAAAATAATGGTGACAGTACTACAAAAGCAATAAAACTAATTACAAAATCTAATATTCTTTTTATTATTAACATTATTATCCCCTTCAAAAATATTATACTTTATACTAAACACGTTAGAAACTTATTATATGCTTTCCAATATTCTTATGATTTATTACTAATTTTTACATAAATATCATATTACTACTTAATAACAGTTATAATTTATTTAACTAAAAATATTACTAATACATCATTTAACAATTTTTATTCTTCAATAATATATTATACTATATTTTCATCTTCATTTTTATGTTATCTATAATAATCTTAACTTCCCCTATTCTTAATACATAACAAAATCCTATGTATATAGCTGCTCCTATTCCTATTGAGAATAATAATATAGCTAAGTCTAATATACTTTTCCCTCCTACAAAAGAGAAAAATCCATTGTATATTAAATAGACTATAGTACCCATAATTGCTGATGCAATTGTAGACTTAATGAAGCATATTATATAAGATTTCATATCTACATCATTAATTTTCCTTCTTAAACTATTAATTAATAATAATGCTGTAATAATTTCTGAAACACTAGTTGCTAAAGCTAATCCACCATGTTTCATAGGTCCTACTAGTATCAAATTCATTATTATATTTATACCTACAGCTAAAGCTCCATTAATCATGGGAGTCCTTGTATCCTGTAGAGAATAATACACTTTATTTATCATAATTTTTAAAGAGGATGCCACTATTCCAACAGAATAAAATATTACTGCTTGAGATGTCATAGTAGTTGCAACACTATCAAAAGCTCCTCTTTGGAAAAATATCCTCACAAAAGGTTCTGCAAGTACTATAAGCCCTATAGTAGCAGGTATAGTTATAATAAGAATTATATTAATACCATAACTCATAATCTCATTTAGAGAACCCTGTCCTTCTTTATTAGATTCTTTGGACAGCATAGGAAAAATAGCTGTAGTTATAGCTGTAACAAATACTCCTAGAACTAAACTCCTAATTCTAGCTGCATAAGTAAGTGCAGATACGCTTCCAGCAGTTAAAACTGAGGCTAATCTTTTATCCACTATTACATTTATCTCACTTATTGTAGAACCTATTAAAACTGGTACTGTAAGGGATAATGCCTTTCTTAAATATCTATCTTTTAAATCAAATCTAAATTCATATTTATATCCTAATTTTTTAGATGGAGAGATTTGAATAAATATTTGTGCTGCCGCTGCTACAACACTAGCTACCATAAGTCCCTTAATTCCATGTTTATTGGCAAAAAATAACAGAAAAACTATATATACTAAATTAAATGGAAATCCTATTGCAGATGGTGCTACAAAACTTTCATTACTTTCCAAAAACCCTTTGAACACATAAGTTATGGCCATAAATAAGGTTATTGGAAGACCTATTCTATTTAACTTAACTGCTAATTCAAATTGCTTACCTTCATATCCCTTAGCTAAAAGTTTAATTATAAATGGTGAAAATATCCACCCTAAAATCATTATAATAATAGATATGAAAAAAACTACATTTAAAACATTGTTCATGTATTCTTTTTTTCTTTTTTCCCCATGCCTAACTTCTATTTCTGAAAAAATAGGAATAACTGTTGTATTTAAAGCTCCACCTACCATTCCCATGAACATAGTAGTTGCTGACATAGCTATAAAGTATGTATCTGTTTCCCATCCTGACCCAAATTTCTTAGCTATTAATACTTCTCTTAAAAACCCTAGAAATTTACTTGAAAGGGTGAAAAACATAATTATTGCCGCAGATTTTGCTGCTTTCTTAGCTTTACTCATTCTATTTCCTCCCATTAAAACTATGTCTCAAATAGTAGAAAAAAATTGTCTTTTTAATGCTGTCTCATTTAAACTGAATTATAGCAAAAGGGTACTTCCTTTTCAATACCACAAGATTTATTATACCACAATATTATACCATAAGTCCTAATATTAATTTCAGCCTCTAACTATTATAAATCACGATAGATAAGGTAAGACAGGCATGAACCCCTCTTTAAATCTGTGAAACTATAGGTTTCGTAACCTAAAAAATATTGTCTATAATATCCATAATCTGTGCCAATTTGTGGTATTTGACTATAAACTGTTTACATAAAATATTCATTCCTGTATAATAGCCTTTGTTGTAAATCATTTGATGACTGAATCCGATTTTTAACTGAGGAAAATCATCTGAAGGGGTTAGTTTCTAGCCCAAAATTAGTTTCTAAAGCAAGCTTTAGAAAGGAGTGGATACAAATGAAACATAGAAAAATAGCATCTATTTTATTAGTTATACTTATATTGACACTTTTAAGTACACAAGTTTTAGCTAGTGAAAATACTAGAACATTAAAATTCACAGATAAAGGAGAAGATGTTTTAAAACTTCAAAAGACATTAAATAGTAAAGGATACTATAATTATCATATAGATGGTATATATGGAAAAATTACAGAACAAGCTGTAATAAAGTTTCAAATAGACCATAAAATAAGAATTGATGGTATTGCAGGACCAGAAACTCAAAGAACCTTGTATGGAAATTCAAGCGATGGGACAAGTTCAAAAAATCATACTTCAGGTGATACCTACTGGTTATCTAGAATTATTGAAGCTGAAGCTGGATCAGAACCTTATAAAGGCAAGGTAGCCGTTGGAAATGTGATTTTAAATAGAGTAAATTCTAAAGAATTCCCAAATACAATATATAATGTAATTTTCGAATATTATGGAAATATTCCTCAATTCAGTCCTGTTCAAGATGGTACGATTTACAACACCCCATCTCAAGAAAGTGTAAATGCTGCAAAAGATGCTTTAAATGGTGTAAGGCCAGTTGGCAATGCAACTTATTTCTTTAATCCAAATAAAGCAAAAGGTTCTTGGATTGTAAAAAGTAAAAGTTATGTAACTACAATTGGTGGACATGCATTCTATCAATAGAAAAAAGCAGACTTTAAGTCTGCTTTTTCTATTGAACATAATAATCTAAGGTACTAAATCTTCTTTAATTTCAATATTCCCAGAGCCATGGATTAGTTTTTTTATTAAATTATTCTGAAGGATATAATTAGATAAATTTATTTCCTTTATAGCTTTTTCATAGTTTTCTTTTGCCTCTCCTATATCTATAGGTTTTCTAGTTTTTAAGTCATGGCATCTACTATTTTTAAATATACCATTTCCTGACATAATAAATTGTTTTTCACTGTCAAAATAAGAACCTGTAGGTACATAATGTTGTTGTGCTACTAAACTGTCTGTTGAATTTATCAAATCTATTCCAAACATAATTCCCTTTTCATTTTTAAGTCCCATTATATTTAGCATGGTAGGTAGAAAATCTAACTGGCTACCTACTGTAGATATGGTTTCATGAATATCTTCTCCTGGAACATGTATGATAAATGGAATATTCATCATATCTTGAAAATCATAGTCATGGCCTAAGTATTTAGTCATAGTTTCTTTATTTTCTTTATTAGTACAATGGAGAGCAGTATGATCTCCATATAATGCTATAACTGTATTTTCATACATACCTTCTTCTTTTAATCTATCTATGAATTTGCCTATAGCCTTGTCTGCATAATGAATAGATTGAAGATAATTTGCAAACATAGTGTCTTTGTGTTCATTTCTAATATCTAAAACATGCAAATGCTCTGGCATATTAAATGGAGTATGGCTAGTTAGTGTGATCATAAATGAATAAAATGGCTCTCCCATTTCTTTTATATATGGTATGGACTGTTCAAAGAAATCTTCATCTATAATACCAAAACCTATAATCCTTTGTACATCAAAATCTTCTTTACTTATAAATCTTTCAAATCCTTGATTAGGGTAAGCTTTGTCTCTATTCCAAAACTCTGGTTCATAACCATGAAAAGCCCAAGATGTATACCCTTCATCTCTTAAAATCCAAGGTAGTCCATAGAAAGTATTCTTTTCATATAAAGCATAGCTTCCATCTTTCATACTAGGATATAAAGAGTTTTGAGATACAAATTCTGCATCTGATGTATTTCCTCTACCTACTAATTGATAATAGTTGTCAAAATATATGGAGCTTTTATCTTTTATTAATTTATTTATATTTGGTGTTATTTCCTGACCATCATAATATTCATTTACAACAAAATTTTGTAGTGCTTCTACTTGAATGACTATTAAATTTTTGTTTTTTCCTATACCATGATGCTTCTTTTCTTTGTTAGAATCTTTTCCCCTTAAAGGTAATTTATTATTATCTAATATTTCTTTTGGAGAAATATTATTTCCATCTTCTCCTATTATATCTTTATCTGACCCAAATATGCTTACAATATCTTTGAAATGATAGGTGTATAGTTCTTGTTTTTCTAATGCAGTACCATAACCTAAAGAATAAGTGGTTAAAAATATAATCATTGTAATAATTCCAATACTAAAAGGTATACCTAGACGAAACTTTTTAGTATAAATTTTTCCTTCACTTTTAATCTTTCTCTTTTTTCTACTAGAATATATGCAAAGAAAAGGAATATCAGCTATAAGAAAAATATTTAAGGGATTTAGAAGATCCTTAACACTATCCCCTACTGCTGTTACTTGACTCATTTGTTTTAATAAAGAAATAGATGGCAAGCTATTAAAATAATGGTTGTATACAGAGTCTACAAATATAATTGCAGACATTATACTATAAAAAGAAAAAGCTAAAGTTTGCTTTCTTTTATTTCTACTAAAGTATATTAATGTAAAGAAAAATAATGTTATTAGAGTACTTACTGAAAATACAAGGATTTGATTATATTCTATTCTAGTAATGTATATAAATAGTCCTATTTTTATTAATAACAATATTGTAAAGAGCATTTTGAAAACCTCCGAAAATAAATTATTATATACACTTAATCTATACTATATTAGCTATATATGCAAGAAAACAAATAATGGAATATTTCCTATATCTTATTACGTGATATATTAAGAGGTATAAAATAAACTTTTTATACTTTTTGCAGAAAAGAAAGCCAGCCCTAAGAATTGTTATATATGGCTATATTTAAAAATTATTGTCATGGATTTTTCTACCATAGAAGAGGGCTTCAAATATTCCCTCTATTTTATAAATTTCACGAAAGAAATTATTGGGATTAAAATTCTTTCGTACTTTCACCATAAAATGTATTTCTATAGTCCCATGTTCTTCTCTATCTTCAATTTCACCATCTACAGTTCCAATTGTTTCAAATATACTGATAATTCATTATCTATATTTAATAAAAGTTTTTTATGCTGCTCATCTAAAATATGCTCAAATTATAAAGATGATCAGATATTTCCTATATTCAAACTTTCTTGTCAAAAATAAAGGATTTTTATAGTACTATATCGAATAGTACTTATGTCCTAGATAAATAATAAAAGGAGGAAAATTTATGATTATATGTCCAAATTGTAACAATAAAGAATCTAGCAATTCTCGTTTTTGTTCTAAATAAGGGATAATTTTAATAAAGTTTTATTTTCTACTTTTTCCATACCTTCTTTAGGAGCTTATTCTATAAGTTCTGTAGAACCCTTTATATACATTAAAAAGCCCTATATAAGCCTTATCATAAGTAGATTCCATTTTAATTGATCCTTATATACTTTTTCTGTTTCAGTGTATTTCTCATTATTTAGTAGCTTATTAGCCTTTTTCATCTTTCTTTCAATATTATTACATCCAACTAAACCAATAGACACTAATAGTATTAACAGAATTGTAAATATTTTTTCATATAATTCTCTTTTTCTTAATAAATATAGGTAAATTCTAATGTGTTAAATTAGCGCTATAGTCCCCAATATAATCTTATATTTAAAAAAGTGTAGAATTAATGCTTTCTCATAGGAAAAGAGAAAGCATTTTGGTACTGCTTATTTTAAATATATCTAAAAAAATCTACGATATACCAAATTTTAATTATTATATACTAACAAATAGCATTTATACCATATTATAAAAAAACAAAAACTGATATTAAAAGCTTATAAAAACTAAATTAAAAAAGAAAGAATCACAACAGTTATTTTGTCTTTAATTTTTGAGGAAACTCTAATACATATTTCTTAAATCCAAATAAAGTAAAAAACTCCTGTATTGTGAAAAATAAAACCTATGTAGCTACATCAAACTTCTATGTTATACTTACTTATTTTATTATATAAAGTAGCTAAAGATATACCTAAAACTTCAGAACATTTTTTCTTACCATTAACCGTATATCCATATTTTTGTAAAGCTTTTTTTATGGCATAAATTTCCGTTTCTTCTACATAATCAGCAAGTTTCTTTCTTTTTAGAAAAAATTCATCTTCATTTTTTTGCATATGTTTAGGAAAATGTTCTATATCTATATTAAAATCTTCAGTCATGTTTGCTGCAAAAGCAATAGTATTTTTTAACTCTCTTATATTCCCCGGCCAATTGTATTCATAAAGTAGCTTCATTGCATTATCTGTTATTCCTACATTTCTTTTATAGTCTCTTTGAATTTCTTCCATAAATACTCTAACTAATACTTTGATATCATTCTTCCTATCTCTTAAAGGAAAAACATATAAAGGAAATACATTAATTCTATAAAAAAGATCCTGTCTAAATCTTTTCTCTTCTATTTCTTTTTCTAATGATTTATTTGTAGCTGAAATAACTCTAACATCAACTGGTATTTCTTCAATACCGCCTATTCTTCTTATAGTCTTTTCCTGTAACACTCTGAGCAATTTTGCCTGTAAAAAATAGTCTATTTCAGCAATTTCATCTAAAAATATAGTTCCACCGCTTGCCACTTCAAAAAGTCCCATTTTACCGCCCTTTAATGATCCTGTAAAAGAACCTTCTTCATATCCAAATAACTCACTTTCTAATAATTGCTTATCTAAATTAGCACAATTTACTATTATAAATGGCTCTTCCCTTCTATCGCTTTCATTATGTATGGCATGAGCAAAAAGCTCTTTTCCTGTACCACTTTCACCATAAATATGGACAGGTAAATTGCTTCTTGAAATTTTCTTAGCATAATCAATTGTTTTTAAAGACCTCTCATCTTCTGCTACTATATCATCAAAAGTATATTTAGCCTTACGCACATTCTTTATTTCATGTTTTAGAGTGTTTATCATTTTATTAGATTTTTCTAATTCCTTTGTAAGTTTATATGCATCTGTTAATTCCATAACTACAGATATTGCACCTCTTATTTGTCCTTCCAATATTATAGGTGTCATATTTACAATATATTCTAAATCCTCTGTTTTTCTTTTAACTCTTAACAACTTTTTCCCTGTTTTAACTACATTAGGTAACATAGCTCCAGTTCTAACCTCATCTAGCTTATATCCAACTATTTTATTATAGTCTATTCCAGTAATTTTTGTATAAGATGAATTCACATATATTACAATACCTTCCGAATTTATTATTAGAATTCCTTCATGTAGAGAATCTAAAATAGTCTTAGTCAACCTATCCAATATCATAATATCCTCTCCTTTAAAGGGAAAATATATAATAACTATAAACAATATATTAGATTTATATTATACCTTTTTTTGAAAAAATAAGGAAGTGCTCTTAGAGCACTTCCTTATTTAAACATTTATTTCAATTTCTAATAATGCAGAGCTTAAACTTTTACCATGTTTATCTATTGCTAGAGATCTTGTAACTCCTCCTCCTAAGGCATCTTTCATAACAAAATTCAATGCTCCTATATTAGGAAGTTCATACCTTTGAACATCTCCTTTAACAATACCTTTAAACCATTCTTTTACTTTATCAGAAGTTACATTTTCTTTTATCTTTTTATAATCTTTTTCATCATATACTATCAAAGAGATATTAGATATGTTTCCTTTATCTCCAGTTCTTGAATGTGCAATTTCTCTTAATTTAATTTTCATTTTTATTAAACCTCCTCATACATTACTTTTATATCTACATCATTGCGAGGAATAAATATGGATGCTACGGACACTATTTCCTTAATAGATTTTTCAGCACCACCACCACCTGCTGGTCCATTTGTATATAATGCTTCCACTTCATTCACAACTTTATTTGCTATATCTTTATCATTGGTTCTAGCACTAATTCGGAGCCTTACTTCATTTAGTTCCTTATCATAAATATTTATAACATTTCCATAGAGAGAATTTATTCCTATTAAATCGTATCTAATTTCATCTACAGAGATTTCTTGCATTTCTAATCTTTCTTGGACAATCTTAGCGGCCAATTTTGCTCTTTTAACAGCTCCTGATCCTCCATAACTTATTTCTCCAACTCCTATAAAACAATCTTTATATCCTATACTTACTTTCAACTTATCAGGTCTTTTAGCTCCCTTGCCTCCTTTTATAGATACTTTATCTTTTTCTACCTCTTTTAAATGAAGATTAGTAAAATCTGCAATTCCATCTGGTGTCAAATATTGAGATGGATCATGTATTTCATATAATAACTGTTCTTTACAAGTATCTAAAGAAACTTTTCCACCTGAACCTTCCACTTTTGTAATAATAGCATCTCCATTATCTTTTACTTCTGCAATTGGAAAACCTAATTCCCACAATCTTTCAACATCTTTATAGTCTGGATCTGCATAATATCCGCCTGTAACTTGGCCTCCACATTCTAACAAATGTCCTATTATTATACCTTTTCCAATAATCTCATAATCTTCTAAACCCCAGTTAAATTCATACACTAAAGGTGCTAAGAATAAAGCTGGGTCTGCTACACGACCTGTTATTATAATATCTGCACCATTTTCCAAAGCTTCTAATATACCATCTATTCCTAAATATGCGTTAGCTGATACTATTTGACCTTTTAGTTTCTCAAGTTCTTCCCCTGTTTCTAGTACTTTATATCCCATATATTTATCTATTTTTTCTAAAACATCATCACCTAACACTGATGCAATTTTCAAATCTCTTAAACCTTTTTCTTCTGCTATTTTTTTTGTTATCTTTGCAGCAGCTATAGGGTTCGCAGCACCCATGTTTGTAATTATCTTAACATTGTTTTTTTGGCACGAAGATAATATTTTTTCCATTCTATATTCTAATAAATCATTGTATCCTTTATTAGGATTTTTCAATTTCTGTTCTTGGGCAATTGCAATAGTTCTTTCTGCTAAACATTCAAAAATTATATAGTCTATGTTACCTTTTTCAATTAATTCTATTGCTGGTTCAATTCTATCACCAGCATAACCTGCTCCTGTTCCTATTCTAATGGTTTTCATACTAAAATAGCCTCCTTATATTATCTTTTTAAATAGATATTGCTCCAACAATAAATGCTACTATCAACATAATAATAGTATTTAAAAAAGCATATGGAATAGTTTTCTTTTGGTGTTCTCCAAAATCTACTTTTGCTAAGCCTATTAATAAAAATGTAGATCCAGTTAAAGGACTTACTGGAAAGCCTGTCGTCATTTGCCCAAGTATAGCTGCTCTTCCCACTCCTATGCCCTGAACTCCAAAAGCTTCTGCTGTAGATGATAATACTGGCAATATTCCAAAGTAAAAAGAATCTGGATCAAACAATAAACTAGCCGGCATAGAAATTATCCCCACCATCATTGGTATAAATCTACCTAGTGATTTTGGAATAGCTGAAACAGTAGCATCTGCCATTGCTTGAATCATACCAGATTCCCTAAGTATTCCTGTGAAAGCTCCTGCAGCAAAAAGGATACTAGCCATCATTAATGCTTCTTTTGCATGGGCATCTACCCTTTCTTTTTGATCATTAATCTTAGGATAATTAATAATTAATGCAAATGAAAAAGCTATCATAAATATTGCTGCTGGTGGCAAAATTCCTGAAATCAATACACCTATAGTAACTATAATAGTTACTATATTTATAGTAAACATCTTAGGTCGAGCAAGTTCTTTTTTATCTTCATCTATTCCATTATCTAAGCTAATATTTTTTAAAGTATCTATTTCACCTATTCTTTTCCTTTCCCTTTTACCTATCCTATATGCAACAAATATGACGAATAAAATACCAACTATTACGGCAGGCAATAATGGTGTAAACAATTCAGTAACTGACACCTCTAAAGCTGTAGCTGCCCTCAATGTAGGACCTCCCCAAGGTAAAATATTCATTACTCCTGCAGAAAGAGCTGTAATAGTTGCAAGTACATGTCTATTCATACCAAGTGCATCATATAAAGGAATCATAGCAGGTATAGTTACTAAAAATGTCACTGCTCCTGAACCATCAAGATGTACAAGCATTGCAAGAATAGCTGTTCCTATAGCTATCTTTACCGGATCATTTCCCACCTTATTTAGAATTCTATTAATGATAGGGTCAAAAGTTCCTGCATCCGTAAGAACTCCAAAAAATAGAATAGCAAATATAAACATTGTACCTACAGGTGCAATCCCTTTAATACCTTCAATCATAAATTCACCAATTTGGTTTCCAAATCCCCCTACTAAAGCAAATATAATTGGAACAATGATTAAAGCCACCGTTGCTGATACTCTATTGCTCATTATAAGCAACAAAAGTGTAATGATTGTTAAGAGTCCTAAAATTGCTAACATAAACAAAACCTCCTTTGTTTTTTTATACTATTACTATATTGCAATTAGAATGCCAATTATTTAACAATCATTAAGATTGTTTGAAATCTCTTTCTTTAAGGGTTTTGAGATATATTATTTAATTATATGAAAAAGTATATCTTTAATTTTTTTCTAATTAATTAGAAGTTTCCTAATGAGATTTTATAATGATAAATATAAGTATTGAATTTATCCTATTTTTTATATTTCTAAAAATTTATAAGTATAAAAAAATATTTCTAATATTTTAGAAATATCTAGGATTATAAGGAAAAATTATTTTTCCTAAAAAAATTTACTGAAAATATAATATTAAATAGCCGTTAAATAAACAATTTTTATTTTTGTATAATTTATTTTTTCATTTCATGATTTCACCATAGTTTTAAATATTATTTTTTGTCCCTATTCTTCTATATATTTTAAGTCTGTGATAAATCTTAAATCTAAAGTTTTTTTGGTAGTCTCTTCTTCTATTTCCTTATCTGTATCTTTACCTAATTCTTTAGAGTTTTCTTCTCAGTATATAATTTTAAAAGAAAAACGAACTTAAATATACTGATTAGCATATCTAAGTTCGTAGAAAATTATTTTAACAAATTTAATCATTTTCTAAACAATGGAAAAGTACTGTCCTATTTCACTATTCTATTATTTAGTTCCTTCTCCAAATGCTTTTTTCCAGTCTAATACAAATTTATCTACATTATAATTTGTTAGAGGATAATTACTAAAGATTTAGCTACATCTACTAATATTGTAACACTTTGAATTCCATGTTTAAATATTGTTAAAAGATCTTTTACTACATTTACTCCATCCTCATAGGTAGAATAATAACATTTGGCTACATCGATAATACTATACCCTTTTATTTTGTCAAATGGCTTAAAAGCTAAATAAATTCAAATGTCATCACATTTTGTCTAAAGTACCTGAAAATTATTGTCATGGATTCTTATACCATCGAATAGGGCCTCAAATATTCCCTCTATTTTATAAATTTCACGAAAGAAATTATTGGGGTTAAAATTCTTCCGTACTTTCACCATAAAATGTATTTCCATAGTTCCATGTTCTTCTCTATCTTCAATTTCACCATCTACAATATTTATATCTTTTATAATTATATCATGTTTACCTAATAACATGCCTATTTCACCAATGAGGCCAGGTCTATTGATACTGATAATTTCTAGTTTTTTATATTTTCCTTTAAATATTCTTTTTTCAATAGATCTTAAACTCATTAAGGTAAATAAAATAATAACTGATGTCAACAGTCCTCCTAAATAGTAGCCATTACCAATAGCTAACCCTACACATGCACAAGCCCATAGACTAGCAGCAGTAGTTAACCCTTTTATATTGCTACCAGTTTTAATTATAGTTCCAGCTCCTAAAAATCCTATACCACTTACTACTTGAGCTGCCAATCTTGCTGAATCTGCTGTTCTTAGTCCTGTCTCTACATCATAAAATCCATCTATGGACACAAGCATCATTAAGGCAGAACCAACACTTACTAAAATATGAGTTCTAAGGCCTGCTGGTCTATTATTTACTTCCCTTTCCACTCCAATTAAACCACCAGTTATGGCTGAAAGAATCAGTCTTATTATTATCTCTTTATGGCTAATCATATACATAACTCCTTACATATTTCCACTTTTAAGCTTTTCTTGAAAATATCTTTGATTCATTATATCGTATAAAAACCTCAATAGTTCCTTCTTGTATTGCAATATTTTTTTGTTTCTAAGTTAAATAAAAAAGTTATATTATATATTTTGATACAATATTTGTGATTCCATTTTACATCCTCCACATCCTTATTATATACCAATTTACTACATAAATAGATATTAATTACTAGTTATTTAAACAATATCCCAAACTACATGACCATATAGGATGAGGATTGAAAAAAGTATTGTATTATATACTAATAAGTGTTACAAGTACAAATTGGAATAGGAAATTTTGCTGAAAAATTCTCTCAAGCTACAAATTTTGAGTTAAGATTTGATGAGAAAGACATTTATACTTGGAATTATCGGAAAGATGCAACAAAGAATACTTTGGAACTTGTTAGAATAAGACTTAATAAGTATATAACAAAGTTCTATGCATAAAGTTTGATACATAGAACTTTGTTTTGTTAGCAATATATAATTCCAATCAAATATAAATCTATCTATGTTTCTAACTATGGAACTTATTAAGGGTTTCCCAAATTCCTACTATATACATTGCACCTAAGGCTCTATCGTATAATCCATATCCTGGTCTTCCAGTTTCTCCCCATATCATTCTACCGTGATCTGGACGTAGATATCCGTCAAATTTATTTTTATGAAGAACTTTCATTATTTCTACTATGTCTAATGACCCTTCTGAAGAATAGTGAGCACTTTCTTCAAAACTTCCATCATCTAAAAGTTTAATGTTTCTTACATGTATAAAATGAATTCTTCCCTGGGCTGAATACTTGTCTACCATTTTAACTACATCATTAAAATCTCCACTGCCTAAGGATCCTGTACAAAATGTTAGTCCGTTATATTTATTGTCTACTAGCCTTAGAAATCTATCAATATTTTCTTCTTTAGTAATAATCCTTGGTAGTCCAAATATTGGCCATGGTGGATCATCTGGATGGATTGCCATTTTTACATCATTTTCTTCTGACACTGGAATAATTTCTTTTAAGAAATACTCTAAATTTTCCCAAAGATCTTCTTCATCTATTTTTGAATATTGATCAAATATATCTTTTAGTTCATCTTTAGTGTAGCTGGAATCCCATCCTGGAAGTGATATTTCTCCTTTTAGTGGATCCATCTTATCTATTTGCTCTTTATAATAGACAAGTGCTGTTGATCCATCATCTAAAACTTTATTCAATTGAGAACGAGTCCAATCAAATACTGGCATAAAATTATAACAAATTACTTTAACTCCAGCTTTAGCTAAGTTTCTAATATTTTCTTTATAATTTTCAATATATCTATCCCTTGTAGGAAGACCAAGTTTTATATCTTCATGTACAGGGACACTTTCTATTACATCAAATTTAAGTCCTGAATTCTCTACTTTTTCTTTCAAACTTATTATACTTTCTATGCTCCATACTTCTCCAACTGGAACATCATATATGGCAGTTACAATACTATGCATACTTGGTATTTGTTTAATATATTCAATTTTAATTGGATCATCTTTACCATACCATCTAAAAGATAGTTTCATATAGTTCCCTACTTTCATAATTTTGTAGTATTTTTATTTAAAAACTCTTTTTAACATAAATATTACATATTTTTAATATTTCTCCAAATTTCATCCACTACTGGTATTCCATTTAAAAGATTATCTTTTCTTACTGATATGACTCTTTCACCTGGATAATGTACTTTTAAATTTTCTTTTGCTGGTTCTGATTTTTTTAAATCTGCTAATACTCTGTTTACAATGCCATCAGATACTTCAGTAGAATTAAACTTATTAGGGTCAATAGCAATTAAAATTTGAGATAGCCCATATTCATCTTCAAATTTTTCCCCAATTTCTGATGTAGAAAATCCTCCAGATAGAATTGTTGCTATTAAATCAAATCCAATGGACATACCTGAGCCCTTCCAAAAACCTATAGGTAATACTCTCCATGTTTTTTCAATTTCAATTGGATCTTTTGTTATTCTTCCTTCTGTGTCGAATCCACCAACTACCGGAAGTTCTTCTCCTCTTAATTTATATTCTTCTATTTTGCCATAGGAAAATTGTGACATTGCTGTATCTATTACTACATGTTCTCCATTACTTCTAGGTATAGCCATTACAAAAGGATTGTTACCTATTCTTCTATCTTTAGCTCCCCATGCTGGCATATTTGGCATAGTATTGGTCCAGCAGATACCTATGCATCCTGCATCTGCCGCTTGCCAACCATAAGAACCAGCCCTCATCCAGTGATTTGTGTTGCCTAAAGCTACAATACCAATGCCATATTCTTTTGAAAGTTTAATAGCACGATCCATAGCGATCTTTGCATTTAAATTTCCCATTCCTCTTTTCCCATCCCATCTTTCTAATGCACCGAATCCTTTCACTTTTTCTGCTTTAGCATTTACATCTATATATCCTTTATCAATATAACTAATAACCCTTGGAAATCTATTGATACCATGGGAATAAACACCATCTAAACTATTCTCAGCAAATAGTTTGGCAGATTCATATGCATTTTCTTCACTTAAACCTTTTTTTATTAATATTCTTTTGAATTCTTCAACCATATCATCGAATTTAATCCTCATATACAATTTCCCCCTTCTACTATATATAAATTATTTTGTATTTTAAATATTGGATTTTCAAAAAAGGAATATGGATTTTCCCATACTCCCTTCTTTTGAAAATTTTAGTTTATCATTCTTTAGGTAGTGAATCTATTATACTTTCATAAATCTTCACTGCTAAATCTTTATTATGAGGGTAAAGCAACAATACATCTAAAACATTTGGTGAAAAATCTAAATTTAAGAGCTCCTTAGCAAAAGCCATACTTGCAATTTCTTCTTGAGCTACTAGCTTAGATCTATATTTAAATTTTCCAACTGACCAAAGAGTAATTTTATTTGTATTTATATATAAACTCTTGTCATGCTCCTGCAAATGATGAAATATTTCATGGGCTATGATTATATCTCTCAATTTTATGCCTTTTAATATATTTAAATCCCATTTTTTAACTAAATCTGTACCCATTTTTATATTATTTGTATATATTGTTATCTTATTTGGCTTTTGATATGTGCCAAAATAAATATATTCAATTCCATTATTATTATCCTTTTTATACAATTCCAAATCAAGGACTTTTAAATACTCAACTATATTTTTAAAACCATATTCTTTTTTCAGGTTTTTCGCTACTTTTTTGCCACATTCTAAAGATTTTTCTATTATTTCTTCCTTTAATTTTACATCTACCTTATTTCTAATGGGATCATGGGAAAAAATATAATATCCAAATTGTTTATCTGAAAGTTCCATTAAAGACTCTATTTTTTCTTTCATTATAAATCATTCCTAGCTCCAATAATTATGACTTCATCCTGAGATGATCTAGTTACAAGTTCTGAATCCATTACCATATGAAGTTGCTGTACATCCATCATTCCTTCATAGTCAATAACTTTAGCACCTATACATAAATAAATATCTGGCGAAAGCTTTATATCACTTTTATATACAGACATTTCTTCCCAAAGCCTGTCTGCTGCTGCTCTTACACCACCTGTTGTTGTTTTGATTGCAGCACCATCACCTCTTTGAATCTTGACGAAACCTTTTTTATCTATTACTCTAATTTCTCTAGCTTTTCCCTTTTCACTTGAATATACATAGAAATTACTATTTTTAGCTATTAAGTCAACTTTATCTTTTTCAATTTTCATAGACTTTGCTGCAAGTTCTAAAGCTTCGTCATCTGTTAGCTTTTTAGATAGGTCCGTAGTTTGAATTTCCGTAGAACCAGTTGCTATAGCTCTTACTTTTGAAGTTTGCGAATCTATCTCTATTTGTATTTCTATACTTTCAGGACTTGCCCCTGATTTAATTGCCATATCTGTTGCCTCTGTTCTTATTTCTTGTAAATCTATAGGTGTAGGATTTGGTATTACTCTTTCTACAACATCTCTTACCATTGCAAGGGCTACTCCTATAGATGAAATAACTTCTGCATTCTCAGCTATTTTATAGTCTAGCCCCATTTTTTTAGCTGTAAATGGCAACAAAGCTGTTGCTCCACCGCCTCCACCTATTAATGTTATCTGGTCTTTTTCTACCTTATACTTTTCTGATAATCTATTAATTACATTTATACATGTATCTGATGCTTTTTCTAAAATTTCTGTAGCTACTTCTTCAACTGTCATATTAAGCTCATCAGCTAATGGTTTAATTGCCTTTACACAAGACTCATAATTTCCATATGAATAATCTGTTGGCTTTATCATCTTTAAAGCATTTGCTGCACATGTTACTGTAATAGCTACTCTCTTCCCATTTTCTGACTCTATTGCTATATAATCAGATGGATCACCTTCAAGAGGTTGAATTCTAACTACCTTAGGACTTATTATTTCATCAGGATCCGTAAAAGCTGCATATGGAAGATTAGCTATATGGGCTGATCTTGGCCCTGTATTTATAATAGAATTCTTGCTTGCTCTAACCATAGAACCGCCTGCAACTCCTGATACTTGAACATCTAGAGAATTTATAAGTGTCTTATGACCACCTACTATAGAATAATCAATCATTGGTCTACCATTTTTTATAACACCTATATCTGTACTGGTACCACCAACTTCAAAAAAGATACCATTTGATACTCTTAAGTACATAAGTGCTCCTACTGTTGAAGCTGCTGGACCTGATAGCATAGTAAGTACTGGTCTTTTTCTCATTTCATCTATATTCATGACACCACCATCACCTCTCATTATCATGAGAGGCGCTTTAATACCTGCCATTTTTACACTTCTTTCAGTACTGTCCGCTGTTTCAAACATCTTAGGTAAAATAGATGCATTAATAACAGCCGTTCTAGTACGGCGAGTAAGTCCATATAACTTACTAATATCTGAAGCTACGGATACTTCCATTCCTTTCTTTTTACCCACTTCTTTTACATCCAATTCTTCAGTCATATCATCAACACCAAAGGCTTTTGATGCTACAATAACCTTACATCCTTCATTATTTAACTCATCTACAACCTTTTCTACTTTATCTATACTATAATCTTTTAAATCTATATATCTATGAGCAGTCTCAATTTTCCTTCTTCCTGTTTCATCTAATTTTATATTTTTTACATTACTCTGTTTTTTTGATAATAATCCACTTATAAAACCTTTACCTATCCCAACAATACCAGTCTTAGCCACATCACCTTCTAAAAGAGCATTAGTGGCTTGTGTAGTGCTATGAGCAATAAATACTACCTCTTCTGGTGATATTCCATTTTCTATAAGACATTTTTTAAATGCTTCCACTACTCCAGCTGAAACACCTAATTCATTATCATGAGTAGTCTTTACAGAACCTATACCTACAATTTCATAGGTAGCATTATCTATAGCTACAGCTTTTGTATGAGTTCCTCCAACATCTATACCAACTCTAATTCCTCTTTTTGCCATAATATTTCCTCCTTTACTATCCAAACATAAAGTAGGCAAGTGCTATATTTACAGCACTAATAAGCCAAGCCCACAATACTCCAGTTTTCAAAAAGTCTTTTACTCCAACTTTACTGTAGTTAAGAGCCCATAAATTCCATGATTGAGTAGGGCAAGCTGATAGATTCATTGTAATTGTTGGTATATACATAAGTGGAAATAAAAACTTTTGTGAGAATGTCCCTATAGCACTAAGTACTCCAACTGTAGCACTACCAGCACCAAATATTGTAAGAGGTCCTCTAAATAATCCTAAAGGTGCTATAATAATAAATATTAAACTTATTAATAGTGTATTTTTTGGTAATATATTACCAAGAATTGCTTCAAAAAAAGGTGCTGCTATACCAGATACTTTATTAAACATTGGCAAAACAAATAAAAATCCTAAAAGTCCTGCTATATCGATTACACCTTCATAAAATGTTCTTGTAATTGTTCTAGATGCATCACTAAAGTTTGGAAATTTCCCACAAACTGCAAGAGCAAATATAGTTGCTACAATAAAGGCAGGAATTGGCTGCCACTCAAAAAATATTGCAAGACTCACCGGTATAATTGGAGTTACAAGCGCTATATTAGGTATGTCCTCATTTTCTTCAGATACTTTTGTTTTAGCTGCCCATCCATGTACCCGGCTTTTCCTAAGTTTAACAAACAACATAATAATTATAAAACCCAGTTGTATTGCCATAGCTGAAAATCCAAATCTTAAATAATTCCAATCATATTGAAAGCCTTCAAAAATTGCTTGCATTTGTTTGAAAAGTACTATATTTACATACATTCCACTACCAACACTCATAAGATAAGTAGATACTGCCAATGGTTTAGGGACACCAAGAGACATAAAAATTGGCAATATAATAACACCTATAGCAACTACTGCACCTGCTCCAAATGTAGAAGTAAAAATTATTCCTGTAACTATAGATAATAAGATTGTAGTTATTAATGGATCATCTCCACCTAATTCTGTTGTACTTCTAATAAGTTTGGATGCAATACCAGTCTCTAGAAGTACCCTACCAAACCAACTACCAAAAATTACTATAACTGCAGTAGGTCCCCAACTTTCTGGACCACCTTGAAATACATTAAGCTGTGCCTCTTCCCAAGTAAGTTGTCCACCTAATATACATAAACCGACCCATATGACAGCCATCACTGCAAATCCTATCATAAGATTTCCACCACGTGCAGCATAGTAAATTAAACCTAAATAGGTTACAAGTAAGATGATACCAATAATTGTATCCATAGGCTTCTCCTTTCATAAATGTATTTTCTGTTTTTTATACCTTTGCAAATATTTTCATTATAATTGTTTAATAAAAAACCGATTTCCCATATTTCTAAAAAATAAAAAGAATATGTTAAAAACGGATATGTGAAAATTTTTAATTAAATAAAATACATTGTAGTTATTTCATAATATAAAACTAGGTTTCATATTTGTTTTCATTATACTATATAGAAAGAATATTTACAAGAAATAATTAAAAGTTTTTATTTCACTATAGCTTTAAAATAAGCTTTAAAATAAAAATGAACTTGAATATATTATTTAATATATCCAAGTTCATTAGAAATCATATTAGCATATTTAATTACTTGCTCAGCCATTTCTTCAATCTTTTCTTTCGTAACTCTTATAGTAGGTCCTGAAATACTAATTGCCCCTTCAACTTTACCAAGACGATTAAATACAGGAGCTCCTATACATCTTACGCCTAATTCATTTTCTTGATCATCTACAGAATAGCCCTTTTTTCTTATTTTCTTTAATCTATTTTTTAAATCTTCTAAATCTACAATTGTGTATTCTGTAAACTTTTCTATCTTACTATTATTCCATATTTTTTCTACTTCTTCTTCCTCCATAAATGCCAGCATTGCTTTACCCACTGAAGTGCTGTACATAGGGCTTCTCTTCCCTATATTTGATGCCATACGTATTGTATTGTCCGCTTCTACTTTATCAATATAAACTATTTCATTTCCATCCTGAATGACAAGATGAACAATTTCATTTATCTCTTCCATCAAAGCTTTCGTGTAAGGTTTAGATGCACTTAATATATCTATATTCTCAATTTTTTTACTTCCTAATTCAAAAAGTTTAAGAGTTAATTTATATTTATTAGTGTCTAAATCTTGTATTACATATCCTTTATATACTAATGTGGCTAATAACCTGTGCACAGTACTTTTATGCAAATTTACTTTATCACTAATTTCCATTATTCTTAAGCCATCATCATAATTTGCAAGTAATTCTAATATACTTAATGTCCTATCTACAGATTGAACAATTTGCATAATTAAACCTCCATTATATTTATTAATTTATAATCATATTTATATAATCCTATAATATTCCATATATGATTATATCACAACACTATAGACTTTGTTAATTTCCTATTAAAATATTAAATACATAAATAATACTTGCCTTTGTATTTTTCTTTTATTATAATATAAATTAGTTAGTTTCATAATATAGATTACGGTTTCATATTATAAGATTTATAGAGGGGGTTTACAATGAAAAAGTATGATATCTTAAAAAGAATTGAAGATACTGGAATTGTAGCTGTCGTTAGAGCTGAAAATGATGAGCAAGCAAAAAACATTGCCTATGCTTGCATGGATGGAGGTATTGATGCTATAGAAATTGCCTTTACTGTGCCAGGAGCTCATAAAGTAATTGAGTCTTTAGTTGAAGTGTTTGGCAACGATCTTCTAGTTGGTGCTGGAACTGTTCTTGATAGCGAAACAGCTCGAATCGCTATTTTAGCTGGTGCTAAATACATTGTTAGTCCAGTTTTTGATCTAGACACTGCTAAACTATGTAATAGATATCAAATTCCTTATATGCCTGGCTGTATGACATTAACTGAAATGATTACAGCTATGGAAGCTGGAGCAGATATTATTAAAGTATTTCCTGGAAGTGTCTTTGGTCCATCTTTTATTAAAGCTATAAAAGGTCCTCTTCCACAGGCTGTATTGATGCCTACTGGTGGAGTGAATTTAGATAATGTAGATGAATGGATAAGTAATGGTTGTGTTGCTGTTGGTGTAGGTGGATCTCTTACAAAAGGTTCTAAAGAAGAAATTACTAAGATCGCTAAACAATTTGTTGAAAAAATTAAGGAAGCTAGAAAATAAACATATTACTAATAGGAGGCATAAACAATGAAAAAAGTTGTTACTATGGGAGAAATAATGCTTAGACTTTCAACTCCAAGATTTGAAAGATTTGTACAAGCTGAATCTTTTGATGCAGTCTATGGTGGTGGTGAAGCAAACGTTGCCGTATCACTTGCAAATTATGGACTTGATTCTTATTTTGTTTCAAAACTACCCAAAAATGATATCGGGCAAGCTGCAATTAATCATATGAGAAGATTTGGAATCAATACTAATTATGTTGTTAGAGGTGGAGATAGAGTAGGTATTTATTACCTAGAAAGTGGAGCTTCTATGAGACCTTCAAAAGTTATATATGACAGAGCTAACTCCTCTATTGCTGAGGCTAGAGTATCTGATTTCAATTTTGATGAGATATTCAAAGATGCAGTATGGTTCCATTTTTCTGGTATTACTCCTGCATTAAGTGATGAAGCCGCAATACTTACTGAGGAAGCTTTAAAAGCTGCTAAAAAACATGAAGTTACTGTATCAGTAGACCTTAACTATAGAAAAAATTTATGGACTCCTGAAAAAGCTCAAAAAGTAATGACTAATTTAATGCAATATGTTGATGTATGCATTGGAAATGAGGAAGATGCAGAATTGACATTAGGTTTTAAACCTGGAAATACTGACGTTACCACTGGTGAATTAGAACTTGAAGGATATAAAAATATATTTAAGCAAATGATAGAAAAATTCAACTTTAAATATGTTGTTAGCTCTCTAAGAGAATCCTATTCAGCTTCTGATAATGGTTGGTCAGCATGTATATATGATGGAAATGAATTTTATCATTCTAAAAAATATGATATTAGAATAGTTGATAGAGTTGGTGGAGGTGATTCTTTCGCATCAGGTTTAATATATGGTTTAGTGTCTGGTAAAAACTTTAAAGATGCTTTAGAATTTGGTGTGGCTGCCTCTGCACTAAAACATACTATTCATGGTGATTTCAATATGGTTAGCATTGATGAAGTAGAAAAACTTCTACAAGGAGATGCTTCTGGTAGAGTACAAAGATAGTTGAAAAAAAGTATGTAGACTGTATACAGTCTACATACTTTTTTTATCTATTCTACTTTTTTATTTCGTCAACAAACTTTTTTGTTATTATTTGTGGCCTTGTAATAGCACTTCCTACTACTACAGAATGTGTACCTAATTCTAAACATCTTTTTGCTTTTTGTGGTGTATCTATTTTGCCTTCTGCTATTACTGGAATATTAACATTTGTTATAATTTTCTTTAAAAAATCAAAATCATTTTTGTCAATACTTTCTTCTCTAGAATACTCTGTATAACCTACTAATGTAGTAGCTATAATATCAAAGCCAAGTTTTTCTGCTTTTATTGCTTCTTCAAAATTAGATATATCAGCCATTAATATTATATTAGAATATTTTTCTCTTATATCTTTAACAAAATTACCAAGACTTTTCCCATATGGCCTTTCTCTATTTGTAGCATCAATAGCCACTATACTTACTCCTACTTCTACGAGTTCATCTATTTCTTTCATTGTAGGAGTAATATAAACATTAAAATCTTTATAATTCCTTTTCACTATGCCTATTATAGGCAAGTCTACCATCTTCTTTATTTCAGCAATATCTTCCTTGGAATTTGCCCTTATACCTACAGCTCCACCTTTTTTTGCTGCTAAGGCCATTTTTCCCATTATATATGAACTGTGTAATGGTTCACCTTCAAGAGCTTGGCAAGAAACTATTAGCCCATTTTTTATTCTGTCTAAAACCATCATATCCCTCTTTTCCATTTACTCTCCTATGAGCTCTTCGATTTCATTTTTTATTATAGTTACAGAAGGACCATAAATTACTTGTACTCCATTACCTTGTATTATAGTTCCTTTTGAACCAGTATTTTTCAGCATTTCTTTATTAACTAATTCTTTATTCTTTACAGTAACTCTCAATCTTGTGGCACAACAATCTACTTCATCAAGATTTTCTTTTCCACCTAAGGCCTTAACTATAGATTCTGCTCTATCATTACCTGTGACTACCTCCAAGCTTTCTTCTGATGCTTCATCTTCTCTTCCTGGTGTTTTTATATTAAATTTAGTTATTAATATTCTAAAAGTTAAATAATAAAGTAAAAACATACCTATTCCTAAAATTGGAACCATAACCCAATTTGTTTTTGAATTTCCCTGCAATACTCCAAACAATATAAAGTCTATAAAACCACCTGAAAATGTTTGTCCAATAGTTATTTTAAATATATGTGCTAACATAAAAGATAATCCATCAAACAAAGCATGAATTACATATAAAAATGGTGCAACAAACAAAAATGAAAACTCTAATGGTTCCGTAATACCTGTTAAAAATGAAGTCAAAGCTGCTGACATAAGGAATCCTGCAACTTTCTTTTTGTTTTCTGGTTTAGCCGTATGATATATAGCTAAAGCTGCTCCTACAAGACCAAACATCATAGTTAAAAATCTACCAGCCATAAATCTTGAAGTTCCAATAAAAAATTTACTTACATTTGGATCTGCTAATTGGGCAAAGAATATTTTTTGAGTTCCCTCAACTAAAGTGCCATTTATTACTTCTGAACCTCCAATACCAGTAGTCCAAAATGGCATGTAAAATATATGATGTAAACCAAGAGGTCCTAACATTCTTAAAATAAATCCATAAAAGAAAGTTCCTATATATCCAGTAGCAGTAACAGCCTTACCCATAGCTGCAATGCCATGTTGAATTGGAGGCCATATGAAAAATAGTATAATACCAACTAAAATTGCCGCCCCTGAAGATACTATGGGTACAAATCTTGAACCACTAAAAAATCCTAAAAACTCAGGTAATTGAGTTTTGTTATATTTGTTGTGAATAACTGATGTTACAGTTCCTATTAATATTCCACCTAAAACACCCGTTTCAAGAGTTTGAATACCAAGAGCCATTCCTTGACCAACGGATGCAATATTATCAGTAGCCAATTTGCCAGTTATGATTAGTAATGCTTTTATTGATGTATTCATAACAAGATAGGATAATACTGCTGCAAGACCAGCTGTTCCCCTGTCTGATTTAGCCAATCCTACTGCAATTCCTACAGCAAATAGTACTGGTAAATTAGCAAAGACTATCTCCCCACACATACTCATTATCGTAAATAAAGTTTGTAACCATCCTATATTTAAAAATGGGTAAGCTTCTATAGTATTAGGATTTGATAAAGCTCCCCCAATGCCAAGCAAAAGTCCAGCTGCTGGCAAAACTGCTATAGGAAGCATAAAAGCCTTGCCGAATTTTTGAGCCTTACTAAATGCATTATTCATTTTCGTTCACTCCTTTTTATGAAAACTATTTTCATGATTATTATATCAAAGAAAATAGTTTTTGCAAGCGTTTCTAATAAATCTCAAAAATAAAAAAAGCGTTACAGATAATTTTATCCGTCCGCTTTTCTATACCTATCTACCGCCTCTAATGTTTTATTCATAGAAGAAGATAGTTCTTTATCTCCTAATAATAAAAGTGATAGAATGTCTATTAAATAAATTGTTGACAACTGACTGTTTATAAAATTTTTCTCTCCTACAAATTTTGTATTATATGTTATTATTGATAGATCAGCATACTTGTTTATAGGGCTGTCATCAAAGCTTGTTATTACTAAAACAAAAGCCTCTTTTCTTTTAGCTTCTTTCAATCCTTTAATTACTTCAACTGTAGTACCAGAATTAGAAATTCCTATAACCATATCATCTTTTGTTAAAAGACTACTATTCATTGCCATAATATGTGGATCTGTTACAGCATCTACTATCATCCCCATTCTCTGCAATCTATATTTCATCTCAAAAGCTGTTAATCCAGAACTTCCAAACCCGTATATAAATATCCTATTGGCTTTCTTAACTTCTTCTACAAATTTTAAGATTATTTCTTTGTCTAGTATCTTGTTAGTTCCGCTAATAGTAGTATTATAATAAGAATATACCTCTTGGAAAATATCATCAGTAGCAGCATTATTTTCTGTAGCATTAGATGCACATAATTGCATCTTCATTTCAATAAAACTTTTACAACCTATCTTTTTACAAAACCTAGTAATAGTAGAATTGGATGTATTTGTCTTTTCTGCTAAATCATTAATATTAATATTTTTTAAAGTACTACTATGCTGAATAATGTAATCAGCTATCATTCTCTCCTTTTCTGAAAATGATAGATATTTATTTTGTATTTGAAGTAAAATATTATTATCCAATATATCACCTTCCTAGATACCAATTATATCATAATAAATTTTAAATTTAGAATCTAGCATTAATTATATAGTTAAATATAAGGACAGTACCTTCTAATCTATAGCAAAAATTATCAAACTACTGTCCTATTCCACTATTCTATTATTTTAGTTCCTTCTCCAAATACTTCTTCCCAATCTGATACAAATTTATCTACGCTATAATCTGTTAAAGGATGGTTCATTAGAGATTTAGCTACATCTGCCGGTACTGTAACACTTTGAATTCCATGTTTAAATATTTCTAGAACTTGTTGAGCATTTTTAAAGCTTGCACCTAACACTTTACAATTAGAATTGTATTCTTTAAATATCGTTAGAAGATCTTTTACTACATTTATTCCATCCCCTGAAATATTATCTAGTCTATTCACATATGGAGCTACATAGCTGGCACCAGCTTTAGCTGCCAAAACTCCCTGATGAGCTGTAAATATAGCTGTTGCTGTCACTTTTATACCTTCTTTAGATAATTCTTTAACAGCTCTAAAGCCTTCCTTAGTAACTGGTATTTTAACAAAGATATTTTTATGAAGCTTATTTAAAAATCTAGCTTCTTCCATCATTCCTTCAAAATCACTACTTACTACTTGTACATGTATTATCTTATCTTCCCCTATTATATTAGATATCTCTTTTACTGATTGGAATATCCTTTTGTTTTCCTTAGCTATTAAGGTAGGATTGGTAGTTACTCCATCAATGGGCAATATAGAATTTAGTTCCTTAATTTCTTGTATATTTCCTGTATCTAAAAATAACTCCATATTAATCTCCCCTATCTATTTAAATTTTTTTAAATCTTAAAAACTAGGTGGCGTCATGGCCCAAATAGATATACATTCTTCTTCTCCAATATTTATATATCTATGAGGTATAGTACTATCTAAATAAATACTGTCTCCTTCTTCTAAGATATATTCTTTGTCCTTAGTTTTAACCATTAATTTGCCTTTAATGACTATTCCACATTCTTCTCCATCATGGTTAATGAGACCAGTCCTTGAAGAATCTCCTGGATTAATAGTTATATATAAAAATTCTATCTTCCTATTCAAATCTGGTGTTAATAATTCATAAGTAGCAATAGTGTCTGAGGTGACTATCCTCTTCCTTTTATCTTTCTTTACTATTGGATTAAATACTGGAGTAGGTTCCTCATCAAAAAAATAGCCTATAGATGAATTTAAACTTTTAGATATTTTCCAAAGAGTAGCTACTGAAGGGTTGACAGCATTCCTTTCAACTTGGCTTATTAGTCCAGCACTAACTCCTGATAGTTTTGAGAGATCTGCAATACTTATGTTTTTTTCTTTTCTTAATTCTTTTATTTTTGAACCTATATCTATTTCCAAAATACTCACTCCTATAAAAGATATCGTTAATATTTTACCATAATATAGTTTTCAATACACTAAATAATATTCAATATATTGAATTATTTAAAAATATATATTATACTATAAACATAACAGAATTTGGTTAAATATTTTATATAATTTAAAAATTATATTTTCTAAAGGGGGATTTTTAATTATTATATGGAAGGAAAGCCACTTCTTTAAGTGTTAGATAAATAACTAGTATTTAATAAATTAAATTTTATTGTTATTTTTTTTAAAATAGGATATAATAAATATACAAGAGGTTGCAGAATAAATTAACTAAATAGTTTTTTAAATAAACATGTGTTGGAGCACATGTTTATTTTTTTGTGTTCTTTTTATTATTTTTTATATTAAAGTTTAATTCATTTTCTATTTTATCATTTATTTTATTTTTAGCTTTAAATTCTAATTCTATCTTTTCTTTATTGTATATAGTTATGGCCACAATTGCTACAGATGAAATTGCTACAATTGTTATACATATTATAGCCCATATCCCTGTTTTATTATCTATCACATGTACCACTCTCCTCTTCTTTGGTTCCTGCAACCTCTTGATATATTTTCGAGAAGAAGAGTGATACTAGCAACTATTTAGCTAATCTCTTATAAAAATTATATCATATTCGCTTGCTTAAAAATAGAATAACATAAGTATTTTAAAATATTTAAGCAGGTTCCTTGTTTTAAAAAACTATAGATGCATTTAAACTTTCAAAAATATAAGAAAAAATCATAATATGGTTTTTAATATACTAAATATTATTCAATATATTGAATTATTTAAAAATATATATTATACTATAAACATAACAGAATTTGGTTAAATATTTTATATAATTTTAAAATTATGTTTTCTAAAGGGGGATTTTTTAATGATGAATAGTTCTTTAATAAGTCCTGAAAACACATGGGCTTTGTGGGCAATATTAGCAGGAATTGCAGCATTGAGTATTTATCTTGAACAAACTTATCAATGGGCATCAAAGGTAACTGGAGCAATTATTGGTCTTGTAATAGCTATGGCTCTAGCTAATTTTAAGATAATACCTACAGATACACCTACCTATGATATGGTTTGGGATTATGTAGTACCTTTAGCATTGCCTATGCTATTATTTAACGCAAATATTAAAAAGATTTGGAAAGAAAGTGGGCGTATGGTTATCATATTTGTCATAGGCGCTGTGGGAACTGCATTGGGAGCAACTTTAGGTTTCCTTTTATTAAAAAATCATATTCCTGAATTATATAAAATGGCAGGTATGATGACAGGCTCATATATTGGCGGCGGAGTTAATTTTGTAGCTATGGCTGATAATTTTGTAGTATCAAAGGAGTTGATTTCTGCCTTAGTAGTAGCAGATAATTTAAATATGGCCTTATATTTCTTTATTCTCATAGCTATTCCATCAATTTCATTCTTTAAAAAGAATTATAATCACCCTCTAATTAACGAATTAGAACAAGTAGGAGAAAATGGAGAATCTAAGACTAGAGCCGCAGCTTATTGGAATAAGAAAGAGATTTCCCTTAAGGATATCGCTTTCACAGTAAGTATAGCTTTTATAATAGTAGCTATATCTGATGCTTTGGCTAATTTTTTAGCTAGTATTATTCCTACTGGAAATTTTGGACTAGCATTACTTAATGGGTTTTTAGGAAATAAATATTTAATTATTACTACTCTTACTATGCTTCTTGCAACTTATTTTCCAGATTTCTTTGGAAGTATAGGTGGAGCACAGGAAATTGGAACTTTCTTAATATATATTTTCTTTGTAGTTATTGGAGTACCAGCTTCTATACACCTTATTATTACAAAATCACCCCTATTATTAGTATACTGTTCTATAATGGTCATAATTAATATGATATTTATACTAATCTTAGGGAAAATATTTAAATTTAATCTAGAAGAAATCCTTATTGCATCAAATGCAAATATAGGTGGACCTACTACAGCTGCAGCAATGGCTATTGCAAAGGGATGGACCTCTTTAGTTCTTCCATCAATTTTAGCAGGAACCTTAGGATATGTAATTGGTAATTATTTTGGTATATTTATTGGTAATTTATTAAGCATTTTCTAAATTATAAATATTAGTAGAGAAGGGATGAGTATATGATTTTTGATTGTCACGGTGATATCTGGACAGATGTTACTGTTCAAAGAAGTAAAGGTATGAAAAATATTATAAAAAATAGGCATTTAGATAGATTTAAAAAAGGAAATATTATAGGTGGAATTTTTGTACTCTGGACAGACCCTCCACATGATAAAACTCCAAGAAAAAGGTTATTAGAAATGGTTGAAGCTACTGCTGCAGAAATAATGGAAAATCAAGATATATTAAGAATTATTCTAGAAAAAGAAGATTTTAATAAGGCATTAAATGAAGAAAAACTAGCTGTTATAATTGGTGCAGAAGGATTGAGTGGTATTGGAAAGAATATTGATTTGATAAATGCCTTGTATCTCTTTGGTCTAAGACACGCTTCTCTTACTTGGAATGAAGAAAATTTACTAGCTACAGGAGTAAGAGGAAATCCTAAAAGAGGTGTTACAGAGTTGGGAAAAAAGGCTCTCCATCTAATGGAACAATTAGGAGTAATAGTTGATGTATCTCATGCTAATGATAAAACTTTCTGGGATATATATGAAAATACTACCAAACCTTTTATAGCTTCTCATTCAAATTGTAGAGCTCTTTGCAATGTAAAAAGAAATCTTTCTGATGAACAACTGAAAGCTATTCGAGAAAGAGACGGATTTATAGGACTAAATTCCTTTAATGAGTTTGTCCATTTAGATAAGGACAAACAAGATTTAAAACATTTAGTAAATCATTTAGACCATATGGTAGAAATAATGGGTGTAGATCATGTAGGTTTTGGATTTGATTTCTTTGATTTTCTAGAAAATAATACTACTGATGATTTTGTAGAGGGAAATACTATAGGAACTCTAGGCTTCGAAAATGCTTCTAAAACCCATAATTTAATTGAAGAAATGAAAAATAGAGGATATAGCAAGGAAGATATTGAAAAAATAAGCTATAAGAATTTCTATAGAATCATTGAAGAATTAATATAAAAATAATGGACAAGATATCTTGTCCATTATTTTTATATTAATTGTTTGAAAAAATTTATATCTGGATTTTTCCGGTCTTCTCTTGTCACAATTATGCAAATCAGTCTGAATAATCTTGCCTAATATATAACAGTAAGATAATACTCTAACTTAATTAGCTATAATATCTAAATATTTTTGCTAATTTCAAAATCAATCCCAATTTCAAACATCCTATGCCATGGAAAATAGATTTTCAAATTATTAATTGATATATTCTTAAAGCTTTTCTTGATAATTTTTTCATACAACTGTTTAAGTCTTAGCTTTACTTCTTTAGAAACTTTTTCATCTTGACCATTCAACTGAAAATAATTTCCTCCCAATGATGGAAGTACATCATCTGTCACAACTTTCCTAATTTTTGCTTGATAAAGCCCATCTTCTAATAAATGATATAGTAAATTTTTTCTCATATATAACTGATTTTGTTTCTCAAGCCCAAATACTCCTGCTGCTATAGACGTTCCTAACGTATTACAGTTAGTATTCCATCCTTTATATGAAACTAAACGCTCTAACACATTATACTCATCTAAATATCGAATTAATTCTAAATCTCCACCATTAGCAAAAGCACTATCTGCAACTACAACAGGCTTATTTTGATTAACAAACCGATAGATTTGATCAACAAAGAAGTTAAGTTGTCTGAAACTATTATAGCTTATATCTTTATTATCTTGATAAGTAGCTTCTTCCATTATTTCTCCTGGTGAATTAATAGCTAATATAAAATCTGCATCTTCAGGGCTATTTATCCATTGGCATCCTGAAGCTAATATATGTGCCTTTAAACTTTCATTTAAAGGCCGGTCTTCGTATAGTGGAATTATTAATGGTCCTTTTGTTGAGCTATAAAAAGGGTATACTTTAGGACTCCTATCTAGTAAATAATTTAAAGCCCTAGCAATTAGAGTACTTCCTACTTCATCAGCACCAGGATATATCATAACATCGTTCTGAATATTTTTTTTCAATATATTTCTATATATAACTTTCTGATCTTTTGCTGTGTATCCATAAACAGATGAATCATCCTGTGGAATAGAAAGAAAATCAATTATATCCTTTTCAACTAATTCTAAAATACTTTTATTAATTAAGAGATTAAATTTTCTTCTATTTTCATAATCTTTCAAATATTCCTGCGGAATAATATTACAAATTTTATTTAACATTTTTTCTTCATCCACATTAAGCCCTACACGACTTTTTTTATCCATTAAATATGCTCTATAAAAGATTTTTTCACCATATTCTTCATAATAGTCTGGTTCCTCATCAGAAGAATTATACCTTGGAGTTCTCATAATTAAATTAAATCCAAATATTGGAGTTAATGGATTTAACTCTTTTAATGTAATAAAATTATTTATACGTTTTGATCCTTCTTCTTTTGACAAGTTATGAAGTCTAGATGGAAGTAGTCCACCATAAATAAGCATTTCAATCGATAAAACCATTATATCTGCATTAACTGATTCTTCTAATACAAATTCCCAAATCTTATTGACATCTCCAGGTTCTTTCTTATTTCCTAATAGTTCTTTATGTGGAACAATTAATTCAATGTCCTTTCTAGTTTTAGAAATATATTGTGGATATAAATAATTACATGGACGCTCATCCAAAGGAACATATAAAATCTTTATAATTTTTATCACCTCAATTATCATAAACATAACATTTGATGTATCATAATGCTTTGTATAACTTATTTTTTAAAATACTAATTTTCTTCATCTATATAGGATTCATTTTAAGAAAATGCAAATTTCTTAGTTGAACTACATTGATCATTGAATCTATGGATTCTTTTCTTTGAATAAAAAATCTATGAAACTAATTTAGTTTATACATGAACATGATAAGCAATATTTTGATTCTGATATTAACAAAAATTCTTTAGAACTAAAAAGGTTGCTTTTATTCCCTTATAACTATTATTAATGATCATACTGATAAAATTAATATTATACTTTAACCATACTATTTATTTCTTTCTTCAGTTTGATCTATTCTTTCCATACCTGAACAACTATCATTCAACATTGACCTTATACAATCAATGACTGTATTGTAAATGTAAGTTGATTTTTCTTTTACTGATATAGGAGAATGTTCCATTGCATAAGAGTTTTTAGTAACTTCATACATTGATATATCATTCTCAGAGTCTCCAATAACATGTACTTGATTAGATTTCAATTTCAGCTCATCCATTATTTTTCTTATAGCCATTCCCTTAGATACATCTTTTGGAATAATTTCTAAAGAATGCTTACTAGTAATAACACAATCAACAAACTCTCCATATTTTTCAGCTACTTCTTGTCTTATTTCCGAAAAAATATCTAAGTTACCAAAAATAAGAAATATAGTAGGAAATATATCTATTCCTATCCTTTCATACATATTAGGAATAATTATTGAAGAATCAACGAATTCTGCTACTTCTCCTTCTGGTCTTGAAGATGGAAAATATCTACGTTTAAAGTCTGAAACTTCAAATCTAATATCTTTTTCATATAATAATTTTGATATTTGTCTTGCAATCTCTGAATTAATCCTCTTTCCAGAAAACATATTTCCATGATGATCTTTTATAACTGCACCATTTTGGCTAATACGATAAAGGCCACTTATTTCCATCCTCTTTTCAACATAAACTATATCATGATCTAGTCGTCCAGTTGCAATTATAAATTCGCCACCAAAACTTGTAAACTTACGAATAGCCTCTGCAGTTCCTGGTACAATTCTATTTTTGTTATCTAGTAGTGTACCATCTAAATCACAAAAAATTGTTTTTAACATGAATTACCTCCTATATTTCTGTATTCTCGTCTTCTAATTCTGTATGAGCTGAAACTATATTTGTTGCCATTACAAATGGAAGATAAACTATTATAGAAATACCAATTAATAATGCTGCTAAAACTGCTGCTCTCCAATCTCCTGCTGTAGACAAATAAGCAGATAAAATAGGTGGTGTTGTCCATGGTACCATAACAACAGTTTTAGAAATTAAACCTAATCGGGTTGCTATATAAGCAATATTTAAATTTATCAATGGCACTAATATTAATGGAATTGCTAAGATTGGATTTAAAATTACTGGTAACCCGAACATGAGAGGTTCGTTTATGTTAAATAAACCTGGTGCTATAGATAGTTTAGCTATTCCTTTATCTTCTTCTCTCTTGGAAGCAATTAATATAGCTATTATCAGCCCTATAGTACAGCCACCACCACCAAGCATTGCAAAACTATCAATAAATGGTTTTGTTACAATATTTGGAATATCTAATCCAACATTAAAAGCATTAATATTTTCTTGAATAGCTACTAATAAAGTAGGTTCGGTAATTGGCCCTAATACAAAAGTTCCATGTATTCCTAGAGACCATAATAAATTTTGAAATAACATTACAATATTTATTCCAATCATACCTTGAAAAACAGCACTTAACGGTTTTTGTATTAACTTTACAACTAAATCCTGTAATCCAAATCCAAATAAACTTTCTATAATAAACACAATAACTCCAAATAATGTTAATGTAATAAAAGCTGGAATAAGTGCACTAAATGATTTAGATACTGCCAAAGGTACAGTATCAGGTAAAGAAATTTTAAACTTATTATTCTTCTGAAGTCGTAAAAATATTTCAGTACCAACCAATGCTGATATAATAGCAAATAATAATCCTGTAGCAGAGGTTTCGTTCTGACTAATAGCCCCCATAACTTCTACTGGTTTGTCAGCACCAATAGGTACTATTTCAAGCGTAGATGGAAACATAGTCACTAAGACAGCAACTGAAATAACTCCTGAAATTAATCCATCTTCTCCATAGCCCTCTGATAATTTGTACGCAACAGTAAAAGCAATCAATATTGATAGAAAACCAAGTGTTCCGTTATAAACTTGATTACCAATTGCCTGATATCTACTTAAATCAACTATATTTCTTAATATCCCATTATTACTATCCAATATAACATTATTGATCAATATGAAAAAAGAAGATACTATAACAAGAGGCATTAAAACAACAAAACCATCACGTATAGCACATAAATGACGTTGGTTTGAAAATTTCATTGCCACTGGTGTTAGCCAACTTGATATTTTACTTGAAAACTTTTTCATAGTTTCTCCTCCCTTTCTATTTTCTATTATTTAAAGTTTCTATAATGCTAGTTAAAACATTATCTGCATTCATCATCCCATAATCAGTACTATTAATTACTCTCACTGGACATTTACCATTTACTAGGTGCTCCATTTGTTCTTTCATGAATGCAACTTGAGGTCCTAACAGAAGGAGATCGTATTCCTCCTTTTTAATAAGAAATTTTCCTTCTGTAATTGATACTGCCTGAATATTTAAATTAACTTCTTTTTTCTCTATTTCTTTTTTTATTTTCTCTACCAACATACTAGTAGACATACCTGCACTACATAAAACTAAAACCTCATACATTTTCTTTTCCTCCCCTATAAGCTAAATTTACCAACTTGAATACTAATAATTTTCTTAAATAATTTTAGTTGTCATATCATACTATAAACAAATTTTTTTGTAATCTCTTTAGGCCTAGTAATAGCTGTACCTACAACAACAGCATATGCTCCAATATCTAAAGCTTTCTTTGCTTCAACAGGAGTATTAATTCGTCCTTCTGCTAAAACAGGTATATTAAGATTTTTGACTAGTTTGGTAAGAAGAGAAAAATCAGGTCCTTCTTTTTTAGAAGAATATGTAGTATAACCTGCTAATGCAGTAGATACACAGTCTACACCTAACTTTTCTGCCATCACTCCCTCTTCAAATGTAGAAACATCTCCCATGACCAAACAATTATTATTCTTAATATAAGAAATTAAAACTTTAAGTTCTTGGTCTTTTGGTCTTTTTCGATTTGTTGCATCTAAAGCAATCATATCCACACCAACTTTTAATAATTTATCTACTTCCCTTTTTGTTGGTGTAATATATACATCTGAATCGGAATAACTTGCCTTAATAAGTCCTATAATAGGAAGTGGTACTTCTGCTTTTATCTCTTTAATATCTTCAACAGAATTTGCACGTATAGCTGCAGCTCCACCTTGCCATGCCGCTTTTGCCATTTTACCCATAATGTAAGAACTATGCAAAGGCTCATCTTTTAAAGCTTGACACGATACTATTAGCTTCCCTTTTACCTTATCTAACATATCATCACCTTCTATTTGTTTTTCGTAAATCAATAATTTCATTTGCTAAATCTCTAGCTAATAATGCGGTCATAAGGTGATCTTGAGCATGAACCAAAATAATTGAAACTTCGTTTCTTTCTCCTCTTGCTTCACTTTGTACTAAATTTGTCTGAATTTTATGAGCAACTATCAGTTCTTCATCAGATTTTGCCATTAGCTCTTCCACCTTTTTGAACTCATTATTTCGTGCATGTTTTAATGCTTCCATAATATTGCTTCTTGCATTTCCACTATGCATAATAAGTTGAAAAGCAATCTCATTTGTATTCATAATTTCCTCCTATTATTATTTTTATTTCATTATACCAAAATAAAAATAGTCTGTAAAGCATATTTCTCCAATTTTATTTTTTTGGAGAATATATTTCAAATTAGATATACAAAAAATCAACAGTTTAGTTAAACTGCTGATTTTTATTATGAAATTAAGCAAATAATTACTCATTTAATTGAACGAGATATTTTTTCTTTCATATATTTAATTTTCTTTTCATCTATTTCAAAAAGATAATAACAAATTTGCTCTATAATGAAAAGCTGAGACATTTCCGTAATAAGGGTACTTCCTTCTTGATCCACTTCTTTGCCAGCTGTATAAATAATTAAATCTGCAATTTTTGTTATAGGAGATCTAGAATGGTTGGTAATTGCTATTGTTTTTGCATTATTCTGCTTCGAGTTTTTTAAACAATTAAGAGTTTCTATTGTATCACCTGTTATACTAAAAGCTATCGCCGTATCCTTCTCAGTTATTAGATGAGATGATACTAATTGTATATGTTGCTCAGTAAAAGAATATGCCTTATATCCAAGACGCATCAATCTACCTTGAGCACCTTGTGCTGCTAATCCAGAAAAACCAACCCCAAATAAATAAATTGTTTGACTTCCCTTAATCCATTTTGCAGCTTGTCTTAAACTCTCTATATCAGTCAGCTGCATAGTTTCATCAAGCATTTGAATCATTTCATTATAAACCCCACAACCTTTTTTTCTAAAATCAGGCTCCTTTGGATTACGTAAGTTTTTAGCCATATTTGTTTTAAAATCATGATATCCTGAAAATCCTATTTTCTTAAAAAAACGAAATATTGTAGCTTCTCCTACACCACATTCTTCTGAAAATTCACTTAAAGAAGTAAATACTATGTTTTGGTAATTTTCTAATATATACTTAGCCACAATTTGTTCACTTGGTGTAAGCGAAGGGTATACACTTTTTATTTTTGTCAAAAATTCAGATGCCATCATATAAATATATTTCCTCCTAACTCCAATAAAATACATCATGTATTATCTTACAATATTAACAATTAATCTAATAATACCTTTTCTATTTCTGTATTCCATAATAAAATTTCTTCAATTAAATTTTAATACCTTATATTACTTTTGTCTACTTTATAAAATATCACAAACGCCAACATAGATTTGATTCTAAATATTACATTTATTAAATTATTTAAACAATCTAAGCGTAAAATCACCATTGTCTCTAGAATTCTTTCAATTCTGTAGTAACATATAACGGATTATAATTCATTAGAAATCAAATTTTGTTCATTTAGCTTTCTACAAAAACTATTTTAATTTATTTGCAATTAATTATACATAAGCTAGATAATTAGCTAGTATCTAGTTGCAATTATAAATAATATTAAAATCTAGTAGATATAGTATTTTATTTCTTATCGTAGACTTATTTTTTAATACCTCTCTTAAATTAATAAAGGGGGAATAATTATCCCAAAATCAGATTTAGCTATTATATTTGGTATACGCCCACTCATAGACAGAAACACTAGGTTTGGTATATTGTTTTCTATATCCTCATCCACATTCCTCATATTCTATCTAACTGTAGTGATGAACAAATCCGTAAATTTATTTTTAATTTTAACTTTTCCCCATTATATTTTATTATTCTTGAACTTGTTTTTTATTCTAAAAAACATCATTATATATTTTATTATCTAGACATACTTCAAAATCTAAATGTCATCATCTCGCTACTCTTCATATTATCAGTAATACTTGAATCTATCTTTAGAAAATAAAGCTAAATAAATTATATAATCTATTCCCAGATTTTAAATTCTATTCTCTGACAATTTATTTATCTAAAAGTATACCAAATATTGTTCTTATTACAAGATAATTTATATCATATACCATAAACTTCTTCATCAACTATAATACGTTTTTTAAAAAAAGATACCGAAAAAGCAAAGAAATCTAGGTTTAATAATATTGAAATTTATGAAACTCATTGATATTTAATTAATGGGTTTTCATCACCACTTTCGACTAAATACGAGTACAATAAAAATCTATAATACAGAACTAGCTTTTAATATATTTATATTTGAAAAAATAAGCTATAAGAATTTCTATAGAATTATTAAAAAATAGCTATTTTCATATTCCATTGATATTATAAATTTTTCTTCTGCAGTATACTTACTTCTTTTTAACATAAAAAAGCCCCTTAAGATATCAGATTTTTATTTTTTAATCTATCTACCTTAAGGGGAGTATATAAATGCCTTATCCATTATTTTTAAAAAAGTTTATATCTGGATTTTTCCTGTCTAATATATTTTTAACTCTCCGTACCTTATTTATTCTAGAGTATAGGCTAAATCAAAACCTGTTTGTATTGCATTAGAAATTTTTCCTGGTTTAGTTGCATCTCCTAAAATCATTACATTATTGAAATTATTTTGTATATCTTTTACAAACTGATTATTTTCTACACTAGTAACTCCCAATGAAAGTACTACATAATCTGTTTCCATGACTATTTTTTCATTATTATTAGTATTTAGTACATTTACTTTTCCATTATCTATCCCAACTAATTTTCTACAAGGTATCATTTTTACACCGTATTTTTCAAGTCTAGTAGTTATATCATATAATACTGAACGATAAACTCCAGGACCTATTTCATTTAACATTTCTACTACTTTTACTTCATTGCCTTTTTCAGCTAGATACTCTGCAGTTTCTAACCCTGTCATTCCAGACCCTACTACTACTATTTTCTTATTCTTCACATCCATTTCCTTATCTAATACATCAGTTGCTAATACTACATTTTTTTCATGAATTCCTGGTAACTCTGGTACTATATTTTTTCCACCTATTGCTATAAATACTGAATATGGATTGAGAGCTTTTATTTCTTCTATAGTAGGCGATGAACCCAACCTAATATCTACTCCAAGTTGTCTCATTTGATATTCCATATTATCTATTAAATTTTGTAATCTTTCTTTGCAAGGTGGTTTACTTCCTAAATACACACTCCCCCCAAGATTATTTTTCTTTTCAAATAGTACTACCTTAAATTCTCTTTCAGCTAATACTCTGGCAGCTTCCATTCCTGCTGGTCCTCCACCTATGACTACTACTGTCCTTCCTTCGCCATTTTTCCTATAGTCGCTATATTCATTCTCATAGCCCAGTCTAGGATTTACAGCACATTCCACTGTTTTTCCATTCATCAATTGTTCTATACAATGTAAACAAGCTATACAAGGTCTTATTTCCTTTTCCCTTCCTTCCTTTGCCTTCTTTGCCCACTTAGAATCTGCAAGTTGTGCCCTACCTAGAGCTATAAAATCACAATTTCCTTCTTCTAAAAGCTTTTCTGCAAATTCCGGAGTTTTAATAGCATCACAAGCAATTACTGGTATTTTTACATTATCTTTTATTCCTTGAGCTAAATGTTTCTTCCATCCTTCTTTATAAGAAATTGGTTCAATAATTGTTACACCTGATTCATAAGTACCTGAGCTTACATTTATAGCATCTATTCCTATACTTTCTAAATATATAGCCATCTTTATAGCTTCTTCATGAGTTATTCCACCTTCAACAAATTCGTCTCCATCTATTCTCACACTTATTAGGAAATTTGGTCCACAAATATGTCTTATTCCTAAAATTATTTCTGTTACAAATCTCATCCTATTGCTAAAACTTCCACCGTATTTATCAGTTCTCCTATTTGTCAATGGACTTAAAAATTGACCTATTAAATATCCATGGGCACCATGAAGTTCAATACCATCTATTCCTGCTGTTTGTGCTATCTTGGCTCCTATGACAAATTTCTTTACAAGTTCTTCTACTTCTTCAGTAGTCATTTCTCTTGGCTTTTCACCTACAGTCTTACATGTTATAGGACTTGGTGCTACAATTTGTCTTCCTTCAATAAGTCTGCTATAAGACTGTCTCCCCGGGTGATGAAGTTGTAAAAATATCTTTGTACCATGTCTATGAACTGATCTAGCCAATCTTTCTAATCTAGGTATGTGTTTTGCCTCTATGGCACATAATTGATTTGGTAATCCAACTCCTGTTTCATTGTCAATTCTAGTGATTTCTGTGATTATTAAACCACAGCCACCTTCTGCTCTTTCTTCATAATATCTAATTATTTCATCTGAGGCTTCTCCTGTTGATGTAGCTAATGATGTTCCCATTGCTGGCATTACTATTCTGTTTTTAAGATTCACTTTCCCTATACTGCCTTTCTCGAAAAGCTTTTTATACTCCATAGATAAACCCCCCTATTAGCTATATAAAATTATATATAACTTTATATTAAATAGGATTATGTTACCATTAATAAATTATTCATACATAGAAATACTATGAATTATAGATTGAATAAAATAAGAGAAATAGGAAATATAGCTTTAGACAACAGCGAAGAGATATTTAGACTCAATATGTCAATAAAGATATTAAAATATATACTCAATATACATTAACGGGAATCTTCTCAACCCTTACATGAGGCAAAAAATCCAATCCATAGGGTCTAATCTTTTCAGGCTTAATATTTAAATATTAAATGTAAAAGATTGTCCTATGGATTGTCAATATAAATCTATAATCTATATAGATGATCTAAAGGTCCTCTACCCTTTCCTAAATCTAAACCTGCTTTTATTGCTCCAGCTAAATATTCTTTAGCTTCTTCTACTGATTCTAATATATCCATACCTTTAGCAAGATTTACTGCTATAGCTGAAGATAAGGTACAACCTGTTCCATGAGTATTTGGATTAACTATTCTCTCTCCTTCTAGCCAATAAAATTTCCCATCCATATATAATAAATCATCAGCACAATTTTTTAAATGGCCACCTTTAACTAATACTGCTCCCTTTATAATTTTACCTATTATTCTAGCAGCCTCTTCCATATCCTTTCTATTATTTACTTCTATGCTACTTAATAGCTTGGCTTCAAGCATATTTGGTGTAATAATATCTGCCAATGGCAATAGTTCTTGAATTAAAATTTTAGTTGCAGTAGATTTCATTAAAGAATTTCCACTAGTTGATACCATAACTGGATCTACTACTATATTCTTTCCACCATACTCTTTTAATTTTTCAACTATTACCCTTATTATATTTTCATTTGATATCATTCCAATTTTTATTGCATCAGGATAGATATCAGTAAATACTGCGTCTAATTGTTCTCCTATAAATTCTGGGGATAAATCTACTACATTTGTTACGCCGGTGGTGTTTTGTGCTACTACAGAAGTAATAACACTCATTCCATAGGTTTTATGAGCAGCAAAGGTTTTCAAATCTGCCTGTATACCTGCTCCCCCACTAGGATCTGTACCTGCTATAGTTAATAATTTTTTCATAATTTCTCAACCTCCAATTGACTAAAATTATCAATATATATCTACAACTTCCCTTATTTCTTCCAAATCAGATAAGTCTGATTCATTTTTTACTGCAACAATGTTTAAACCACATTTTTTAGCTACTAATATACAATGGAGAGTATCTTCAAACCTTATATATCCTTAGGTTTTAATCTAAGTCTATTATTTGTATTTTGAAAAATTCAGATTGTTCTTTACTTAAACCAAGGTCTTCAGCAGTTTGGATAAATTTAATATAATCTTTAATGCAATGTATAATTAGATTTTACTCCTATACATTTTCAAAGATTTTTTTAAACCCTAATATTCCTCTATTTTTATATAAAAAAGACTTGCCATTGCAAGTCTCATTGTAAATTCTTAAATGATCCCTACGTTGGAATTATCCAAATCAGGTTATATGGTCGAACTGATATCACAGCTCCTCTCAGCAAAGTTTATCTAAGCTCCCATTTTTATATTCTCTTGTACTTTAATCATATCATAAATCGTTGAAATAAATCCAATAATCTTGCATTACATTTTTATCTGTAAATATTTGCCAGGATTTATTTATACTATAAATTGGCAATAACAAATATAGGGATAGTATTTTGATAATCATATACAATAACAAAATACTATCCCCGTATCCAATTTTAAACTAATATTTGAGTATTATTCATACTTTGCCCTTTCTCCACCAATAAGTTTTGGTCTTACTCTAGCTGCAGTCAAATGGGCTGAGCCAATATTTTTAATAGACAATCTTACTGGAACAGCTACTCTTTTTAAATGCATGCCAATAAAAGTATCTCCTATATCAAGACCTGCATCTGCCTGTATTTCTTCAACTACTACTGGATTGTCTAAAGCTCTATAATAAGCAGAGCTTAATGATCCTCCTGCCTTAGGATGAGGTACTACTGTAACAGGTGTTAATCCATATTTTTTAGCACATCGTTCTTCTATAATTAAAGCTCTATTTAAATGTTCACAACATTGAACAGCTAGAAATATGTTTTCTCTTTTGATAATAGGCATTATACTATTAATAAGTTCTACCCCAATATCTGGTACAGAGGCAGAACCAATAGTTTCACCAATAATTTCACTAGTACTACCACCTATAACTAAAATGTCTTCTTCTTTTAAATTAGCTTTCTCTAATAATTCTTCTACTGCACTAATAAAATCTTCTTTTAAATTTTCTAATTTATCCATAAAAAACACTTCCTTTAAAAATTGTTAAAGTATTGAATAATAAAGTTTTATGATATAATAGATTTGAGATTATTTATATCATGCCAATTCTTTGCAGTTATTTGTTCTACAGATCTAAAGTCTTCTCTCATTTCTTTAACTTCATCATGAACATATTGAACTTCTGATTTTAATTCCTTTCTAGTCATATCATGTTCATTTTTTATACGTTCTTCTATTGACTTAAAGCGATTATCCATCTTTTCTTCTAATAACTTAAACTGGTCTTTAGTATTCTTTTCTGAATCTGAAAACTTATTGTCTAATGATTTAAACTGCTCTTCAGTGCTTTTTTCTAAGTCTGAAAATTTATTATCTAATGATTTAAACTGCTCTTCAGTACTTTTTTCTAAGCCTGAAAATTTATTATCTAATGATTTAAAATGCTCTTCAGTACTTTTTTCTAAGCCTGAAAATTTATTATCTAATGATTTAAAATGCTCTTCAGTGCTTTTTTCTAAGCCTGAAAATTTATTATCTAATGATTTAAACTGCCCTTCAGTGCTTTTTTCTAAGTCTGAAAGTCTGCTGTCAAATGAATTAAATTGCTTTTGAATGTCACCTAGTATCATCAAAATTTTTTCTTCATTATCCATAGCATTATCCCCCAGCCATTTTATTATATTATATCATAAACTAAATTCTTTAACTATATCTGAAATAAGTTTCTTTTTATCCTCTTTACTAATAACATAGGATATACTAAATTCAGTATTAATCACCTGCTTTACTTTTATGTTATTGTCATAAAATGTTTTAAATATTCTAGTATGATAATCTGCCACTAAATTAATTCCTGTCCCAATTAGAGTTACTTTCATAGAATCTTCATCTTTAACAACTTTTATTGGATTAATTTCCGAGTAAACTAATTCTTCTATATTATCAATTGAACCATAATCATCTTTTGAACATATGAACGATATGTTTATAGCTTCATTTGGAATATTCAAAACATTTATAGTATTTATATCTACTCCAATGCTGATTAAAGTATTTAAAAAATTTATTATTTCATGTTCACTATTATTAATATTTAATATATTTATTATAATACAACTTTCATCTATTGATAATCCTGTTATTTTGCTTTCTTCCACCTTGCTAACCTCCCCTATAAAAGTACCCTTACTATCAGTAAAACTTGAAGCTAAATAAATTGGTACATTATATTGTTTAGCTAATTTTATGGCTCTTTTATCTAATACTTTTGTGCCAGAAGAAGATAGAGAAAGCATTTCATTATAGTCAATGTATTCTATTTTCTTTCCATTAGAAAATATTCTTGGATCTACAGAATATACACCTTCTACATCAGTATATATCTCACATATACAATTAAGTCTTCCTGCTAGAGCTACAGCAGTAATATCCGAACCTCCTCTGCCCAAGGTTGTTATATCTCCTTTATTATCAATTCCCTGAAAACCTGGAACTATAACTACTTTCCCCTGCTTTAAATATCTTAAAATACTGCTTTTATCAATATCTTTTATAGTAGATCTAGTATGCTCACCTTCTGTATATATTTTGGCTTGATATCCCGTTAAAGAAATAGAATCACATCCTAATTCTTTTAAAATCATAGATAACAAGGCCGCTGTTTGCTGCTCTCCTGTGGACAATAGCACATCTAATTCTCTTTTATCTGGTATATTAGATACCTTTTTAGACAGGGATACTAATTTGTCTGTGGTATTTCCCATAGCTGATACTACTACAACTAAATTCTTTTTTTCTTGTTTTTTAGTAATTATTCTTTTAGCTATATATTTTATTTTTTCAATATTCTCTACTGAGGAACCTCCATACTTTTGAACAACTACATCCATTTGCTATCAATCCCTTCTAACCATATATTCCAGAATAAAAATACCTTATATCTTCTACATTTAATTTAATTTCATTTATCATTTTATTAATCAAATTTTCCGAAGTCCAAGGAAGTATTACAATTAAACTTTCTTTATCATTTATCACTTTATGCTTAGAATTATACATATTAAGTATATTTAATAGATAATTATTATCTTTTCCATCTTTTGAACTAAGTCTAAGATAATACTCTCCGTCAAATGTTAAATATTTATCTCCACTTATTTTTCTATTTTCATAAACTTTTCCATTTGTGTAAGTTCCCTTAACTATATCCAATACATCTAGCACTACAGAATTGGCTGTAGGATTTTTCCCAGCTCCTTGACCATAAAAACGTAATTCTCCAGTATTATAGCCTCTTAAGGAAATGATATTGAAAGCATCTTTAACATTAGAAAAGAAAGATTCATCCTTTACTAATAGTGGCTCCACACTTGCATAAATATGATTATCAGATCTTTGCGAACTACCAATGAGTTTGGGAACAAGTTTCAATTTTCTAAACTCATTTATATCTTCAATACTTATTTCATCAATTCCACGACAATTAATAAACTTTGAATCTACTGGTTGATTGTAAGCGATAGTGGATAATATAGCTAGTTTTCTTCCAGTATCATATCCTTTAATATCATCTGTAGGATCTGCTTCAGCATATCCTTTATCTTGTGCATCTTTTAATGCATCTTTAAAACAAATACCTTTTTCGTACATTTTTGTAAGTATGTAATTTGTTGTGCCATTTAATATTCCTTGAATTTGGAATATATCATCAGCTTTTATTCCTTGTTTTAAAGAATTTATTATAGGTATTCCTCCACCTACACTAGCTTCAAAAAGAAATGCCTTATTATTTTCCTTTGACAAATATAATAATTCCTCCATTTTGGAAGATACAACTGCTTTATTGGCTGTAACAACATGTTTCTTGTTTTCTAAAGCATATTTTAAATAATCATAAGCAATTTCTTTTTCACTCAAAACATCTATTACTATATCAACTTCTGGATCGTCTAATATATCTTTAGGATTTAAAGTTAGTAATTTATCATCAATATCAATATTTCTATTTTTATTTTTATTTTTAACTAGTACTTTTTTAATTTTTATTTTTTCCCCTATTTCATCTTCAAAAAATCTTCTCCTATTATTAATTATTTCATATACTCCTGAACCAACTGTACCAAGTCCCATAAGTCCAATATTTATCATTTATATACACCTACCTTATTAAATATTCATATATCCAATTTGTATAAAATAGAGTAGCATGAGCTCTCCATCTTGATTTTAATTTAGTATTTAAATCATCCTTGTAAGAATAATATTTAGGCATTTTTATTGGTTTTCCTAATTTAGTATCTCTTTCATATTCTTTTTTCAATGTTTCAGATTCATATTCAAGATGACCAGTTAAAAAAATTTTATTACAACCTTTATCAGATACTAAAAATATTCCTGTTTCATCTGAAGTTGATAATATTTCGAGACCTTTCTCTTTTCTTATATCTTCTTCTCTCACTAATGAATATCTAGAATGAGGAACTAGAAACTCATCATCAAAACCTTTCAATAATCTATGATTTTTATTAAGAACATTGTGTGGAAAGACTCCAAATACCTTTTCTTCCAAATTATATTTAGGTATTCCATAATGATAATAAAATCCAGCTAAAGCTCCCCAACATATATATATGGTGGATTTTATATTTTTTTTAGAAAACTCCATTATAGAACTAAGTTCTTGCCAGTATTCTACATCTTCAAACTCTTTTAATTCTAAAGGAGCACCTGTTATTATCAATCCATCTAAAAAATCATTTTCTATATCTTTTAAAGTTATATAATTATCTTTTAAATACTTAAAACTACAATTTTTAGGAATATAACTTTCAAGACGAATAAAATATATATAAATATCTATAGAAACTTGGGATAAAAGATTTAAAAAATGTATTTCCGTTTCAATTTTATTTGGCATTAAATTTAAAATCCCTATTTTGGGAACTTTTTTCTCTTTTTCTAAATTTAAAACATTTTTTTCTAAATAAATACTCATTTTTATCACCTTTTTAAATTAAACTTAAAGCACTATGGAAGTCCTCTATTATATCTGAAATATCTTCTATTCCTACAGATACTCTTATCATGTCTTCTTTAATTCCAGCCTTTTTCAACTCTTTAGTACTAAGTTGTCTATGGGTAGTTGAAGCAGGATGAAGTACAGAAGTCCTTACATCACCTAAATGGACGACTAAAGAAACAAGATTTAAATTAGTCATAAATTTTTTAGCTCCAGCTTTTCCTCCTTCTATTCCAAAAGTAAGTATACCACTTCCACCTAAAGGTAAATATTTTTGACTTAATTCATAGTCAGGATGACTTTCTAATTTAGGATAATTAACCCAAGAAACTTTTTCATGACTTTCTAAGTATTTAGCTAACTTTAAAGCATTTTGGCTATGTTTTTCCATTCTTAAATGAAGGGTTTCTAACCCTAAATTAAACATAAAGCTGTTAAAAGGACTTAGAGAACAACCTATGTCTCTTAATAATTGGGTTCTGGCTTTTGTTATATATGCTTTTTCTTTAAACTCTTTATAATATCTAATACCATGATAGCTTTCATCAGGTTCTGTAAACTCTGGATATTTCCCATTATCCCAATTGAAATTACCTCCATCTATTATTACACCACCTATATTATTTGCATGGCCATCTATATACTTAGTTGCTGAGTGGATTATAATATTGGCTCCATGTTTAAAAGGCTGACAAAGATATGGAGTGGGAAATGTATTGTCAACAATAAAAGGTATATCTAATGTCTTTGCTACCTTAGAATATTTTTCAAAATCTAAAACATTCAATGCAGGATTTCCTATAGTTTCTGCATATATAGCCCTAGTATTTGGTTTAGAATAATTTAGTATTTCCTCCACATCCATATTTGGATCAATAAAAGTTACTTCTATACCATATTTTTTTAAAGTTGTGGATAACAATGTATAAGTGCCACCATACAATGTGGATAAAGCCAAGATATGTTGATTTTGTCCACATATATTTAGTATTCCAATAGTTGTAGCTGCTTGCCCTGACGAAGTGGCTAATGCTCCTACTCCATCTTCAAGTTGACTTATCTTTTCCTCAAAGGCAGCAACAGTTGGATTGCTTATCCTTGAATACATATGGCCTTCTTCTTTTAAATCAAATATATTTGCAAGTTGATCAGGATCTTTATACTTATATGTTGTACTTTGATAAATAGGAAGCACCCTTGGCTCTCCTGATTTTGGAGAATATCCTCCTTGAACACATATTGTTCCTTGTTTACAATCTTTTTTCATGTATATCTCTCCTTTCAATTTTTAAAAAATAAAAGACACTTCTATAAATAAGAAGTGTCTAAATAAATAAATGAAAATAAGACCTTCTTATCTTTCAGCCAATGGCTGCAGGAATTGGCACATTTCCAGTTTAAACTGGTTGTTGCCGGGCTTCATAGGGCCAGTCCCTCCACCTCTCTTGATAAGATTATCCATCAAAAAATCCTTCCTAATGTCTTAGGAAGGATTTAATCTCTTTTTATCATCCATCTTATCGACATTAGCAGAACCACCTTATTAAAAATATAACAGGTTGGTATAGGGTCAACGAGCTAATTCTCTACCCTAATTCTGGATAAGTTATATTATTTAATTGTTGTAAACATATTAACATCAAGTATAAGATATGTCAAGGAATATTTAAATTCAAAAATTTATATTATCTCTTTTAGACTTATTTTAATCATCTAAATTTTAAGATATGCCAAACAAAACATCCCATTGACACACATCTACTTTGATCTAAACTTTTGCAAAGGTCTAATTTTATCTAATAAATATACTTCTTCATCTGCAACTTTACCTACTACACTTGTTTTGCCACTATTAGGCATAGGCTTTAATTCAAAATGTAATTATATACTGCACCTATTAAATTCGCATCATTTCCATATTCACATTTTTTTATAGTGGGCAAAATAGTAGTTATATCTATATGAGCTTTTAAAAATTCTAATTTCTCATTTATTTTATCTATTAAATCTTCCCTCTCGCTTATAGCACCACCTATTATTATAACTTCTGGGTCATAAATATATTGAAGTGTATATAAACCAGTTGCAAAATTTTGATAAAATGTTTCTATCGCCTTTATGCAATATTTATTTCCTTCCTCCGCCAATTGAAACACTCTAACTCCATTTAAATCTCTTGGACTTATTCCCATTAGTCTGGCTGCATTTCTAACTATAGATGATGTAGAAGAAGTTTCACTCCAATTTTTAAATTTTCCTGTTTCAAAATCTCTATCCATTATCATGTATCCAAATTCTCCACCATAAAGGTTTTTCCCAGTATGAATTTTTTTATTTTTTATTATTGAACCGCCTATTCCAGTACCACATATTACAAATAGGGCATCATTAACATCTTTTCCAGAGCCTTTCCATACTTCTGCTAAAGCTGCACAGTTTGCATCATTTTCAAATGATACTTTAAATCCAGTTGTCTTAGTAATTAACTCTCTCATATTACAATGATGAATATAAGGTACTGCGCTAGCCCCTTCTATAATCCCCGTATTATTATTTACAGCACCGGGAACACTCATAGCTATACCATCTATTTTACTCTCATCTATTTTTATTTTTAAACTATCTACTACTTTTTTTATACTATTTAAAAAATCATCTAGTTTTTTTGGTGTAGGGTATTTTCCCTTATAACAAATATTTCCTTTTTTATCTGCCATACCGTATTTGATGTTAGTTCCACCAATGTCAAAAGTTATGATTTTTTTATCCATTTTTTATTCCTTTCTAATCATCAAATCCATTATTTTTTGCTACTTCTTTTATCCAAAGTCCACTTTTCTTTAGGCTTCGTTTGAAATTATTTTCTAAGTCAACTCTATATAAGCCATATCTATTTTTATAAGCATTGCACCATGACCAATTATCCATAAATGTCCATAGATGATATCCAAAACAATTTGAACCTTCTTCTATACTTTTATGAAGCCATTTTAAATGTTCCTTTATAAAATCTATTCTATAATCATCTTGAACCATTCCATTTTCATCTATAAACCTTTCTTCATTTTCTACTCCCATTCCATTTTCTGATACAAACCAAGGAATATTTTTATAATTATCTTTTATATTTATGCCTATATCATATAATCCCTTTTCATATATTTCCCAGCCTCTATATACATTCATTCTTCTTTCTGGCCATATGTAATATTCAAAAAAATCTTCAGGCATTAAACTTTCTGTATCTTTAGGTGTTTCTCGTTTTTGTATTCTTCTTGGCTGATAGTAGTTTACTCCTAAGAAATCTACTGTGTTTTTCTTTATTATTCTTAAATCTTTCTCTTTCCACTCTGGAGTTAAATCATTTTCTTTTAAAAATTCTATAAGTTCACTTGGATATTCTCCTAAAACTGATGGATCTAGAAAACTTCTGTTGAACATGAGGTCTACTAGATTAGCCGATTTTAAATCTTCCTTATCGTTACTTCTTGGATATGAGGGTGTTAAATTCAATACTATCCCTATCTTTCCATCTAATTTAAGTTTTCTAAACTCCTCTATAACCCTTGCACTAGATAACATAGTATTGTATCCAACTTGAACTGCCCTTTTCATATCGGTTACTAAAGGATAATGCATTTTATAAAGGTATCCGGCTTCCACTGGCACTATAGGTTCATTAAATGTTATCCACTTCTTGACCCTATCTCCAAAAATCTCAAAAGCTTTTTTTCCATAGAGAGCAAAGCTTTCTACAACTTCTCTACTTTCCCATCCACCTTTATTTTGCATTAGCATAGGCATATCAAAATGGAAAAGATTTATAATAGGTTCTATATCATTATCTATCATCTCATCTATTAAATTATTATAAAATTCTACTGCCTTAGGATTTATATTTCTACCATCTGGCAACAATCTAGCCCAAGATATAGAAGTTCTATAGGAATTTAAATTTATAGCTTTCATATTAGCTATATCTTCTTTATACATTTCATAAAAATTAGATGCTTTTTCAGGTCCTATTCCATTAAAAAAGGCTGTCCTATCTTTTCCATACCAATAATCCCATATGGTTGGTGCCTTATCATCTATATTCCATGCTCCTTCTGTTTGGGGAGCTGATGCTGCACTTCCCCAAAGAAATTTTTTTGGAAAATTATATTTCATTTCATTACTCTCCTTAATTTTATTTACAAAAAACTGCTTTTTCTGTATCTAACCATCTTTCTACCAAATCTTTATCTCTTAATATATATTCGGAAAATATCATATCTATAACAATTAACATAGGTATCTGAGCTGATATGCTTCCTACCCAATCCTCATGATCTAAATTAGCTGTAAGTACATAATAATCCGCATATTCTATAATTGGCGAATCTTCGCTCCCAGTTATCAACACTACCTTAGCTCCATTTTTTTTAGCTACTTTTATACTTTCTAACATCTCAAGATTTTTTCCTCTCAAAGTTAAAGCCAAGACCAAATTATCTTCTTCTAATATAGAAGCCACCATCTGCATAGATTTCGCATCTGACACTACCTCTACATATTTTCCAACTCTGACTAGTCTAAATTTCAAATCTGAACCTACTATTCCATTTAGTCCCAAACCCAAAACATGTATTATTTTATGAGTACATATTAAATTTGCTATATTTTTTATAGATTCTATATCTACTTTTTCTACAACCTGCCTAATTATATCCATATATCCGTTTATCATTAAATTATCTGAAACTATATTGTTATTGGATTTAATCTTTAGTTCTTGATTATATACATATATCAGTTCTTTATAATTATTAAATCCTAGTTTCGAAGAAAATCTTGTTATAGATGCTTCAGATACGTTTAATTTTTGAGATAACTCACTTATGGTAAGAGACTCTCCTCTGTTTAAAAAATGTTGTGCTATAACAGTCTCTACATTAGTAAATTCCAATTTCATACTTTCTATAAGCAACATTAAATTTTTCCCCAATTTCTTCACCTCAAAGTAACAGATTATATTTTACATCCTTATTCTATAGTTTTTTATCTCCTTAGGATTGAATGATCCTATATTTAGGATATTAGAACCCTTTATACTTTCTATCTTATCTTCTTTCATATCTATCAATTCGATAGATTCTAGGGTTTTGTTTATCTTTATATTTCCTCCATTTTTGATAAATTCTTTTGAAGGATTGTATAATCTCAATATATACCCATCTCCATTGTCGCTTTTCTTAATGGCACTTACTATTATACCATCTATCTCATCCATATCTAATAGATTAAATTCATTGGGAAGTTTATGGGATAATTTATTGCTTACAAAGTATTTTAATGTATTAGTAAACTTATTTAACTCTTGTATTTGATAATACGGTGTAGATATAGAATAATTTATATACTTTTTCTTTATTTTATATGGAGAAAATTTCCTGTCTAAATCTATAGCAAATTTAAAATGTAACTGTTTTAATAATTGGCTATCAGGCGTTTCTATGTACTTAAATTGATTTCCCGAGGCAACTCCTGGTCTTCTTAAAAGTTCTGGTCTTCCTAAATATCCTACACTTCTAAATAAAGTAAGAGCTACTTTGTCTTTTCTATCACCTACTATTTCATATTCCTTAATGCCCTTTGACATTACTGTAAAACTGTTTTCATCTTCATTAAGATTTACATAGCTTAACATTGGATATATAGGAGTTGGTTCTTCCTTCCACCCTATTTCTCTCCAATCATCTATATGCTTAGGTACCGTCTCCCTTCTTATATAGCCAAAAGGTGTATCTGCATAAGAATATTTTGATTTTATACCAGTATTAAATATTATCCTCATTCTATGATCTTTTACATTATTGTTTATTTTCATATTGCATTCTATTAGTTTAGAATCTTTTGTAAGCTCTATTTGTAAATCATACTCTACATAACTATCTATTAAATCTTTTTTTCTACTTTCTAAGTCCTTAGGTAATTCATAATTGCCTTTTAATCTTATAACATCCACATATTTTCCATGTTTTGTATCTATGATACTATGTTTAAAATCAAATTTATATATTCTATCATTATACGGAGGAGAATAGTCATAAGTATCTCCTTCATCTCCTGATTCTTCTATATATATGGCATCTTTATATATTTTGTTTTTTTCTTTATCTATTATATTTATCTTTCCGTTTTCTAATTCTATCTTTATCTTTTCATTCTCTATATAATTGTCTACATTTGCTTCTGTTTCCGTAAAGCTTTGTTCTCCTTCTACTAACTTTATAGTCTTGTACCCCATAGGCTTTAAGCTTATAGGAAAAGCTATTTTCGTTACATAATAATATAAATCTTTTTTATAATCTTCCTTGTTTCTACTTATAACACCACTATATTCTTTTGTTCTATTAAGCACCTGGTATTCTATTTTATCTTCACCATCAAATAGTGCGAAATTCTTATCCTTTGTACTAACTTCAATCTTTATTACTTTGTATCTTGTATAAGGTAATGTGTTAAATATTGTTATATCATTCTTTTTCGAATCAACTCTAGATTCACTTATTTTTCTAACAAGATAATCTACTGTAGAGTAAGACATCTGATCTGCTTTTTCATATCTACTTAATATTACTTTATTTGTTTTATCTGTATTGCATCCTCCAGCACTATCATGGGCATGATTTCTAAGTATCACTTCCCATATATTTTGTACTAATTGGTTTTTATACTCTATTCCAAATTGTTCTCCTATTACCATTAAGGGCTCTACTTGATATATTAATCTTCTTTCTACTTTATCATTTAAATATTTATGGTCATATCTTGAAGAATATATAGATCTGTGTATCTTTGAATCTTCACTATATAAAAATTCTCCTTGTATTTTATTCAAGGGTTTATCTTCTGCCAAAATATCATCAAACATTTTTTCATAAGTACTTTCTTTGAGATAATACTTTCCCTTTAATCTTTTATTAAATTCCTCTATTCTAGATTTTAAATTAAAGTCTACATACCTTTGATCTCCTCCCACTGGCAGAGGAATATTATTATATATTGTATCTTTTTCAATAGTTTCCATTAACCATTTTTCATCTTCTGAATATATTAGATTTCCACCTATGAAATAACCATTTTTTATATTGTATGCTAGAACTTCACTTCCATCTTCGCTACTCCACCAAAATTCTCTATATGGGGATATTTCCTTTGTTATTCCTCTCCAAAACACTACTTTATCTATACCCATCCCATTATATATTTGTGGAGCATCTATACTTTGACCAAATGAGTCTGGTACATACCCTATATTCATATATCCACCTAAATCTTTTGCCATATCTATTCCTATTTTTAAATTTCTTACAATAGATTCTCCAGATATTATCATCTGATCTGTTTGAGTGTACCATGGTCCAGTTATTAATTTGCCAGTGGATATAAGTTTTCTTATCCTATCTTCTTTATTTGGACATACTTCTAAATAATCCTTTAAAATACTAAGTTGTCCATCTAGAAGATAATAATCAATAATCCCTTCCTCTAAAGCTTTCAAAACTTCATCCATATGATATATCAATTGTATTAAAGATTCATTTGCAGAAAAATACCATTCAAAATCCCAATGTGTATGTGCTATTACATGTATTTTTTTCACTTTTTCCTCCTTTTTATAAACCTCCTAAACTAATAATTACACTAGTAAAGGAGGAAAGTTTAGTTTTTTATTTAATTTCTATTGAACTTACAATATTATAAAGTTTTTCCGTGTCATCTTCTTCTAAAAGCATATTAACAAACTCATTATCTATTAATTTTCTAGCAATAGAACTTAGTATTTTAAGATGTTGAGCATTTCCATCTTCTGGTATAGCAAGACCAAATGCAACTTTTATAGGTTTTCCATCTAAAGAATTCCATTCTATTGGATTACTCAATTTTATTAAGAATACTCCTGGCTTTATAACTGTAGAATTTTTACAATGGGGTATAGCAATTCCATCTTTAAACCCAGTAGTAACTTCATCTTCTCTTTGATGTAAACCTTTTAAATAATCCTCTTTTGATTTTACATATCCTTGTTTAAATGCTACACTAGCAAATCTTTCAAATACCTGATCTTTCGTTTCTGAATTATTGTCAAAATATATATGTTCTATGTCAAATACTTCTTTATTCATATTTAACCTTCTACCTTCTTTCTACTAAATCCTATAATAAGTGCTGTAACAAGAACTCCTACGGATATGGAAAATACCCATGTTATTATTGGAATTGGTTGTTCTATATATCCTACTATAGTCCCTAAAGGCGAACCTATACCACCATAAAATTTACATCCAAACTTTGCTACCAATGCTCCTGCAACTGCTGAACCTGCAACATTAGCTACTATCATTTTAACAGGTTCCGATGCTACAAAAGGTATAGCCCCCTCTGTAACCCCTACCATTCCCATAGCAAATGCTGCATTAGCAGATACTTTTTCTGTAGATGTAAATTTATCTTTAAATAGTATAGTCGCTAACCAAACACCTAAAGGTGCTACTGATATTGCTGCCTGTGCTGCAGTTCCTGGAACAAAATTAGCTTGTTGAATTCCATATTTAGCAACTGTATCTGTAAATATAGTTGTACCAAATATTAATGCTGTTTTATTTACTGGTCCACCTAAATCAAATCCTATCATGGCACCTATTATAGCTCCCATTATTATAGGCGCTGATGCATGAGTATTATTAAGATATGTAAGTCCATCGTATAATCCATTCATTATTCCAGCTATAGGTTTACCTATTACAAATAACACTATCACTGATATTGCAAATGTTGCTATAAGTGGTAATATCATTATAGGTACAAGTGGTTGCAATATTTTAGGCCATTTTATTTTCTTTAAACCTTTTATCATATATCCTACTATAAATGCCACTATAATAGCTCCTATAAATCCACTTCCTGCTTCGGTTCCTAATATTTCAGGATCATTTACTATATATGCTCCTATCATGGCTGGAGCTATAGCTGGTCTATCTCCTATAGATTTTGCAACAAAACCAGCAAATAAAGGTATCATTAATTTAAAACCAACCTGCCCTACTTGGAACATTTTAGACATAAAAAATCCCATAGTTGTGGATGTGTCAAATCCCCAATTTACTATTCTGCCTAGCTCATCTTTTTGAAATGCAAATACATTCGCTATAGCAAGTATAAGTCCTGCTGCTATACACATAGGTATCATGTATGATATACCATTCATAAGATGTTTGATAACTCCATCTTCTTTAGTTTTTCCTAATGTTATATCTCCAACTTTAGTTCCTTTTTTACCGAAAATTTCTCCACTTTCAAGAGCTGTATTTATAAGTACTTTAGAATCTTTTATAGCCTCTATAGATTTAGTTTGATATATCTTTTTACCTGTAAATCTTACAAGCTCCACATTGATATCAGCAGCTATTATTGCTACATCTGAATCTTCAATATCCTCTTTTGTTAAAACATTTTCTGCTCCTATAGTTCCATTTGTTTCAACTTTTATATCATATCCCATCTCTTTTGCAGCTTTTTCTAAAGATTCTGCTGCCATATATGCATGAGCTATACCTGCTGCACAGGCTGTTACTGCTACAATTTTTTTACTCACTTTTTTCATGCCCCCCTTATTATTTCTACTATATTATATCCCTGACAGTTACTGATGTAAACGATTTCAACTCATATAGGTTCTAGTATCTTTTTATATGATTTTTTTGAAAAAAATTTCATTAATAATTTTGGATAAAAAAATAATAGATTGGTATAGGAGCAATAAATGAATAGATTAATAATTTTAGATAAAAAAAGAGCCTTGTTATGGCTCTTTCAAGTTTCAATTCCTCATAGGTAGACTAATAACACTTGGATACCTTGATATTACTATATTCTTTTATTTATGTCAAATTGCTTAAAAACCTTAGACTATTACATATATTTAATATAATCCTTCCTATATATTGCCATTACTAACTTTTATAAAAAATAGCCTGTCGTCGACTTCCCAGGGGTTTTGCCCTATTAGTAGTCGATAACAAAAATAATAGAAAATTAGCACGAGTAATTAATAAATCTCCTGTGATTGTGTATTCTCTAAAATGTGTCAAACAAAACGCCCCAGTGCTCATTTTATAATTCTAATATCTTAATAATAGCTTTTTCTAACTCACCACTATAAACTGACTTTAATGATTCTTGACCCCATTTTGGAAACTCTGGTCTTTTATATGCAAATATTAAAGTAATAAGGGTTGATATGCCGTTATCAATTATTTTTTCAGTTTCATTAATTTTACCGTATTTTTCAACAAATGCTTTTCTAGCTTCTTTTGATAGCGATAAACATACATTTCTAATATCATTATATCTAAATCCAATTCCTAGAAAATTATAATCGAACATTATTGCTTCTTTCTTGTCATGACTTACCGCCAAGTTTGTCCAATAAAAATCGTTATAAGTCAATGTTTGCTCAACTTCTCCAATCTTAGTGAAAATTAAATCTAAATTATCTATTATTAGCTGCCACACATGATTGTCTTCTGTCTTAGTTCTGTTTTTTATTAGTTCAATATTTTCTTTAGTAATAACATCTGCTTGTCTATAAAATATATTATCTTTATTAGATACATATTTTGCACCTTCATTGTGCAATTTTTTATACCATTCTGCCAAAGCTTCTGCTACTTCAATATCGGATAAATCAGATTCTATTCCTAATCTATATGTTTTACTTTTTTCTAAGTCCTCTAATAACAAAGATTTGTCCGTATATCCAACTACCTTAATTGTTGGTATGTTTAATTCTTTAAGAATGAAATAATTCTTAATTTCTCTTGTATATTCTATATTTTTAAAATATTTAAGTATATAAGAGCTATTTCCATATATTACTCTAAAAAGATAAATTCCATCTTTATTTTGAATTTCTTTTAGATTCAAATAGTTTTCTTTAGATAACCCCAATTTTTCTAACTCTTTATAAATATTCTTAATCAAATCCATCCCCCCGAAATTGAAAATCCTCAAAGAATTTTTCCCCTTTTAATAAAAGCCTTATAATCATATCGGAAAGTCTGTAATTCAAGTGACAAAATCTAATTTATAGTTATAAATAAAATTAAAATCTAGTTCATATAATATGTTAACATATTAAGACTTTTTATAGTAAAATCCATATCTATATTACCACTACTATAAATATGTCACAATATGAAAATACAGTTCTATTTTTAGAGTCATAATAAAGACAATGGTATTGGGTATATAATATTCATAATGGAGGGATTTTATATGAAAAAACTCTTTTCAGATGTTAGGATTAAAAGCTTAAAATTAAAAAATCGTATAGTAATGGCTCCAATGTGCATGGTTGCCTCTGATAATGAAGGTTATGCTAAAGATTGGCATGAAATTCATTATGCTTCCAGAGCCATTGGTGGTACTGGTCTTATAATCTTAGAAGCAACAGCAGTAGAAAGTAGAGGCAGGATAAAAAATGGAGATTTAGGAATCTGGGATGATTCTCATATAGAAGGATTGTCAAAGATAGTTAAAAGTTCTAAATCTCTTGGTGCAAAAGTTAGCATTCAGTTAGGTCACGCTGGGAGAAAATGTGAAGTAAAATCTGAGAGAATTATTGCTCCATCTCCTATTGCTTTTGATAATAGTTATTCTACTCCAAAAGAAATGACTAAAGATGATATAAAAACTGTAATAGATTCCTTTAAAGAAGGTGCTGAAAGGGCAGAAAAAGCTGGATTTGATGCTATTGAAATTCATGGAGCTCATGGATATTTAATTAATGAATTTTTATCACCACTGACTAACAAAAGAAAAGATGAGTACGGTGGAAATCCACAAAATAGGGCTAGATTTCTAAAAGAGATAATAAGAACAATAAAGACAGTATGGCCTGAAGATAAGCCTATAATATTAAGGATTTCTGGTGAAGAATATGTTAATGATGGAAATCATCCAGAAGATTTAGTCCATATTATAAACTTAGTAAAAAATGAAGGTATAGATATAATAGATGTAAGTTCTGGAGCTGTAGTTCCTGCTAATATTGATGTCTATCCCGGATATCAAGTGCCTTTTGCAGAAACCATTAAAAAAGGAACTGGACTACCAGTTATAGCTGGTGGTTTAATTACAGAACCAGAAATGGCTGAAGAAATACTCAAAAATAATAGGGCAGATTTTATATTTTTGGGAAGAGAATTACTTAGAAATCCTTATTGGCCATTGGAAGCTGCCAATAAATTAGATCAAGATATAGAATGGCCTCATTCTTATAGAAGAGCTAAAATTTAATGTATTTTAGTTTATTCTACTAAAAAAGTATAGACTATAATGGCCAAATATTAATATTTGGCCATTATAGTCTATGAACATTCAGATTATTTCTTTTTCAGTTCTTTTAATTTCTTCTCTATCAAGACCTATTAATTCCATAATATCTTCCATGTTAAAACCATTTTCAGTACTTCAATTCCTTTCTATAAAATGATTTAATAAATCCTCCACTCCAGATTTATCTTTAAATAAATTTCTCTTTAAAAATTCAGTATCTAATTTTTCTTCTAAAATGTACCAAACAAAATATCCCGATGCCATTCTTAAGATAATTTAGATTTTATTTCTTTTATATGCTTTTCAGTTAATTCTATTACTTCCATTATTTGTTCTAATGAAAGATTCATATTTATTAATTTCTTGACTATTTCTATCTCCTTCTTTTCCATGCCTTTTTTTCCGCATATTTTAATCTAGATATGTCATCTCGCCTTACTTTTTCCTTTGCAAAGTATTTTTCCCTATCTACTTTAATTTAAATTCCATGGTTACAGGATTATGATCTGTATATTGAAAATCTAGAGAATGTCCCTTAACATTTAAGATTTCAATATTGTCAGAGACTAAATAGCCATCTATTACTGCAGTGAAATTAACATCTTTTACATAAGGTGTAGCGTCCGTCCTCGTAGTTGGTACATTTTTATCTACTGCCCAAGTAAACCCTTCAGGTTTGAAATCATCTGGTATTTTTTGGAGCCAATCAGGCCATTCTTCTGTAGTTTTAAATATAGAAGGATCTGTCGTTGGCATTAAATGATTCCAATCTCCTCCAACTACTACATAGTTCCCATTTTTATATTCCTTATCTATATATTCTTTTAAAAATCCAAGTTGTTGCACTCTAATTTTTCCACCTTTATCATAAGCAGAAAAATGAGAGTTTATCAAAACTAGTTCTTTTCCATTCTCTAATGAAATTCTACTTTCTAAAAAACATCTATCTAATTCAGCTAATTGACGTAGCCAACTTTCTTTTCCAGGAAATTGATATCTAGTTGCACTATCTACACTATATTTAGATAATGTGACCAAACCAGCTGAGTTAACTCTTCCATGAGGTTTCAATATTGGAACTGGCACCCATAAAGTTTTATAATTAATTGCAAAACTTGATGAATAATCTTTTAGATTGTTTTTTAAATGTTCATATTGATTTACATGGAAGCTCCTTGTTGCATTTGTATCGACTTCCTGAACAAATACAAATGTAGAATCATTATTAGCTAAAAACTCTGTTATTCCATTTAAGTTTTCAATTGTTTTTTCTTTGCTTGAAGATCTAGAACCCTTCCCTCCATCCATAAAAAAGTCTTGATCTTTATCCATACCACAGTATCCTATATTGTATGTATCAACAGTGAAAACCTTATCCTTCTGGATTTTCTGTTTTTGTTGATTTTCTACTTTTAAAGGTATTTTGTCTTCTGGTCTGTAATCAGTAATAATCATAACTAATAAATATACTAGAAATATACAAATAACTATTCCTACAACCCATCCCAATCCTTTTAAAAAATTCATCATATACCCTCCCCCTTCAATGTATTTTAACATGTATGCTAATATATTTCGATAATTCTATGAATAGTTCTTATCCGAATATTTTATAGGATAATTAACAAGATATAAAATCTATTGAATATTTCTTGACTTACCATATGTGAAACTCTTAACATGTAAATATTAAAATTAAAAAATTAGCCGCAATAAAAACGCGGCTAATTTAAACTTATTCTTATTTCATTTCTTTTAAATCGAAAGATACTATCCCTTCTTTACCTATTTTTATTATATTCTCCTTAAGAGCTTCTATATCTTTTGTGTTTTTTTGCATAATAGCCTCTAATAATATTGATAAATTTACTCCAGATAAAACCTTGCTATTTTTTATATCTTGTGATAATAATACACAGGTTTTAAAAGGGGTACCTCCGACAATATCTGTTAAGAAAAGTAATCCACTACATTCTTTCATAGTTTCTATTTTCTTTTTTATATTGTTTTCTAGATCTTCTGTTGAATGGTCTAGTCTAAATTCTACACCTTGTAAATATTTTTGTTCTCCAGCTATTACATCTACTGAACTAATAAGTCCTTTAGCAAATTCACCATGACCTACTATTATAATACCTATCAATTTAATCACCTTTTTTTATAATATTGTTAAAAGTCTTCCCACTATACCTATTACTACAGTAAGCAATATTAAGACAATTGGGGAATAATCTTTCTTCAACAATTTATACATCCAAAATGTATATAATGCTGGTAACAATTTTGGCATTATTTGATCTAACACTTCTGCTTGTAATTTTATATCTGCTCCTCCTGCTGTGATAACTACAGGTGTTCCTAAAGAAATATAAGAAGCTACTAAAGCACCTACTACTGTTAACCCTACTATAGAAGCAGCTCTTGAAAATGCTTTAGTTTGTTCTCCTAACTGTTTAACAGCACTAACTCCTGTACTATATCCATAATTCATAAGTCCAAATCTAAGAACAAAATGGATTGCGTTAAATATTATCAAAAATATAAATGGTCCTGCAATATTTCCTTTAATGGCCATTGAGGCCCCTATACCAGATGCAATGGGTAGAAGAGTTAACCAGCATATGGCATCTCCTATACCACCAAGAGGTCCCATAGTTGCAACTTTAACAGCTCTAATAGTATCTGGCTCTTCTTTTCTCTCTTCCATGGCAATAACTATTCCCATTATAAATGTTACTAGAAAAGGATGGGTATTAAAAAATTCCATATGCATATTCATAGAATTAGATAAGTCTTCTTTATTTTTATGAATCTTTTTAAGTCCTGGTAGTAAACCATAAAGCCAACCACCTGCTTGCATTCTTTCATAATTAAAAGATGCCTGTAAAAATAATGATCTCCAAGTCATTTTATTTAGATCTTTCTTGGTAATAACATTATTTGTGCTTGGATCTTTATAAGTATAATTAGATTCCATTAGTACGAGCCTCCTTTCTATGAGAACCTTTTCCTTTTATCTTATTTGAATAATAGTCATATAAAGATATGGCTAATCCTAATAATGCTACCCCTAATATTGGTAATTCAAAATATGCTACAAGCACAAAACCAATAATTAAAAATGCCATATACTCTTTCTTGTACATAATTTTTAATAGCATAGCAAATCCTATTGCTGGCATAATTCCACCTGCAACTTCTAATCCTCCTATTAACCATTCAGGCATTTTAGCTACAACAGATTCTGCAGCTTCTGCTCCAAAATATACTGGTAGAAAAGCAATTATTGCATAGAAAATAAATAAAATCAACATTCCTAAATAATTAATTCTTTCGATGCCTTTAATATCTGTATTTTTAGCATACTCATCTGCTTTATGCATAACTGGAGAAAATGCTGTAAATATTAAAGTTATTGCTCCTTGTACAGCCACTGCAAAAGGCACTGCTATACCTACTGCTACTTTTGGATCTTGCTTTGTTAATATTGCAAATGCAGTTCCTACAATACCACCAATAACTACATTAGGTGGTTGTGCACCTGCCAATGGTACTGCTCCCATCCAAATTAACTCAAGAGTAGCACCAGTAATTAGCCCTGTTTTCATATCCCCCAGTATAAGACCTACAATCATTCCTGTAAATACGGGTCTATGTATATGAAATAACCCGTTAAAAAGATCTATTCCTGCAATTCCTGCCCACAAGGCTATCAATAATGATTTTCCTAACATAACGCTCCCCCCTTATTTTTTATATAAAACTCCCATAGAGGAGTTTATTTCTTAAATCAAATCCATAATATTCTTTCCTCTCTCATCTGGAACTCTTCTAACATCCATCTTCACACCTAGTTCATCTAATTTTTTAAAAGTTTCAATATCTTTTTCATCAACGGAAACAGTACTTATAATTTGTTCTTTACCTTCGCTATAGTGCATATTACCTACATTTACTTTGTCTATTGAAACACCGCCTTCTACTAGTCTTAAAAGTGTTTGTGGAGTTCTGACTACTAAAAATATAAGTTGATCATCAGCTGCATATCCTATATTGTCTATTGTCTCTTGTACAGTAAAATATCTTGTTTCAATAACATCTGGAACTGCCATATCCATTAAACTTTGTTGGATACTGTTCTCGGCAACTTTATCATCTGCAACTAATATTAAATTGGCTCCTATATGATTAACCCATGTTACTGCAACTTGTCCATGAATTAATCTATTATCAATTCTTGTTAATAATATATTAGCCATATCACTCACTCCTTTTTATTTTATAATCATAAATAGTAACACCTTTTACTACTCTATTAACAGTACCACTTGGACTTGGATTATCAGGTTCTATACCAAGCTTTTCAGACATCATTAATGCAAATATCTGAGCATATAATACATAAGCTACAGCTGAGTAAACTTCGTCACCTAATCCTTTCTTTTCATTATTTAAAAACCAATGATAATCTGAATGCTTTTCAAGTTCTTCATGGTAACTTTGTGATATAGTAACTAGTTTATGTTCTCCAGATTCTCCATAAACTTCTTTTACAAGGTCTAAATCATATCTTCTTGTATATTCATCTTCTGAAATATAAGCAAATACCAATGTTTTATCATTTACTATAGACTTTGGACCATGTCTAAAGCCTAATATAGATTCATAATTCGAAACTACTTTTCCACGAGTTAATTCAAGTAATTTCAAAGCACTTTCCCTTGCAAGTCCACTTAAACTACCTGAACCTAAATATACAACTCTGTCATATCCCAATTTAACTAATTCTTGTATATTTCTATAAGCATTATTAATAATGTTTGTACCTAGTTTTGAAATTCTAGTAACTATATCTTTTATTTCATCTATACTATTAATATCAAAAGTTAATAAAGAACCAAGCAACATATTAGTAAAACTACTAGTCATTGCAAATCCCTTATCATTTGATCTTTCTGACATAAGCAATAATAAAATGTTTTCATTTCCTTCAGCAATTTTTGCCAGCTCTCCCTCTGGATTACATGTTACAAATATATGACTAATATCTTCAACTAATTTTTCAGCTAATTTATAAGTTGCAACACTTTCAGGACTATTTCCCGAACGTGCGAAGGAAACTATTATTGTTGGAGATTCTCTTTTTAAGTAGAAACTAGGATTTGATACTATATCAGTTGTTGCAATAGCTTCAAAACTGCAATCATATTTACTATTTAAATAAGGAACAATAATTTCTCCAACATAGGCTGAAGTTCCTGCTCCTGTAAATATAACTTTTGTATTTTTATTTCTACTTAGTCTCTTAAGAAATCCTTCTATCTCATTCTTATTTTGTTCAATTATTTTAATTGTTTCTAACCATAATTCTGGTTGCTGATAGATTTCTTTTGCAGTATTTAATCCATTTTTATCTTTCCATTCCTTTTCAGTTAGCCCAAACACTTATATCATCCTCCCTTTTGTAATGTTGTCATGTTGTAATTACCAGTTCATTTAAAAATTATTTATTAAGTATTACATGGAATTTAAATCTATCTCCTCTTGCAATACCCTTTGTATACTCAATTATTACATCTTTTTCATAGGTAATCCTTTCTATCATCATACTAGGGAAATCCTCTGAATACTCTAATAGCTCTGCTTCAAAGCTTCGAGTTAAAACCGATTGAAATATTTCTTCTGCTCTTGTAAAAGAAGCATCATATTTTCCTGTAAATATGTCATACATTGGTTTTTCTTGAAGTTCTTTTTTCGTTAGATCAGGAAACCTATTACAAGGTACATAACTAGTTTCAAGCATCATTGGTTCATTGTCTGCAAGTCTCAATCTAGTAAACTCATAAACCTTGTCTCCAATTTCTAACTTCATTTTTTTTGCAATTTTTTCATTACATTTAATAACCTTAAAATTTAGTACTTTAGATTTCGGTTTTTTACCCATCTTCTTCATTTCTTCTGTAAAACTATAAAACCCTAATAAATCTTGTTTTAATTTCTTAGGAGATACAAAAGTTCCTTTACCATGTTCTCTATATATGTAACCTTCTTTTTCTAACTCTTGAATCGCCTGCCTAACAGTAGATCTACTAACATCATACTGTTCACACAATTCCCTTTCAGAAGGAAGTTTATCATTCTCTTTTAAATTTTCTACTTCTATCATTTCAACAATTATATCCATTAATTGATAGTATAAAGGAATTCTACTTTTCTTGTTTATCTTTTTCATTTAGATCAACCTTTTATATATTATTTATTCTGGTACGTACCACTTTCTATATATCATATTATAATAAGTATTAGGTTTTGTCAACAGTAACTCTGACTAGAATTTCTCCATTTTTTAAAGAGTTAAAAACTAATCTTTGCGGATAAGATTATTACTAGCTATATCTTTCTGAAATTTGATTTATTGTATAAAAATAAGTAAGATATCCTTCTTTTTAGTCAGTAATCTAACCTATTAAAATTCTCTATTTTTAATATAAATTTAAACAATGCTAAGAAGATATTATTGAAAGTTCTATACTCTATTCTCAAATTATTTTTTAAAAGAGAACCTCCTGTTAATTATTTTATACATAAAATAATTAACAGGAGGTTCTCTTTTAGGTAAGTTAATTCTAACTATATTTTAAACGCTTTCTTTTTCATTAGTATATTCTGCATTTCTACTATTCATTTGTTTTACATACCAAATAAATAATATTATGTAAATTAGAACTACTGCTAATGCAATCAATATATTCTTTATGCCTCCATTACCAGCCTTACCAACTATTATTGCAATAAATTTTTCTATAGGTCCTTCTAATGTAGAGTGTGTTATCATTGCATTAGCTGGTAAATTCTTTGGAAAAGCTCCTACTCTTTTAGCAACTGTAGTAACAAAAGGTGCTATAGCAGTTCCAGAATATAAAAATACTGGCAACATTAATGTTCCTATAATAATCATTCTAAGTATTTTTCCTCTTGTAACTACAAGCAAAGCTGGAGTTAATCCAATTGCTATTATTCCACCTAAAGGCAATATTTTGTTGCCTGGTAAAATTAAAGCCCATAATAACATTATTGGCGCTAATATATTCGCTGCTGCCCACATTTCTGAGCGTGCAGCTAAAAATGGCCAATCTATTCCTATATTAAACATTCTGCCTTCAAATTTTTTACTCATGAAATTTGTGATTCCCTGAGATAATGGTTCCACTGCTGAAATAAACCATGTACCTATTATAGAAAATAATTCTAAGCACATTCCCCCTACAAATGCTAATTCAAATGTATCTTTTACAGATTGCTTTCCTAATATTCCTACAAATATGCCTAAATAAAAACCTATTGCAAACTTGCTACCCCAAAATCCTATCTTTTTATTTAATTCTGTAGCATCAAAATCATATTTATCAATGAACGGAAATATTTTATCAAATATCTTGTCAAATAACATAATTACTGGATTTAACATGAAATTTAAATGTGTAGTAGTTGTAGGATTAGAATCTGGCATATCCAGTAAGTAATTAAATGTGGGTTTCATTATATCAGCATTTATGAATTTCATTATACCAATAATTATAACTAATATAGTCGCTAAGAATAAATTATTATTTGAATAATGCATAACTATTAATCCTACTATAGAACAATGCCATACATTAAATATGTCTACATCTAAAGTATCGGTTTTGTTTAAAATTAACATAATTATATTTAGCACTACCAATATTAATAAAAAATACAGTGTATACATTGAACCCCAAGTTATTGTTGCTAATGGTGCCCATCCTACATCAGTTATTGATAACTCAATCCCTGTTGATTTAACAAAATTTTCTAATGCTGGAGCAAATACTCCAGTTAACGTACCTATTATAGAGCCCATAGCCGTTAATGCTATTGCTAATTTGATCCCACCCTCTAAAGCTTTTGAAAATTTCACTTTCATAAGCAAAGCTAAAACTGTAAGAACTATTAACATTAATGGAGCTGCTCCTAAATTAATTAAAGGTTGGAATAAACTATTAGCAAATTCAATAATAGTTGACATCTCTCAAACCTCCTATTATTATAAAAATTTAAAAACCTAAATAATAATATTACTAATTATTTTTCTTTAACTGATTAATAGTTTTTTCTAATTCATCGAAAACTGGTTTTGACATGGCAGGCATTCTATATAATATAGGTCCTGCCTCTATAACTGGTATAGATATATTAAATCCAAGTTTAGGTTTAGATATTGGTGTAAATATGTCATAATCTTTTAATAATTCTTCAGTTATGTCTTTAATAACAACAGCATCAACTTTAACAGAATATCCCCTATTCTCCATCTCCTCTTCAATAGCTGTTTTAATTTGATGACTAGAATTAATTCCAGCACCACAAGCCGCTAATATCTTTATCATTTTAACCCTTCCTTTCATTTTTTTATTTATGATTAAACTTTAATAATACTAACTTCTAATCAAAACATTATATATCTTCTTAGGATTATCCGCATAAGATAATTTTACTAAATTTTGTTTAACTGATAGGAAAGACATTATATCGGATAACATATTTGTTTGAATAGTTTTACAATTATTAAGTATAATAAAAAGAAACTTAACTTCTAAACTTTCTTCTGGATTTATCATATTTCTAAATTTCACTTCATTTTTTAGATTAACTACTACTAATTTTTGTGTATTACAATATTCTACCTCAGTATGAGGAATAGCAATATTAGGTACACCGTCATCGTTATGTGCAAATTTCATATTCATACCTGTAGGATATGCTTTCTCTCTTTTAATCAGTTCTTCTACAAAATTATATTTAACTAATCCTTTTCTCAGTAGCTCTGTTCCTACCTTTTCAAATACTTCTACATTGTCTTTAGCATCTTCTAAAAATATCAATTCTTCTTCAATTAATCTTATAATTTCATTAGTCATGATAATAACCCCTATCCCATTTTTCAAGAAGATCATCAAATAAATGTTCATCATTTATATAGCTATCATCTTCTATCATGTTATCAATAGATTTAATAAGTTCTTTATTTTCTTCTGTCTCTTTATACTCAGTAGATATAAATGTATCTATAATTTCTTCCATCAACCCTATACCTGTAATTCTTCCGCCAATGCCAATAATATTCGCATTTAATTCTTCTTTAGAATATTTAGCAGTAGTTATATCTCTTACTAAAGCTGCTCTAATCCCTTTTATTTTATTAACTGATGTTGTAATCCCTACACCAGTTCCGCAAATCACAATACCAAGATCTGCCTCTTTATTTATTACTCTTTCAGCAGTCTTTTTTCCATATATAGGATAATGAGTTCTTATATGATCATAAGTTCCATTATCAATTACTTCATGTCCTTTAGCTTCTAAGTATTCGACAATATGATTTTTAATATCTGTTACAATATGGTCACATCCAATAGAAATCTTCATATTCATCACTCCTATGCCAATCTATTTAACATATCTATTCTTATTTGATGTCTTCCACCACTATACTCATTATTTAAGAAGTTCATAACTATGTTTTCTGCAAGTGTTTTCCCAATTATGCCAGAGCCTAGAGAAATAATTTTAGTATTATTATGTTCTTTTGTCATATGAGCAGAATGTTCATCAGATACTTCTGCACAAATAATACCCTTTATTTTATTAGCAACCATAAAAGAACCTGCACCATATTCATCAATTACAATCCCGAAGTTATCTTCTTCTTTTAAAACTTCCTCGCTTACTAATTTAGCTGACTCAACAAAGTTTAGATTAGGGTCTGGCGACACATCTACAACTTTATAATCTTTTGAGTTCAGAAATTTTATCAAATGTTCTTTTAACTTAAAACCTTTAACATCAGAACCAATAATAACTTTCAAGTAAATCCACTCCTCTATAAAACTATTTTATATTGATATATATTGTTGTGTTTTGTTATCTTATGTTAATAATATCAATATGCTCACTATTTGTCAACATGTTTTTGATATATCACTCATAATTTATTCTTTACCGGCTAATTTTAAGCCCTTCATCAATGTATTATTATTTTTGATTTTGTTATATAATGAAATTATACAAAAAATATATCGCCTATATCTCTTAACTTCATATCTAATTTGTATAAAGTTAAAAAACATAGACGATATATTTTGATTCTTTTAGAAGATAATATTATATTTTCAATTTTGTAATATTTATTCCATTAATAATATTTCTAACATTATTTATATTTACCTTACCTGTTTCTTCCTCCATGGCATTAGCTGCACCACAAGCTGCTGCTACTTTCAACATATATTCAAAATCATATCCTTCCATTAATGAAATAGCGAATCCTGCAATCATAGAGTCTCCAGAGCCTACAGAATTTACAGTTTTCACACTTGGTACATTTATTTTATAGGCATAGCCTTTATTAAAAACTATTGCACCTTCTCTACCAAGGGAAACAACGACTATTTCAATGTCATTTTCTAATAAACACTTTGCAGCTTTAACTATCTCATCATTAGAAGTTATAACATGTCCTACAAGCTTCTCTAATTCATCTTTATTTGGCTTAATTAAAAAAGGTGAAGCTTCCATGCCTAATTTCAAAGCATCTCCACTGGTATCAAGTATAAACTTTTTATTTTGAGACTTAGCTACAGATATCAGATCTTTATATGTTTCTAGTGGCAACCCCTGAGGTAAACTTCCTGAAGCACAAATTATTTCACTTTCCCTTATTAGTTCATTATATAAATGATTAAAATTTGATATTTCTTCGTTAGATATAACTGGCCCCTTTTCTAGTATTTCAGTTTGACTTCCATCATCTGAGTGAATAGCCAAGCAACTTCTTGTTTCCCCATTAACAGAAAGAAAATTGTGATTAATATTTAGCTCATCTAATTTTTCCTCTATGAAAGAACCACTTTTGCCACCTATAAAACCAGTAGCTATTAGAGAATCACTAAATGTCTTAATTACTCTAGTTACATTTAATCCCTTGCCGCCAGGAGTATACTGAACATTCTCTGCTCTAAAAACTTTGTCCTTTTTAAATCCCTTAACATAATACCTTCTATCTATAGAAGGATTTAATGTTATAGTTAATATCAAATAATACACCTCCAAATTATGCCCTGTTTTCACACCCACAAATTTTAATCTTATCTATTACAACTTTTTTAATAGCTTCTTTACCAGGTGTTAGATAATTTCGTGGATCATTTGCAGATGGATTTTCTGATAAATATTTTCTAATATTTTTAATAAAAGCCATCTTTAACTCAGTACTAATATTTATTTTGCAAATTCCATGTTCTATAGCTTCTATTACACTTTTTTCTGGAACCCCTGATGCACCATGAAGAACCAATGGAACATAAACTTTATTACGTATTTCTTCTAATCTATCTATGTCAAGTTTTGGCTCTAATTTATATACTCCATGAGCTGTTCCTATAGCTATTGCCAAAGAATCAATTTCTGTTTTTTCTATAAAATCTAGAGCTACATTAGGATCAGTATATAGTACATCTTTTTCATCTACTTTTCTTTCATCTTCTTGACCACCAACTACTCCTAACTCTGATTCTACAGTTGCACCATACTTTTGGGCAAAATTTACTATCTCTCTTGTCAATCTAATATTTTCTTCATAGTCCTTTAAGGAAGCATCTATCATTACAGATTTATAGCCTGCTAAAATACATTTCTTTATAAAATCCACATCACTACAATGATCTAGATGAATTGCAATAGGAATATTAAAATTTTTAGCCCCTGCTTTTGCCATACCAACTAAAAAATCTAATCCTGCATAATTAACAGTTCCTGGAGTAGTTGCTATAATTATTGGTGATTTCATTTCCCATGCACCTTCTAATACAGCTTGCATAGTTTCTAAATTGTGAATATTAAAAGCTGGAATAGCATAGCTATTCTTTTTTGCATCTAAAAGCATTTCTTTTGTTGATACAATATCCATTTTTTTCCCCCTTTTTTCAATTAATTATCTTAACATATTGTTCATACTTTTTCTTAATGCTAGGATTAATCTTATCATCTGTAATTATAGCTGTTACATCTTCTAATTTATAAAATCTATAAAAATCCTCTTTGTTAAACTTACTATTGTCACATAAAATATATCTTTCATTAGCATTATTTAAAATAATCTTTTGGCATACTCCTTCTTCCTCATTAGAGTTAGTAAGATAATTCTCAGAAATTCCATTTGTTCCTACAAAAGCTAGCTTTACCTTTATCCTTGATAACATTTCATTAGCAAAACTCCCAACAAATGCACCTGTTCTGGAACGTATTCTCCCCCCAACAAGAATTAACTCAAAACGGTTGTCATTAGCAAATTTTGAAAAGATTGATATAGAATTTGTAATTATCTTTGCATAAGAAACATTGAGATAATCATATATAAATTCGTTAGTAGTACCTGGACCAATAAATACAATATCATTTTCTTCTATTAAACTAGCAGCCATTTCTGCAATATGTTTCTTTTCTTCAACCATTATATACTTTTTCTCATTATGAGATAGTTCTCTAAACATATTGAATTCTTTCTTTTTAGCTCCACCATGAATACAAATCACATGTCCACGTTCTTCTAATATCTTCAAGTCTCTTCTTACAGTCATTTCACTTACATCAAGTAATTTGCTTATTTCAGATATCTTAATAACATTATTTTCGTTGAACATTTCTAGTATCTTGTCAAGTCTTTCGGCTTTTAACAAAATATCACCTCTCTAACTACTTCTATTCTTCGCTATATATTTATCTGTTATATGTTGTTATCTTCTGTCCTTTTATGTAAATACTATCAACATATCTTTCCATTGTCAATATGTCTATAAAAAAATCAGAAAAAAAGCTAATAAAAGCTCCTTTCCTGATTTTTAAAATATGCCAAATGTTCCAAACAAAATTCCCCAGTGGCACATTATTCTATTTTTATATCTTTAGATATTTTTATATTTAATTTTTTAAATTTATTATATAATGTAGTTCTATGAATTCCTAGTTCATTTGCTGTTTTAGAAACATTATAATCATTTTTGACTAAGTAATCTAGTATGATTTCTTTTTCAAATTCATTTATAATGAGATCTAAATCATTTCCTTTAAAACCACTTGAAAGTTTTTTACCTGAAGTTATAATATCTGATGACAATTGTTTTATACCTACCATTTCATTATCTCCTAGAGCATAGGCACTTTCTACTACATTTTTCAATTCTCTTACATTTCCAGGCCAAGTATGATTTTTTAAAAGCTCCATAGCTTTTGGACTAATACTTGTATTTGTCTTATATTTTCTATTTAATTCATCTAAAAATTTATTAACGAAAAGCTCTATATCTTCAGGTCTTTGCCTTAGAGGAGGTATATGAACATTTATTACATTAAGTCTATAATATAAATCTTCTCTAAATTTTTTCTTCTCTACAAGTTTTTTTAAATCTTGATTTGTTGCAGATATAACCCTTACATCTATAGGTGTAGGTTTGTAACCACCAATTCTTTCAACTTCATTTTCTTGAAGAACTCTTAAGAGTTTAGCTTGCATATGCATTGGCATATCTCCTATTTCATCTAAAAATATAGTTCCACCATTAGCTAATTGGAATTTTCCCTTTTTTCCTCCTTTTTTAGCTCCTGTAAAAGCTCCTTCTTCATAGCCAAAAAGTTCAGATTCTAAAAGTTCTTCTGGAATAGCAGCACAATTTATACTTATAAGAGGCTTGTCTTTTCTATCAGATGCATAATGTATATAGTTAGCAAATACTTCCTTTCCTGTTCCTGTTTCACCAGTTATTAGTACAGGTAAATTATTATTCGAAGCTTTTTCAGCTAATCTTTTTGTTTTTTCGAATTCTTTACTATTTCCTATTATTTTATCATCTGAAAATTTATCTTCTCCTAATCTTCTAAGTTCATCTCTATAATATTTTAGCTCTTGATCCTGTACCCTTAATTTTTCTGCTAGTTTAATAGTATGGAATCTAAATTTTACTTGTGCAACTGCAGCAATTACTTTTCCATTTCTCTTAACTGGTGCTCTAGTTACTAATAGAAAATCATCCCCTTGGATCTTTTCCTTATTTGCAAATTCATGGATTACATCCACTTCTTTCTTCCCTGTGGCTGCAATTTCTGGCATCTTTGTATTTTTAATGAATTTTCCTATATGTTTGCCAATAGCCTCTTCTTTGGTTGTTCCAAGGAAATCACAATAAGATTTATTCATTTCCAATATAGTTCCATCTATATCTGTAACAACAAAGCCGTCTTCCGTCATATCCAATATTTCATCAAAGAGAAGTTTATAATTTTCATAGTCTTCATACATTTTACTTTCCATACTTTACCTCCTTATAGATTTTATAAGGCTCCAAACATCATATTTATTAGACTTATACCTTAAATTATAATTTACCATAATATTTTTGTCAAAATTCAAAAAATATTAATTTTAATTGTACTATAAAATCTTGGAATATATTTTGCTTATTATTTAACAATAGAATTTGATTTTAATATAAGGAGGAGTTTTTATGGAATTTAAAAATTTAATTTTAGAAGAAAAAGATAATATTTTAATCCTTTCTTTTAACAGACCTGAAGTTCTCAATGCTTTAAATAATGATACATTAAAAGAATTAGATTCAGCTATATCTTATGTGGAGTCAAATAATGAGATCCTTGGTATGATTGTTACTGGTGGAGAAAGTAAGGCTTTTGTTGCAGGAGCCGACATAGAGCAAATGGAACCTTACAAATCTGAAGAAGGCAGAAATTATGCCCATTTTGCTCAAAACGTCTTTAATAGGTTAGAGTCACTTAATATACCAGTTATTGCTGCTGTAAATGGATATGCTCTTGGTGGTGGATGTGAACTTTCCATGGCTTGTGATATTAGAATTGCTTCTGAAAAAGCTGTCTTTGGCCAACCAGAAGTAAATCTAGGTGTTATTCCATGCTTTGGAGGTACCCAAAGATTAACTAGACTCGTAGGTAAAGGTATTTCAAAAGAACTTATCTACACTGGAAAATTCATAAAAGCTGATGAAGCTAAATCCATAGGATTAGTTAATTTAGTTGTTCCACAAGATAAATTACTAGAAGAATCATTAAAAATGATGGGAACAATCATATCTAAAGCTCCATTAGCCATAAAATATTCTAAATTAGCAATAGATAGAGGAATTGAAACAGATCTATATACAGGACTTGAACTAGAAAAGGATTTGGCTGCACTTTGTTTTGCAACTGAAGATAAAGATGAAGGAATGACTGCATTCCTCGAAAAAAGAGAGCCAAAGTTTAAAAATAAATAAAATAATAAAAAAACAGGTTAATAATTTATTAGCCTGTTTTTTATTTAGTAAAATTTTAACATATTCTATTGCTTTTTTATCTCAAAACTTTGTGAAATAATAGTGTAGCATTTTTTATACAGTTTTTTTGATTTCTGCAATTTATCTCTTTTTTAAAAAATTGAAAGTATTTAATTTTCTTAAATATAGAAGATTTATGTGTGTATTGTATATATTTATCTACAGTTTATTAAAAATTATACACTTTTTTAATGAAAAATTCATATTTCTTCATAATACAATTTTTGTTTTTTAAAAAATCCTTATAATTTGTAGTATTTTATCATAAAAATAGATATTTTTTTATCATAGTTAACCTCCTTGGCACAGTTTGTGCAAAATAGTAATGTTGTTGATTGTTAATAAAATAACCATTCGTCTTGGCCAAGACTATAATGTATTTTTTGCTCCTTATACCTTTATATCAAAGGTGTAAACAAAAACTTGTACTTAAACAATTTCAAAGTTATAGATTTTTCTATACTTTAATGGTTGATAAAGTTAAATATATTACGTTTAAAAAAATACAAATTAAGGATAGGTGGGATTTAGATGAATGTTTCTGTGTTAATCAGTATGATAGGAATTATAGCTGCCTTAGCTTTAATGACAATCCTTATTATGAGAGGTACTAATATTTTCGTAGTAGCCATTTTATGTTCTGCTATTGTTGCCCTAACAGGAAAGATCAATTTATATGAAGCATTAAAAGAAGACTATATGGCAGGATTTGTAACCTTTTTCCAGAATAATTTCTTGATTTTTTTAACAGGTACAATCATGGGAAAAGCCATGGAAGTAACAAATGGAGCAAAGGCTATTGCTAAGATGATAGTTGATAAATTTGGTACAAAAATGGCAATTATCTCTATTCCATTAGCTTGCGGTATTATCTCCTATGGTGGAGTAAGTGTATTTGTTGCAAGTTTTGCAGTATTCCCAATAGCTTTAGAGGTTTTTAAAGAATCAAATTATCCAAGAAGATTTATTCCAGCTGCTTTGACATTTGGCTGTTCTACCTTTGCTATGATAGCACCAGGAGCACCTCAGATTCAAAACGCTGTTCCTGCAGCTGCTTTAGGAACAGATCTAATGGCTGGAACTGTAGTGGGATTTATTAGCTCTGCTGTTATCCTTGTAGTTGGTTGTATTGTACTAATAAAAATGGTTAATAAAGCACAGCAAAATGGAGAAACCTTTGTTGCAAAACCATTAGATGATTTTAAAGATAATGAAGAATATCCAAATGGACTATTAGCCCTTCTACCACTAATCTTAACTATACTTATGATTAATATAAAAGTTAATGGAGAACCACTATTGCCATTAGAAGCAGGAGTGTTCTTCGGGTCTATTCTAGTTATAATTCTACTTAATAAATATCAAGACAATTCAAAGATTGTACACAATTTAGGAGAAGCTTGTATAACATCTGTTTCATCAATTGCAAACACTTGTGCAGTAGTAGGTTTTGGTGCTGTTGTCCAAAAAACATTAGCTTTCCCTGTTATTGTAGATGCTATGGTGAACATGCCAGGTCCTTATTATGCTAGTGCTGCATTAGGTACTACTGTAATTGCTGGTATATGTGGTTCTGCATCTGGTGGATTAGGAATAGCTGCACCTCTTTTAGGTCCTGTGTATATAGCAAAAGGTGCAGTAGCAGCTGCTTTGCATAGAACTATGAGTATTTCTTCTTCAGCGTTAGATTCATTGCCTCACAATGGCTATATTGTAACTGTAACAAATGGTTTATGTAATGAAAGCCATAAAGATGCATATAAGCCTGTTTTCTGGTTAACAGTTATTACGCCAATAGTAGGCTCTGTTGTAGCTATAATATTGTTTTCACTATTTCCAAATTTACCATAAATAAAAGTTTTTAATATAAATAGATGAGGAGGATGGCAAATGAGTAAAGTAGTTTCAGCAAAATATGCTGTATCATTAGTAAAAGATAATATGACATTAGGAATTGGTGGTTTTGTAGGATCTGGAGTCCCAGAAGAATTGTTAATTGGATTAAAAGAAAGATATGAAAAAGAACAATCTCCAAAAGACCTAACATTATTTCACTGTGCTGCAGTAGGGGATGGAAAATCTAGAGGAGCAAATCATCTAGGTGCAGAAGGATTATCTAAAAAATTAATATGTGCACATATTGGCTTAGAACCTGAATTAAATAAATTAGTTGTTGAAAATAAAATTGCAGCGTATATGATTCCACAAGGTGTAACAGCCCATCTATTGAGAGCAATTTCAGGTAAAAAGCCCGGAGTATTAACACATGTTGGATTAAAAACTTATGCAGACCCTAGACTTGAAGGCTGTAAAGCTAATCAAGCGGCTATTGATTCTGGTGAAGAAGTAGTATCCTTAATTGATATTGATGGAAAAGATTATTTACTATATAAATCATTCCCTATAGACATATGCTTTATTAAAGGCTCTATAGGTGATACTCAAGGAAATATTTCTTTAGAAAAAGAAGCTGTTTTTTCAGATCAACTTGAAATGGCAAATGCTACAAGAAATTCGGGTGGCATAGTTATTGCACAGGTAGAACAATTAGTGGAAGCAGGAACTTTAAAAGCTGCAGATGTAAAAGTACATGGTTTTATGGTAGATTATGTAGTTGTTGGAAAGAAGGAAAATAATTTGCAAGTTTGGGTTTCTGAAGACTATAGACCTGAATTATCTGGTGAACATAAAATACCTTTAGATGAAATTGAACCTATGAAATTGAACCACAGAAAGGTTTGTGGTAGGAGAGGAGCTCTTGAGCTTAAGAAAAATTGCTTAATTAATTTGGGAATTGGAATTCCTGATGCAGTTGCAGCAGTAGCAGCAGAAGAAGGACTATCCAATGATATTACTCTTTCCATAGAATCTGGTGCATTAGGCGGAGTTCCAGTAGGAGGTATAGGAATTGGAGCAACTGTAAATCCAGAATCTATCTATAAACAGCCAGATATATTTGATGTCTATGATGGAGGTGGCATTGACATTACATTCTTAGGTGCTGCTGAGATTGACGCACAAGGAAATGTGAATGTATCAAAATTTGGAGGTAAAGTTGTTGGACCTGGCGGATTTATAAATATTTCTCAAAATTCTAAAAAAGTATGTTTCACTGGAACATTTACTGCCAGAGGACTTAAGACTGAAATGAAAGATGGCAAACTAATTATTGCAAATGAAGGAAATGAAGTGAAATTTAAAAATGAAATAGAGCAAGTTACTTTTTCTGCAGAATATGCTTCTGAAACAGGGCAAGAAGTTCTTTATATTACTGAAAGAGCAGTATTTAAATTAACAGAAAAAGGAATCATGTTAACAGAAATTGCTCCAGGAATTGATATTGAAAAAGATATTCTGCCTTATATGGAATTTAAACCACTAATTGCAGATGAAATAAAATTGATGGATGAAAGAATATTTATTGATAAACCAATGGGCCTCTCTTTCTAAGACATAAGTTTAATTAACGTGAGTAAATATAAATAATAACTATAATTTTAAAATAAAGACAAGGAGGTATTTTGATGAATTTTGATTTTACTAATGAGCAAAATATGGTTAAACAATCTATAGAGGAATTTGTTCAAAATGAAATTGAACCTATTGCTGAAGAAATTGACAGAGAACATAGATTCCCTAGAGAAACAATAAAAAAATTAGGAAAGAATGGTTTTTTGGCTATACCTTTCCCTGTAGAATATGGTGGAGCTGGTGGAGATACAATCTCTAAGAATATAGTAATAGAAGAAATAGCCAAGAAATGTGGTGCTACTGCTGCTATAGTTTCTGTCCACTATCTTCCTATAAACCTTATATTAAAATTTGGAACTAAGGAACAAAAAGAAAAATATGTTGCCAAATTAACTAGTGGCGAACATATTGGCGCTTTTGCACTAACTGAACCAAATGCTGGATCTGATGCTTCAAATGTTCAAACTACAGCTGTATTAGATGGAGATGAATATATATTAAATGGTTCTAAATGCTTTATAACTAACGGCGGAGAAGCTGACACATACGTTATACTTGCTATGACTGACAAATCCGCTGGGACTAGAGGTATGTCTGCTTTCATAGTTGAAAAAGATACTCCTGGTTTCAGTATAGGTAAAATAGAAGATAAAATGGGTATTTGTGCTTCTTCTACTGCAGAACTTATATTTGAAAACTGCCGTATTCCAAAAGAAAATCTTCTTGGAAAAGAAGGTCAAGGTTTTAAATTAGCTATGGTTGGTTTAGATAGCGGAAGAATAGGTATGGCTTCCCAAGCATTAGGATTAGCTGAAGGAGCTCTTGAAGAAACTATTAAATATTTAAAAGAAAGGGAACAATTTGGAAAGCCTCTTATTAAATTCCAAGGGCTTCAATGGTATCTTGCTGATATGCATTCTAGAATAGAAGCATCAAGATGGTTGATATATCATGCTTCTTATCTTGAACAAACTGGAAAGCCATTCACTAAGGAAGCTGCCACTGCAAAACTTATTGGTTCTGAAACCGCTATGTATGTTACTCACAAAGCTGTACAAATGCATGGTGGATATGGATTTATGAAAGATTATCCACTTGAAAGAATGATGAGAGATGCTAAAATAACTGAAATATATGAAGGTACTTCTGAAATTATGAAGATTGTTATTGCTTCTCAAATTACTAGATAGATTAAGGAGGTTTAAAAATGAAAATTGTAGTTTGTGTAAAACAAGTTCCAGATACTAATGAAGTAAAAATAAATCATGAAACTGGTACATTAATAAGGGAAGGTGTTCCCAGTATAATTAACCCTGACGATAAAAATGCACTAGAAGAAGCACTTAGAATAAAAGATGAACATGAAAATGTTCATGTAACTGTACTAACTATGGGACCTCCTCAAGCTAAAGAAGCTTTAAAAGAAGCCCTTGCCATGGGAGCAGATGAAGCTATTCTTTTAACCGATAGAGCATTTGCTGGTTCTGATACTTGGGCTACAGCCACCATACTATCAGCTGCTTTAGATAAAATAGGAGACTATGATATAGTATTTTGCGGTAGACAGGCTATTGACGGGGATACAGCTCAAGTTGGCCCTGAAATTGCTGAGTTTTTAGGTCTTCCTCAAATAACCTATGTATCAAATCTAAAAGTAGATCCAGAAAATAATAAGGTAATTGCCCATAGAAGTATTGAAGATGGATATTTTGTAGTTGAATCTAAAATGCCTGTGCTACTTACAGCTATTAAAGATTTAAATACTCCTAGATATATGTCTACATGGGGTATATTCCAAAAAGCAAATAAGACTGAAATAATAGAGTGGACAGTTGATGATTTAACTGTTGATTTAACGCAAATAGGCCTTAAAGGCTCTCCAACTAATGTATATAAAACCTTTGTTCCTACAAGAAAATTTGAAGGTGAAGTATTAGAAGGTGAAACTCCTCAAGATAAGGCAAGAGAATTTTTAGTTCGCATGAAAGAAAGACATATATTGTAAGGAGGGAAAGGAATGTCTAAAGCTAAAGTTAATCAAGGTATTAATTTAGATGAATATAAAGATGTTTGGATCATAGCAGAACAAAGAGATGGAAAGGTGCTTAATATAGCTCTTGAACTTTTAGGAGAAGGTAGAAAGTTAGCTGATAAATTAAACGTGAATCTAACTGCTGTACTTCTAGGTCATAATATGGACGAAGCAGCAGAAGAACTTATAAAATATGGTGCTGACAATGTATTGAAGGTAGACCATGAATTATTAAAAGTCTATACAACAGATGGATATACTAAAGTAATAGTTGACCTTGTAAAAGAAAGAAAGCCCGAAATAGTATTGATAGGTGCTACAACTATTGGTAGAGATTTAGGTCCAAGAATGGCTAGTCGTATAGGTACTGGACTTACTGCAGATTGTACAAGGCTTGAAATAGATGAAACTGATGGAAAACTTCTTCAAACTAGACCTGCTTTTGGTGGAAATCTTATGGCAACAATTGTTTGTCCTAAGAATCGTCCTCAAATGTCTACTGTAAGACCAGGTGTTATGAAAAAAGCTAAATATAATCCTGATAGGAATGGAAATATTGAAAATATAGTGCCAAATATTAAAGATGAAGATATAGTTGCAAAAGTATTAGAAGTAATTAAATCTGAAAAGAAAGAAGCTGGCCTGATAGATGCCTCAATTGTAGTATCCGGTGGTAGAGGTTTAGGAGATGCAGAAGGCTTTAAACTTATTGAGGAATTTGCTAAGAAATTAGGTGGAGTAGTCGGTTCTTCTAGAGCTGCAGTAGACAATGGATGGATAGACTCTTCTCACCAAGTAGGTCAAACTGGAACTACTGTTAGACCAAAACTATATATTGCTTGTGGAATTTCAGGTGCTATACAACATCAAGCTGGAATGTCAGAATCAGATTGTATAATTGCAATCAATAAAAATCCTGATGCTCCTATATTTAATATAGCTCACTATAGTATAGTAGGAGATCTCTATGAAATAATCCCAGCAATAATGGATGCAATAGATGATGCAGATAGTATATTAGAAGAAATATAAATTAAAGCCCTATAGAGATAACTCTCTCTATAGGGCTTTAATTATTATAAACAAAAAGGAGGAATTTTAAAATGGCACATATGACATTATTAAATGAAAGGTCTTACGATGAGGTCAAAATTGGCGATACTGCAGAAATAACTAAAACTATTACTGAAACAGATGTAGTTAACTATGCAGGAATTATAGCAGATTTTAACCCTCTCCATGTGAACAAAGAGTATGCAGAAAGAAGCATGTTTGGTCAGCGTGTAGTCCATGGAATGTTAGTAGCTTCATTCTTCTCTACAATAGTAGGAGTCTGTATTCCTGGAGTCAATGCCCTATACCTTTCTCAAGAAGCAAAGTTTATTAAACCTACTTTTATTGGCGATACTATTACTGCTAAAGCAGAAGTTATTGAAAAAATTGATGAAAAAAAGCGAATTATATTAAAGACTGAAATTTACAATCAAAAAGATGAATTAGTTGTAACTGGAAAAGCTATAACAATGCTTATGGAAGATTAATTAGTTTTAAATTTCCATCATTAATCATCTCTCTTAGTACTTCTTTTGGTAATGTACTCATAAAAATGCTCCTTTCTGGTTTTTATTCTTATTTTAATTCTTGCCAGAAAAGAGCATTTATTTTCACTTAAGCACGGATTTATTTACACTACCTGATCGTTTGAGCATTTTAAATGGCTTGCATTGCCATATAAAGTACCATCCTCGTATATTTATTGTATTTTTTTAGCTTCTATATGCCATATTTCCTTTCCATATTCTAATATAGTTCTATCACTAGAAAATTTTCCAGCGTTGGCTATATTTTTTAAACATTTTCTTGCCCAATCCAGTCTATCTCTATAGGCCCTATCGACTTTCTTATGGACCTCTCTATATTGGTCAAAATCTCTAAATATAAAGTAATTATCTGCTCTATGCCAATGAGCACCTATCGTTAAAGAATCATATAGCTCCTTAAACATACCTGTGCCACCATCATCAAAGGTTCCATCTATTAAAGTGTCTACTACCCTCTTTAACCCTGGAACACTTTCATAGTATTCTATTGGATTGTAGCTTCCTCCAATCTCTTCCAATTCTTCTACTCTAGCACCAAATATGAAGTTATTCTCTTCTCCTGCTTCTTTTACTATCTCTACATTTGCTCCGTCATAGGTTCCCAGTGTAGAAGTACCATTTAGCATGAATTTCATATTTCCAGTACCTGAAGCTTCCTTGCCAGCAGTAGATATTTGTTCTGATATATCTGCAGCAGGGAATAGTTTTTCTGCATAGGATACATTGTAGTTTTGAACAAATAATACTTTAATCTTGCCATCTATGTCTGGATCATTGTTTACCAATTTGGCTATTTCATTTATATATTTTATTATTCCCTTAGCTCTAAAGTATCCTGGAGCTGCCTTTGCTCCAAATATGAAGGTTCTTGGTAGTATATCCATATTAGGGTCTTCTTTAAGCCTGTAGTACAAGTCTAATACGTGGAAAGCATTTAGAAGTTGCCTTTTATATTCATGGAGTCTTTTTATTTGAATATCGAATATGGAATTTGGATCTATCTCTATTCCTTCTTTTTTAAATATATAGTCTGATAGCTCTTCCTTCTTCTCCATTTTTATGGCCAATAACCTCTTTAAAACTTGTTCATCATCTATATATTTTTCCAATTTATTTAACATAGATAGATCTGTTATCCATTCTTCTGTACCAAGTAGTTCTGTTATCATCTCTGTTAATTCTCTATTACATAGGGCTATCCATCTTCTAGGGGTGATGCCATTAGTCTTGTTTTGAAATTTTTCTGGATAGAGCTTGTTCCAATCCTTTAGCTCTTTGTTTTTCAATATATCTGTATGAAGTTGTGCTACTCCATTAATCGTATGGGTACCATGAATTCCCAGCCAAGCCATTTTAATTGTATTGTTAGATATTATTCTCATATCCTCTATTTTCTCATGGGAATAATTTTTTTCTTTTAGTTCTAATATAAATCTTTTATCTATTTCTTCAACTATTTCATATATTCTTGGAAGTACTTTTTTAAATAGTTCTATATCCCACTGTTCCAATGCTTCAGCCAATATTGTATGGTTTGTATAGGAGAAAGTATTTTCAACTATATTCCAAGCTTCTTCCCATGCTATATTCTCCTCATCTACTAATATTCTCATTAGTTCAGGTATTGCCACTACTGGATGAGTGTCATTAAGCTGTATAGCATGGTACTCTGAGAACTTGCTAAAATCCTTTTCAAATCTACTTTTATATTTCCTTAATAAATCCTTTAAGGAAGCTGATACAAAGAAGTACTGTTGTTTAAGCCTGAGCATCTTCCCTTCTTCATTGGAATCATTGGGGTATAGAACTCTGGATATATCTTCTGCTCTGTTTTTCTCTTTCACTGATTCGTCATATTTCTGATCATTGAACAGTTGAAAGTCAAACTCTTCTATAGATTCTGCTTTCCAAAGCCTTAGAGTATTTATATTTTTAGTATTATATCCTACAATAGGCATATCATAGGGAATAGCCTTTATCTTTCCATCTCCAAATTCTACTATAACTGTATCTTCAGTCCTTCTAATAGACCAAGGATCTCCATATCTTTGCCAATTGTCTCCCCTTTCTATTTGAAAACCATCTTCAAACTTCTGCTCAAATATTCCATATTCGTATCTAATTCCATAACCAGTAAGGGGTAGGTTCATAGTTGCAGCTGAGTCCATAAAACAAGCTGCAAGTCTTCCCAATCCTCCGTTGCCTAGGCCTGCATCTTCTTCTATTTCTTCTATATTATTTATATCTATATTTAACTCTTTTAGAGTATCTTTCACTTCTTCATAGATACCTAAGTTTAATAGATTATTTCCTAAAGCCCTTCCCATTAGGTATTCTGCTGAAAAATAATAGGCTTGTTTACCATTTGAATATAGTTTTTCCGTTGCATTCCAGTTATCAGATATTAGCTCCATTATTGCCTTAGATATGCCATTGTATTTTTCATATTCTTCAGCATTTTCAATAGTCTTGCCATAGTCTACTTTCAATATAGTTTCCACTGTCTCTTTAAACTTTACCTTATCAAACAAATTTTCTACCTCCCATATAGCTTAGTTATATCATGAATTTTTTCAGCTAATTCATTGGTCAAGTATTCACTTTTCATCTGCCATTGCCAGTTTCCACCTATTGTTGAAGGTATATTCATCCTAGCTTCACTTCCCAGACCTAAAAAATCTTGCATTTGGGCTATTGAAAGATTGGCTACTGAACTCCAAGCTCCTCTAATAAATCCCCAATGGTAGCCTTCATCTTCATTTAATCTTAGGTATTTAATAGCATGTTCTACATCTGAGATTTCAGCGTTTTTCAGCCATCCACCTACTGTATCATTATCATGGGTTCCAGTATATACAACACAGTTTCTATCATAGTTGTGGGGTAGATAGTCGCTTTCCTCCCTTGTATCGAAGGCAAACTGGAGTACCTTCATACCAGGATATCCTGTTTCTTCTCTAAGCCTTACTACTTCTTCAGTTAAAAACCCTAGATCTTCAGCAATAATATCTATCTTACCTAGTCTATTGTTAATTGCATTAAATAGTTTCATTCCTGGTCCTTTTCTCCATCTGCCATTAATTGCAGTCTCTTCTCCAAATGGTACTTCCCAATAGGATTCAAAACCTCTAAAATGGTCTATCCTTGTTACATTAAATAGTTCCATATTATTTTCAATTCTTCTAATCCACCATTCAAATCCTCTCTCTTCTAATAGTTTCCAATTATACATGGGGTTCCCCCACAGCTGACCAGTACTTGAAAAAGCATCTGGAGGACAGCCTCCTACTACAATAGGTTTCTTATTTTGGTCTAATAAAAATAGTTCACTATTTGCCCAAGTATCTGCACTATCTGGAGCTACATATATGGGTATATCTCCAATTATCTTAATCCCTTTGTTATTGGCATAGGATTTAAGCTTTTTCCATTGTCTGGCAAACATATGTTGTAAAAATATCCAGTAGTCTATTTCATCTTCTAGCTTCTCTCTATAATAGGCTACTGCAGGCTCTTTTCTCAATTTAATATCTTCATCCCATTCTTGCCAAGATTTTAAATCAAATTCTTTTTTCACAGCCATATATAGAGCAAAATCTTCAATCCAGTCTTTATTTTTTTCTCGAAATGATTTTATTTCTTCTATATACTTTCCCCTTCCCCTTTTATAGGCAATCTTTAAAACAGGCATCTTGTTTTGAAATATCTTTTTATAGTCAACCTTTTCATCATCATTGCCAAAATCTAAATCTTGATAATCAGTTTTTTTAAGAAATCCTTCCTCCGTTAAAAGCTCTAAATCTATGAAATAAGGATTTCCAGCAAAGGATGAAAAAGATTGATAAGGAGAATCTCCATAGCCAGTTAGGCCTAGAGGCAGTACTTGCCAGTAGCTTTGTCCTGCCTTTTCTAAAAAATCTACAAATCTATAAGCTTCCCTTCCAAAGGTGCCAATACCATAGGGACTTGGCAAAGATGTAATATGCATTAGTATTCCGCTACTTCTTTCAGTCATATTCCTTCTCCTTTATTGAATATTAACAGTCTTCTTAGTTACTTTTCCTTCTCTATCTACTATCTCTAGTTTTAATCTCTTAATTTCCTTATTTCCATGGCTTTTTACATTTATATTGTAGTCATTTTCTCTCTTTTCAATTTCAATGATTAGCTTTGAATATATTCCATCCCTATAGTCTAAGGATTTTCCGTCATCATCATAATAAGTATAGCTAGCTTTGTCTTCTACAAAAGCTATGACTACTAGCTCTTGATTATCTATATTGTCAACAGTATTGGCATGTTTTCCTAGTACCAATACTCTATTTTTCTTAATAAATATAGGTATTTCATCTATATCAATATTTAAATATCTATGACCCTTTTCTATGACTTCATACTTTCTTTCACTATAATCCTTAGCTTTCCATAGTAGCATATCCTCTGGCAGCCATATATATCTTCCTCTACTATTTTCTTCATAAATAGGGCTAATCATAAGTGAATCTCCAACTAAAAGTTGGTCTTCCACCCTTCTTGAATATTCATCATTGTATTCAAAGGAAATTGGTGCAAAGTAAATATCCTTATTTATAATTGCCTTCATATATTCAGAATAAATATAAGGTATAAGTCCATATCTAAGCTTTATAGCCTCCTTCATATTTAAATTACTTTCTTCATCAAAGGCAAAGGGTTCTTGATGTCTTGTACCTTTGGCAGAATGGTTTCTAAATAGTGGTGTAAATATGCTGAACTGAGTCCATCTTATAGCAAGTTCTCCATTGATATCACCGCTAAATCCCCCTGTATCTGCTCCAGAGTATAAAAATCCGCACATATTTAATGAAGGCATCATCTTTATATTCAATAGTATATGTTCCCACCAAGAATGGTTGTCCCCAGTCCATATTCCTGAATATCTATGCATTCCTATATAGGAAGATCTGGATATCAATAAAAATCTCTTATTAGGATATATTTCTTTAAAACCTTCATCAGCAGATCTAGTCATATTGTATCCATATAGATTGTGAACATCATAGTGGTTTACTAATTTTCCATCTATATTATGGTAGAAAGACTTATAGTCTTCTATATTATTGGAGATATTTCTAAATTCATCTTTAAGACCAAAGAAGCTGTCTATATTTAAGTTCTTGCCTTCCGCATTTTTAGCTTCTTCTATAGCCTGTTCTATTCCCCTATTTGTATAGAAGATAGCTGGCTCATTCATATCATTCCAAAATCCTTCTAATCCACAGTCAATTAGCTTTCCATATTTCTTCCCAAACCATAGCCTAGATTCATTATTTAAAAAGTCGGGAAAATGTACCTTTCCTGGCCATACTGCTGCTACAAAGGGCTGGCCTTTGATATCTACACAAAAATATCCTTTCTCTACACCTTCTTCATAGATATCATAACCTTCTTCTATTTTCACCCCTGCATCTATTATAGGAATTAGTCTAAATCCTTTATCCTTCATTTTCTCTACAAATCTTTTAAAATTGGGAAATCTTTCTTCACTTACTGTAAAGTTTTTATAGTCTTCCATATAGTCTATATCTAAGTAGATAGCATCACAGGGTATATTATTTTCAATAAATCTGTCTGCTATTTTTTCTACTTCTTTAGCATCTGGATAGCTCCATCTAGACTGCTGATAGCCAAATGCCCATTTTGGTGGCACATAGCCTTCTCCAATAATATTTAAAAAACTACTAACTATTTCTCTAGAGCTGCTACCATCTATTATATATAGATCAAAATTTTTATCTTCAATAGTTATTTCTAAATAGTCCTTGTGACTAAATCCTATGTCGAATACTACTTTCCCAGGATGGTCTATAAATACTCCAAAGTTTTCTACTCCATCTACTAATAAAAAGTTATGAGCTCCATATAAAGATCTTTTTTCTGGAGTATGGTTTGGATCGTCAGAACAGAAAGAAATATACTCTCCTCCTCTTTTATTTAGACCTCTTTGATTTTCTCCTAGGCCAAATACTATATCTTTAGTATCCATTTTATAAATAAGTTTTAACTCTTCCTTTTCTTTTATTTGGAAATAGTCTACACTACTTTTTTCTATTTCTTTCCCTGCTTTCACTACTACATCTGTAGGAAAGGGGACACCAAATCTATATTTTAAAATATTGTCTGATATCTTATAAACTTTCACCATATCCCTCCAAAACTATTTTATTGAACCTTTTGTAACCCCTTTAATAATATGTTTTTGTGCCAATATATAGAATATGATTATAGGTATCATGCCAATTACAAGACCTGCCAATGCTAAATGCCACTGTTTAGAATGTTGTCCAAAGAAATAGAACATTTTTAAAGGTATTGTATGAGACTCTGGCCTATTGATTACTAACTGTGGTAGTAGGAAGTCATTCCATATCCACATAGCATTTAATATGCTAACTGTTACTGTTATTGGCTTAAGCATTGGGAATATAATGTACCAAAATACTTGAAACTTGTTACAGCCATCTATAGTTGCAGCTTCTTCTAATTCTACAGGTATACTCTTTATAAAACCATGGTAGAGCATTATAGATAAACTGGCTCCAAAACCAACATACATAAAAATTAGTCCACTTCTATTTAAAAATCCTATTTTTCCCATTAAATTTATAAGGGGTAGCATTACCGATTGAAATGGTATGAGTATAGCTGCAGCAAATAGAAAATATAGGAAGCTACTTAGTTTTGATTTGGTCCTAACTAGCATCCAAGCTGCCATAGATGAAAATATAACAATTAAAACTGTGCTAAATACTGTAATTAAAAGTGAATTTAAAAATGAATGAACAAAATCCAATTCCTTAAAAGCCTCTATGTAATTATCCAATGTAAAGAATTGGCCAAAAGGCAAATCTGTAACATTTAGAAATATTCCTTTTTGAGTCTTAAATGAATTAGTCAACACTATATAAAAAGGCAATATGAATATAATGGCTAAAAATATAGCAAGTATTAGAATTCGAGTTTTATTCTTTTTTTCTCCTTTCACTACATTTCCACCTCTTTTCTCTTGCTATAGTAAATCTGTGTTAATGTAATAACTGCTACAGTGACTAAAAATACAACTGCCTTTGCTTGAGCAAGTCCCAATTTGTTAAATTTAAAAGCTGTATTATATATATTCATGGCCAACATTTGAGTGGAATTATGAGGACCACCTGCTGTCAATGATAGATTCTGATCATATAGTTTAAAGGAATTTGATAAAGTTAGAAACAGTCCTACTGTAAAAGCCGGCGCTACTAGTGGCATTATTATATATTTAAGCCTTTGCCAAGCATTGGCTCCATCTATTTCTGCTGCTTCAATAGATGATTCTGGAATGTTTTCTATTGCAGCTATATAGATAACCATCATATAACCAGACATTTGCCAAGACATAAGTATTACTAATCCCCAAAATCCTGTAGTTGGATCAGATAACCATCCTCTTAAAAAATTCCAACCTAGTATCCTCCCCAACGAATCAAAACCTTTTGTAAATATAAATTGCCAAACAAACCCCAGTATAAGTCCCCCTATCATATTAGGCATAAAAAAGATGCTTCTAAAAAAATTAGTAGCTTTTAACCCCTTTGTCATCAAAAGTGCTAATCCAAATCCTATTACATTTATAGTTATTAATGACACTAGAGCAAATTTTGCTGTAAACAAAAAGGAGTTTAAAAAATCTTTGTCTTCAGTAAAAATCTTTATATAGTTTTTAAATCCTACCCAATTTGCATTGTTTCCTATTCCATTCCAATCAGTAAAGGAATAATAAATTCCTGTAATCATTGGAATGATGACTACAATTATAAATGCCAATAATACTGGACTTACAAAGGTCCAAAACCAACCTTTTGAGTATTTCATCATTCCTCTCCTTTCCATATACTATATAGGGATATACATTTTATGTATATCCCTATAATTTTATTTTTATCTCATTTCCTTCCATTGAGCTTGGGATTCAGATATAACTTCTTCCCAAGTGTATTCTCCTGATAAATATTTTTGTATATTGTTTCCTAAGCCTTCCATACCCCATGCTGTTGGATAGCCCATGAACACCCAAGGAGTTGTCTTTCCTGCTTCTGCATATCTTGAAACTGCTCTTCCTAGAGAATCTTCTACTTCTAAATCTTCATATCCAGTTAGTGGAGGTATAAAATGAAATTCATTAACTATATATTCTTTTCCTTTTTCAGATGTATATAGCCAATCCAAGAAATCCTTCGCTACATCTTTCACTCCATCATCACTATCTTTGTTTACTACCCAATGCATTGGAACTCCTACTGGTATGGAATCTTCCTTTCCACCTTCTAAAGGTATAGGCAATATATCTAATTTCTTTGCCACATCTTCATCTACATCATTTACTAATCCATAAACCCAATTACCTTGTTGTATAATTGCTACACGTTCTATGGCTATTCCTTCTTCTGCTTGTGTTGTATAATCTACAGCATTCAACTTTTGTTTTGCATCTCTATTAGATGAATAATCTGCTTGCAAATCTATTATTTTCTTTAGTGAATCTCCATATTTAAACTCTACTTCTTCAGAATTAAATGCCTCTATAGAACTATCAAATTCTTGTCCTAGTGCTACATTAGATGTATGTAAGCCAGTTATCCAAGTTTCTTTTGCAGGAAATTCAAATACAGATTCAAGTAGTGGATAATCATCTTTTAATTCACCATTTTTAATTTTCCCATCTAAAGCTTTCACCGCTTCTTCTAAGCTTTTAAAATCTACTATTTTTTCTGCATCAATACCTGCAGCTTTAAATATTTCTGTATTATAAACAAATCCATAACCTTCCAAGTTAAAAGGTAGTGCATATACCTTGTCATCTACTGTAGCTCCTGATAGTACACCATCTAGTGCTTTATCTACCCAAGGTTGGTTAGATAGATCTTCTAGCTTGTCCATCCAATCTTTAATATCTTGTGGACCACCAACATTAAATATATCTGGTTCATTTCCTGATTGGAAAGCAGCCTTTAATGCAGCACCATAGTCATCTCCACCGCCAACTGTTTGAATATTTATTTTTACATTTGGATTTTCTTCTTCATAAACTTTTGCTGCTTCTTCCAACTCTTTAGCTATTTCAACTTTAAATTGGAATATGTCTACTTCTACTTCTTTACCTGATTTTTCATCTGATGCTTCTTTATTTTCCTTAAGAGCACTTTTATCACTTTCATTATTTGAACAACCAGTCACTACTAATGATAAAGTGAGTACCATAACTATTGCTAATATCAGGACTTTTTTTGACTTAAACATTGAACCCCCCCTTAATTTTTAAGCCACAGGCTTATATTTTTTCCACTGTCATAATCAAAAATATGACATTTGTCCATATTAATAGAAAAGAAACATTCACTACCATTCTTCAAATCTTTGGCACCTAGGAAATCTGTTCTAGATATAAATTGATCATTTCCAATTTTGGAATATATAAAGGCTTCATTTCCCATAAATTCAATTACTTCTATCTTCCCTTTAATAGAATTTTCTTCATTTGAATTTCCTATGTTTATGTCTTCTGGCCTAATTCCAAACCATATCTTCTTGCCAACATAATTCTTTAAATTTCTAGATTTATCTAATGGCAGTTTCAGCTTCACCTCCTTGATTTTAATTTTTATATCATTATTTATTTCAATTACTTCCCCTTCCATAAAATTCATAGGGGGTGAGCCAATAAAACCTGCTACAAATTTATTTGCCGGATACTGATATACATTTAGTGGAGTATCTACTTGCATTATTTTTCCTAGGTTCATAACACATATCCTATCTCCCATAGTCATAGCTTCTACTTGATCATGAGTTACATAGATCATAGTAGACTTTAGCCTTTGGTGTAGTTGAGATAATTGAACTCTCATGTGAACCCTTAGCTTTGCGTCTAAATTGGATAGGGGTTCATCAAATAAAAAGACTTTTGGAGCTCTTACTATAGCTCTTCCTACAGCAACTCTCTGCCTTTGTCCTCCTGATAGTTCTTTAGGCTTTCTATCTAATAAATCTTCTATATCCAATATTTTTGCAGCTTCCCTTACCTTTTCATCAGTAATATTTTTAGGTGTTTTCTTCATCTTAAGAGAAAATCCCATATTTTCATAAACTGTCATATGTGGATATAGGGCATAGTTTTGAAAAACCATAGCTATTTCTCTATCCTTTGGTGGGATATCGTTTACCGCCTTATCACCAATGCTAATAGTACCTCCACTGATTTCTTCAAGGCCTGCTATCATCCTTAGGGTAGTAGACTTTGCACATCCTGAAGGTCCTACTAACACCATGAATTCACCGTCTTCAACTTCTAAGTTAATCCCATGAACAGCTTTAAACCCATTTGGATAAACTTTTTCAACATCTTTCAATACTACTTTAGACATAAAAGAGTCCCCCTATTTTAATTTTTTGCAAGATTCTCTTTCTAATAATTTTGTTTTAAACACTACATGTTGTTGCTCTTTTTTCTTTTCTATCAAATCAAACAGTATTTCTGCACTCTTTCGACCCATTTCTTCTATTGGCTGTTTTATAGTAGTAATAGATGGATGAAAATATTTTGAATATTCAATACCATCAAACCCAACTATAGAGATATCTTCAGGAATTTTTAAACCTCTACTAAGAATTGCCTTTGAAGCACCTATAGCCATTATGTCTGAAGTAACAAATACTGCCGTTAACCCTAAATTTCTATCTAATAATTCATTCATAGCATTATATCCAGATTCAAAAGTATAATGAGCAAAGGATATAAATTCATCTCTTTTTTCTATTCCATTTGCCACTAATGCCTTTTTATATCCTCTAAGTCTAAGCTTCCCAACATTCTTATCTCCTTCTCCAGTACTGATAATTCCAATTTTTTCATGGCCTAATTTGCATAGATAATCTACTGCTTTAAAAGCTGCAATTTCATTTTCTATTGTTACACTGGAAAATGCATCTTTATCTACTTCTTCAATAATGTTTACTGATGTTAAAACCATAGGAGTTTTTAAGTTTAGTAGTTGATTGTTTTCTAAATCATCAAAATCTCCCCCAAGGCAAATCAAACCTTTTAGCTTCTTTTCCTTAATAAGTTCTATAGCAACTTCAATATCATTGGAGTTTTTCTCATTGTAATGAAGTATCATAGAATAATCTTTCTTGTTTATTTCTTCTTCAAGTGCTTTAATCATCTGTGAAAAGAAAGGGTTATGAATACCTTTAACTAAAATCCCGATATTATTAGTACTACTTCTTTTCAAATTTCTTGCACTATTATTAGGGATATAATTGTACTCTTCAATTATTTGTAAAACCTTTTTCCTAGTCTTATCTCCTACATCAGGATGATTGTTTATAACACGAGATACAGTACTAACACCTACTCCTGCAATCTCAGCGATATCTTTGATACTTAAATCAGCCATAACATCACTCTTTCATCTATTTTAGGTAACGTTATCGGAAACGTTTCCAATTTCTTTTAACATCATTATATCATATCTTTTTAAATTTTCAAATATTAATTTATAATTAAATCAAAATAGGGCAGACTATATAAATTGGTCTGCCCTACTATATCTACATCATTTGAATAAATTTATAATAGTATTATAAACAAGTTTTGGTGCTACATTAAAGGAATAGTCTTTTTCTAATCTTTCTGTGAATTTATGAGCATCTTTTCCAAAAGGTCCTATATTGACTACTGGAAGGTTTAACTCTTGTAAGTCTTTAATAGGTAATTTATATTTCACTCCAAATCCAGGCATATTATTCTTAAGAGATTCAATAGCTTCTTTTTCTCTTGGAGCTGCTGCATAACTTAAATCAGAAATATAAGGATAGAATTTCTTTACTTTAATATCATAATTAGAATCAATATTTTTAACTGTTTTCTTAACTACATTTAAAAGATTTTCCTCTAGTTTAGATTTTCCTTCCACATATATATGTGGATAATATGGTGGTGAGAAGAATACTACAACTACAGGATCTTTATCCGACCACATATTATGAACTCCTTCTACTATTTTTAGTGCAAATTCTCTATCATCTACATTAGGGTTAGCAAGTAGTTCTTTATTTAAATCTTCTATTAACTTATCTACTTCTTCTCCTCTTTCTTCCTTTACTTTCTTGTATAATTCATCATAGGACATAACTCTGGATTTCCAAGGTAATTTCTCATATAGGAATTTATTTAAATCACAATATTTTTTGTATTCTTTATTTAAATTATCAATTACATTTTGAAAAGCTAAATCTGCACCTTTGACTACCTTTTCCATAACTTCATCTGGAGTACTTATATGGGTTCCATAGTTAAAATAAAGATGACTAGTTTTTGCTGTTTGAACTGAGTACTCTGGCTTTAAATCTTGTTGTCTTAAAGTAATAGGCGGTACAGTAACCTCTCCTTCAGCCTCATCACAATATTTAGTATTGAAATCAATTTCACTAGTTATAGCTGAAGATATTAAATTAGGATCTATTCCCTTAAAAGGATCTCCTCCATGAGTTTCTGCTCCAACTATGTAGAAAGTAGGCATTAATTTTCCTACAGTACCTACATATACATATCTAGTATTATCATTTTCATATCTTGGAGCGCTATAGTCTGTGTCAAGTACTGCTAAGTATTCAAAATTCTCTTTTTCTTTCAATTTAACTAACTCTGGAACTACTGAAAGCATACCACCAGAATTACCTTCTTCATCACATACTGCTGCAAATACAATATTGCCTTCAAAATTTTCTACATCATCAGAGATTTCCTCTACTAAAGTCATAAGGGTGGCTACCCCACATTTCATATCAAATATACCTCTGCCAAATAAATATTCTCCTGATTTTAGATCCTTAACTACATCTTCAGAAAGAGGTCTTTCTTTAAACTTTTCTCCTAACTCTAAAGGTTTAGTAGCATATTCTTTTAAATCACCATAGTCAGAAATTCCTACAGTATCTATATGACCTATTAAAATAACTGTCTTATTGTTACTTCCTTTTTCTCCTTTTACCATAGCCATTACACTTTTTCTTCCAAGAGGATCATCTATTGCATCTACATACTTAACATATTGAGGATACTTTCTAAAATAATCCATTTCCATAAATTTTTCATATACTTTTTCAGCCACATTATTTTCCTCTTTCGTTCCCACAATTCCTCTTATGTTTGTTAACTCCAATGTAAGTTTTTCAATTCTTTCATTCATATATACTACCTCCCAATGATATTATAATAAATTTATATAAACATAATAATAGCTATCTATTTTACTTCCTCCTTTGCACTTGGATAATATTCAGGATTATTGAAGAAATCATTTTTTAAATCTTTAACTTCATTTCTTAAAAATACTACTCCTATCATATTAGGAATAACCACAGTAGCCAATAGTATATCTAAGAAATTATATAGGAACTCAAGCCCTCCATAAGCACCTAGGAATATAGCTACTAAATAAACTAATCTCATTATTTTAGAAGTTTTTACTCCAAATAGGTATTCTGCTTGTTTTTCTCCATAAAATACAAGAACAATAATAGTTGAAAGTACAAATAAAAACATGCTTAACGTTACAATTCCTCCACCTAAGGTATTACCTAGTACTTGTTGAAAAGCTCTAGCAGGAATACTTGCAGCTTCTTTTGCTGGTATTACTTCATGTAATCCAGTAGTTAAAACCAATAGTGCAGTCATAGTACATATGATCAATGTAGAAACTACAACTTCAAAAATACCCCACATAGCTTGTCTAACAGGATGATCTGTATTTGCACTACAGTGGGCAATAGGTGCTGTACCCATTCCAGCTTCATTTGAATATACTCCTCTAGCAGTACCCCATCTTATGGCATGGGCTACACTAGCCCCTAAAAAACCGCCTTTTGCTGCAGCTGGAGTAAATGCATGTTTAAATATAAGGCCAAAGGCTGGAAATATATTTTTAGCATTAAATAATACTACTATTAAAGAACCTATTACATATAGTAATGCCATAAAGGGCACTAATTTTTCAGTAATCTGTGTAATTCTTTTAATACCTCCATAAACTACTATACCTACTAAAAGAGCAATTACAATACCAGCTAGCTGATTAGATATATTAAGAGTTCCAGCTGTTTGGACTGCTGATGCTGTTTGAGTAGCTACAGAAGGTATGATTTCAATCATCAAACAAAATGCAAATAGCCTTCCTAAGAAGTTTGAATTTAATCCTTTTTTCAGATAGTACATAGGTCCACCAACATATTCTCCTAGTTCATTCTTTTCCCTATACTTTATACCCAGTACTATTTCTGAAAACTTAGTTGCACTGCCTATAAGGGCAACTATCCACATCCAGAAAACTGCTCCTGGTCCACCAAAAACTATAGCAATTGGCACACCAACTATATTGGATGCTCCTACAGTTGAAGCTAATGCTGCTGTAACTGCTTGAAATGGACTAATTCCATCTTTCTCTTTTCCTTCTTTTGAAAACATTTTCCCAAAGGTTTCACTCATTATAAATGGAAAATATCTAATCTGGAAAAAACCTAATGAAAAACTCATTATAAGACTGCCTCCAACTAAAATAAGCATCATAGGAATTCCCCAAAGCCAATTGGAAAAACTAACAATACTATCTATAAAGGTTTGCATAAAACCCCTCCCAAATTATAATTTAATAATAATTCCAATATACTTTTTTGTTATCATCCTTTCTTAAATATTTTAGTTTGTGATAATATATACTTATCTATATAAATATATAATTTTGCAACAATTGTGCCAATTCTTACAATATATATCTAGATAAATGTTTTTACTCCTATAAATAAGTTATAAACCTATCTAGAATTGTTTAAATATTTTATAAACATATTTTTATGAACCCTAAATAATAAAATTAGAGCAAGAATATGCAAAAATTTTTTTGCATATTCTTGCTCTAATTTATATAAAAAATCTTTATTCAATTTCTATTCCTAGACTATCCATCTTATATTTTAAAGTCTGTCTTGATATTTTTAATAGACTAGCAGCTTCATTTAATGTATCACTACTTTCTAGTGCTAATTTAATATATCTACTTTCATAATCTTTTACAGCCTCATTCAAAGAAAATTTATTATCTATATCAATATTCTTTGAGATATTCTTCTTGGTATTTATATCATAAGGTAAATCATTTTCATTTATAACTTCTCCTTCAGTAAAATTAAAGGCACTTTCAATAACATGCTTTAGTTGTCTAACATTCCCCGGCCAACTATATTCCATAAATAAATCCATAACTCCTTTGCTAACCTTTTTTATCTCTTTTCTCATTTTTATATTATATTCATTTATAAAACTATTTACTAGAAGAGGAATATCTTCTTTTCTTTCTCTAAGTGGTGGTATTTTTATTATAACCACACCTAGTCTATAGAAAAGATCCTGCCTCATTTGTTTGTTATCTAAAATTAATTTGGGGTCTTCATTTAACATAGAAATCAATTTTACATCTACATCAATCAATTCTTTTCCACCAATCCGCCTAAAAGCTCCACTATCTACTACTCTGAGTAACTTAGGTTGTAAATTAAGATCCATAGAATTTATCTCATCTAATACTAAAGTGCCATTGTTGGCCATTTCAAAAAGTCCTATTTTGCTTTCTGCCCCTGTAAAACTTCCCTTTGTAGTACCAAAAAACATACTTTCTGCTAATGTAAGTGGTATTGCTGAACAATTTTGTATAATAAACGGATTGTCCTTCCTAAGGCTATGATTATGTATTGATTGGGCTATTAGCTCTTTACCTGTACCTGTTTCTCCATATATCATAACTGGTGAATTAGTTTTAGCAGCTTTTAATGTTCTATTTTTAACTTCAATCATAGCATCATTATTAGTTAAAACATTATCTATAGTAAATAAATAGTTCTTTCTACTATCCAAATTATGATGTTTAAACTTTTTTACTCCATTCATATTTTCATAGATATATTTGTTAATATCTACAGCTCCTACTACCTCTTGCCCTTCCATTATAGGAAAAGTAGTAGAAAATACAGTGACTGTCCTCTCCTTAAAAATATTTAGATATTGTTTTTCATTTATTATTGGTTCTTTATTTTTTAGAACTCTCATAACTGTACTAGTTTCATAATCTAGATGCTGATGTAATTCTAATATGTGAAGTCCTACTGGATCATCTACTATTCTACTTCCTAAACCCTTAAATATTTTATAATACTCTATATAGCCTTCCTTATCAGTAACTACTAAAAAATCTGCATCATCAAATAGGTTCAAAAGTTCTTCAATGTATCCCTTTAACATATTTTATAATAGCCCCCTCTTTTATAACCTGATTAAAAACAATTTATTAATGGTTTGTTCTAAAAATTTAGAATATTTCTAATTATTTTTAATGTTATATTATCATTTTCACCTATAATTTTCAATAATATTTTACTTAATTTCTTAACAAACTATATACAATTTCATCTTTCTTATATATTTCTGTAAGTTCGTCTTAAATATTTAGTCTGCAAGTATTGTACCAATTATTGTAAAACAATAATTATCCATATATGAAAACTAAAGAAATATTAAAGTCTTTGGAAACTATTCTAATGGATATTAGAATATCTGTGAGAAACAATGGTGGTGGCCATTATAACCATACACTGTTTTGGGATATAATGTCACCAGAAAGCGGCGGAAAACCAGAAGGAAATCTTGGAAAGAAGATTGATGAGGACTTATGGGGATTTGATAAGTTTAAAGAAGATTTTAAGAAAGCTGCTTTAGGACAATTTAGTAGTGGTTGAGCATGGTTAGTACTTGATTCCAATGGCAAACTATCAATTGAAGCTACTCCAAATCAAGACAATCCAATCTCCAATGGCAAAAAAACCCCTTCTTGGTATTGATGTGTGGGAACACGAATATTACCTAAAATACAAGAACAAAAGGGCAGATTATATTGATTCTTGGTGGAATGTAGTAGATTGGAAGAAAGTAGCTAAAAAATTTGATGAAGTAAAATAATTGTATATAAAAATAGCTCTGCAGCTAGAGCTATTTTTTATTTCTCATATACTATTTCTCCATCAAATATGGTCATTTCTACTTCTATATTTTTTATTTCATCTTCTGGTATTTCAAATATATTTTTCGAAAGTACTACTATATCTGCTAGTTTGCCTTCTTCTATTGAACCTTTTATATCTTCTTCAAAGGAAGTATAGGCTCCAGCTTTAGTAAATCCATAAACTGCTTCTTCTACTGTGAGTTTCTGTTCTGGCATCCAGCCACCTTCTGGATTTCCCTTTAAATCTTTCCTTGTAACTGCTTCATAGATTCCATTTAATACATTAAAAGATTCTACTGGTGCATCTGAGCCGCAAGCTATATGGACTCCACTATCTAAAAGGGTCTTCCAATTATAAGAGGTTTTTTCCAGCTTCTCTCCTACCCTATCTTTAACTATTTTCCAATCATAGTCTAAGAATATTGGTTGGATATAGGCTACTGCATTTAATTCTTTAAACTTATTTAATAAGTATTCATCAGTTATCTGGCAATGTACTATTCCATGACGATGATCCTCTCTTGGACTTTTATTTAATGCTTTTTCTATTGCTTCAAAGGTCATGTACATTGCCTTATCTCCTATACAGTGGACTGCTACTTGCATATCATTATTGTGAGCTACTTCTACAAGTTCATCTATTTCTTCTTGAGTAAATACTGGTATACCACGAGTGTCTGGACAATCTGCATAAGGTTGTGTTAAAGCTGCTGTTCTTGCTCCAAGTGATCCATCTCCAAGTAGTTTCAATGGTCCTATTCTAAAATACTCATTTCCCCATCCAGTTCTATAGCCACTATTTAAAAAGCTATTTATTCTATCCATACTTGGTAGTAGACATTGTTCATATATTCTAAGGCTAAGTTTTCCTTCTTCTTCTAATTCTCTATAGGCCTTTAGTATATTGTGAAAGTTATTTCCTGGTATAGCTTCAAAATCATCTGTTTGAATTGAGGTTATACCACAGGAGTTGGCATCTTCTATACCTTCAAGTAGCATTTCCTTTATATCTTCTACTGTAGGTTCTGGAATCTGGCTAGTTAAAAGCTCTATAGCTTTTTCCCTAAATATTCCTGTAGGTTCTCTATTTTCGTCTAAATCAAACTTTCCTCCTTCTATTTGAGGGGTATCTTTGGTTATTCCTGCTAATTCTAAAGCCTTACTATTAGCTATTTGAATATGTCCACATGCCCTAATTATAGCTATTGGATGTTCTGTTGAAACTCTATCTAAATCATATCTAGTAGGAAAAGTTTTTTCATCTTTAAAATAATCGTCATTCCATCCTCTTCCTACAATCCATTTCCCTTTTTTTATATTTTTATCTTTAATAAAATCCTTTATTCTCTCTACTATTCCATCTATGGACTCTGTTCCATTTAGATTTACAGCTCTGCAAGAATATCCATAGCTAAGTAGATGCATATGGCTATCATTAAAACCCGGAAGTACTGTTTTGCCCTTTAAATCTATTATTTCCGTATTATCACTTTTCAAGTCTAGCACTTCTTCATTGGTGCCTACTTTAGCTATTTTTTTATCCTTTATAGCTATAGCTTCAGCCCAAGATATATATTTTGAAACCATTGTAGCTATTTTTCCGTTTAAAATTATCTTATCCATAGAAAAGCCCCCTTTAAAAAATAATGCCTACAGTATTCAATATATGGAAACTCCTTCCTATGGACTACAGAAAGGAGTTTCGTATTATAGCATAGGGTTATTACCTTTAATTGATTTTTGAAATATTTTTAATTTTTAAACTAATATCTTTTTAATTGTATTATATGTTATATTGGGAACATTCTCAAATGTATGTTTCATATGAACCCTTTCGGTTACTTTATGTCCATCTTTCCCAAAGGTACCTATGTTGACTACTGGCACATTTATAGCCAATATATCATCTACATTATATACATATTTTGTTCCCCAAGCTGGCATATTGTTTTCTAATGCCTTTAAATCTTCTAGATCATCACTTATTGTCATAAAGCTAGAGTCTGAAATATATGGGTAGAACATCTTAGTTACTATAGGTTTGTCTGAATACTTCTGTACAAAATCTATGGATTCATTAACACTAGCTAATAGGTTTTTCTCCTTTTCATCTTTTCCTGTTACTTCTATTCTAGCTGAAAATATTGAAGAGTAGTATATTATTATAGCTGGACTCCTATCTTTAACCCATTTCCAAGATTCTTCTATGACCTTTGCACTAAACTCTCTTAAATCCATAGTTGGATAATTGTTGTTTAGCTCTTTTGCAAAATTGTATATATGTTTTTTAAATTTATCTCCATGAATATCTACTAATTCATTATAAAATTCATCCCAAGTATATACCCTATTCTTCCATGGGAGCTTTGTATATGTATGGCCTCCTTTTTTACAAAATTCTTTATAAGATTTATTTGTATATTCTATAATATTGTCAAAGGCTTCTTCTGCCTTTTCTTTCATCTTTTCCATTACATCTTTTGGACTCATACTATGAGTAAAGAAATTATAATAAGAATAAGCAGCTATTGGAGTTTGAACTGTATATCCTTCTTTAAAATCTGCTTGTTTTAGTGACATTGGAGGTATGGTTACTTCTCCAAAAGCCTCATCACAAAGTTCTGGGTTTAATTCTATAAGTCTTGTAAGCTCTGCCACTATTAAATTGGGATCTAGTCCCCCAAATGCCTGCCCTACATGGGTTTCTTTTCCTACTACATAGAAAGATGGAAGTAGTTTTCCTATAGTTCCAAAGTATACATATCTGTTCTCATCTTTTGCATGATATGGAGTAGAATAATCTGCATTTATAGCTGCAACATATTCTAAGTTTTCCTTCTCTTTTATATCTTTAAAGACTTTTAAACCTGTTAGTATACCATGGGAATTGTCTTCTTCATCACATTCCGCCAAAGCTATGATATGTCCATTTAGCTCTTCTGGATGTTCTGAAAAATATTTTATTAAATACATATGACCTGCCACTCCTGATTTCATATCAAGAGCCCCTCTTCCAAACATATATTCTCCTGAATCTATGTCTTTATTTAATTCTTCGTTTAAATCTAACTTTCTTAAAACCTCTGGAAGTCTGTCTGGATCAAAGGCATATTCTTTAATAGTCCCAAAATCATCTACTCCTACTGTATCTAAATGTCCCATAAGTATTATGGCTTTGTTTGAATCTCCTTTTGTACCTTTTACATGGGCAACAACTATATGTCTTTCTATTTCGTCATCTATAGTTTGAACCATTTGAAGTCTTTCTGGATTTTCTTTGAAATATGAAATTTCTTTATAATAGTCATAGATTTTCTGTGCACATTTAGTTTCTCCATCTGTTTTTACTATACTTGGTACCTTCACTAATTCTTTAGTTATGTTTTTAACTTCCTCCAAACAGTTTAAATACATAATCCCCCTCCTATTTTTTATATACTATTTTTCCATTGAAAATTGTCATCTCTACTTCTACATCTTTTATTTCATCTTCTGGTATTTCAAATATATCTCTTGAAAGCACTACCATATCAGCTAATTTACCTTCTTCAATAGAGCCTTTCCCATTTTCTTCAAATGATGTATAAGCTCCTCCCATAGTAAAACCATAGACTGCTTCTTCTACTGTAAGGGTTTGATCTGGTTTCCATCCACCTTCTGGTTCTCCATTTAAATCCTTACTTGTTACAGCTTCATATATACCATTTAATACATTGAAGGATTCTACTGGTGCATCTGAGCCAAATCCTAGATGGACTCCACTGTGTAGGAGAGTTCTCCAGTTATAACAAGTTTTTAATAATTCACCTCCTATTCTAGATTCAGCTATTTTCCAATCATAGTCTAAAAATATTGGTTGAATATAGGCTACTGCATTTAATTCTTTAAACTTATTTAATAAATATTCATCAGTTATCTGGCAATGCACTATTCCATGACGATGATCCTTTCTTGGACTTTTAGCTAATGCCTTTTCTATTGCTTCAAAGGCCATGTACATTGCCTTATCTCCTATACAGTGGACTGCTATTTGCATATCACTATTGTGAGCTATTTCTACAAGTTCATCTATTTCCTCTTGAGTAAATACTGGTATACCATAAGTGTCTGGACAATCTGCATAAGGTTTAGTTAAAGCTGCCGTTCTTGCTCCAAGTGATCCATCTCCAAGTAGTTTCAGTGGTCCTATTTTAAAGAAATCATCCCCATGTCCCGTTCTATATCCACTGTCTAAAAATCCTTTCAATCTTCCCATGCTTGGGAGTAGACATTGTTCATATATTCTTAAGTTTATTTTCCCTTCTTCATTTAATTCTTTATAAGCTTTAATTATATTTTCATAGTTTTTCCCTGGTATAGCTTCGAAATCATCTGTTTGCACCGATGTGATTCCACATTTATTAGCATTTTTCATACCTTCAATAAGCATTTCTTTTATCTCTTCTACTGTAGATTCTGGAATATGGCTAGTTATTAGACCTTGAGCTTTTTCTCTAAATATTCCTATAGGCTCTCCATTTTCATCAAGGTCAAATTTTCCTCCTTCTATTTGAGGAGAATCTTTAGTTATTCCTGCTAATTCCATAGCTTTACTATTTGCTATTACTATATGATAACAGACCCTTGTAAAAACTATTGGATGTTCAGTAGATATTTTGTCTAAATCATACCTAGTCGGAAAAACCCTTTCTCCTTCTGTAAAATAATCTTGGTTCCAGCCTATTCCTAAAATCCATTTTCCTGAAGCAATATTTCTTTCTTTTATAAATTTCTTAGTTCTTTCTATTATGTTGCCTATAGAGGTAGTTCCTACAAGATTTACATTTTGAATATGGTAACTATACATTAGTAAATGCATATGACTATCATTGAATCCTGGAAGGAGGAGTTTGCCTTCTAAATCTACTACTTCTGTATTATCATCTTTAAGTTCCAAAACTTCTTCATTAGAACCTACTTTAGTTATCTTTCCATTTTCTACAGCCACAGCCTCAGCAAAAGAGTTCTTTGAGTCTATAGTTGCTATTTTTCCGTTAATAAAAATTTTGTCCACTATAAAACCTCCTTTTTGCTAATTACTTAGATGCTTTTTTCTTTCCATCTTCATAAAATACTGCAAAATGTGGATCTACCTTACCTATTCCTAAATATCTTGCTTTATAGTCTTTAACAAGTTTGAAGAAAGTAGGGCTCAATATCATTATAGTTATAACATTTGCAAAAGTTGGAATAGCTGATGTGAAATCTCCAAACAACCATACTGCTGCTCCTGGTAGTCCACTTGTCACAGCCATAATTACTAGAAGCATTCCTGGTATAGGATATACCCACCTATATACTTTAAGAATATTGTCTTTTATATCAGGTCTATTTTTGAATAGATGACGAAGAACAACTTCATAGTATGCATACCAACCAGTTGTTGTTGAAAGTCCAAGCAAGAATATAGAAAATGCAACTACTATCCTTCCAAATCTACCTAATCCTACTTCAAAAGCAGTTAAAGCCAATGTTGCTCCATCAAGTCCTGTTGACCATTGTCCAGTCATAATAACTACCAATGCTGTTATTGTACAAACTACAATTGTATCTATAAATACTTCAAATGCTCCCCAAAGCCCTTGTTTTACTGGGTGTTCAACTTTTGCTGTAGCATGAATCATTGGAGAAGTACCCCAACCAGCTTCATTACTATATACTGCCCTTGCCATACCTAGTTTCAAAGCTTGCATAGCTCCCATTCCGGCAAATCCACCAACAGCTGCTGTACCTGTAAAAGCACCTTTTATTATCATTCCAAGTGCTTGAGGAAGTACAGTAATGTTTTTAAATATTATTATAAGACCACCAATTATATAGAATAAACACATAAAAGGAACAATCTTTGCTGCGGCCTTACCCAAACTTGGAATACCACCACTTATGATTAAATAAGTACAGATTACATAAACAACACTTACTGTTATAAGACTTATACCAAATGTATTGCCGATAGCCTCTGATACAGTATAGTTTTGTAATGTTAGGAAAAATGTTGAGAATATTCCTGCACCAAATATTACTGCCAATACAGGCCATATTTTAATTCCTCTTTCTTCTCCCAATCCTTTTTCCATATAGAATGTAGGACCACCAAACGGGATGCCGTTTTCATCTTTATTTCTATAATATACTGCTAAAGATACTTCTGTCATCTTTAAAATCATCCCTAAAAGTGCTGACAACCACATCCAAAATATTGCTCCTGGTCCACCTACTGCTACTGCTGTAGCTACACCACCAATATTAGCAACACCTACAGATCCTCCTATAGCAACACTTATAGCTTCAAATGAAGAAAGTAAACCTTCACCACCTTCATCTTTTTCCTTACCCATAATAGAGCCAAAAGTTTTTTTCATTATATGTCCAAATTTTGAAAACTGAAAAAATCCTGAGCCAATAGTAAAATAAAGTCCTGTCACTGTCATCATAATAATTAAAGGAAGCCCCCATAGCCATCCAACAATCTTTGAAAATAATTCCATGTAAATTCCTCCCTTATTTTTAAAATTTGAAGAATTCAAAAAATTTTGCATACATCAAATTTACTAAAGCGTTTTCTTTTCAGTGGATAGATTCACCATTGGCGGATTTGTGTATGTGTTTGTATACAATGAATTATATAGCCATAATTTCTATACTTCAACGCCCAATCTTGGCTATATTTTAGACTAATTGCTTAATACAAGTCAAAAAACTTGCTTTTCCCTTATATCTCTTAAACTATTGTTAAAATACTATCAATTGTGAAGTCTTCTTATATATGTAATAATATGTTTTTAACATTTTCTGCTGCTTTCCTTCTCATCTCTTCATAAGAGTCCTTAGATAAAAATGCCATATGAGGTGTGATAATTATATTATCTAGATTTAATAAAGGATTATCTTTTTTAGGAGGTTCTTCTTCCATAACATCTATAGCTGCTCCTGCAATTAACCTTTCTTTTAAAGCTATATATAGAGCTTTTTCATTTACTACAGATCCTCTAGACGTATTTACAAGAAAGGAAGTTCTTTTCATTATTTTAAATGCTTCTATATCAAACATATATTTAGTGTGTTTTGTTAAAGGAACATGTAAGGTGATAATATCAGAACTTCTTAACAATGTCTTAAAATCAACAAATTCAATTTCTTCTTTATTTTCAACTCTTTTGTCTGCCCTAGGATAGTAAACTAAAATATTAACATTAAAATTTTTCATTTTCTTTATAACAGACCTTGCTATCCTTCCATATCCAACCACTCCCAGTGTTTGAGTGCTAATTCTTCTTATAGGGGGAAATTTATTTGTACTAAAGACACTACCTACACTCCATAGTCCTTCCTTCACATGTTTATTATATATATGTATATGTCTGGTTATAGATAATATACTAGCTACTGTATAATTAGCCACATCTTCAGTACAATAATCTGGAATATTTGCTACAACTATATTTCTTTTTTTAGCTTCATTTACATCAATATTGTCTATTCCAACTCCTTGTCTTGAAATCACCTTACATCTTTTCATTTTATTTATAGCATTTGAATCTATTTCCCTGTCTGCTATTATTATTCCATCAGCTTTTAAAATAGCTTTATAAAAATCATATTTATTATCATTAGGTATAAACCTTATATCTGCTATTGGAGATAATATTTTTTCCTCTATATCTGGTTCATCTACAATTAAACTATGGACAACTACATTAAACTTTTCAGACACAGTTAATACACCATCCTATGATTTGTTTTTGTGTTTGTGTACAACTATAATTATAAAATCTTTTTAATTCTCTCTTTTAGACTCTCTCTTATATCATTTACATGATTCTGTACTATTCTTGCAGCTTCTTCTCCATTACTTTCTTTAATTGCCTTTATTATTTGTTTATGTTCTGAAACTATAGTACTTGCCCTATCTAAAAATGGAGCTGCTAAAATATATCTATTATAACTTTCCACTAATTGTAAAGTCAGTCTCTCTAGTACTTTATTATTAGCTGCCTTAGATATAATACAGTGAAAGTCTATATCTAATTTGATAAACTGTTTCACATCAAATTCTTTATCCTTAAGTAATAACTCTTGTTGTTCTACTAAATAATCCATTTCCTTTATATCTTCATCTGTTTTCCTTTCTGCAGCCAACCTTACTGAAAGCATGTCCACAGCTTCTCGAACATCAAAAATATCTTCCATGTATTCTAATGAAAGTTCAGCAACATAAGTTCCTCTACCAGGTGTTATTTTAATTAAATTTTCATATTCAAGTTTATTCAAAGCGGCCCTTAATGGTGTTCTACTAACTCCAAGCTGTTCTGAAAGTTCTTCTTCTGTCAAAAGTTGTCCAGGTTTTAAATCTAAATCTAATATTGCTCTTTTCAAAGTATTATATGTCTTCTCTGTCAAGCTTCCCCTGCTTTTTATCTGTGGCAAATTCATACTATTCCCACATCTCCTTCCCTGTATAGATTTAAAATATTTTCAACTGCATTCATTATATCATAGTGCTAACTATTTTATATAATAAAATATATGATTCCATTTATACCTTACTGAAATAGTAATAAATATAAAAACAAACTAATATATTCTATTATGACTATAAAATGAATGAGGGAGGTAAAAATGCTACCTAGAGAAGATTATATAAGAATGTCTTTAGAAACTAACTTATTCTTTGGAAGAATAATGAAGGAACATTTAATATTTATGGAAGCTGCATTTATGATTAAAGATAGTAATCATATATTAGAAGCTGATAATCTTAAAGAAGATATGGAAAAATTATTAATGGAAATTGTTTCAATATCTAATGGCATATTAAGTGAAGAAGTATTAAATTCTGGAGAATTAATTACTCCTATTACACTAGAATCTGAAGAAATATCTAATTTCTATACTGGAATTTGTATAGATACTAATATTACAAAACTTGAAATGAATTTGAGATCAAATCCAGAGTTTTGTTTCACTCCTGAAATAGAACAAGAAGTATATAATATAAATGACAGAGCTATAACTTTAGTTTCTGCAGTAATAAATTTAAAAGAAAGAATTCTTAATAAACTATCAAATTGCAAAATATTCATTAATTTATATCATCTACTTATAGACCATATTTTAAGAGAAGCAAGGCTTTATTTGAAAACCCTAATGAAACTACAAAATCCATCTAGAGATAAAAACAAAGAAACAATACTTGAACAGGAAATATTTTGGAATACAATAATGGAAGAACATGCATTGTTTATAAGAGGTCTACTTGACCCTACTGAAGTAGAACTATTTAATACTTCTAATGACTATGCTAATACTTTCAAAGATTTAGTTGAAGAAGCTAATGAAGATAAGCCTTCAATACCAGAACTTACAGAAGAAAGCCTAGAAGCTACTGTTGGAATAAGAAATTTTAAACGAGAAGGAACAGAAGGACTTATTAATTGTCAAATTAAAGCTATGGCCTATCCACTCTTAGGAGATCATATCCTAAGAGAAGCTAATCATTATATAAGAATATTAAATTCATTTATGCAATGTTAAAAAGCAGCTAAAATTTTAGCTGCTTTTTACATTATGTATAAAATAAAAGGATTTTTGAAATCCTCTATAGAATATATAATATAATCTTTAAAAAATTAAAAGGGTGAGTATTTTGAAAACACAAAAAAGAATTAGAGATTTCAATATACCTATTGGAAATATGAACACAGGTAAAAATAACTCTATTACTGATGTAGAGGGAGTAAAAGTAGGCCATGTTACTTTAAACAATAATAAAATAAAAACAGGCATCACCGTAGTTCTACCTCATACTGGAAATATATTTAGAAAAAAAGTTGTGGGAGCTTGCCATGTGATTAATGGTTTTGGAAAAAGTACAGGATTGCTACAAATAGAAGAATTAGGTAATATAGAAACCCCTATAATGCTTACAAATACTCTAAGTGTAGGAGCAGCTCATGAAGGCTTAGTGAAATTTATGCTTTCAATTGATGAAAATATAAAATCTATAAATCCTATTATTTGTGAATGCAATGATAGCTATTTAAATGATATTAGAGAACTTCATGTAAAAGATTATCATGTGTTTGAAGCTATAAAAAATGCAAGTTCTAGTTTTGAAGAGGGAAATGTAGGTGCTGGAACTGGAATGGTCTGTTATGAATTAAAAGGCGGTGTTGGCACATCTTCTCGCGTAGTAAGTATTGACAACGAGATTTATACTGTAGGAGTACTTGTCCTCTCCAACTTTGGTGATATGGAGGATCTTATAATAAACGGAAATTTCGTTGGGAAAAATCTAAAAAATATCATAAAACCTGAAGATGAAAAAGAGGAAGAAGGTTCCATAATATTAATAGTTGCTACAGATATTCCTCTTTCTTCTAGGCAATTAAAAAGAGTAATTAAAAGAGTTGAACCGGGAATTGCCAAAACTGGTGGATTTATAGGTCATAATAGTGGGGAAATAGCAATAGGATTTTCCACAGCCAATATTATTAATCATTTTGAGGAAAATACAATATTAAATATGAAAATAATTAATGAAGCAAATATAAATAAAGTATTTAAAGCTGTATCTGAAGCAACGGAAGAAGCAATACTCAATTCCTTAATATGTTCAAATACTACTAAGGGAAAAGATGGACATATTGTCTATTCTTTAAAAGATTATGTTAATGAATTACTGCCTTTGGATTAAATAATTTTGTATACTTAACGAATAATATAAATATATCCCCTGGTATCAGGGGGTATATTTTAAGATTTAATAATTGCCTTTACTTCACTTCCTTCTAATACTGCGTTCAAGGCTTCTTTCCAGTTTTCTAGTTCAACTATTTTAGTTACTAAAGCTTCTACATTTACCCTTTCTTCCTCTAAAAGTTTTAAAGATGTAATCCATGAACTTGGTTTTTGGGATCTGCTACCGATATATCTTATTTCTCTTTGAACTATAGACTCTAAATCTATTTTATTATATTTCTCAGCAAAAATTCCTACCTGTACAAAATCTCCTTGCTTTCTAATTAAATTTAATCCTTGATTTACAGCTGAAACTACTCCAGAACAGTCAAAAACCTTGTTAGCTCCATATCCATTAGTTTTATCCATTACTATTTTGTCTAAATTTTCTGTCTTTGAATCAACTACTAAATCTACACCAAGCTCTAAAGCAAGATCTAATCTTTTTCTATCTTTACTTACTCCTGATAAAATAACATAAGCTCCTTGAGATTTAGCTACTTGGCTTAAGAGTAACCCCATTGGTCCAGGCCCAATAACCAAAACTACATCATCTTTAGTCACTAGGGTTCTTTCCAAAGCTGCATGAACACAACAGGCTAAAGGTTCTGTTAAACTTGCAGCTAAAGTGCTCACATTATCTGGCAGTAAATGTACACTTTCTTCTCTTGACAATACATACTCAGCAAAACTTCCATCTACTTGAGTTCCTATTCCCTTCCTTACAGGACATAAATTATAGTCTTTACTCTTGCAAAAATCACATTCTTCACAAATTTTAAAAGTAGTTTCACTTGTTACCCTATCACCTACTTTTACTTTAGTAACATCTCTTCCTACATCTGTTACTATCCCTGCGAATTCATGCCCTAATACTACAGGTACATTTACCTTGTACTCTCCTTTATATGAATGAATATCTGATCCACAAATTCCACTATATTCTACTTTTATTTTTACTAGATTATCTTTGACCTGTGGTTCTTCAATTTCTAATAATTCTAGATTTCCATAACCAGGATTTACTTTTGTAAGTGCTTTCATAATATCTGCCTCCTAAGTCTTATAACTAAAATATTCCTGACAATAGTTGTGACAATTTAAGAATTGCCCAGTTTAGCAAATTACCACCTGTATCTAAATTAGATGCTTGAGCTACTCCTTCAGGCATAGTAAACTTAGCTTGAATTAACATCTCTGTAAATACTGGAGCAAAATTTGTTGCCATATATAGACCAAATGCCATTACTATAGCTCCTGTAATTACTGAATGTATTATATTTCCCTTTCTATTGCCTACTATAAATGCAACTAAAAATGGAATTGTAGCTAAATCTCCAAATGGTAAAACTTTATTCCCTGGTAAAATAACAGCTAAAAATAATGTAATAGGAACCAGTATTAATGCTGTTGCCATTACTGAAGGATGTCCAACTGCCACTGCTGCATCTAGACCAATATATAAATCTCTATCTCCATATTTAGTTTGAAGTAAGTTCCTTGCTGCTTCAGAAACTGGTATTAACCCTTCCATGATTATCTTAACCATTCTAGGCATTAGAAACATAACTGCCCCCATGTTAATGCCCATATTGATAATACCGCCTACATTATACCCAGCTAATATACCTAATATTGCACCAATAATTATGCCCATCATCATTGGTTCGCCAAAAATTCCAAATTTTTTCTGTATAGATTCTGGATCAGCATGTAGTTTGTTTATTCCTGGTATTTTCTCTACTAATGCACCAGCTATCATTCCCAATGGTGCAAAGGATGCTGTTGAGGCTGTTGGTAATGACACACCATCAAGTTGGTAAAACTCTTGAACCATTGGTGCTGTTTTATCTGCTATAAATAAAGTCATTACTTCCATTAATATTACACAGAGTATTGCAAAAAACCAGTTGTTTGTTAATATATAACCAGTAGCCCCTCCAGCAATAAAATGCCAGTAGTTCCATAAGTCGATATTAAGCGTTTTTGTTGTTTTAGTTAAAATCATAATTATATTAACCACGATAATAATCGGGATAGAAATAGCTGCTACAGGTGATGCCCATGCGGCAGCAGCAGCTGCTGGCCATCCCATATCAATAACTGTCAATTCTAGTCCGAATCTTTCAACCATTTGTTGTGCAGCTGGTCCTAAACTATCACTTAGTAAACCTATGACCAAGTTTATTCCCACGAATCCAATTCCAATTGTTAGCCCAGATTTTAGAGCCTTTTTAAATCCTGTACCAAATATTAGACCTATTATCAAAATGGCTAAAGGTATTATGACAGTAGGTCCTAAACCCAATATGTACTGAATAATTTCCATTAAATTCATTTTTTTACCCCCTATTTAGACAACATATCTATTATTTGTCGGTCTAATTTTTTCTCACCTGCACCAGTAATATAAGAAATGGCATTTAGTGATGGAATATCATATTTCGTTGGTAGGATAGTTGTAGATACAATTAGATCTGCTGAATTTGCAAGAGATGAAACTTCTGCAATCTTACATTGAGTAATTTCAAAATCTATATTGTTATCTTTTAATAAATTTGTAATTCTTTCAGTAACAACAGTAGAAGTTGCAATTCCAGCTCCACATGCAACCAATATATGTTTTTTCATTTATTCTCACCTCCCCTGCTGAATAATCTCTAGTATTTGACTTTCAGACTTTGCATTTAACATACCATTTATAATATTTTCATTTTGAATTAGAGCAATCATTTCTTTTAATATAATTAACTGTTCGTCAGGTTTATTCAATCCTAGAACAAAGACTATACTTACATCTGTCTTCTTGCTTGAGTCATCCATAAGATTAAAAGATATTGGATTCTTTAAAATATTTATGGATATGAACTGCTCATTAACAAGTTCAGCATCTGTATGAGGTATAGCAACACTATATTTAGATAGCTCTATTCCTGTTGGATATTTTTCCTCTCTATCTCTGATTTTCTTTAAAAAACCTTTTTTTACATATTTATTTTTAAAAGCTTCCTCATATATTTTATTAAATAATTCGTCTTTATTTTCACAGTTTATCTCTATATCTACTAGTTCCTTTTTTACATACTTTGCAATTTCCACGGTTTGTCTCTCCTTTATTAATGATCAGGTTTATCATTATATAAGTATTTTCTCTTCAAGTTTTTTTATTATATTGATAACTTCTTTAGGTTTATCAACTTCCTCAATTATTTTTATCATATCCTTATTACTTATTAACTTTAGAAGATTGATAAATGCCTTGAGATGATCTCTATTATCTAAAGCACTTAAACAGAATATAAACTTTACTGGATCATTTTTTTCATGATTAAATTTTACTGGTTTTTTAAGTCTTAACATACTTATATGAACACCTTTTGCTCCATCAGATGGACTAGCATGTGGTACTGCAACATTAGGAGCAAAAACTATGTAAGACCCATTTTCCTTAATATTTTCTATCATAGCAGTAATATATCTTTCTTCTATATAATCTTTCTCTAATAATATGTTCCCTGACTTTCTTATGGCATCCTGCCAATTTTTTGCACTACCATCAAGAATTATGTTATCAGCGGTTAAAATTTCATATAAGTATTTTTGTCTTCCAGTTTTACTTGAAACTAGTCCATTTGTAACGTTTTCATTTAGTTTATTTCTAGAATAATCTTTCTTTTGTCTAATGTTAAAAACAGCTTTCTGTATCAGACTTATATCTTGTTCTGTAGGTATTGGATTAACAACTATAGTTTTATCTTTCAAGGAATCTATTGCTATTGTGGAGATTATAATATCAATTTCATTTGTATTATAATTTGCTAAACTATGAGCAGAAAGAATATTCACAATATTAAAATTAAAATATTTTTTCAACTTTGCGCTTAAAAATAACGCTGTACCAAAACCAGTTGAGCATATAAGCAACACCTTGATATCACTATCTCCATGCCTTTTCCTTTCTATAGCTGCTATAATATGCATTGCTATATAAGCAATTTCATCTTCATTCATTATTTGTCCAGCATATTCTTCTATAGGTTGAACATGTTTTTTTATTATTTCAAATATATCTGGATATAAATACTTTAATTCATTTTTAAAAGGATTATCTATTTTACTGCTTTGTTTCATTCTCGCAATTGTGGACTCTATATGATTTATCAAAAAATTATAGAAATCATATTGAAATTGTTCTACAATGTTTAAGTCTTTACTAATTTTATATACAAATTCAGTTGACAGCATCTGTATTTTCAAAGTATTTTTATTAGGTTTTATATAATCTTTAATGAAAGTTTTTTTATTAATCTCTTTGTATAATAAGACAGCTTCGATACTACAATACGGCAATCTATATTTCTCAGATATAAATTTAATTATTTCTTCTGCCATATAATATTTAGGATCGCCTTTAATTACATTATCATTTTTAATATCTATATCTATTTCATTTTCCCATCTATTAACTATAACTATAAGATAGTATAATATTTCTTTATAAGAATCATCAGTCAATTCTAAACCATTTTTTATTTCTGCAGTATTTATTATTAGTTTTAAATCTCTTATATTAAGGGCTTGTTCTATTTCTTTTAATAAAAGAATATGAAAAATGCTCTTACCCACTTTATTTAAACCAAGGGTATTTAAACTTTCATATATGAAAGTTAATATAGCTTTTCTTTTATCAACTTCATAGCCAATTATCTTAAGGCCTCTTCTTGGTTTTGAAAATAAAATTAAATTATTTTTCTCAATCCATTCTTTTATATCAGGCAGATCCGTAATTATAGTAGTTCTACTTACAAAAATATGATCTGCTATGTCATCAATTGTTATATAATCATCAGCATTTAATAAGATAATAATTGAAATTATTTTTCTTTCCTCTGGAGATAATTTATAATTATAATAATCACTATTTTTATAAATAGTAGACAATATTGATCTAGTGTCATAATTTTTATTGAAAAACAGTTTTCCCTCTTGAGATATCTCAATTAAAACATAATCTTCTTTCTGAAAAAGCTTGTTTATCTTATCAACATCATTTTTAATTGTTCTACTAGATACATTATGACTTTTAGCAATGTTTTCAATCTGAACTTCTTCATTTAAAAGAATACTATTAATGATATCATTAGTTCTCTTATCCATCTCTACCACCTATCTTTATTATATAAAGCTTATTTATAAATAAAAAGTGCAAAGTTGTGTTAATATTTAGTAAGCTTTTATACTATTTAAAAACTAAAATTCCCTATAAACTAGATTTTTTTATTTTCTAATTTATAGGGAATTTTTAATTTCATTAAATCCTAATCTTATCTCTTATTGAAAATCATTTTATTTATATCACGAAAATCTTTCCACTTAATGAATTCTATATTTTTCTTATTGCAATAATCTGCTAATGAATCTTTTGCAAATAATATATCTGCCTTTTCTGCTATTCCTAAGTCTGTAGAGCCATCTCCTATGAATATTATTTTATCATAATCTTTTTTATATTCATTATAAAATTTCACCTTGCAATTCCCAGAGGGTTTAAATGCACAGGAACAATCTTTTTCTTCATATCCATGGATATCATCATAGAACTTTACCCCTACTTTATTCCCTTTAAAAACTAATTCATTTGCATATATCTTTATATCAGTAATTCCATATTTTTCTAAGAACACTTCAATTCCATTTAAAAATCCTCCACTTACTATAGCGAAATCCACATTATATTTTTTTATGTTTTCATAGAACTTGATAAACCCTGGTTGGATTTCTATCTCATTTAATATATAATCTATATAAGCTTTTTTGCCTAATTCAAGATTCTCAAATTGAGATCTTGCTGCAGTCTTCATACTTAAATTTCCCTTTAAAAGTTCTTTACTTATCTCTTTAGTTTTTTCATTACCAATAATATTAAACAATCTATAATTAGTATCAAAGGTAGTTATTGTACCATCAAAATCAGATAGTATTATAGAATTATTTAAATCTTCAATTTTAAACATATTTTAAAATGCACCACCTTATCTAAAGTACTTTTTTAAGCCAAACCTTATTATATCAAATAATCATACTTTGTCATTTGAATAAATATTTAAACTATTTTACTAATTTAAAAAGGAATTTGAATGCTTATATAGAATATTATGAATTAAGTAGCACTTTTTACTTATATAAGGAAAGGAGGTATATTTAAGTAAAACCATAATTTCAAAATATAAAATATAGAAAGGAGAATTTGTATGAGAAAACTAGGATTAGTCCCCAAACTGATTATTGCAATTATACTAGGTATTATCATTGGGAATATTCTACCTGCAGGAGGAGTTAGGATATTTGTAACTTTCAATTCGATTTTTAGTAATTTCCTAGACTTTGCCATACCTTTTATCATCATAGGTTTTGTAGTATCAGGAATTGCTGATTTAGGCCAAGGAGCTGGAAAGTTATTAGGTATTACTACTGCTATATCTTATGGTTCTACTTTAATAGCTGGTTTTTTAGCTTATTTAGTATCAACTAGTATTTTCCCTAAATTTATTCATACTGCAAATGCTCTTTCAAATGCAGCTAACCCAGAAGATAAACTTTTAGAACCTTTTTTCGTTGTAGAGATCCCGCCTCTTATGAACGTAATGACTGCTTTAGTCATAGCATTCCTATTGGGACTGGGGATTGCTTCCATAAAAGGAAAAACCCTCTATAATGCATCTGTAGAGTTTCAACAAATTATGGAAAAAACTATTTCAAGAGTTATTATTCCACTACTTCCTTTTCATATATTAGGTATATTTGCTAATATGACTTATGCAGGTGAAGTAGCTAGAATCTTATCTGTATTTTGGAAAGTATTTTTAATAGTACTTGCTACTCATTTTACTATTATAATAATACAGTTTTTAATTGCTTCCGCCATTGGAAAAAAGAGCTTTCCTAAGATGATTAGAAACCAGATACCAGGATATTTGACTGCTATTGGTACTCAATCTTCTGCTGCTACTATTCCAGTTAATTTAGAAGTTGCAGAAAAAAATGGAGTATCCCAAGGTATAAGGGAATTTGTAATTCCTCTTTGTGCAACAATTCATCTATCTGGTAGTGCAATTACTTTAACTAGCTGTGCTATTGCCGTAATGATGTTAAATGGTATGCCTTTTACATTTTCCCAAATGTTTGGATTTATAGCTATGTTAGGTATTACTATGGTAGCTGCGCCTGGCGTTCCTGGTGGTGCTGTAATGGCTGCACTTGGAGTTATTCAATCTATTTTGCATTTCAATGATGCACAAATTGCTCTTATGATAGCTTTATATATTACACAAGATAGTTTTGGAACTGCATGTAATATCTCAGGAGATAATGCAATAGCAGTTATTATGGATACCATTCATAAACCTAGTAAAAAAATTTAAATTTAATACTTAATAATTAAATAAGCTGCTCTAAACTATTTAAATAATTTAGAGCAGCTTTCATTATACAAAACTTAAAAATATTTATTTAACTCTAAATACCTTTTTAAATTTTCTATGAAAACTTCATGACTTACATCTTCTCCATATAGAAAATAATTATATATTAAATCTCTTCCAATTTGGTCTAAAGCCGCCATCAACTCATCATTTGATATGCTTCCAATATTAATTTCTTCTCCCAATTTTTCTTTAAATTTTCCCATCATATAGCTTCACCAACCATTCCCATATATCCGCAGAATTATTTTCTAGATTTTTTAAGTCTTCCTAAGAGCGTCCTCATTTCTTTTACTCGCAATAAACAACATAAAACAAAATAAATTAAAACGCCTACAGATACTGCTAATATAAGTAATAACAGTTCTATAATAGATTTATTTGGAAATAATGAACCAAATTTAAAATATATTCCATATACTACTAAGCCCATTATTATGGAAGCAATTAAAGTTTTAATGAAGCATATTATATATGATTTAATACCCATGCTTCCTATTTTCTTTCTTAAGGATATAAATAAAAGTATAGTGGTAACTATTGAGGAAATACTTGTAGCTAACGCTAGTCCAGAATGAGCCATGTATCTTATTAATATATAATTGAGTGCTACATTTATTCCTACAGCTATTGCTCCATTAATCATTGGAGTTGAAGTATCTTGTATTGAATAAAATACTTTATTGAGCATAAGTCTTAAGGAACTAGCAATAAGCCCTAAAGAATAAAATAATAATGCACTTGAAGTCATGGAAGTTGCTTGACTATCAAAAGCACCTCTTTCAAAGAAAACTTTTATAGCAGGTTCTGCAAGTATTATTATTCCTATGGTAGCAGGTACAGTTATTATTAGTATAATATTTATTCCTTCTTCCATTATGTCTTTAGCTTCCTTTAAATTTTCCCTTGTAAAAGCTTTGGAGAGCATTGGAAATATAACTGTAGTTATAGCCATGACAAAAACAGATATAATCATATCATTAACCCTTGTGGCATAATTTAATGCAGATATACTACCCTCTTTTAAACTAGAAGCTAAAGTCCTGTCTATTATTACATTTATCTGTTGTACAGCAGAACCTAATAGCACTGGAGCTGTTAACATCAATGCTTTTTCTATATATCTATCTTTTAAATCTACTTTAAGTGAATATTTAAATCCTAATCTTTTAGCAGCTGGTATTTGAATAAGCCATTGGGCAGCAGATGCTATGACACTTGTTACCATAAGACCTATAATTCCAAGCTTTTGTGAAACTGTTAAAAGGTAGACTATATATACTAAATTAAATGGAATGCCAGCTATAGCTGGTGGTCCAAACACTTCATTACTTTCAAGAAATCCTGAAAAAACATAACTAAGTCCTAAAAATATAATTATAGGAAGACCAATCCTATTTAATTTTATAGCTAATTCATATTGTTCTCCTGTAAAACCTTTGGCCAAAATCTTCACTACAAAAGGAGAGACAAAATAGCCTACAATAACTAATAAAATAGTTATTATAAATATAACATTTAATACATTGGTCATATAATCTAATTTTTTATTTTTTCCTTTCCTCTCCTGAATTTCAGAAAAAATTGGAATCAAGGTGGTTTTAAGTGCCGTTCCAATAGTAGTCATAATCAATACAGTTGCCGTCATAGCAACAAAATAAGTATCTGTTTCATATCCTGAACCAAATTTTGAGGCAATAAGTACTTCTCTTAGAAAACCTAGGAATTTACTAAATAATGTAGCCATTGCAATCATAGCTGCTGATTGAGCAACTCTTCTTTTACTGCTACTCAAATGAAAAACCCCCTAAAATATTTAAAAATATAATTATCTTTTAATTATATCATATAAACTTTATATTGACTTAAAAAAAGCTACCTAAAATGGTAGCCCCTTCTTACCTTAGCTGTATACAAATTTTTATCTGCAATTTTAAAATCCATTGATTTTTAAACTATCCTTTGGATAAATAATGACCTTTTCAAACTTTTTACTCCTTAATTTCTAATTTTAGCTAGTTTAAACTTATAAGGTCCTTTGCCTAAATAAGATTTATCTATTTTGATAGCTAAAGTTTTGTAACTTATAACTTGAAGAAGAATACTACCTTCTTTAGGAGGTATAATAAAAAGATTGATCTCAAATTCTCCCTCTTCTGTCTTTATTATATTTTCTACTTCCATATCATATCCTGGAGTTGAAAATCTCTTTGTTATACCTACTATTATGTAATTATCTAGTTCTTCTAAATTTATCCCTTCCTTTTTATCACTATAGTTGTCCTCTATAGTATATACTTCAAAAGGTATAGTTTTTTTGAGCATTAGTCCTACTCCTTTCATCCTTATACCTGTATATTATATATCATTTCATCTAATTATTCATTATAATGTCCATTAATTATACTCTCTAATTAAAATTAAATTATAGTATTTTTAAAATATTACTAAATTAAATAATATTTTGTTCGATATATATAATTAGACCTTTATTACTATAACATGTAGTGCCATTGTCCTATTTATTTTTAAAATATTGTTTAAAAGGAGGATCTAAATGGAAAATAAAAAGGAAAAGGAAGAAATAAACGCAAAAGAAGGACAAATAAAATCTAAAACTATTCGTACTAGGATACTTATTTCAATTACTAGTGTAATAGTGATACTTTCCTTAATTTTAGGAGCTGTTACTTATACAATTTCTAAAAACTTCATAGTATCGGATACATATAATAACTTACAAGATACCTCTCAAGATGCTTCAAAACTTATTGATGAAAGAATAAATAAATATATAACAACAGTAGATACTTTAAGTCATTTTGAAAGAATTAGTGATCCTAAAGTTTCTAAAAAAGAAAAGGATTCAGTTTTGAAAACAGAAAAAGAAAGACTTGGCTATTCAAATTTTGGAGTAGCAGATACAGATGGGAAAATAACTTTCATTGATGGAGTTAAAGCAAATGTTGGCGATAGAGATTATTTTAATGCTTCTAGAAACGGAAATAATTATTTTTCCGAACCTTTTAGAGGCAAAACTAGTGGAGTTATGCAAATAGCTATATCTGCACCTCTTAAACATGAGGGAAAAATAGTAGGTGTATTAGTCGGCTATGTAAAAGCAGAAGACTTTTACAATATTGCTAGTGATATAAAAGTTGGTAAGTCTGGCCATGCTGTATTAATGAACAATCTTGGAAATATAATATACCATCCTGATAAAAAAATATTAGAAAGTAAAGAATTAGATTTAGAGAATATAAAAGACAAGGATAATAAGCTTACAAATATTTATAAAGATATGCTAAAAGGAAAATCCAATATAGGACAATATGAATATAAAGGCCAAAAGAAACTAATAGGATATGCTCCTATAAAATCTACTGGATGGTCTATTGCAGTAACTGCTCCAGAAAATGAAGCCTTAGCTAAATTAAATAGTTTAAGAAATACAATAATCATTTTAACTTTAGCTGCGATGGCTATAGGAATTGGATTTTCATTTATATTCACCAAAAATATTACTAATCCTTTAATTTTAATAACAAATAAGGCTAAAAATATTTCTGATCTAGACTTTTCGGAAAATATGGCTGAAAAATTTTTAAACAGGAAAGATGAAATAGGTAATATAGCTAATTCTTTTAATGAGATATTAAATAATTTTAGAACTTTTACAGAAAATATTTCTTCAACCTCTGAACAAGTAGCAGCTTCTTCAGAGGAATTAGCTGCTACTTCTGAAGAATCTACAGCAGCAGCTACAAATATTGCAGAATCTGCCAATCAAATAGCTAATAGTTCAGAAGAACAGCTAAAAGAAGTTTTAAATGTAACCTCTGCTATTGAAAATGTTTCAAAAGAAATAGACAATATGTTTGGTCTTTCTCATGATGCTAGTGATTTAAGTAATAAAGTTCTAGAACAGACCAATGAGGGAAAAGGAAAAATAGAAGAAGCTCTTAACCAAATGGTAAGCATTGCCAAAAGCACAAACTTAGTTAGAGATTCTTTAAAAGATATAAATAATAGCTCTAGCCAAATGGATGAGATAATAGATGTTATTCAATCTATTGCTGAACAAACTAATCTTTTAGCCTTAAATGCTGCCATAGAAGCAGCTAGAGCTGGAGAAGCCGGCAGTGGATTTGCTGTTGTAGCTGAAGAAATTAGGAAACTTGCTGAGGAAACTCAAAAGTCCACCGAAAAAATAGATTTATTGATACAGGAAAACCAATATATAATTGAGCAAGCAAATATTAATATGGACTCAAATGAAAAAGATGTGGATACTGGAATGAGTACGGTTAATATAGCTAAGGACACTTTTGAAAAAATCGCTACTTTAACGACAGATGTAAATAATCAGATAGAAAGTATAAATCAAGCTATATATCAAGTAGCTGAGGGAAATACCAATGTATTAGATTCCTCTAGCTCTATGAAAGAACATAGCAAAAACGTATCTGAGCAAATTCAAAATGTCTCTGCAGCTACAGAAGAACAAACGGCTTCCATGGAGGAAATTGCCTCTTCTACTGAAGCTTTAGCAGAAATAGCAGGAGAATTGCAAGAATTTATGTCACAAATTAAACTTTAATTTATAGTAAAAACTATTAAAGGGAAAATATATTGAATATATTTTCCCTTTAATAGTTCTCATATATTAGCAAGTGCTATTTCTATAACCTTTCTAATTCTATAGCTAAATTTGCTCCAACTAATGCATTATTATAAACTAATCTAATATTGGATTCTAAGCTATTTCCACTAGTTTTTTCTTTTACATTTTCAAGTAAGAACGGAGTTACCTTTTTACCTTTAGCACCTTTTTCTTCTGCTTCTTTTAAGGCTTCTGAAATAGCTATATTTATTACATTATGATCCATTTCATATTCTTCTGGAATTGGATTAGCCACTATTATTCCACCATTAAGCCCTAGATCCCATTTTGTATTTATAACTTCTGCAAGTTCTTTTTCACTATCTATCCTATAATCTACTTCAAAACCACTTTTTCTTGTGAAAAATGCTGGAAATTCTTCCGTTCCAAATCCCACAACTGGTACTCCAAAGGTTTCAAGGTATTCTAATGTAAGACCTAGATCTAAAATAGATTTAGCTCCTGCACATACTACTGCTACATTAGTCTTAGCAAGTTCTTGAAGATCTGCTGAAATATCAAAAGATTCTTCAGCTCCTCTATGGACTCCACCTATTCCCCCAGTAACAAATACTTTTATTCCTGCCATTTTAGCTATTATCATAGTACTAGCTACTGTAGTAGCCCCATTCAATCCTTTAGATACTATAAAAGGCAAATCTCTTCTACTGACTTTATATACATCTTCTGCTTTACCTAAATATTCTATTTCTTCTTTAGAAAGTCCCACCTTAATTTTTCCATCTAATATAGCAATAGTAGCTGGTATAGCTCCTCTATCCCTAATTATCTTTTCTACTTCTAGTGCTGTTTCAACATTTTTTGGATAAGGCATGCCATGGGCTATTATAGTAGACTCAAGGGCTACTACAGCTTTATTTTCATCTAAAGCTTTTTTTACTTCCTCCTTAATTTCAATATATTGTTCTAACATATTTCAATCTCCTCTATTCTTTTTTTAATCTTTTCAGATGAAATATTAGGATTTATAGTATTTTCATTTTCCAGTGTAACAATGGCTGCACCTGTTGCAAAAGCTATAGTGTTATCAATAGAAAAATCCTTTAAATAGGAGTAGACTAATCCTGCTATGAAAGCATCTCCTGCCCCAGTTGCATTAATTAATTCTGCCTTTGGTGGGAAAGCTCTTTTTTCTACTTTTCCATCAAAATAATATACTCCTTCTTTTCCTAAGGAAATAAAAACTCTTTTAACACCTTTATTGATAAAATAATAAGAAACCTTTTTTAAATCCTCTTCATTATTTATTTCAATACCTGATAATATTTCTGCCTCCATCTTATTTGGCTTTATAGTATGAAAATATCCTATTATATCACTTGCTTTTTTAGCTTTTGACGTAGATACTGTATCTAAGAAGAAATCCACTTTAAAATTAGTAACCATATATTCTAATACTTCTTTATTTATATTGGTATCTACTATGCATAATCTAGAATTTTCTATTAAGTCTCTTTTTTCCTCAATAAATGGTATAGTCATATTTTCAAATATGTCCATTGAAGATACAGCTACATTTATATTTCCATTTTCATCTAAAATACAGAGATAAGTAGAAGTCTGTTCATTGGAAAGTATTAGAGAATCTGAGATATTTAAGCCTATCTTTGAAGACTCTTCCATAATAAGTTTTCCGTACACATCCTTGCCAAGAACCGTTATAAGCCTTGTATCTATTCCTAATCTAGTTAAATTTTCTCCTATATTTCTACCTACTCCTCCTAAAGAAATAGTAGTCGTTCCTAGATTTGAATCTTCTTCTATAATCTTGTCATAAGGAAAGCCTAATACATCTACATTGGCTCCTCCTAAAATAGTTACATAAGGTTTTCTTTTCACAATATATCCTTTCCCAAGAATATATCCTTTTTTCATAAGATTTGTAATATGAACTGCTACAGAGGAACGACTAATTCCTAATATATTTGCCATTTCTTTTTGAGATATCATTGGATTTTTAGATATAAGCTCTAATATTTCCTCTTCTCTCCTAGTCATAAAAAAACCCCTTAATATTTGCTTATATATAAACAATTGCTTATTTTTAATGATACTATTATCTATTTATTTTGTCAATACTTAACCACATATATGAAATACTTTGTCTAATCTAGTATTACGAAATATTGTCTTAATAGACCCTTTAAGTCCTTTTATACTCACTTCTCCATTTTTTTATGAGCAATTTTATTAGTAGCTACTAACACTCCGAGTCCTGTGCTATCAATAAAATCTAAGTTTGTTACATCTGCTACAATGTGATTATATCCTTTTGCTATATAATTTAGTAGATCTTTTCTTAGAGAAATTGCTTTATCTACAGTTAAATCTCCAGAAATAGATATAATAATTTTGTCATCTCCTATTATGTTTTTTTCCATATCTTATCTTCCTCTCATTTTAAATTTTCATTTAACTTTCCATCAACTTATTAAGTTCATTAATAACTATACCCGAATAATACTGTAAGTCTTTTAAATATTTCCTTGACTTTTTTAAATTTCCACTATTATATGCTTCTACAGCATTTATAGCAGATTCATGTACCATCTTATGGGGATGGTTTAATTCTATATAAGCTTTTTCGTCCTTAAAGGGATTGTTTTTCTGAAAATACCACTGTCCTAGTCTACAAGTTTTATGAGAAACTACATCATCTAAATCTAAAGTTTCCATGCCTTTTATCATGTTCTCTACCTTAAGTTTCCACATAAGATGATCAGTTTTAGCTGTTTCCAATATTTCTATATCGCTTAAGTCAGAAGTATCCTTTGTTTTTATATCTCCCACCATTTTTTCAATATCAAATGCTATTTGACTTGTTTCAATAGTAGCTTCGTTTACATTTTCCATAGAAGCAGTTATTTCTTCTGTCGATGCTGCTACTTCTGCTACATGAGAAATAGCATTTTCTATAGATGTAGCTACATGATTAATAAGATCTATAATTTTATCTGAACTGGCTACCTCATTTTCTGTAACTTCTACTATTTCCTTTATATTATCTACTGTATTTCCCACAGTTCCCATTATATTATCAAGGGACTCAACGCCTTTTTCAGCTACATAAGTGCCTTCCTTTACCTTCTCTTTACTCTCATTAGAAGCAGTTATCAGTAAACTAGTTATCTCTTCTATTTTATTTACTAAGTTTGCTACTTCATTAGCCTCCTTATTTGACTGTTCTGCCAGTTTCCTTATTTCATCAGCTACTACAGCAAATCCCTTTCCTAATTCACCTGCTCTTGCCGCTTCTATAGAAGCATTTAAAGCTAAAAGATTGGTCTGGTCTGCCAATCCATTTATTGTACTGCTAACATTAGTTATTTCTTCTAGGTGTTTTGTAAAATTTTGGACTAAGTTCTCTACGCCACATGATTTTTCCTCAATAATCTTCATTGATTCCATTGCCTTTTCTATAGTTTCTTTTCCTTCTATAGCAGCATTTAAGGCTATGGTAGAATTTTCTTCTGTAGATAACGCCAATTTTTTTGACATTTGAATTAGAGAAGAAAGTTCCAATAGTACTTGAGAAACTTCTAATGTAGCTTCATTTCCTACCTGAGAATCTTCAGAGACAGCTTCCATATTTGAAGATATTTCTTCTACAGCAGAAGTAACCTCAGCACTAATAGCTGCCATATCTTCTGAAGTTTCAGATAAAATCCTTACCGTCTGCTTTAAACCATTAACTATATCTGTCTGCTTTGCCACCATAACGTTAAATGAAGATTTTAAATCTCCTATTTCATCAATAGTTTCCACATTACATCTGGTTGTAAGGTCTCCTTTTCCTGCTATGTACATATTATCTTGCAACTCTTCTACTTCTTTACTTAATTTTTTAATTAAAAAACTGCTCATAGCTCCTACTAATACTGTAGATACAATAAGTAAAGTAAATATAATTTTATAACTTTTGATCCTTATTTCTTTTACATGATCTAAAGATATAGTTCCTCCTGACAATCCATCAAGTTCCTTTTGTAAATATTTATTATTTAAATGAATATAAAGGCCTACTAACCCTCCCACTACAATTACAAATATAAGCATCATACTAAGTAGCATTTTTCCTTTAATACTTAAAGAACGTTTAAACATTTTATGAGACTCCCTTCCTATTTTTATTATAATACATACCCAAAAAGTAGTACTTTCAACCCACTTTACATATCTTCTATTATATCGGATAAAATTTTCATTGACATTAGAGGAATTTATGCTACAATTATATACAAAACGTTTTCAATTTAGGTGATTAGTTTGAAAAAGATCTTTAATGGATTTACTATTGTACCATCAGTTAGAATATTAAAAGATCTGGATTATGCTTTAAACAGTCCACTAGATATTGTACTGTTGTCGGAAGTTCATATAGGAAATTTAAAAAATTTAACCCAGATATGTCATAAAAAAAATAAAAGAGTTCTTGTAAATGTAGATTTAGTAGGTGGGTTTTCGTCTGATAGAATGGGAGTTAAATTATTAAAAGACCTATTTAAATTAGATGGAATACTAACTTCGAATATGATTACAATAAATATGTGCAAATCTGTAGGCCTATTTACAATTCAAAGATTTTTCTTAATGGACTCAAAGGCCGTAGATTCCAGCTTAAAATCTTTTAGAAATTCACAAGCAGATGCTGTAGAACTTCTTCCTTCTCCTTTAGCTCCCAAATTTGCTAATGAGATTGTCAAAAATAAAAAAATACCTATTTTAGCTGGAGGATTTGTAGAAAATAAAAAAAGTGTAGAAGAATTTAAAAAATTAGGGTTCAATGGGGTCACTACTAGTACTAAAGCCCTTTGGAATTTACAATAAAATAAAATTTGTAGGATAGTGAATAGAAGAAGTCCTGCTTAAAGAGAAGTTTTTAAATTTCTCTTTGGCAGGGCTTTTTTTGTATTTATAAATAGTATTAACAAACAATAAGAAGTAAATACTTAATAATAAGGAGGAGTTTTTATGAATGTTATTAACACAATTATCAGTATGGGACCATCAGTAATGATGCCAATAATATTTTTCATACTGGCTCTAATCTTTGGAGTAAAAATAGGAAAAGCTTTTAAAGCTGGTATGCTAGTAGGTATTGGTTTTGAAGGTATTGGACTTGTAATTGGTCTACTATTAGATAGTTTAGGCCCCGCAGCTGAGGCTATGGTAGAAAGGTTCGGACTAAATTTAACTGTAGTAGATGCTGGATGGCCTGTAGCAGCTACTATAGGATGGGGTTCTCCAATAGTTCCCTTTGTAGTATTTGGAGGATTACTTCTAAATTTAATACTACTAGTTTTAAATATGACAAAGACAGTAAATATAGACATATTTAATTATTGGCACTTCCTACTTACAGGAGGAGTCATATATGCAGTTACAGGAAACATAGCTATTTCATCGGCTGGAGCACTTATTCATTTCTTAATTACTCTAATAATTGCTGATAAAACTGCTCCCAGAGTTCAAGAAGCTTATGATTTAAAAGGTGTTTCTTTTGCCCATGCTACATCAGCTATTTATGTACCTATTGGAATAGTAGTAAATTGGATTATCGAAAAGATTCCTGGATTAAATAAAATAGATGCTAATCCAGATACAATAACTGAAAAATTTGGAGTTATGGGTGAACCTTTAACTTTAGGAACAATACTAGGTGCAGTTCTTGGAATATTAGCAGGTTGGAGTTTTACTGATATTTTAGGTTTATCAGTTAAAGTTGCAGCAGTTATGGTACTTCTTCCAGCAATGATTAATGTGTTAGTAGAAGGATTAGTTACTGTAAGAGATGCAGCGGAAAAAACACTCAAGAAAAAGTTTCCAGATAGAGAGTTTTATATTGGATTAGATACTGCTTTACTTGTAGGGGATCCAGCAGTTTTAGCTACAGGATTATTAATGATACCAGCTGCATTATTGTTAGCTGTTATACTTCCTGGAAACAAAGTTCTACCTTTTGTAGATTTAGCATCGATAGTTTTCTTAATAGCTATGATATCTCCATATTGTAAAAAAAATATGGTTAGAATATTTATAAGTGGTTTAGTAATTATTACATTAGTACTATATGCAGGTTCTGATATAGCTCCTTATTATACAAAAGCTGCAGAACTGGCTAATGTAACACTACCAAAAGGTATTGGTTCAAATACACAAATGGCTAATTTAGTTGGAGGCGCAACTACTCCATTAGGCTGGATATTAATAAAGCTTTCTACAATTTTCAGATAGAAATATTGATTTTAGGAGGGTTCACTATGGGAAAATATTTAATAGGTATAGATAATGGTGGCACTATGTCTAAGGCAGCCTTATATGATTTAAGTGGAAAAGAAATAGCTGTATCTGGATATAAAACAAAAACTATAATGCCTAAACCTGGATTTACAGAAAGAGATATGGAAGAAATGTGGCAAGCAAATGTGAAATCTATAAGAGATGTAATAGAAATAAGTAAAGTAGACCCTAAAGATATAGCGGGAATAGCAACAACTGGCCATGGTAATGGAATGTATCTAGTAGATAAAGATGGAAACCCTGCTTACAATGGGATTATATCTACAGATACTAGAGCAAAAGATTATGTTGAAAAGTGGTATAGTGACACTACTTTTGAAAAAGTACTCCTTAAAACTATGCAATCTATATGGGCAGGTCAGCCAGTTCCTCTTTTAGCTTGGTTTAAAGATAATAATCCAGAAGTACTTAAAAAAACAAAATGGATATTTATGTGTAAAGACTATATAAGGTATAGATTAACCAATGAAGCCTATGCAGAAATAACTGATATGTCTGGAACTAATCTTATGAATGTTAAAGATGTTAAATATGATGAAAAACTATTAAGTGAGTTTGGCATTGAAGAAATTATGGATAAACTTCCACCTTTAAAATATTCCTCAGAAATATGTGGATATATAACTAGTGAGGCTGCTAAAGAAACAGGACTTATGGAAGGTACCCCTGTGGCTGGGGGCTTATTTGATATAGATGCCTCAGCTATAGCGACTGGACTCACTGAGGAAGAAAAACTTTGTATGGTAGCTGGTACTTGGAGTATAAATGAATATATTAGTAAAGAACCTGTGATATCAAAAGATCTATTTATGACTTCTATATATTGTATGAAAGGTTATTGGCTAACTACAGAAGCCAGTCCTACTTCAGCAAGCAACTTAGAATGGTTTGTAACTGAATTTATGAATAATAATACCAACGCCTATGATGAAGCAAACAAATTAGTAAGTAGTATATCCCCTGAAGAAAGTAATATTGTATTTTTACCTTTTCTATATGGAACAAATGTAGATGCAAACGCTAAAGCTTCTTTTATTGGACTAAATGGTTGGCATACAAAAGCTCATTTATTGAGAGCCATATATGAGGGTGTAGCCTTCTGCCATAGAGCTCATATTGATAAACTATTGAAACATAGAGAGAAACCAAAAGCTATAAGAATAGCTGGTGGAGCTGCAAAATCTGAAGTTTGGGTTCAAATATTTGCTGATGTACTTCAAATACCTATAGAAGTAACTACAAGTACTGAACTAGGCGCTCTTGGAGCTGCTATATGTGCTGGAATAGCTACTGAAAACTTTGAATCCTATGAATCTGCAGCTAATTCTATGGTAAATGTAGCTTATACATGCTATCCAAATGAAAATAACAGTAAAATATATGACAAAAAATATAATCTATATAAAAAATCTATAGAAGTTCTAAGCCCATTATGGGAAGAACTATCAGAATAAATTGAGGTGATTTGAAATGGATTTAAAAATAAGTGGAAAATGTGCTATTGTCACTGGAGGTTCTAGAGGTGTAGGTAGAGGCATATGTTTAGCACTAGCAAAAGAAGGTGCAAATGTTGTAATAAACTATAACTCTAGTAGTGAAGCTGCTCTTAAAGTAAAAGAAGAAATTGAAAAAATAGGTGGAAAAGCCATAGCTGTAAAAGCTGATTTAGGCAATCCAGAAGATTGTAAAAAGTTAATAGATGAAGGTGAAAAAGCTTTTGGTAATGTAGATATTTTAATTAACAATGCAGGAATTTGGCCTAAAAATTGGGTAGAAGATATTTCACTAGATGAATGGAACAAAACTATAGATGTAAACTTAACTTCTGTTTTCTTAACTAGCCAAGCTTTTATAAGAAAAAATATTGAAAAGGAAAGACCATGTAAAATATTAAATGTAACTTCTCAAGCCGCTTTCAATGGTTCAACAACTGGTCATGCTCACTATGCTGCAAGTAAAGCTGGTGTAGTTTCACTAACAGTATCTATGGCTAGAGAAATGGCTAAACACAATATAAATATTAATGCCATAGCACTAGGAATTGTAGAAACAGATATGACTAAAAAAGCATTAAATGAAAAAGAAGATTATTATTTAAACAGAATACCTATTGGAAGAGTAGCAACTCCAAAAGATATAGCAAATATAGTATTATTTTTAGTATCTGAACCAGCTTCTTATATAACTGGGGCTACAATAGACGCTACTGGCGGAATGTTAATGAGATAAGGAGGAGAAAATATGTTAGTTAATTTAAATGAAGTACTAATAAAAGCAAGAGAAGAAAAGTATGCAGTTCCTGCCTTTGATTGTACAGAAGATATATTAATAAGAACAATATTAGATACTTGTGAAGAGAAAAAATCTCCTGTTATTCTAATGGCATTGGAACGTGATTTAAAAGAAAAAGGTATGGATTATATAACATCCATGGTTAAAGGTGTTGCTGATAAATATAGTATACCTATTGTACTACATTTAGATCATGCAACTAAGTTAGATTTAATTGAAAGAGCTATAGATTATGGATTTACTTCAGTAATGTATGATGGCTCTATGCTATCATTTGAAGAAAATATAGCTAATACTAGAAAAGTTGTAGAAATGGCCCATGCCAAGAATATAACTGTTGAAGCCGAATTAGGATATGTTGGAGGAAATGAACTAGATGGTTCCTATACTGGAGACACTAAGCTTACAGAACCTAGTCAAGTTTTAGAATTTGTAAATAAAACAGAGGTTGATGCACTAGCAGTTTCCATAGGTACATCCCATGGTGTATATGTTTCAGAACCTGAATTAAATATAGAAAGATTAAAGGAAATAAATAATATAAGTCCTGTACCATTAGTTCTACATGGTGGCTCTGGAACCCCAATCAATCAAGTACAGGAAGCTATAAAGAATGGTATTGCAAAGGTAAATCTATATGCTGATTTGAGGATAGCTATGTTCAAAGGATTAAAAGCTTCAGCTGAATCTCAAAAAAGAATAGATCCTCTACCAGATGAAATGTTTGGACCAGTGAAGGAAGAATTAAGAAAAACTATAATAAATAAAATAAATATGACATTCTCAGAAAATAAAGGAAACTAAGAGGTGATATAGAATGAACTTATTAGCTATTGCTGACAATTTCATTGATGAGGAAACTATGTACAATGGACTTAAAGATTTAGAAAAAATTGGAGTTAATGTTGAAGTTAGAAATTGGTATCATGAAAATCAAGAAGCTCTTCAAAGGGACAATTTACTTATAGAACAAAATGGACCTGAAGCTGTAGAGCTATCTGATGAACTATTAAAGGATTTAGACAAATTTCATATGATAATAGTACAATTTGCACCAGTATCTAAAAAAGTAATCGATAAAGCCAAAAATTTAAAGCTTATAGGAGTTTTAAGAGGTGGAGTTGAAAATGTAGCTATAGATTATGCAAGAGAGAAAAATATAGCTGTATTAAATACTCCTGGAAGAAATGCTAGAGCTGTAGCTGAGTTTACAATGGGAATGATATTAAGCGAAGTTAGAAATATAGCTAGATCCCACTACTCCCTAAAAAATAATGAATGGAGAAAAGATTTCCCAAATAGTAGTTATGTTCCTGAATTAAATGGGAAAACTGTTGGAATAGTAGGCTTTGGACATATTGGACAGTTAATAGCTGGCTATTTAAAAGCCTTTGGAAGTAAAGTAATAGCCTATGATCCTTTCTTTAAAGGAGAATTTGAAGGTGTAAAAATTGTAGATTTAGATACTCTTTTAAAACAATCAGATTTAGTAACTATTCATGCAAGATATACTAAAGATACCCATCATCTAATTGATGAAAAAGAACTTTCATTAATGAAAGAAAATGCTGTTTTAATAAATACAGCTCGTTCTGGATTAGTAAATCAAGAAGCATTAGTAAAAGCACTAAAAGAAGATAAAATCTTTGGAGCAGCAATAGATGTATTTGACAAAGAACCAATTCCTGAAGATGATGAAATACTAAAATTAGATAATATTACAATAACTCCTCATATTGCTGGCTCTACAAAAGATGCTTTTTCTAATAGCCCTAAAATACTAGCTAATATATTAAAAGGTATAATTGATGGAGAAAAAAATATTTCAGCAATAAATAATGTAGAAATTAGATTGTAAGTAAGAATCCCAAGAACTTAAATTCTTGGGATTTTATTATTCATTATATTGATATATATTACAATCTTTCTAAAGCTATTTCTAATCCTTTTTTTACAACTTCAGAATTATGATTCTCATCTATATTATAATATTCAATTTCTATTCCATTATCTAAGCAATAATTAACAAACTTATCTACATTATGTCTTTCTACTATTTCATCTTGATTTCCATGTATTAGAATATAGCTATTCTTACTTAGATTTTCAGTCTTTGATATCCAACTATTTTCTATCCATTTGTCTTCATTAAAAGGCTTTCCAAAGGCATACATATCTCTAACACTGGAATCCATTGGTGGCAATGGATTCCATATTGCTGGAGATATTAGTACTGCTTTTTTAAATAGTTTAGGATATTTTAATGTTAGATTTAATGCTCCAAAACCTCCCATTGAGACTCCACCAATTATCATATTTTTTATATTAAACTCTCCCTCCAAAAATGGAATTAAATCCTCTATAATTGCATTTTCCATGTTATCGATATAATAGGAATTAAAACCATTTGGCAATACTACTATTTTATCTTTATATTCTTCTAATATATCCCCCAAAGGAACTCTATCTACTAATGTTCTGTTATTGCCATTAGTTCCATGAAGTATAATTAAAAGGTCGTATTCTTTTCCATTTAGATAGTCGTCGGGAATACATAATGTATATATCCAGTCCATTCCTAAATTTTTAGAATATATAAAATCACTCTTAACCATTCGAATGCCTCCTCTTAGAAAAAGCTTAGGCTATGCCTAAGCTTTTTGTGCCTCATCTCCTAGTTCTTCTCTTAATAAATTATTATCATATACTCTGAAAAATGGTGCATATATTAGTATTGAAACTATTATCAACACTATGCCAAGTACTGCTGCCTGCCAACTTCCTCCCGATGCCATAAAAGCAAATATTGGCGTTGGCAGTACCCATGGTGCTGCTATATATAATTTTGGTACAAGCCCAGAAGCTGTAGCTGCCCAGGCAATTATTATATTTATTATTGGCGTCAATAAAAATGGTATTATTAGTACTGGATTTAATACTATAGGTGCTCCAAATATAATTGGCTCATTTATATTAAATATTGCAGGTACAATTGAAGTTTTACCTAGCATTTTACCATATTGTGATTTTGCTCTTAATGCTAATAAAATTGCTAATCCTATTGTAGCTCCTGATCCTCCTATCATGACATAAGCTTGGAAAAACTGTTCTGGGAATATATGTGGTACTGCTTGTCCAGCTGCAACTGCAGCTGAATTATTGTCTAATAGTGCTAACCATAATGGTCTTGCTACTGTTCCCACTATACTCATTCCATGAATGCCAAAAGACCAGAAAAATCCTATTAAAGTCATCAAGAAAATTGCTGAAGGCAATGTATCTGATGCTGAAATTAATGGTGAAACAAGCTTTCCAATAACTCCATGCCAATCAAAGTTTAGATAATATGTTATAGTTCCTATTGTTAGAATAATAATAGCTGCAGGTGTTAAAGCCTCAAAAGATCTTGCTACAGATGGTGGAACTTGCTCAGGCATAGTTATACGAAAATTTTTAGTTGTTGTAAATCTTAACACTTCTACTGCAAATATAGACATTAAAATAGCAATAAACATTCCACCGCCACCTAAGTTTCCCATTGGCATTACTATTCCTAATTCTTCAATTGACTCAGGTACAATAGTTAGCAAGAATGCTGCAGCCGCTAATATACCTCCAGTAACTCCATCTAATTTATAAGACCTTGCTAAACTGTATCCAATACCCCATGCTGCATATAAAGACATTATATACATAGTCATTCTATATGGCAATAATATAGTTGCTGCATTATCTCCTAGCCAAGTTTTAATTGCTGTCCCCTCTGGAAATGGAAAAAATGCAATTATTAAAAATAAACTTCCTACTATAATTAGTGGCAATGTAGATATTATACCATCTCTTACTGCTCTTAGATGTCTTTGTTCAGCCATTTTCGCCATTGGTGTTGATAACTTTTCATCTAAGAATTTACTAACTCTTTCTATCATGTCTATCCTCCTATTTTTTCTGCTTTACTTATTTCCAATAATATCTTTAACTTGTTTTAACAACTTTGGCCCTCCTAATGGACTATATGCTTGTGGTTGAATTAATTCACATGGTACATTAGCAGCATCTGCAAATTCTTTTAAATATTCAAAACGATGTCTAACTTGAGGAGCAACCATAGCTGCATCATATCCATTTTTAACTTCTTCTTCAAATTGCTGAGTACTAACTGCTAACACTTCAATATCTGTTCCATCTTTTTCAGCTTCCTTTTTTAATGCATTTACTGCTATTGCACTAGACATCCCTTGGGAACAAACAAATAATATTTTCATAATTAATCCTCCTTAAACGTTTTCTTTTGTTTTATAACCATTTAATATTTTATAATTTCACTTAGTTTTCGCAATAATTTTTTATGTTATTTTGTATGTTGTGGAAAAATTTCATTTTTTAGATATATATGCCCAAATACAACCAAAAATACACTATTATGGCAAAAGCTAAGGAGAATCCTGCATAAGTGAACCAAAATTTCTTACAATACCCCTTATTAGATTCTATAAAAAATCTTGCATAGGATAAAGCATAACCAGTAAAAATTACATTTCCTAATATTACTCCAAATTTAAAACTTACTCCAAATAGAGTTAATATATATGGAAACACAAAAGTCCCAACTATTGCATCTAAAAGGATTATTAATGCACTTTTCATACTAAAGATTGGTATTTCATAATCTGTTTTTTGAAAAACTTTTTCACTTGCTGGTTTTGACATATTTCCCACCTCCTGATGAGCAATTAAATTGTTAAATATTGTTAAATCCTATTAGTTTAATATCTTTTTCTATAAACCAATTCTTTAACTCCCTACTAATTAATATTTCAAGTTCTTTAGATCTATTAGCACTATAACTACTTAAACTTTCCAACTCTTTATCCACTATTGCTGGATGAACCATAATTTCAATCGTCCCATTACTGGCATTTTCCAGTATTTCTTTCATCCTATTTATACTTGTATTTTTTCCATAAAAGTCCATAGAAAAATTATCTGTTGTTAATATATTATTTTCTTTTAAATATTGTTTTGTTTCTTCATTTGCATATCTTAATGGCAAATTGTATTCTTTTGCTAATTTAGCTACTACTTCCCTAATGCCATCATACATATGAATATGATGATGGCTGTCTAAATGGGAAGGTTTAGATCCTGTTTTTATAAATAGCTCAATTTGATTTCTCAACTCTTTTTCCACTTCTTCTAAACGAAGCTTCGGAAAAAGCTCGGCTCTTCTTCTATAAAATCTATTTTCATTATCTACCAATGAGGGAATTTCTTCAGCTGGTAAAGTTGGTTCTCCACAAGTTAATGTTAAATGGACTCCAGCAGATTTGAAACTCATAGACTTTAACATTTCAATTCCTTTATTAGCATAAGGCATATTCATCATTACAGTAGTACTAGTTACTACTCCATCTTTTATTCCTTTGACTATCCCTTTATTGCATCCATCAGTCAATCCAAAATCATCTGCATTTATAATTACATTTTTCATATTATTATCTATTAAACTGAGGTAGATATTCTTTATTTTCTTCTAAAATATCATCTAATAGTTTTCTTGCTACAGTAACTGATGGTATTAGAGGGCTAGTATATAGAGCTTCTAAAGCTTTTCTATAATCTCCAGTAATTCCTGCCTCTGCAGTCAATAATTCATAAGCTTTAACATGATTAACTAATCCAGATATAATTGGATGCATCTTACCTATTGTCATTGGTGTTGCTCCAGTTTTGTCTACAAAAGCATTACATTCAATAACTACATCATTATCTAAATTTGGAATAGCTCCATTGTTTTTAATATTTACTACATGAATCTCCTTCTTATCATTGTGGATAGCACTAATTAATGATACTGCAGCTTCTGAATAATATGCTCCTCCCCTTTTTTCTAATTGAGGTGGTTTAATATCAAGATTTTCATCATTATATAGTTCAAATAGTTCCTCTTCAATTTTCATTACTTGTTCTGCTCTAGTGCCTTTACCTTCTTTTACGTCTTTTATTTGATTTTGGACCATTTCATCCATCATATAATAATATCTAAGGTATGGGCTAGGTAACATATTTAAACCATTTAAATAGTCTTTGTCCCAATTAAGATTTGGAATATTATTCATATTTAAAGATTCATCATCTAGATTCTTTTCTATTACTTCTTTCATAATATCTTTTCCGTCTAAATATATATCTTTTGCCCAACTTAAATGATTTAATCCTATAAAATCCATCTTTATTCTTTCTGGCTCTACACCAAACATTCTAGCTGTAGTGTTTTTCATATTAACAGGTACATTACACAATCCCATGGCTTTAACATTTGTATATCTAAGAACAGTCTCCGCTATAAGACCTGCTGGATTTGTAAAATTAATTAACCAAGCGTCTGAAGATAATTCTTCAATATCTTTACATATATCCATTATTACAGGTATTGTCCTTAAAGCTTTTGCAAATCCTCCTGCTCCTGTAGTTTCTTGTCCTAATACATTGTACCTTAGTGGAATATTTTCATCTCTAGCCCTAGCCTTCAATCCACCTACTCTGAATTGAGTAATTACATAATCAGCGTCTTTAATAGCTTCCTTCCTGTCTAAAGTTAGAACTACCTTAGTATTGAGACCTGCTTTTTCAACCATTCTCTTAGCTAAATTACCTACAATGTTTAATTTCTTTTCTCCTTCTTTTATATCAACTAAATATATTTCCTTTACTGGAAGTTCTTCCTTTCTTTTAATAAAACCATCTATTAATTCTGGTGTGTAGCTACTTCCTCCACCTATTACTGCAATCTTTAAACCTTCCATTTTTACGCCTCCTTATCTTTTTCCAACCTATCTATTCTTTTATATAAATCTATCATATTTTCTATTAACTCTTTTTCAGCAATTGCTGTCATTAAATGATCTTGAGCATGTACAAATAATACAGAAATTTCAACTTTTTCTCCACCTGCTTCTTTTTGAATAATATCAGTTTGGATATTATGGGCCAATTTAATTTCTTCATCTGATTCGTCTAAAGCTTTTTTTGCTTTTTCAAAATCTCCACTCTGTGCGAATTTAAGAGCTTCATATGCCTTTCCTCTAGCATTTCCACCATGAATTATTATTGAAAATATTGTTTCTTCTATGGTTTTTCCCATTACTTCTCCTCCTTAAGTCTAATTTATGAATACATTTCTATAGCCTTATATATTGAACCATCATATTTATTAAGAAATCTCACTGCTTCATCATAACTGCATCCAGTTTCTATCATTACAATTGCTACTTTTGGTTTATAATTTGAAAGACTTAAATACTTCTTGGCTTCTGCCTCACTTACACCCGTAGCTTCTATTATTATTCTTTTAGATCTTTCTATAAGTTTCTTGTTAGAAGGATTTAAATCAACCATTAAGTTATTATAAACCTTACCAATTCCTATCATAGAAGCAGTTGTTAGCATATTTAAAACCATCTTTTGTGCTGTTCCCGCCTTTAATCTAGTAGAGCCTGTAACAACTTCTGGCCCAACAACAGGGGTAATAGGTATTTCTACTGCTTTACTAAGCATACTATTTTCATTGCAACTTAGTCCAACAGTACTTGCTCCTATACTCTTTGCATAATCTATAGCTCCTAATACATAGGGAGTATTGCCACTAGCAGCTATTCCTACAACTGTGTCTAGTTTTGTTAATTTTACATTCTTTAAATCTTCTTCCCCAGATTTAGCACTATCCTCTGCACCTTCTATTGCATTTGTTAATGCTTCTTTTCCTCCAGCAATAATTCCAATTACTTGGTCTTTGTCTGTACTAAAAGTAGGTGGACATTCAGAAGCATCTAATACACCCAATCTACCACTAGTACCTGCTCCTATATATATTAATCTGCCTCCACTTTTAAATGACTCTATTATTTTGTCTACTGCATTTGCAATTTTTGATAATTCCTTTTCTACTGCATAAGCAACTATTTTGTCTTCCTCATTTATAATTTTTAAAACTTCTATAGTAGATTTTTTATCTATATCCTTTGATTTATAATTAGATTTTTCTGTTGTTAAATTATTTAATGTAAATTCCATTGAAACCTCCTATTTATACTTTTTACCTTCTAAAGCTTCCCTTGTTGTTTCAAGATGTTCAATAACCTCATCATAACGCTTACAAGCAACCCCTATAAATAAACTGTCAATAACATGAAGTTGTGCAATTCTAGATGCCATAGCTCCAGATCTAAAATTATTTTCTACACTTGCAGTATATAAAACTATATCGGAAACTTCCTGTATAGGTGAGTTGCCATATTGGGTTATTGATATAGTTGTAGTCCCTTTGTCCTTTGCTACTCTTAAGGCATCAACTACTTCTTTAGTTTCTCCTGAATGAGAAATTCCTATAGCAACATCTTTATCAATCAAATGCACTGCTGATGTCAATTGCATATGATGATCAAAAAACATAGAAACAGGTATGTCTATTCGAGAAAATTTATATTGAGCATCTAAAGCTACTATTGACGATGCTCCTGCACCAAATAAATGTATTTTTTCACATGTGTTTATCGCATTTATTGCATCAGTTAAACTAGAAACATTTAAAACATTGCAAGTATCTTTAATGGCTTGAATACTGCCTGCTGATAGTTTATCTAATATAACCCTTGGAGAATCATTAGCATTTATTATTTCATGAAGTACCTTTTCTTTTTTAGATTCTTGCATTGAACTCATAGATATTCCAATCCTTAATTCTTGATAACCTTTTAATCCAAGAGTTTTACAAAATCTAATAACACTTGCTTCACTGGTATTACTTTTTCTAGCCATCTCTACAACAGAAAGAGTTGCAGCTTCCTTAGGGTTATTTAATATATAATTTGCTATTTTTTGTTCTGACGGCCTAAAACTATCTATTCCTTGCCTCAATTTAGTTAATATTCCATTAGTCATGAATATCAACTTCCTTAATTTGGTTTAATAATTTAAGCTCATTATATTTTACTCCTTCATTTTCCCAACCTATTATTAATGCACCAATTACACTACTATATTTTCTATCAACTACATTTAATTGGAACTTTTCCTCCAATATTATATTGACTTTATCTTTTATAAGATTAGAGTTGTCAAATATACCTCCTGTTAATGCAATATTTTCAGGTTCGCCCATTTTATCAACAACTGTTATTATCATACTGACTAATTCATGTACTCCTTTATTAATTATCTTCCTCGCCACTTCATCATTTTCTTCTGCTGCTTCTATAACCAATCTAGATAGACCCGATATTTTAGTTTTATTGTTTATATTGCTATATACATATTGAACTATTTCATCTACAGTAGTAAAATTCAAGTAATTTAGAACCTTGTTAGTAATTAAAGTTCCTTTCTCTCTACCATCATAAGATTTCATTACTGCAACTAATCCTTCTTTTCCAAAATAGTATCCACTTCCCTCATCACCAAGGATGTGACCCCATCCACCAGTTCTAAACATTTCTCTTTTTTTATTCAGCCCTAATGTTATAGAACCAGTTCCACTTATAGTTATAACCCCTTGACTTTTGCCATGGGCTCCTACTAATGCAATATAAGCATCATTATTTATTATTTTCTTACAATTAATTCCTAGATCTTTTAAAATAGTTTCTATTACTTCTCTGTCTCTCTTCCTACCAGCACCGGCCAAGCCTAAAGATATTAACCCAATATCGTCCTTAGTAATATTGTCATAAGAGCAAAGAGATTTAATAACATTATCTAAGGACTCCTTTGCTTTTTCAATACCCGCTGACAAATAGTTGGAAGTATCACTTTTAGCTGCAGCTAAGATATTACCATTATAATCTGACAGGTAACCAATAGTTTTGGTTCCTCCTCCATCAATTCCAATTATATACAATGAAAACACCTCAAATTCATTTATTGATTTCATTATAATATATACGTAATATTTTTTCAATACTTAGTGTTATTTTTGAAAAATATTTTCACAAGTAGAAAAGCACCTCAAACTTGAGATGCTTAAATTTATTGTATATTGAATTTAACTCTGTTTCATCTACTTTCTCTTGTGGATTTCCTAAAACATAAAAAGTAATAATTTGTTCTGATTCATTTTCCCATCTGTGATAATAAACCATCACATGACCTGCTAACGTTATTTATGATGAATTTTTAACTAAATATGCAACATTCCCCCACCCTCTATAGGTGAGAGATGGATTGTATCAACAAATAAGTTGCAATAAATCTATGTTCTTTGATAACTGGAGATATAAAGGTTTTCACAAGTAAGGGTTTGTGGAGTAAAATATCCACCTATCAACCTTATGCAGTCAGCCAAAACCAACCCTTGACCTACACAAGTAACGCTATATAAATATGGGAAGTTTTATTTCTATTTAATGGGTTTTCCCTTCCACAGTTTTTATGTCTTTATCATTGTCTATTGCTCCTTCTATGGCTAAAGTTAATGCCTTTGTTATATCTTTTAAATTCATACTTGGAGTATTATTTTTATCTACAACTTGTTGTGGTAGGAAGGGTACATGAATAAATCCACCTCTTATGTCTGGATATTTTTTATCTATTAAATATAAAAGGCCATACATAATATGGTTACATACAAAGGTTCCAGCTGAATTAGAGATACTTGCTGGTATATTGCCTCTTCTTATATTTTTCACCATAGCTTTTATAGGAAGATTAGAAAAATAAGCTGTATCCCCATCATAAAATATATGTTCATCAACAGGTTGCTTTCCCTCATTATCCCTAATTCTAGCATCATCTATATTTATAGCTACTCTTTCCACAGTTATATCATACCTACCCCCAGCTTGGCCTATGCATAGTACAACATCTGGTTTTTCTTTAGCTATTTTTTTGTTGAGTACTTTTATTGATTTTTGAAATACTGTAGGAATTTCTAATTTAACTATTTCTGCTTTCTTTATATTATTATCTAACCTCTTAATTGTCTCATAGGCAGGGTTTATTTTTTCTCCACCAAAAGGATCAAATCCTGTTACCAATATTTTCAATTGTATTCTCCCCTCTAAAATTGATATCTAGTATAATTATAACAAACTTAGTTAAAATCAAAATAATTTTATCTTATAATTTAAAAAATCTTAAAGCTCATCGATTTCACATATACAAAAAACCAAGAAAACCCATACCTTAAGACATGGGCTTTCTTGGCTAAGTTTCTATAATCTTAAATCCTTATATTTATTTTATAGGGATATTTATTATATCTCCTGGGTATATTTTATTTGGATTTTTAATTTTATTAAATTCGGCTAACTCCATCCATCCTATACCATATTTTTTCCCTATTCTAAATAGTACATCTCCCGATTTTACAATATAAGTTTTCTTTTTTGACTTTCCAATGGTTTCTTTTGTTTTGCTTTTATTTTCTTCTATTATTTCATTTATTAAAGCTTTAATTTCCCTATCTTCCTTTAATTTGTCTCCTTCTTTTTTAGTAAATAAAGATGCCTTTTTAGATATTATTTTATTACCCAGAAACTTAATATCTATTATTCCTAAGTTTTCTGTATACTTTCCTGATTGAACTATTAATGTATCTTCTACTTTCATATTCATTTCTTTGTGGCTGTGCCCATCCACTATTATATCTATACCTTCTATATTTTTAGCTATATCTATAGAAGAATACTTTCCTTTTTTACTTGCACCTAAATGAGTCAACCCAATAATTAAATCTACATCTTTTTCTTTTAATTCTTTGACTAGTTCATTAGAGGCTATTAAAGGATTTAAAAAACTTATTCCCTTTATATTTTTTGGACTTGTTGCATATTGGGTGTCTGGAGTTAATACACTAAATATGCCTACTTTTATACCGTCTACTTCTTTTATAATATAAGGCTTAAAATCATTTTTTCCATTTTCATTTAAAATATTTCCTGTCATTAATGGAAAGTTCGCCATATCTCTTATTTCCAATAGCCTTTTATAACCATAATCAAATTCATGATTCCCAACTGCCATTCCATCGTATTTCATAGCATTCATAAGTTTTATAATACTTTCTCCCTTAGAATTTGTAGCTATTTCAGAACCTTGAATTGCATCTCCTACATCTAATAAAATTGTATTGGGATTTTTCTTTCTTATTTCTTTAATTTTCGTATTCATCTTGGAAAATCCCATCCCACTATCTTTTTCTTCAAGTACTCTTCCGTGCATATCATTAGTATGGAGAATAGTTATTTTTTTGATACCTTTTATTTGATTTGCTTGGGCTAAAATTATATCCTCTAAAAAAAATAAAAATATACACACAGTAAATACGGCGCAAAGTATTAGTTTAAGTATTTTTTTATTTTTAAAACTCAACTTTTTGCCTCCTAATATATTATTCTATATATCTTTATTTTTTCTATATAAGCATTTAAAATTCTTTATAATGAAATAAGATATTGCCTATAATTCCTTATGTAACTACATATATAAATATTTTCCACTAAAATATAGCTTACTTTTTCCTTGCTTCTTTTAAATATTTTTTCTGGAATTCTTCCATACTCATTCTAATAATAGATTAAAAAGCATCATAAAATTAAGTAAATATTTAAATATATTCTTGAATTTTTTTAATTTTTTATAAAAATATAGCGAATAAATAGTTGAAATAAACTATCTATTCGCCAATCATTCCACATTATTTAAAAATATACCTTTTATGCCTACTTATCTATTGCCTTCTAAGTTTCCAACCCAATGCAATAAGTATTGCTCCAAATAGGCTAGTTAATGTCCATGATAAGCCATCACCTGTTTTAGGTAACATACCTCTTAAACCACCTTTGTCTTTTTCTTTAGGCTTTTTGTTATCTTTCTTAGGTATTTTTGGTTTTTCTGGTCTTGAAGTTAGTTCTTCTTCTTTTCCTAGTTCGGCTATTTTCTTTTCTGCATCTATAAGTTTGTCAATATTTTTAACCAATTTTTGTTGCTCTTTTGTTAGTGCATCAAAAGCTTTCCTTACTTCTTCTATAGCTTTTTTATTAGCTAATGTTATTTTTTCTGGCAATTTATTAATCATTTCTTCCACTTTTTCTACTTCTTTATCTGATCCTGGTACTGGTTCTGGAACTGGTTCTTCCTCTTCTAGTATCATTCTATTTTCAACTTCTTTATCTATAACTCCTAATTTACCAATATGCTCAGCTACTATTTCATCTAGTCCTGGATACTCCGCTATTAGTTTGCCACCACCAAGCATTTCATATCCATCTCCACCTGCCGCCATAAAATCATTTGTTGCCACTTTATAAATCTTATTTATATCAAGCGGTTTGCCTTGTATTTCTACACTATGAATTCTCTTTCCAACTTCTTTATTAAGATCTAGTCTATAGGTCATACCAGCTACTTGTGGAAAACCTCCTGCTGGTTCTGGATAGGATTTAGTTCCATGCTCTAATGCATTTAATATATCTATTCCCTTTACTTCTTTAACTACTAAGTAATTTCCAAAAGGTAATACTGCAATTACATCACCTTTTGTAATTTTTCCTGGTTCTATAGAAGCCCTAATTCCTCCTCCATTTGTTATAGTTACATCAGCTTCTCCTGCTTCTAACATAATATCTGTTATAATATTTGCAAGATTTGTTTCTCCTGCCCTTACCTTCTCTCTGTCTCCATCAAGCCTTACTTTTGTTTCTCCTACTTCAATCTTTGTTACCTCTTCATTTTTCTTTTCTATTTCAACTATTAAATTCTTAATATTTTCATCTTCCTCTATTGAACTTGCTTCTTCAGTAGTTATTAATCTTGCAATTTTTTCAGTAACCTTCCCATTTTTAACTTTAATATTTACCACTCCTAAGTTGTCAGTGTACTGACCTGTTTGGACAATTAAAGTATCTTTTACACCTCTTCCTTCAGTTAAAGTAGTATGACTATGTCCATCTACTATTATGTCTATACCTTCAACTTGACCTGCTACATCTATGCTCTTTATTTCACTTTCTTCATCCATTCCCAAATGGGACAATGCAATTATTACATCTACACCTTCATCTTTTAGTTTCTTAACCATATTCTTTGAAACTGCTACTGGATCTTCAAACTTTACTCCTTCTGTATTTTTTGGATTAGATTTATATTTCGTTTCTGGTGTTGAAAGTCCAAATATGCCCACTTTTACACCATCAATCTCTTTTATTATATATGGTTCAAAATCCCTTGTTCCATTGTCTTTTACTACATTAGAAGCAACCATTGGGAAATTTGCCATTCCCTTTAGTTCTAACAATCTGTTATAACCATAGTTAAAATCATGATTTCCTGGAACCATAGCATCATATCCTACTTTATTCATCACTTTCACTATAGGTTCACCTTTTGATATTGTGGCTATAGGTAAACCATGTAATGTATCTCCTGCATCTAATAATAATACATTTTTGCCTTCATTTTTCATTTCCCTAGCTTTAGTAGCTATTCTAGCAAATCCTACTCCTTCTTTTATTCTAGAATGTGTGTCATTTGTATGGAGAATAGTTATTTCTGTAGTATCTTCTTCTGCAAAAGCAACGTTTTCCAATGAACTAACAATTGGTGTAGAAATAATACTCATTGCTAATGCTAACGATAGAAAAAAACTTAAAGATTTCTTATCTTTAAAATTCACTTTATACTCCCCCCTGATATTTTATATTGGCTAATAGAATAACTTTCTATACACATACCTTAAAATCCTTTTAATAAACTTGCTAAAAACAGCACAACTATAAATCCATTAAATTGACACAAGTTGCCAATATATTTTTCTCGATTTTTTGTATCTTTATTATATATACTTATCTATTCCCACCCACTCTACTATCTACTACTACTCTATAAGTAAATTTTGGATAGCTTTTCTTGTCTACATCAATACTACAAGGCATAGCTGAATAAGAAGGAATTTCTAATGGTACTTTGAGTTTATATCTTCTCATATCTAGTATATATCCTTCTTTTGCTATAAATTTCACTGGTATTTGTTTCAAAATTATAGTTTCGTTAGTGGCATTTCTTATGAAGAATCCTATTTTAGTATTGACCTGTTCTTCTTGAATGTGAGTAGTATTTATAGATACTTCTCCATCTCTTATAGGCCTTTTAATATTTAAATCTTCCAATTCTTCTTCTAAATATTTAACCCTCTTTATTTCTTCATCTAGATTCAATTTTGTTTTAACATAAACTTCAAGTCTCCTATTCATTGTAAACCACCTTTATAATTTTATAAAAACATTGAAAAACCTTTCCTTTCTATTATACATTATTAGAAAAAAATTATCTTTATTTTAATCTTTATCTTTAAATATAGATAATTAATTGTATATTATATATAATGGTATGAGACTATAACCAAATGGCACGGTACTTTGTCTAAAGAGAAAATAGTTTTAGAGTTAAATAAAAACATATTAAACCTGATAATTTAGCAAAAGCAGTTATAAAACATTTACAAAATAAAGGAAACAAATGTGAAATTAAGGGAAAAGACATGTTAAATAATCCAATAATAATAGATGGAGTTAGATATTCTTTAACTCAAAGAAATACTTTATCAATAATTGTAGGATATCAGCAAGCAACTTTACTTAAAATAGACTAATAATATTTATAATAAAAGAAAAGGGCTGTTTCATAACTAATTAATTAGTTATGAAACGCCTCTTTTTTATACCTTTAGGTAGTGTAAATAAATCTGCGCTTAAGTAAAAATAAAAGCTCTTTTCTGGCAAGAATCAAAATAAGAGCAAAAAACAGAAAGGAGCATTTTTATGTCAACAATACTAAAAGAAGTTTTAAGAGAAATGATCAATGATGGAAATTTAGAAACAGCAGGAGACCTTCATTCATATCTAAAAGAGATTTTTAAGGATGCCTTACAAGAAATGTTGGAGGCAGAACTCGAAGTAGAGTTAGGATATTCTAAAGGTGATAGAAAAAATAAAAGAACTGATAACCGTAGAAATGGATATTCACAAAAAACTGTAAAAACTCAATTTGGAGAAATGGATTTAGATATACCAAGAGATAGAAATGGTGATTTTGAGCCAGTAGTTGTACCTAAAAATAAAAGAAATATATCTGGAATAGAACAAAAAGTAATTTCTCTTTATGCTAGAGGGATGTCTACAAGAGACATACATGATTAAATTAAAGATATTTATGGAATTGAAATGTCTGCTGAACCTGCTTGAAAAATACAAACCCTTTAGAATCAATTTTTATAGCAATACCTATTATTAAAAATACTGGAAATAGTATAATAAGTGCTATTAAGCTTAATATAAAATCCAATACTCTCTTCACAAAATTCATTTTTATATTTCCTTTAATCTCTGTTTAGTCTTTCTTTTGCATTGTCAAGAATCAAATTTATTTCTTTCACTTTAAATAAATAACAGAATCCAAAATATATTATTCCTCCAATTGCCACTGGAATAGCAAGTACTATTATATCTCTTATAAAAGTAAGGGTTGATGTAGCCGGAATAATCCTTTTTTCTATATAGAATGATAATCCTCCATAAGTAAAATAAACAACTACCCCCATAATTATAGACGCTACTGTAGTCTTTATAAGACAAATTGCAGAATCTTTTATTTTTATAGCATTAATCCTCTTCTTCAAACCATAAATAAATACTAAAGAAGTTAATATATCCGAAATACTAGTAGCTAAAGCCAAACCTTTATGTTTCAATGGACCAACAAGTATTAAATTCATTATTATATTTATTATTACGGCTATTATTCCATTTATCATTGGAGTTTTAGTGTCTTGTAAAGAATAATATACTCTACTTAGCATAATTTTTATAGCAATACCAACAATTCCAAAGGAATAGAATACAAGAGCTTGAGAAGTCATGAGAGTTGCTGTACTATCAAAGGCTCCCCTTTCTAAAAATATCCTTATAAGAGGTTCTGATAAAACTATAAGTCCTATGGTTGCTGGTACAGTTATAATAAGTATTACATTTATACTATAGATTATAACCTTAACTAGATATTCCTTATTATTTTTATTAGATTCTCTTGAAAGGATTGGAAATATTACTTTCGCTATAGCTAATACAAATACTCCAAGGACTGTACCTTTTATTCTACTTGCATAGGTAAGAGCCGATATACTTCCCTTCACTAAATCTGATGCTAAAGTTTTATCTACTATTGCATTAATTTCATTTATAGCAGAACCAATTAAAACTGGTATTGTTAAAACCAGTGCTTTTCTTAAATATTTGTCTTTCATATCAAAAACATATTCATATCTATAACCTAATTTTCTAGCTGAAGGAATTTGAATAAGAACTTGAGATAATGCTGCTAAAACACTAGCTACCATTAGCCCTTCAATTCCATATTTCTGTGATAAAAAAACTAGGAATACTATATGTACAAAATTAAAAGGAAAACTTGTTGCTGCAGGTATGCCAAAGTTTTCATTATTTTCTAAATATCCTGTAAATATATATGTTGCAACAGAGAAAAAGGCAATTGGTAATCCTATTCTATGTAATTTAACTGCTAATTGAAGTTTTTCTCCTTCAAATCCTTTTGCAAAGATCCCTATTATCTGTGGTGAAAATATCCAACCAATTAATGAAAATATAATAGATAAGAAGAACACCGCATGGAATACATTATTCAAATAATTTATCTTTTTTTCTTTACTATATTTCGCTTCTATTTCAGATAGAATAGGTATAAGCGTAGTATTTAAAGCCGCTCCTACTAAACCCATAAACACAACAGTTGCATCTAAAGCTATAAAATAAGTATCTGTCATATCTCCCGAACCAAATTTTCTTGCTATTAATATATCTCTTAAAAATCCTAAGAACTTTCCTGTAAGAGTAAAGAACATAATTATTCCAACAGACTTTGCTGTTTTTTTTGCATTTCCCATTTGAAAAATCCTCCTCATAAAGCTAAGCTTAATTTAAATTATTATAGAAAATAGATGAATGCTAGTAAATTTGAGATAAGATAAATTTACCAACTTATTTTCACAAAAAGATATAGCCTTCACAACTATACTTGGATATATGACCCAAACATTAGTTCTTTAATTTTACCAAGATTTATGTCTTTACTTAGTAGAGTATTGATAAAATAACAGAGATTATGAGCTAATATCTTTGTCCTAAGCCTTGTAATAAATCCCCATAAAGATTCGGCTAATACTTTATAGAGGATTTCTTATTAGGTTTCCATTTTATATCCATCATACTACCACACTCCAATACTTATAAATATATAATATAGTTTGGTTGGTTTTATTGCAAGCCAAATGGATGGAGACATTGAGTTTTTATATTGCTATAATATAAATATACTATTAAGGGCCCTTAATTAACAAACTATATGAAAGGCTGGTAAATAGTTATGAAAATAAATGATTTTAGATTAGAAGTATTTTTTAATAAATATGAGTTTACAGCACCTTATTTATTGACTCAATCTGATTGTGAATCCATGACTGTTGAAGAATTATTAAACCTTGAAGAAGGGGCTAAAGAAGAATTTCTAGACAGTTGGTTGGGATATACAGAAGTTGAAGGTAGTCTTGAATTAAGAAAAGAAATTGCAAAACTTTATTCAAATATAGATATAGATGGAATTTTAGTCCATGTAGGAGCTCAAGAAGCAATATTTAATTATATGAATGTTGTCCTTGACACTGGTGATCATATAATATGCCAATTCCCTGTCTACCAATCTCTTTATGAAGTGGCAAACTCTATTGGCTGTGAGGTTTCTAAATGAGAACTAAAACAGGGTGAAAGTGAATGGTTATTAGACATAGATGAATTTAAAAATTTAATAAAACCAAATACCAAACTTATTGTTGTAAATACACCTCATAATCCTACAGGCTATGTTCTCAGTTTAAAAGAAATAGAGGAAATTACTGAAATAGCTAGAAAAAATAATATTCTTGTTTTCTCTGATGAAGTATATAAAGGTCTTGAATATAATGGAGAAAAACTACCTTGGTTTTCAGATGTATATGAAAATGCAGTATCATTGGGAGTCATGTCTAAAGCATATGGTCTTGCTGGATTGCGAATTGGATGGATTGCTACTCAAAATAAGGCAATATATGATAAAATGATTGGCTTTAAACATTATACTTCAATTTGTAGCAGTAGCACTAGGGAATTTTTAGCAACAGTTGCCCTTAAGCATGGTGATAAGATTCTAGGTAGAAATATGAAAATCATAGAAAATAATTTAAAAGTTGCTAACAACTTCTTTGAAAAATATCCAGATTTATTTGTTAACAACCAACCACAAGCTGGTCCTATCGCCTTCCACAAAGTAAATATTGATGAACCTATAGAAGACTTTTGTGAAGATTTAGTAACAAGAAAAGGTGTTCTTCTTTTGCCCGCAAACATTTATGCCTTTAAAGATAATTATATTCGTATGGAATATGGTAGAAAAGATTTTGAAACTAGTTTGAAAAAATTTGGAGAATACCTTATAGAAAAAGGATTTTAAAAATAATTTAGTAATAAATTGATTTTATGGGGGAATGAATTTTGAAAAAAGTGAAAATTTATCAGGTAGATGCCTTTACAAAATATTCTTTTGGAGGAAATCCTGCTGGTGTTGTAACTGATGCTAGCAATCTTACAAAGGAAGAAATGCAAAAAATTGCTAGAGAGATGAATTGTTCTGAAACAGCATTTGTTCTGCCTACTACAAACTCAAAAGCTGATTTTAAAGTACGTTTTTTCACTCCTTCTGAAGAAGTAGATTTATGTGGTCATGCAACAATTGCTACTTTTCATGTTCTATTTCAAGAAGGAAAAATAAAATTAGATTGTAAAGAAAAACTTGTTTTTCAAGAAACTAAAGCTGGAATATTACCTGTATATTTAATAGCTTCAAGTGAAGGCAAACTAGATAGGGTTGTCATGGGGCAAAGACTACCAGAAATAATAGAAACCAGTAACGAGATTTCTAAAATTGCAGAATTATTAGGTCTAAAGACTTCAGATTTAGAACTAAATAATTTGCCATTACAAATTGTTTCTACAGGATTGCCTGATATGATGGTTCCAGTAAAAGATTTGAAAACATTGAAAAAAGCAAATCCTGATTTTATTAAATTGGGAAAATATCAAAAAGAAAAAGGGTTTGTTAGTATTCATGCTTTCACATTTGAAACAGAAAATCCAAATAATGATATTCACACTAGAGATTTTGCCCCATCTGTGGAAATCAATGAAGAATCAGCCACAGGTACAGCCAATGGAGCTCTTGCCTCGTATTTAGTTGAAAATAAAGAAGTTTCACTAAAAGATAATAAAATAATTATGAAAATAGAACAAGGTTATACAATGGATAGACCTAGTGAAATAGTTGCAGAGATTCTTCATGAAAGAGGCACAGTAAAAGAAGTGAAAGTAGGGGGGAGTGCAGTTATCATAATGGAAGGTACAATGGCATGGTAGATATGTTTAATAAAAGGATGACAATGTCATCCTTTTATCTCTATCTTATATAGCTTCCAAAACTAGTTTTATTTCTCTCCTTGAGTCTGTAAAATAGTTTGTGCTTTTAGTTTAAGAGCGATAGCCCTTTTCTAACAAGAAATATTTAATTGGATATAAATGTTAAACTTGTATCTTGGTTTTAGTTTGCCAAAGTTTTAGGATAATATACATAAAATCTTATAACTTTGGCAATAATTCTTATAATGGATGAGTAGGCTTAATAAGTAAGAATCAATGCTACTTTTTTACTTATTAAATAGTTAATTTTCAGTCAAATTATAGTTTTATTTTAGATGTAAGGTTCTATCCTTCCTTCAAAATATATAGTTAATTGATTGAGGATATAATCCCAATTTTTATAGCGTCTACTCCACTTTTTCATTACATTTTGGCTTGCTAGATAAAGCATTTTTTCCAAAGATTGATCTGAGGGAAAGACTGATTTGGTCTTTGTAACCTTCCTAAATTGTCTATGCAAGCTTTCTATAATATTTGTTGTATACATTATGGTTCTAATTTCATTAGGGTACTTGAAGAATGGGGATAATACATCCCAATTCATATCCCAGCTTTTAATTGCAAAGGGATATTTGCTATTCCATTTTTCTTCAAGTTCCCCTAATGCTTCATATGCAGTCTCTTCATTGATAGCTGTGTAAACTGCTTTAAAATCTTTTGCAAACTGTTTTTTATCCTTATAGCTAACATATTTAAAAGAATTCCTAAGCTGATGAATTATGCATCTTTGTATTTCAGCTTTAGGGTAAGCGGTTTGAATAGCTTCTTTAAGTCCTGTCAACCCATCAACACTAAACATTAATACATCTTCTAACCCTCTATTTTTCAGCTCATTAAGTACTCTTAACCAAAACTTCGAAGATTCACTTTCACCTATGCAAATACCTAGTATGCCTTTAGATCCATCTAAATCAACCCCTAATACAACATAAGCTGCTTTATTTTTAATTTGGCCATCCTCTATTACTTTGTAAGGTATTGCATCCATAAAAACAAATGGATATATAAATTTTAAAGGCCTTGTTTGCCATTCTTTTATATCAAGAATCAACCTATCGGTTATTTTGCTAACCATTTCAGCAGACATTTCAATTCCATAAATATCTTTAATTTGATCATGTATATCTCTTGTAGACATTTCTCTAGCATGAAGGGAAATTACTTTTTGTTCTATTCCAAATATGTTTCTTTTATTTTTAAGTCCAACTACTGGCTCAAAAGCACCATTTCTATCTCTTGGTACATCTAAATCCATTTCTCCAAATTGAGTTTTTACAGTTTTTTGTGAATAGCCATTTCTACGATTATCAGTCCTTTTATTTTTCTATCGCCTTTAGAATATCCTAACTCTACTTCAAGTTCTACCTCCAACATTTCTTGTAAGGCATCCTTAAAAACCTCTTTTAAATATGAATGAAGGTCTCCTGCCATTTCTAAATTTCCATCATTGATCATTTCTCTTAAAACTTCTTTTGGTATTGTTGACATAAAAATGCTCCTTTCTGGTTTTTATTCTTATTTTGACTCTTGCCAGAAAAGAGCTTTTATTTTCACTTAAGCACAGATTTATTTACACTACCTTTCTCTCTTTTCTCCCTCTATACAAATTTTTTCTTCTGTATCATAATCTACTATTCCATCTTTTAAATTGCTCTTATATTCTACTGCCGTATTTAATATACTAGCAGCTTTTACTCCCTTTAATTGGGCTAATGAAAGGAGAGTTCCTGTTTCCACATCTGATGCAAGTATTCCCATCTTGTTCCAGTACTCCATTATTTCATCTTATAATGACTCCTTACAATACCATAATAATATGGAAACTCTAATTCTTTACAAGTCTCTATTAAATAATTCATAAGTAATACATCTGCTACTACCAGATATTCTGATTCTACATACATTTTAGATGTTCCATCTTCTCATACAGCACCTGTAGCTATTATTAAATCTCCTAGAGAAATATTTGATTGAATAGCTCCTGCACTTCTTATTCTTATGAAATACTTGGCACTACAGACCATTAGTTCCTCTTAGGAGTTTTTAAAAAAACATTTAAAAATAGGAAGTCTGTCTTTTGTGAATTAAACAGGACAATCTTCTAGAATAATATATATAAGTTCACAGTCCCTATATTTATCTAAATTACTTATTTATAATATCTATAAAATAATTCAAAAATTTTTCATAATCTCCATCTACTGCTACATCTACATTAGGCTTCATTTCTAATATATTGTTAAAATCACATACTGTCATTCCATCACAAAGTTCACTATTAGTTTCTATATCTACATAATATTTTTTCGTTTTTATAATAGATGAATCAATAACTGTAGCTACTGCCAGAGGGTCATGAAGAGAACAATTTTCAATTTCAAATAACTCATTACATTTATTAATACAATAGTCTAAAACATTTATTGCAAAATTAGCCACTTCTTTTTCCTTTGAAAACCTCTCTAAATCTTTTCTATAAACTACTGCATTGTTTGTTACATCTAATCCTACCATTCGTATTGGGACTTTACTTTCAAATACTACCCTTACACTTTCTGGATCTGTATAAAAATTGAACTCTGCAGTCCTAGTTTCGTTTCCAATACCATTTATAGCTCCACCCATGATAACTATTCTTTTTATATATTTTGCAATTTCAGGAGCTTTTTTAAGTGCAAAAGCCATATTAGTTGGTGGACCTAACAGTATAATAGTTATATCTTTTTTATTTTTCATAATTGTATCTATAATAAAATCTACTCCATGGATACCTTCTTCATAATTTACTTCCACATCCTTTAAAGTCCCACCAAGTCCATCTAATCCATGAACTCCATCAGCAAATTTTATATCTCTAAATAATGGATTTGTCATTCCCTCGTATACTGGAATATACTCTTTTTTTAAAAGTTTTAATACCTTTAAAGTATTTAAAGTGGCAGTCCTAGCTGGTACATTCCCTGCCACAGTAGTTATACCTTTTATATCTAGCTTTCCACTTTTTATAGCGAAAATTAAAGCTAACGCATCATCTATTCCAGTATCCACATCTATAATTACTTTTTCCATTTCTGACATAAAATCACCCCTTAAAAATATTTATATCCATTATATAAAATTTCACATGATAATTATACCTATACAATTGAAAAAGACTGTACCAAGATAATCAAATTATTTTGGTACAGTCTTTTATTAATGTCTTTCCCACTTAGTTAAAATATTTAATTTCTCTTTACAATCCCTTTAAACTCTTTAATATAATTTTTATCATCCTTTTCTATATATGCAAAAAGCTTTATCTCTCTATCTTCATCTATTGGCTCTATCCTACCTTTATAATGAATTGTATTTTCATCTTCGTCTTTAACTGCTTCTATAACTACTATATCTTGATTTAGTGTTAAGACAATAAATATTAGTAAGAATTTTCTAACAACTTTCAAAATATCTCCTCCTTATTTTATAAAAAGTCCAAACTATCCTCCTTTCTCATCATTTTTAAATATGAAAAAAGTCGCAACTATCTTAAAGAGGTTATCTTTAAAAGTTGCGACTTTTTATTAACTTGGTTGTCCTAATTTAGAAACATTGAATACTTATAAATAGCTAACCCTACCCCTTTTTTACTATTTACATATTCTTATACTACGTTAAAGTATATACACAAACCTCAATTAAACTTCACTGAACTACAATATATCATTAATACTATAGAAATGATATAGGCTAAATTTATCATTTTTTCCCTACTAAGTTACTAGTATTTATCTTGTGTTTTAGGAGTTTTTTGGCTAAAGTATTTCTAAAACTTGACGATATTAGCAATGGCTACCATAGAAAAGAAAGGAGGGATATTAATGAAAAAGAAAAACTTATTTTTATTAACTTTATTACTTGTAGTATTCACTACAGGTCAGGTTTTTGCTAGTAGTGATGAGTTTGATGAAGCAGAAGAGGTGGAAGTTTTAGAGCTAGAAGAAGAAATAGAGGAAATAATCGAAGAAGTAGAAGAAATATTAGATGAACAAGAAAATATTCTTCAGGAAGAAGAAATAATCCAAGAAGAAATAGAATACACATTAGAAGATGTTGAAAGCTTAACTGAAATTGGAGATAAAATTGAGCATGGAATTAAAAAAGGAAGAGAAATTCTAGATATTGTTGAAAAACAATATAATATGAAAAGGCAATTTGTTCATAATTCTAAAAATGCTTATGATTTAACCCTTCAAGCAAAAAACGATTTAAAAGACATAGGTATAGAAATGAAAGAGATAATTAAAGACAAAGAAAGAACTATAGACAAGGAAACCTATGGAAAAATTAGAGAATTAACTGGAAGTATTGAATCTGCCATAAAAGAAAGTGAATACATTGCTGGTAGTATATTGAAAGAATCCAAAAACTATGTGGGATATTTAAGAAATAAGCAATTCAAAGAAGCTGCAAATAGTTTCCAAAAAATATTATTACTTCAAGATGAACAAGTTAAGTTATTAACAACTGCAAATACTAATATTGAGCAAATTAAAGTATTGCTTGCTAGTATATAATTAAGTAACTTCTTGTTCATCACCTGATTTTGTGGACATACCCTTCTGGCCCATAGGGTCGGAAGGGTATGTCGTTTTTGTAAATAATTAAAGATTTTATCTACAAAACTATCTTTTTACAGAAAAGTATGATATAATATTCACATAGAATGTTATATTTTTAACTATCTTAGTTTTAAAAGAGGGGATTAGCTGTTAAATTTAAATTATAAATTTTTATAAAAATATACTAATTTTCATCAATGTTTCAGTTTAATAATTATAAAACCTTTGGAACACTTGTTTGATAGCTTTAATACCTCATGATATAATGAACTTATAAAGTGAGGTGAAAGAGGATGATTAGAGGTATAAGAGTTCAGCTTAAACCAAATAACAAACAAAAGACAAAATTATTACAATCAGCAGGAGTAGCTAGATTTGCTTACAATTGGACATTAAACAAGCAAATAGAAAACTATAAAAATGGTGGAAAGTTTATACTCAATGGAAAGCTTAGAAAAGAATTTACTAAACTAAAACAAATAGAAGAATATAGTTAGCTAAATAATTATTCTAACAATATCACAAAACAAGCAATAAAAGACGCTTGTGATGCTTATATCAGATTTTTTAAAGGTGAAAGTAATTTTTCAAGGTTTAAAAGTAGAAGAAGGACTAAACCAAGTTTTTATGTAGATACAGATAAGATACAATTCACTGGAACTCATGTAAAATTAGAAAAACTAGCTACCAGCAAAAAGAAAAACAAGCAACAATTTAACTGGATAAGATTGTGTGAGCATAGAAGAATACCTTATGGTGAAGGTGTTAAATATATAAATCCAAGGGTATCTTTTGATGGACTTAGTTGGTGGATTTCAGTCGGCATAGAATATCCGGATAATATAGAAATACCAACAAATAAAGGGATAGGAATAGATTTAGGTATAGAAAAATTAGCAGTAGTATCAGATGGTACTGTATATAAAAACATAAATAAGAATAAAAGAATAAAAAAATTAGAAAAGAAGAAAAAAAGACTTCAAAGAAAAATATCAAGAAAATATGAAATGAATAAAATAAAAACGAAAGGTGGTGAATGCCGTTACGAGAAAACAAAAAATATTATAAAACTAGAAAATCAGCTTAAAAAGTTAAATCAAAGGCTAACAAATATTCGTCATAATTATTTACATCAAATAACTACTGAAATAATAAAGCGAAAACCAAGCTTTATTGTAGTAGAAGATTTAAATGTAACTGGCATGATGAAAAACAAACATCTATCTAAGGCCATAGGGCAGCAAAGATTTCATGAATTCACAAGACAATTACAATATAAATCAGAATGGAATAATATAAAGTTTATAGTAGCAGATAGATTCTTTCCTAGTAGCAAAACTTGTAGCCAATGCGGTTCATACAAAAAAGATTTAAAACTAAGTGATAGAAAATATATTTGTAGTTATTGTTGTGGTTCTATATTGGACAGAGATTATAATGCTAGTTTAAACCTTAAAAACTATGGTCAGGAATTAGTTTAAATCACTTAAAAGATACTATTTCCATGTACCCATACGTTAGTGGGGAATTTAAGCCTTTGGACTATTATACCAACCAAAGTAGTTTTATACGAAATGGAATAGGATGAACAAGGAATGAAACATAGACTTTTATAAGCTATTTATAAAGTTTTATAAGTTTTCAGTAACGGTATTTTAATGTATAAAGAAAATCCAAAATATAAAAAGTTTAGAATAACTATCTTAGTTGTATCTTTTATTATTGTAGCTTTGATAATAAGTTTTTCTCTATTTTAAAATAATATATTTCCTATGTTAAACATAAACCGCAGACTATTATGTCTTTACAATAGATATGCCTGGATATGCCTCATTATTTAATGCTTTAATAGTGAGAGATTCAATAAGACGAATTTCTGCCTAAAAACATAAATTCACAATACTTTTTTATCTTTATATAATTTATCATCTATAACTTTTCATATTTCTAATAATATATAGATCCTAACTTACTATTATTGATAATCTTTTTTCCGTATTGCCTACTTTTTGTAGACACTTTTATTATATATGCTATTTTTCGGCAGATTTTCTGTCTGTATTTGCTAAAATTATTAAAAACTTATATCAATATTTGTGAACCTAACCTTTTACTTTCTTATGTTAGGTTTTAGAATATTGCCAAATTCTTGGGCTATAAAATCATCTATTAGATATCCATAATTGTCATTAATTTTTTTAACTATCTATATCTAGTAATATATTGATAAAAAATTTTATTTAATCTACCCTTAAAACATTCTAAGAAAATTTTTGATTTATAAATTGACCTTTTATAGATAATATTAGATGATTTCTTTAATATATTGATTAAATTCTCTTTAAAATTATTTCTTCAACAAAAAATGAAATAATTTCTCCTTTTATTTCCCGAGAAATATTTTCTTTGTCATATATTATTGAATAGTACAAAACTTGGTGAAATATGGCTTAAATAGAGGTAATAAAAAACCTTTGATTTTACCAAAGGTTTTTTATTAGAAATATTCATTTAATATATGATATACCCCTTCTTCATTATTATCATATTTAGATAAATTGTCCCATTTTTCCAAAAGCATTTTGTCTGCATTTCTCATTGCTATTCCAACTCCAGCATAATCAATCATTCCTAAATCATTTAAACTGTTTCCTATTGCCAATATATTTTTTCTATCAATATTATATTTTTCAGCTAATATTTTTAAAGCATTTCTTTTGTCTACTTTTGGAGCACCAAATTCTAAAGATTTAGGAGTTGACATAGTATAAATTGCATCTTTTATATTCTTATTATCCACTTTTTCACGAATTTTTCCAATTTCATCCTCATCTGCTCTGAGGATAATCATTTGAGCTCCTTTATTAATATTCTCACTTAGTTTGCCAATTACCTCATAGTCAATTTTATGATTTTTAGAAAACTCTCTTGCCTCTTCAATATCTTTTTCCACATAAAGTTTATCATCTGTATAAACCTTTACATACAGATTTTCCTTCTCTCCAAATTTTATTATTTCTTTTGATACATCTAAAGATAGTCTAGAATCATATATAATCTGATCATTAGAAGTATCTTTAATTAATGCTCCATTGTAGCAAATTATGGGGTCTTTTATATTTAGTATATCTGCATATTCTTTTGCTGATTTATAGGTTCTACCAGTAGCTAAAGTTATAATTATTCCTCTATTCCTCAATTCTTTTATTTTTTCTACAGTCCTTTTTGAAACTTCTAAATTATCATCTATAAGAGTTCCATCTATATCTATAGTTACTAACTTGAACAAACAAACTCTCTCCTTTGTTGAGATATTTAATATATTTTAATTGTAAAAAGTATACTAATATCATTTACCCATTATATCATATGCCAAACTTAATAAACATTATTTAACACACAAACCATTTCTTGTACTATTTTTTTCTATCCATATATTCTTATTCCTTTCTTTAATATATTTTCTTCCAAAGCCCTATTCATAGATGCCATTTTATAAAATTCATCTTTATAGTAGATTAAAAGTTGAATAGATAAATTTGTTAAAGGTGTTATATTTTCTTTTAGTTTCTTAAATACTTCATCTTTTCTGCTACCTTCATCATTAATTAATATAGATAAACTAATATTTTTATTTTCTTCTATTTCTTCTATATCAAATAATATGATTTCTTCTAAAGGTACTAATTCTCTTATAATATTAGTTATTTCATTTATTTTGACTCTAGTTCTAATGTCCACTTTCTTCACCTCATTAAGATTTAGACTAAAAAATTTCCCTCATAATCTGTATATCGACTAAAAAATTATATACTTAAATATAAAAAATAGCGGAGAAAATTCTCCGCTATTTATATAAACTTTATGAATTTATTATTTTTCAATATAATCATATACTCTATAAGTCTTTCATATAGTGGCTCTGCATCTTCTCCAAATTCATCTTTTACAATTTTTGATATTTCATATACAGATTTTTTTCCATCAATTGAATCCCAAACTAAACTACCTAGACAGTCTAAATCCACTATATATTTATCTGGAGTAAAGAATAATTTTCTTACAATTTTATCTAGAAGGGAATTCCTATATATTATAATTTGAGTCAAACCTTCATCTGTTTTTCTCCAATCTACTTTTTCAGATTTTGAAGGAATATAATCCAAATAATTTTCTGTTTTTTTAGCCAAGTCTTTCCCTCCTAAGTATCTTTTTATTTTTTATCTGTATTTAACCAGAAAGAACGTTTTATAAGAGTTAAGCATAATAATGCAAAGAATATAATTGAACCCCATTGACCTAGTACATTATTGCCAACAGCAATTGCATCTCCTACAGACTTATCTCCTGCTCCTGTTGGTATTACAGCAAGTATTGCAAGTAATATACCTATTAGGCCTTCTCCTGCTATTAGTCCAGAAGAATATAGCACTCCACTATCAACTTTTTCTCTAACTACCACTTTATCTTCCTTTCTTCTTTCAAGAATACCTCTTAAAACTCCACCTACCATTATAGGTGTACTTAAGTGGATTGGTAAATAAAGTCCTACTGCAAATGGTAGTACTTGAATTCCTAAAAGTTCTACTACAATACCTATACCTACTCCAGCAAAAACTAATGCCCAAGGAAGATTTCCATTCATAACCCCTTCTATTACTAACTTCATAAGAGTAGCTTGTGGTGCTGGAAGTTCTGAAGAACCAAAGCCCCAAGCTTTATTTAACAGTGCCAATACATAACCTATAGCAAGACCAGAAACTACTACTCCTATAAGTTCTCCATATTGTTGCTTTTTAGGTGTAGCCCCTACTAAAAATCCAGTTTTTAAATCTTGGGACATATCCCCTGCCATAGCTGATATAATACATATTACTGTACCTACAGATAATGCTCCAATCATTCCTGCTTCTCCATCAAAACCTATAGCTTTAAATATAGCGCTTGTAATAAGAAGTGTAGCTATAGTCATTCCTGATACTGGATTGTTACTACTTCCTACTAATCCTACTAGTCTAGCTGAAACTGTAGCAAAGAAGAATCCAAATATTGCTATAATTATAGCTCCTGCTAAACCAACTGGAATAATAGATGTTAAAGCTATGAATATGATTAAAACTATAACTCCTATAAGTGCAATTTTTCCTGGCATATCTTGATCAGTTCTAAGATTTGTTACAGTACCTTTTGAATCTTTAAATCCACTTATTGCTTCTTTAAAAGTTCTAAATATTAATGGCAATGATTTAATTAAGCTGAATATTCCTCCAAAAGCAACTGCTCCTGCACCCATATATCTTAAATAATTGGACCAAATATCCCAATATCCTAACTTACTTAAAGGTTCGACTGCTGGATATATTATATCTGGTATAAATTGCCCTAAATGAGTCATTAGTGGAATAATAACTAGCCATCCAAGTACAGCACCAGATAACATATAAGCCGAAATCTGTGGTCCTACTATGAACCCAACTCCTAATAATGCTGGTAATGTATCCATTCCTATAGCTGCACCTTTATAATTTTTTAGACCATATTCTATTTCACTTGGAAAAAGTTTCAATCCATCAGTTATAAATTTAAATAATGAACCAATTCCCAATCCTTGAAATACAGTCTTAGCTTGACTACCACCTTTTTCACCTGCCATCAATACTTCAGCACAAGCTGTTCCTTCAGGATAAGGTAGTACCCCATGTTCATTTACTATTAATGCCTTCCTAAGAGGAAGCATTAAAAACACTCCTAATGCTCCACCTACTAATGCTATAACTATTATATTTAGCATACTAGGTGGGGTCATACCTAATTCTTGTGACCAAATAAATAATGCAGGTAATGTAAATATAGCACCTGCTGCCAATGATTCACCAGCAGAACCTATTGTTTGAACCATATTGTTTTCTAAAATAGAATCTCTCTTTAAAATACCACGTATAATTCCCATGGATATTACAGCTGCTGGTATAGAAGCACTTATAGTCATTCCTACCCTAAGTCCTATATAAGCATTTGCTGCTCCAAATATTACAGCCATTAAAGCTCCAATTATAATTGATGTTATAGTCATTTCTGGCATAACCTTACTTGCTGGTACATAAGGTTTAAACTCTCTTGAGTTTTTTACATCATCACTCATAAACTTCCCTCCTTTTATTAATTTTTATTAATAATTATTTAACATTTTCTTAATAAGTTCTAGATTTGTAGTTTACAAGTCTATAGAACTTATCAGAATATTTAGATGTAGGTTTATTATATGATAATTCAAATTCTTAGTCAACTATAAAAGTAACAAGAAATAAAATAAGCGGAAAATTTTCCGCTTATTTTAAATTTCAACTATCTTAGTCTTATTGGTAGTTTTTTTATAAACCACAGTATTCCAGATCTAGTAGTTATCCTTCCCTCAGCTACTTCTACTACAGAGTTTCCAAAAGTATCTGTGAATTCTATTTCTACCATAGCATCTTTTAATGATGTTCCCTTTGGTACAGTCCAAGTTCCGGTATAGAATCCTGGCTCTTTTTCCACCATTTCTATTGCCCCTTTATTCCCCCCTTCTAAAGTAGTTGGAACTAATATTCTAAATTGAGCTTTTCCTCCTGTTATTTCACTCCTGAAACTTATATCTACTTTGCCTCCTGCTTTCACTCTTATATCTTTATCTGGTTTGATATCTGTTATCACTGGCACATCATTGCTTTGATATACCTTTCTTTCCACTACAGTTTCATTTCCCGCCAAATCTGTAGCTTTAATTTTTATAGTATTTTCACCTGAATTTATTAGTACTTTTTCTTCAAATGTTCCATCTTCTTTTAATTTAATCTCTTTTTCATTGACAAATAATTTATTAAAGTGTTCATCTTCTGCCGAACCCGTTACATGAACCACTTCTTTATTTGTCTTTATACCTTCTTCTGGTGATATTATATTTAATTCTGGAGGAGTTTTATCCTTAATTACTTTTACTGGAGTTGACGGTTCCGTTTCCTTTCCGTTCATTACCGCCGTTGCAGTTATACTGTTTTCATCTGCTGGTAGCTCTATCTTGCCTGAAAATAATTTATTTTCTGATTGTACTTCCAAAGTTTTCTTCCCATTAATATATATATTCACCTGGGCATCTTTTATCACACTACCTTCAATTTTTATTTCATCTTTATTTGTATAATTTATATCTTTAGGACTGGTTATCTCTGGTGCATCTAATGAATATTCCATAACCCCTCTAATCATTACATTTCCATAGTCTTGTGTTAACTTCTGAAAACTTCCATCTGAATGTAGATAGGATCTTCCCTCAAATTTTCCATTTTCATCTATTCCTGTACCTGGAGATTCATCTCCAATTTTATTTTGGAATGTAGCTATATAGAAATCCTTATCTGTACTAAAACCAAAGTCTGATAAATCTATATAGTTCCAGCCACCTCTTTCAATAGTTACATATTTAGGTTTACCTATCATTTTCCCTGGTTCTCCATCTGATTTGCTCTCATAAAGTACTATCCCTATTTCATTTCCACCAGGATTGGGCCAAGACTCATCCCAGAAATAAATATTTGCTCCTTTAACTTTTCCATATTCTGTTGGAGTCATCTTAGTTGCCAATCCACTATTAGCAGATCTCAATACTAATGCATTTTCAGCTGTTCCATCATCATATATTAGTTCCTCTTCATATCCTACAAATCTCTTAAGAGGTATCTCTACATTATTGTCTCTATCTGACTTTACATTTATAGCTATTTCTTCAGGTTCAAAGCCATCAGCTACTACTTTTAAAGTATAGCTACCTTCAAATATAGCTGGTATAGTAAATCTTCCCTCTTCATCAGATACTACTTCTTCAATTCTTGAATCTTCCTTCACTCTAATTCTTGCATTTTTAGCAGGTTCCTTTGAATGTCTATCAAATACTCTACCTACTACTCTTCCCGTAGGTATTGAGTCTAGATTAAAGTTTTTCTTTATAGTTTCTCCATCATTTAAACTTACTTTTATTTCTTTTGGATAATAACCATAAGCCTCTGCCCTAAGAGTCCAGCTTTCTCCATTTTTATTTGCAACATGTTTCAATAAATAGCTTCCATCTCTTGGATCAGTCCTTACACTTCTACCTGTTTCCAAGACTGTTACTGTAGCATCTGCTGGAATTCCAGATAGTTTTATATCCTTAGGTTTTGCCTCATCTAATATTTTTTCATATTTATCTATAGACTTTTTATTACTTTTCTCAATTTTGTATTCTAAATCTTTTGGCTCAACATAACCTTCTTTTAGTTTTTCTATAGTTTTTTCCTCAGGTTTTTCCATTTCTTTATTTCTAATATCTATATCTTCATCAGAATCTACTGCTTCTAAAGATACATTATCTATATACCATCCTAATTTATTTATAGAAATATCTGAAGTAAATCTAAATCCTATAAAAATTGGATTCTTGGACCCTAAATACTCTTTTAAGTCTATAGCTACTTCTTCCCATGTCTTTCCATCCCCTGAATACATAGGACCTATTTCTGTCCAATTTTCTCCATAGTCATTAGTTATTAAAATTTGTCCTTTATCATATCTATTTTCTGTTTCATACCAATGGAAAAATTTAAATGAAACTTCATCTATATTTTCACCTCTTAAATCTATAGGAGGAGTAATAAGCAAACTATCTGAGTTATTTGGATAATTTCCATCTAATTTTGTACCTATGAGTTTTTCTCCACTATAAGGCTTTGGTCCTCCTATATTAGGTGAAGGAGTACCCCATTCCCAGTCTCCTCCTAAGGTCCATCCTAGTGGATAAGTTTCAAAATCTGTTTTATATTCACCTGGCAATATGCCAAATTTTACCTTTATGCTATATTCTTCTGTCTCTACTACATTTCCCCCAAAATCCCTTACTTTAATTTTATATGAAATACCTGGTTCTTTAATTAAATCAGCAGGTATAGTAGCTTTATAAACACCTTCTTTTTCATTTCCCGACTCTAATTCCATAGGTAGAACTATCCAATATTTACTTGAATCTTGTTTTACGAAAAGTTGAGTATCTACAATAGATATATCATCTTTTATTTTAGCTTCTATAGGAATATCTGCCCCTATAAAACATTCTTTCATAGCTTCATGTTCTATTTCTGGATCATCTATATCTTCACCATCTATTATAACTCTACCTTTAATAGTCCCACTACCTGTTGAAATTTCTGAAACTGCATCAAATACATTTAAAAGCCCATAGCCATATCCAAAGTTTGGCGATTCTTTATATTGAGAATCTGTTAATGGAGTTGCCGTACTTTGAATTATATTTTCTATTTCATCTGGTGTAAGAGAATTATTAGATGATAATAACAACGCTGTAGCCCCTACTATATGAGGAGTTGCCATACTTGTACCATTCCAACCTCCTTCATATCCTCCTGGTACTGAAGAGCGTATTCCCACTCCTGGTGCTGATATTTCTGGTTTTATATCATCTCCATAAGGTCCAGGACCTTGTTTAGAAAAACTTGCTCTTTTATCATTTTTATCTGTAGCTGCTACAGCAAAACTTTCTGGATAGTTAGCTGGATTAGGAATAGAACCTGGCTGAGATGGGCCCAATCTTTCATTCCCTGCTGCAAATACTGGCAATATCCCTGCTGCTCTCCAAGCCTTTACCATGTCTCTATACCATTCATCAAAGGTATTTCCTCCACCACTACTCCAAGAGTTATTTATCACATCTGGTGCTAATGAAGGGTCTCCTCCTGGTGCCAACATCCATTCTCCTGCTGAAAGAAGCCAATTATCATATCCTCCGTCTTCAGTGAAAGCTTTTGCTGCTATCCATTTTGCCTTTGGTGCTACACCTATTTTATTTTTCCCTTCTGGTCCTTGACCAAGTATTGTTCCAAGAACATGACTTCCATGAGGTACACTTGGGTCATCATAAGGCATATTCCTACCAGATACAGCATCAAACCAGTTTCCTTCTGAAATTGGTTTGTCTGGGTTATTAGGATCATATCCCCTCCAGCTTGTTTTTAAGGCTTCATGAGTCCAGTCTGCCCCTGTGTCAATTAGACCTACTACTGCGCCTGAGCCTTCTATTCCTAGGTCCCAAGCTAATGGTGCCCCTACTCTCTCTATATTCCATTCCAATTCATTATCATTTTCTAAAATACCTTTCATCCTCTTAGGATCAGGTCTGCCATCATCTATTTTTTTATTTAGATATACTTTTTCTACTTCATCCATATAAGATATATTTTCTACTGTATCTTTATCCCCTTTTACATAGACCATATTTACTATATAGTGAGATTCAAAATCTGATACTTTACCTTTCTTTTTTTCTTGTTCTAGATATTTTATTAAATTTAGTTGGCTAGTTTCTGCCTTATCTATGAGAGCATTTAATACTGCTTTCCTAGATGATAATTTTCTTTCATAAGGAGTTTTTCCTTCTACATTGGATTTTGCTACCTTATTTGGATCTATCCTATCTTTTAAATAAACTAATACCTCTACATCATCACTCTTTTTAATTGCCTTCTGTACATCTGAATGGATTTTTTCTTTTGCTTGTTTTTTTAGATCCTTCTTTAAACTTTTAACTTCATCATTTGCATTCCCTTGAGCAAAAGTTGCAAGTGAACTAAATAAAAGTACAAATACAAGCAAAACTGAAAGTAGCTTTTTAACACTTTTCCTTTCTTCCATTTATCCCTATACCCCCTGTTTTATAATTTTTTGTTCCTTGCTTTACTATTCACCTCCTATGTTTTTCCATTGTTTTCTTGTTTGAGATTATATCACTTGTCCTAAACAACTACAATAAAAACCGTTCTAAATTTTCTGACATTTTCAAATGCTTTTTTAAAAAAATGGAAAACGATTGAATATCTTGTCATTTAGAATTTTTTCACTTTATAAATTGACAAAAATTTTAAAAAAATCTCTAAATCTCATATAAACTGTAAAAATGAGTCTTTTGACTCCTTGTTTTCTGTCTATATCTAAAATAAAATAATAACAGTGGGAAAAAAATAACAATTTACGAATTAATTAAGGGGGATCTCAATGAAAGAAAAAACCTTAAAAACAGTTAGGGTACGAAAATGGAAGTTCGCTATTTTACTAGCTTTAGTAGGTGTTTTAACAGCTGGATTATTCTATACATCCTACCATCAGATCTCAAATTTAATTAAAAATAATGAACTGCCAGTTACAGGTTTAAGTAAATATGTAAATACTTTTACTATAAGTTTAATAGTTGCTATAGTTCTACTCATATTTTTGTTCTCATTTCATAAGGACTTTAGTCACATATCTAGCCATGTTAAAAAAGTTCGAAGTGGGGATTTTACAAATCAGATTGATATTGATAAAATTCCTAAAAATAGCAAGGTCTACGATACAGCTAGAGAGTTTAATTTTATGAGTAATAAATTGAACAATACTATTAAAGATGTTGTCCGCATGACTGGTAATGTAAGGCATTATTCTAAGACCTTAGAGTTAATCTCAAAGGATGAAGAGATAAATAATGGAAAGTTAAAGTATATGGCTGAAGATATAAAACTAAGTTTAGCTGCTCAAAATGATTATTTAGAGGATGCATTTAGTGAATTAAGTGAGGTATATGAAAAGATACATGGAATAGATGATTCACTTACTATTATGAAGCAAGATGTAAATAATAAAGTTAAACTAGTTTTAAAGGGAAAAGATTCACTTAACTATTTAAACCAAGAAATCAACAATCTGACTGTATTATTGGAAGATAATATAGATAGGACAGATAGCCTAAGAACCTACATTAAGAATTTAGAAAAATTAGTAGAGAATATAGAAAATTCCACTGAGAAAATAGGTCTTCTAACACTAATAGCCAATGTAGAGGATGATAGCAATAGACAACCTGAGGCTAATAAAGAAATCAAAATAATAAGTGATGATATTGAAAAAACTATAAAATCTATTTCTGTTACTTTTGAAAATATTGAAGAAAATCTAAATAATTTACAAACTGATATAAATAACACTAAAAATAATCTTCAAACTCAAAATAAGAAATTCGAAAATATTGATAAATATAACTATGCAGTAGATGAATTTTTAAAATATAGCCAATTTAATATAGATGAAAATTTAGAAATATTAAATGAAATTATAAATAGTAAGGATGAATTATTTGCTTCTAGAGAAAATATCTCCTCTGCTAATATGTCTATATCCGAAAAAATAGGAAATATTTCTTCTATATCTAATGAACAAGTAAAAAATACTTGGAAAATAAAAGAACAATCTAGAGATTTATTTACCTTATCCAAAAACTTGAAAAAAGAATTAGAAGAATTTAAAGTAAAATAGTATAATAAGATGGGCTTTAATTATACAAGAGAGGGGATTTTATATGAAGTATAAAACAAAAGATTTAATTATGGCAGCTATATTAATTATAATAGGCATTGTACTACCAATGGCATTTCATTTCTTTGGGATTAATGGAACTATTTTTTCACCTATGCATATTCCAGTATTATTTAGTGGCCTTGTACTAGGACCATCTTTAGGGCTGATAGTAGGAATACTTACCCCGATACTTAGTTATCTTATAACTAATATACCAACTATGCCTTTTCTTTGGGTGATGACAATAGAGCTAGGTCTTTATGGATTTATTAGTGGGGTGTTTTATAAAAAATTAGGAATAAAACTTATGCCATCTTTAATATTTTCTATGATATTAGGACGAGTAGGAGGAGCTTTATCAATAATGCTTTTTACTTTGGCTTTTGAACTTAATTTACCTTCTCCACTCACATTCATTAAAAGAACAACTATTACAGCAATACCAGGAATTATAATTCAATTTTTACTTATTCCAGCTTTAACTAAATTCTATAATAATAAAAATAGAAGTATAATAGGCCAGTGAAATAATCTCACTGGCTTATTATATTCCTATTTATTTTTGAAGAAATAATTTCAAAATCCTTTGAATCTTTCCCATTCCTTTACCTTTTTATCTATATTTTTATTTAAATCCTTTATTTCTCTTTCTAAACTTTTAATAGCATCTATACTTTTTCTATTTCCATTGGAAATCGCTTTAAGGTCATTATCTATCTTGCTCTCTAATCTAAATACATATCCTTTCAAAGTTGTCAAATCATTTTTTATCCCTGAAACATCAGATCTTAAACCTAGCAAATCCTTTCTAAGTGCTGATATCTCTCCCCTTATTTTGTCATCCATGTCTTCACCTTCCCATATATTTTATATGCCTATAGTCCTATATTACCAAATAAGCGTCTATTTTAAAAGGAAGGATTATAACAAAATTTTATTTACTATTATTAAGCTTTTCTAAAGATATCTTAAGGGTATGCCAAGGTAGGACACTACATTTTACCCTTGCTGGCATATTAGATATGTTTTCTAAAAATACAGCATCCCCTAGTATACTCAAATCTTCTTCTTCATCATCTATTTCTTTTCTTATCATTCTTAAAAAAATATTTGCAATTTTTTCAGCTTCATTTACTGTTTTACCTTTCATTATATCTATCATCATGGAAGTAGAAGCCTGTGATATTGCACAACCTACTCCTGAAAAAGAAGCATCTACTATAATATCATTATCTACTTTTAAATGAAGAGTTATTTCATCTCCACAGCTTGGGTTATGTCCTTTTTCTGAAATAGTGGCATCAGATATTTCTTTTTTATTTATAGGGTTTTTATTATGCTCTCTTATAAGCTCTGTATATATTTGATTAATACTCATATCCTAAAACACCCCTTACTTTTTTAAGAGAATCAATTAGTCTGTCTATGTCCTCAAATGTATTATAAAAATAGAAACTAGCCCTACAAGTTGAATTAAGTCCCATATATTTCATAAATGGTTGAGTACAATGATGCCCTGCTCTTATGGCTATATTATCACTATCTAGTATAGTAGCCACATCATGAGGATGGACATCTTTCACATTGAAAGATATCATACTCTTTCTATTAGTTAAATCATCTCCCCCGTAGATTTCTATATATTTATTTTCCTTCATTTTTTCCACTGTATACCTTAGTAACTCACCTTCTATAGATTCTATCCTACCAATTCCTATATTCTCAATATAATCTATAGCTGATGATAAAGAAACAGCCCCTTCTACATTCTGTGTTCCTGCTTCAAATTTATATGGAACTTCATTAAAACTTGTATCATAAAGATCTACATATTCAATCATATCTCCACCAAATAAAAATGGTTCCATTTTCTCTAATCTTTCAATTTTTCCATAAAGGACTCCAATTCCCATAGAAGATAACATTTTATGACCTGAAAACACTAGAAAATCTGGATTTAATTTTTCCATATCTATATTCATATGAGGTACACTTTGAGCTCCATCGACTATAATAGTAGCTGAGTATTTTCTGCCTTTTTCTATAATATATTCAATAGGGTGTACTACTCCAAATACATTGGTTAAATGGGATATACTTATGATTTTTGTATTTTCATTTATTTTCCTATCTATATCTTCTTTCTTTATCTGACCTTTTTCATCACAGTTCAAATATACAATTTTGGCACCAGTTTTTTTAGCTACCATTTGCCAAGGAACTATATTACTATGATGATTAGTGATGGAAAGAAGTATTTCATCTCCTTTTTTCAAACTGTTCATACCATAAGAATAAGCTATAAGATTTAAAGCTTCTGTAGCATTTTTAGTAAATATTATCTCCCTTGAATCTTTTATTCCTATAAATTTAGCTACTTTTTTTCTAGCATTTTCATATAACTCTGTAGCTTTTATACTTAAATAATGGGCTCCTCTATGGGGATTTCCATTATATAGCTTATTATACTTTTCTATTGCTTCTATTACTTGGAAAGACTTTTGAGTAGTAGCTCCATTATCTAAATAGGCTATAGTGCTTCCGTTTACCTTCTCTTTTAGAATTCTAAAATCATTTTTAAAATCTTTCATTTTAATTCCTCCCCAGCCTATCCTTTACAAGTTTCAATATATCAGCCTTCACTTCCTTGTCAGATAAGCTTTCTAATATAGGAGCAAAAGATGATTCTACTACAAGAATTTTAGCCCTTTCTTCATCTAATCCTCTGCTCATTAGATAGAACATCTTATTTTCATCTAATTGCCCTGCACTAGCAGCATGATCTCCAATTATATCATCTTCTGTAGCAAATAACGCTGGAATAGCATGACTTTTTATATTCTTGTTAAGCAAGGTTACATATTCTTTGGCACTACCTTCTGCCTTCTTGCAACCTTTAATAAAATTTTCTGTACTTCTGAAAACTTTCCAAGATTCATCTGTAAGAGCACCTGATGATTCTATATAACCTTCTGATTCTCTACCTAAAAAATCAAAATGATAATTAAAATCCATTTTATTATTATCTGTTCCTAAATATACATTCTTTATATCACAGAAACTTCTATTCCCTTTAAGTTGAACATCATAATTAGTACCTTTTAATTTTGAACCAAGTTGAATATCTACTATATTTATTTCTGCATCTTCATCTACAAATATTGTACTAGAATCAAAATGTTTAATTTTATTAGAATAGTTTTGTATCTTATATATATTTAGTTTTGCTCCATCTTCTACATATATCTTTGTAAATCCATTGTGGAATCCATTAGTTTTTCCATCATCTTCATAATTAATATATATATCTAATTCGCTGTTTTTTCTAACTATAACAAGATTATGATCTACTAAAATGGGATTGTCTGAATCTATATTCATATTTATTTTTGATTTATTTCCTAAACTATTAGCTTCAATATCTATGAAAACACCAGTATTTGAAAAGCCTTCTGCAAATCTTAGAAACTTTTCACCTAATCCATGATTTTTATCTAACTCTAAATATCCTATATACTTAAACCATAGATCTTCATCCATATTTTCTATGAGTTTAAAATTCTTTTCAGATACAATATTTTTATTATAATCTGAAATAGCTTCTGGAAATACAATATTTTCATTTATTCTCTTCCAATATGGATTAGGAAGTCTTTCATATTCTTTAATATTTTGCTTTTTATAATTCTGGAACATATTCCATCCTCCTAACCTATTGTACCTTCTAATTCAATATCTATAAGATTATTTAATTCTACAGCATATTCTAGTGGCAATTCCTTAGTAATAGGCTCTACAAATCCTCTTACTATCATAGCCTTAGCTTCTTCTTCACTCAAGCCTCTACTCATAAGATAAAATATACTTTCATCAGATATTCTTCCAATTTTAGCTTCATGACCTATATCTATATTATCATTTTTGAATTCCATAATAGGGAGAGTATCTGATCTTGATTCATTGTCAAGCATTAGAGATTCGCAGTTTACACTAGCCTTAGCACCCTTTGCTTCTTTAGTTGCTTGAAGAAGACCTCTATACATTGCTACTCCTCCTGATTTAGATATGGATTTTGAATTTATAACACAAGAAGTTTCAGGAGCTGCCAAAAGTGCCTTTGCTCCAGTATCCAATATTTGTCCTTCACCAGCAAAAGTAACTCCTGTAAATTCTGATTTTGCCCTTCTTCCTTTTAAAATACTCATAGGATAGAGCATGGAAATTCTAGAACCAAAGGAACCAGACACCCATTCTATTGTCCCTTCTTCTTCTACTAATGCCCTTTTTGTATTTAAATTGTACATATTCTTTGACCAATTTTCTATAGTAGAATATCTCAGCTTAGCCCTTTTTCTAATAAATAACTCTACTGCTCCTGCATGAACATTTTGAACATTATATACTGGTGCTGAACAGCCCTCTATAAAATGGAGATCTGCCCCTTCATCTACTATTATTAAAGTATGTTCAAATTGACCCGCTCCTTTTGCATTGAGCCTAAAATAGGATTGTATAGGAATATCTACTTTCACACCTTTTGGCACATATACAAAAGAGCCACCAGACCATACTGCTCCATGTAATGCTGCATATTTGTGATATTCTGGAGGTATTAGAGTCATAAAATATTCTTTAACTATATCTTCATACTCTTTAACAGCTGTTTCCATATCTAGATAAACTACACCTTGTTTAGTCAATTCATCTTTAGTATTATGATATACAACTTCTGAATCATATTGGGCTCCTACTCCTGCCAAGGATTCTCTTTCTGCCTGAGGTATTCCAAGTCTTTCAAAGGTGTCTTTTATATCTTCTGGTACTTCTTCCCAACTATGGCTCATATCCATATCTGGTCTAATATAATGGACTATATTATCTAAATCAAGTTCAGAAAGATCCGGCCCCCAAGTAGGTACTGGTTTGCTATTATATATTTTTAAAGATCTCAATCTAAGATCAAGCATCCACTTAGGTTCAGCTTTTTGCTTTGATATTTCTCTTATTATATCTTCATTTAAGCCCTTTATAGTTGCAAAACGAGGTCTTTCTTTGTTTGCTATATCATAGATAGTTCTATCTATATCCTTTACATAAGTCTTCTTTCTAGGTTCCATTTTTATCTCTCCTTCTTCAAATTACATTTTGAAGTTTTCATAACCTAATTCTTCTATTTTATCAGCAAGATCTGCCTTACCTGTCTCTACTATTTTCCCATCTACTAATATATGAACATAATCTGGCTCTAAATAATCCAATATTTTATTATAATGAGTTATAACTAGGAAGGATTTCTTTCCATCTTTAAGAGTATTTATTCCTTCATATATAGTTTTTATAGCATCTACATCTAATCCAGAGTCTGTCTCATCTAATATAGCTAATTTAGGATTTAAAATAGCCATTTGAAGAATTTCATTCTTCTTTTTTTCTCCCCCTGAAAATCCTACATTTAGATATCTATCTTTATATTCTTCAGGAATTTCTAATAAATCCATTTTTTCCTTGAGTTCTTTTTGAAATTTTAGTATTGATATATTTTTTCCTGTAACGGCTGATTTTGAAGTCCTTAGAAAACTTTCTACTGTTACTCCATGAATCTCCTCTGGGTATTGGAAAGAAAGAAATAAACCTTTCTTAGCTCTTTCATTTACTGAAAGCTTATTTATATCTTCTCCTTGAAAATAAATATTTCCACCATCTATTTTATATTCTGGATGTCCCATCAATACATTTCCAAGAGTAGACTTTCCAGCCCCATTTGGCCCCATTATTAAATGAGTTTCTCCGCTATTTATTTCTAAATTAAGTCCTTTTAATATATTTCTATCTCCTACAGAGACCTTTAAATCATCTATTTTTAATAATAAATCTTTATTCATAAATATCTCCTTCCTATGATAATGATTTTCATTATTAATTACATTATATATATACCACTTTTAATGTCAACTTATCATTTTTTTCAAAGATATATATAATAATTTTTATTAAGTATGACAAAATTAAACTTACTAAATTTTACTTGAAAATCATATCTATGAAAGGCGTTAAAAAATAAATCTATCCAATTAATTGGATAGATTTATTTTTTAACGCCTTAAGATACTGCTATAGCTAATTTGTGTTCTTCTTTTATTTTATTTAAGAGTTCCTTATCTGTAATTATATCTACTCCTGTCAGCACTAATGCACTAATAGTCTTAGCCATATTATAATAAGCAATATCTGTTAAAGTAGCCTCAGCAAATTCAATAGTATGAGCAGGAAATGTTTTTCCTTCTTCACATATACCAAAACTAGGATGTATAGCCGGACATACTTGACTTACATTTCCCACATCTGTAGAACCTGATGAAAACAAGGGCTCATTTATATTTTTAATTCCAACCTTATTTAAATTCTTAATAAAAGTTCCTTGTAAATTATTATTTGTAATTAAATTGTCATAGCCTAGTTCATACTTTTCTATTTTTAGTTTAGTTCCTGTTGCAAGACTTGCTCCTTTTGCACATTTTTTTACTTTTTCACTTAATTCATTTAAATAATTCTTTGTTGCTGCTCTTACATAAAATTGAGCTATAGCTAAATCTGGAACTATATTTGCAGCTTCCCCGCCTCTTTTTATAATTCCATGAATCTTAGCAGAAGGTTTTATATGTTCTCTTAAAGCATTTATTGCATTAAATGTTAAAATGACTGCATCTAATGCATTTATTCCTTGTTCAGGAGCTGCTGATGCATGAGCAGATTTCCCCCTAAATGTGAATTGAATAGGTTCTAAAGCTTTAGAAGAACCACTTTTATAATATTCACCTGCTGGATGAGCAATTAAAGCTACATCTACATCATTAAATGCCCCTTTATCTGCCATAATAACTTTTGCACCACTTGTTTCTTCAGCTGGGGTTCCTAATACTACAACCTTACCTCCTATCTTATCTATCAACTTACTTAATATAATTCCTGAACCTGTACTTACAGTCCCTAGTAGATTATGCCCGCAGCCATGGCCTATTTCAGGAAGTGCATCATATTCTGAAAGGTAGGCTATAGTTGGTCCTTCTTTTTCTCTTTTATATTCTGCTCTAAAAGCAGTATCTATACCTAAAAAATTCTCTTCTACATGAAATCCATGTTTTTTAAGAATATGTACATGAGCTTTACAAGATTTAAATTCTTTATATCCTAATTCAGGATTATGATATATGAATTCACTTAGTTCTATTAATTCTTCTTTCAACTCTTTAACTAATATTTCCACTTTATTCTTCATTTTAATCACTCCATTCTTTTTTTAATAATCCAAAACTTATAGATATTGTTGTGAAAATTAGATATTACCTTTACCTTTATTATCTTAGTTTTATCTAAATTTCCCTTGAAAAATATGTATTATAATTTATAAATTATAATACATATTGAATATATATACAAGTAAAAAAGCTAATTTATTTTAAAATGTTTTAATCCTCTAAAATAAATTAGCTAAAATTCAATATTCTTTTCATATATCTTTATATGCTTAACTATAATATTAGATTTTAGTATGTATAAATATGCCTTATATTTTTTATGCTTTTACAGATTTAAATTAATAAAAAACTGTGTAAGTTAAATTTATTTATCTTTAACCACACAGTTTTTTTATTAATTATATTATATAAGGTTTCTGTCTACTATCTCTGTAACTACAAAACTAGCTACATCTTCTGCAAAACTTCCAGTTCCAAAACCTGCATCATAGCCAAGTTCTTTTGCAAGTTCGTGTGAAAGTCTTGGTCCTCCACAAACTAATACTATCTTATCTCTTAATCCTTCTGCTTCAAGTAGTTCTACTAATTCTGTTAAATTTGGTATATGAACATCTTTTTGAGTTACTACCTGAGAAACTAATATAGCATCTGCATTTAATTCTATTGCCTTTGCTACTAATTCTTCATTGGGTACTTGACTTCCCATATTTACCGCTTCTATTCCTTCATATCTTTCTAGGCCAAAATGCCCAGCATAGCCTTTCATATTCATAATAGCATCTATTCCTACTGTGTGGGCATCTGTACCTGTACAGGCTCCCACTATAGTTACATCTCTTTTTATATTTTCTTTTATATATTCTTCTACTTCAGATTTACTCATAGTATCAACTTCAACTTTAGGTACTTCAATCTTTGAATAGTCAACAGTATGTTGGCATTTTCCATATACTACAAAATAAGTGTATCCAATTCCTAAATCTTCATGATAAACAACACTTGGTTCATTTAATCCCATCTTTTTTACTAATTGCTTTGCGGCTTCAACTGCTTCATCTCCATCTGGCACTGGTAGTGTAAATCCTAGTTGAACCATTCCATCATTCATTGTATCTCCATAAGGTTTAACTTTTGTTAAATCTACTTTTTCAGTTGCTACTGCCATTATTTTTCACCTCCAAGCATTAGGTCAATGAATGGATTAAAATATCCTGTATCCTTCTTGGACACTCCATCAAGACCTTTTCCTCCATCCCTAGGTCTTTTTACACCACCAAATTGACCTCTTTCAATAGTAGGGAATAGTCCTTCTTCTTCAATTTGTCTTAGAAGTTCCTCTGCATTCTTTAATACTTCTTGAGCTCTCTTGTCAATTATTCCACCATCTTTAAATCGAATTTCATTTCCTAAATCCTTAGCATTGTTGAAAATATACTCTGCATTTTCAATTGACAAAAATCTATCATGTAAATGAGGAGTGTGTATTGCTTCAGTAAGCATTCCAAGTAATTGAAGACCTTGATTAGTCATTATAGCTATCATATTAAATAATGCATCTTGTACATGCCCTTTAAATATATTTCCTGTCATAAATTTAGTTGGAGGCATATATTTCAATGGTGCATTAGGGAATATTTCTCTTGCCATTTGAGCTTGTGCAAGTTCATATAAAAATCCATTTTCTAGATCTGGATCCATCTCAAAAGCATGACCTAATCCCATTTGTTCTTCTGGAAGTCCTGCTTTTAATGCAAATTGTTCGTTTATAAATTGACTAGCAAGTACAGTATGAGCTGCTTCTACTGCATCATCTGTAGTTAGATAATTGTCCTCACCTGTATTTATTATAATTCCTGCATAACCATTTATAACTCTTGAGAAATATTGGTCTACTAAGGTTCTTTGCATATTTATATCTCTAAATAGTATTCCGTATAATGCATCATTTAACATTACATCTAATCTTTCTAATGCACCCATAGCTGCAATTTCTGGCATACAAAGCCCTGAACAGTAGTTACAAAGCCTAATATATCTACCTACTTCTTCTCCTACTTCATCTAAAGCTTTTCTCATTAGTCTGAAGTTTTCTTGAGTAGCATATGTTCCACCAAAACCTTCAGTTGTTGCACCATAAGGAACATAGTCAAGTAAACTTTGTCCTGTAGTTCTAATAACTGCTATAATATCTGCACCTTGTTTTGCTGCTGCTTGAGCTTGTATAATATCTTCATAAATATTTCCTGTAGCAACTATAACATAAATATATGGTTGAGTACCTTCACCTATAGTATTTAAATAATTATCTCTTTTTTCTCTATTCTTTTTAATTTTTGCTACATTTTCTTCCGCTATTGGATAAATGGCTTCTTTAATTTTTTCATCGCTGGCTATTTCTAGCCTAGTTATATCTAGTTCTCCTCTAGATATTTTCTCTGCTATAGTTTGTGGATCATCTCCAGTTTGAACTATGGCATTTCCAATCCAAAATGCCGCTCCTCTTCCTAGTCCACCGCCTTCTTTTATATTATCTATTATAATATTTGGAAGTGGTCTGTCAATTTCGTCTACTCCATCAATTCCAAGAAGCCTAGCAACAGTCCTTTCTGTAGATGTAGTAGTATGTTCATCTATGAACTCTTGGACATCTTCTGCAATATTGCTAGCTGCTGTTCTGGCACTCTCAATTAGTTTTGGATCAAGATTTAATTTGCTTTCCACAGTATGACCTCCTTTATTTTTCTTCCAATATATTTTCTGCTTCAATAATTATAGCTTCATCTAATCCCATCAATCGCGCAATATTTAAAGCATCTTTTGGAACTTCTTTTTTGTTTTTCACTTCTATAAGTCTATAATCCATATACCTATTTATTATGTCCATCTTATCTGATTTCCTATCTTTCAGTTCATCCTCTAATTTTTCAAATTCTATTTCTGATAGTCCTACTACTTGAAGATGAGCTACCTCTTCCATATCTGCAATATTGTCATAATGAGTTGTAACTAATGTTATTGAGTTCTTATTTCTTAAGAAATTTATAAGTGCTTTCGATATGGCGTATCCTTCCTGTGGATTAGTTCCACGAGCTAGTTCATCAATAAGTATTAGTCCTTTTTTATCGGCCCTTTCAATGGCTTCTTGAACTAGTTTTATTTCTCCACCAAAAGTACTAAGTCCTTTATCAGTTGACTGCATATCTCCAATAGATGTACATATGAAATTATTTAATCCAGCTTCCATTTTAGCAGCCGGTACAAAAAGTCCATATTGGGCCATTGCTAAAAGAAGTCCTACTAATTTTAAGCTTACAGTTTTACCTCCCATATTAGCACCTGTAATACAGGTGGCACCTTCTTTTAAATTCACAGATATTGGAGTGAACTCTAATTCTTTTTTATTTAGAAACTCTTCTACCTTTGGATGTCTACCTTCTTCGATAATAAGACAATGTTCTTTCAATATCCTTGGTTTAACTCCATTAATTTCTATAGCAAATTTAGCTTTTCCTAAGATAAAATCTAATTTCCCAATACTAGCCATATTTCTAAAAAATTTCTTTCTGTTATTAGCTATTTGCTTACTTATTTCTCGACGGATCTTATATTCTTCTTCTTCTTCTTGCTCCTTAAGATAGAAAAGCTTTTTTTCTAAATTAATAATTTTGTCTGTAGATTTTAAATTAAATTTTACATTCATATAGGTTTCTGAAACATAGGTTAAATAAGAACTTTTTTCAATCTTTCCTAGAAGATTTTGATTTTCTTTAGAAACAACTAGGGAACCATCTGGGCGAAATCGTACATTTAAGTCTTCTCTAGCCTTTGATTTTAATTCTTTTTTCTCTTTTTTGATTTCTTTGTCCACTTCTTTTTTGTTTTCCCTTATATTTCTAAGCTTTTTCGAATAAGAATCATATATATAGAAGGTGGCAATTTTTGTATCTTCTGGATCTAACAATTTTTCAAGTTTTTCCATAGGTTCTATATTTATATCGTCCCATTTATCCATCCCATATTTTTTCAAAAGATTGTCTAAATCTCTTATTAGAAATAGAAAAATCTTTATTTCAAACAATTCTATTTCAGATAGAACACAACCTTCCATAGTTCTTCTCACTGAAGTTCTTAAATCCTTTATATGGACAAATATATCCTCTATTTCCCTTGAAAAATTATTATCTTTTGCATATATTAAAGATTTTTCTACTTTTTCAAGTTCTTTTTCCAACTCATCTTCTTCTCCAGAAAGGTAAGGTTTAATACTTTCTTTGTATCCTTTTCCGTAAGGGGTATAGGTTCTTATCCTATTTAATACATAATCTAACTCCAAACTTTCTCTTGCTAAACTATTCATAAATTCCATACTCATCACCACCAAGTACTACATCCATGACTGGCACTCCCTTTACATAAGCCCTCATCTTTTCTAAAAAATCATTTGGATCAAAATAGTATCCTTCTGGTGCATAAGGATTTGTTGTAATAGCTATAAGATTTATACTATTTAAAACTTCTACTTTCACACCGTAATGTTGGAATCTAATCCAATCTTTTGGCTTAATAAATACTTTAGTACCATCACTAATTATTATCTTTATGTCTTTATACCTTCTTGTTGTCTTTATAATATCTTCTATAGTATTTTTTACTAAGGATCCGGATACTACTACATATTTAGTATCTTCTTTTATATGATCCCCAATAATATTTCCGCAACTTAAAGCTGTCCGTACTTTCAATGGCTTTAGTTCATAATCTTTATTTATGAGGCAGACTTTTCCAGACTTTATAATATTCTCTACCAATGGCTTCGCTTTTTCATCTTCAATCTCAGGTAACTTAAATAAATTTACTACATGTAATGTTTCTTCTATAACTTTATCAACAGTTCTACTTAATGTGGCACCTGTAGATAGGATAGTACCTTCTGAAACAGAGGGGGCTGCCGAAGATATCCTATCCAAGGCTCCATCTATAATAACAAATTCTGCCCCAAGTTCTAACATTTTGTTAGCTACTTCTTTTGTTTCTTTTACAGTTTGGGGACCTCCTATTTGAACATATCCACTATCCTTGACCCGTCCAATAATTATAGAACCAAGGGGTGTTTTATAGTCAGTTACGCTGATAATTTCAACTTTTGCATCACCCATAAAAAGCATATCTGCAGTAGTAGCTACCAGGGTTCCTTCTTCTACAAATATCTTTGGCTTTTCCGTTTCTGTGACTAAATCTAAACTTTCTCCATCTCTACCTATAGATGTAATACCAATCGTTACAGATTCTTCTATAGCTTCTTCTATAAGATGGTTTAATGTCATAGTTTTTCCTGTATTTTTAGCCATTCCTACTATGGATATAGTTTTGTACTTTTCCCTTACCAGCTTTAATAAAGACAATTAGAACACCCCTTCTTTCTATATTAGTACTTAATTATTTATGCAATTTTTCTGATCTATCTCTTCTTTCCATTTTTGTAGGCTCTAAAACTCTTACTTCTTTTCCTTCAAATAATCCTGCAACTCCACCAGAATGTTTTTGTTTTTGACATGCTTCACAATTACATTCTTCTTCTATATATTGAGGTTCTGTATAAGTTGTAATAACACCTTCATAGTTTCTTAATATAACTTTTGATGGTGACATACTAATTAGATATTGAGGCATAACTGGAGTTTTTCCTCCTCCTCCTGGAGCATCAACTACAAATGTTGGTACTGCATATCCTGAAGTATGTCCTCTTAAAGATTCCATAATTTCTAGACCTTTTGAAACTTTAGTTCTGAAATGTTCAATACCCATGGATAAATCACATTGGTAAATATAATAAGGTCTTACTCTTATCTTAACTAAGTTTCTTACTAGTTCTAACATAGTATTTGGGCAATCATTAACTCCTCTTAGAAGTACAGATTGATTTCCTAGTGGAATACCAGCATCTGCTAATTTTCTACAAGCTTCTTCTGCTTCAGGAGTAATTTCTTTTGGATGGTTAAAATGTGTATTTAACCAAACTGGATGATATTTTTTAAACATATTTACTAGATCATCTGTAATTCTCATTGGCATAACTACTGGTGTACGTGATCCTAATCTAACTATTTCTACGTGAGGAATTTCTCTTAATTTTTTAAATATATATTCTAATTTATCATCTTCTACTAATAGACAATCTCCACCTGAAAGCAATACATCTCTTACTTGAGGAGTATTTCTAATATATTCTATACATGCATCAATTCTATCCATTGGTACTCCAGAATCATTTTGTCCTGCAAATCTTCTTCTTGTACAATGTCTACAGTACATAGAACATTGGTCAGTAATTAAGAAAAGTACTCTATCAGGATATCTATGAGTAAGTCCTGGTACTGGTGAATCTGCATCTTCATGTAATGGGTCTTCCATATCTCCAAATCCAGCATGAGTTTCCATTATAGTTGGAACAGCTTGCTTCCTAACAGGACAATTTGGATCATTAGGATCCATAAGTGATGCATAATATGGTGTGATACCCATTCTAAATTTCTCTAATACTACACCAATATCTTTTGCTTCTTGATCAGTAAGATTAATAATTTTTCTTAAAGTGTCTACATCAGTGATTCTATTTTGTACTTGCCAATGCCAGTCATTCCATTGCTCCTCTGTAATATCTTTCCAAAGTTCAATATCTTTATATGATCTCATCTTAAAAAATCCTCCCTTTATAAATAGAATTTTAAATATATTTATTTAAATTAACCTTAAAGTGGGTAAAATCTTATATAAGTTAAAGTGAACTTAAAGTGCTAATTAAGCATATAGTTTTT
>CCEZ01000074.1 GCA_000751555.1 Anaerosalibacter massiliensis | reverse complement strand
TATGAACTTAAGTTTTAATTTAAAGTTATTAACTTAAGGACTTTTTACACTGTTCAATTTTCTAGGTTCTTTTGAGTTGCTTATCTAATATAGCATATTCTGTAATGTTTGTCAACTGTTTTTTTAAATTATTTATTTAGTAAATCTAATTAATATTTCAAGCAACAATTTAAAATTTTATCATGTTTTTCTATCCTTGTCAATAGTCTTTTTAAAAAATCTTCATTTTTTTCTTAAGCTTTATATCTTTAATTTTATATTTTCCTATTTCAAAGGACAATTAATAACTTAACATGTTTTTAAAAACAGTTCAACTTCGTTTATATTGATTTTCAGGAGATTTTATCTTCTTAATTCATTTTACCTCTATATTTCTTTGTTTTTCCTACTTTTTCTTCAAAATATATTTACTATTCTACTATATTTTACAAATAATATATCTTAAGCATCATATTTTAACTCATTTCTAAATCTATTAACCGCTTCATCTTGAGGATTTATCTTATAAGCCTTATCTATGTCTTCAATAGCTTTTTCTATCATTCCTAATTGGAAATAAGCAATTCCTCGATTACATATTATTTTATAATCCTTTCTGTCTATTTCAGCTCCTCTTGTAAATATTTCTATAGCTTCTTCAAAGTTTCCAATAGAAAATAAACATATTCCTAATTCATTATATATATTTACTTCATTTTCGTTTAATTCTAATGCTTTCACAAAATACTCTATGGCCTTATTTATATCACCAATACCCTTATAAGAAAGACCTATCATATAATTTAAATTCCAACAATCATGTCCACCTTTTAGATTTATAAATTTTTCAATTGCTTCTTTATGCCTTCCTGAAAAAAGTAAATTACATCCTTCTTCATAATCTGAATCATCTTCTATAATATCTAGTTCTTCCCTTATTTCCTGTTTTCTCTCTCCATCTTTATCTAAAACCATAAACTTTTCCCATATAAGCCTAGCTTTTAAAAATTGTCCATAATATTTATAATAATATCCTAATTTATAATATGCTAAAGAATATTCTGGTGAAATATCTAGTATTGTTTCTACTCTTTTAACTGCTTCTTTTAAAAATACATCTCCTTTCTCTTTATTTTCTAATTTGAAAAATTCTTTAGCTTTTTCTTCTAAAGAAATTCCATAGTTAAATAATCCCTCTACATTATCTTTATCAATGATTAATAATGCTCTAAAACAAATCATAGCTTTATCTATTTTTTCTTCCATTAAATTTTTTACGCCAATATGGAATATATATTCTTTAATTCTAGAATTATAAGCAAAAAGTATATCTTTATATTCATTTACATATTTAAACTGTGGATCTACCCCTAAAGTATATATTATACCTTCAATCAAATTGGAAACCTTTATATCTTCATCCATTTCTCCAGCTTTGATTTCATCAATAAGGGTATCTGTAATAATTGGTAATGGTATATAATCTTTAATTTTATAATCATTTATTTCTATATAAGAATTTGCCTTCAACTCAATAAAAGACAGATTTTCAGTTTTTTCTTTAAAATAATCATTTAATTCCATAATTTATCACCTACTAATCATAAAATTTTTTCATATAAAATCTTTTTCTCCTAGTGCTAGTACTCAAAATCTCAAATAAGAAACCTCTATATATCATTATAAAGGAAAATAGCACTTGTCCCAATAGATATTTTAATAATCCCAAAATGCTAATATCTAAATTATAGTTTAAATGAGTTGTAAATATATCTGTTAATGCATTTCCAGTAAACTTATACATTATAAAAAAGAATATTACATTTGGTAATAACCAATTAGCCCAATTTTCTTTCATAAATTCAAAAGAATAAACTATAGATTCCCATGGAGATAAAGATTTTTGATAGATTATTTCTGGTAATGGATTAAATATTACTAGTATTAAAATATTGATGATTGCATTTAATCTACTAACTGAACCAGATAATATTCCCCTTAATCCCCCTAATAAAAAACTTACCAACCATGCTATAAAAAATATTCCATATACTTTCCAAAGAAAATGGCCAAATCCATCTTTAAAATCTTGGAAAGTAAATTTATTATATTTAATTACATTGTATAAAAGATAAAAGTAGTTAGAAATTAAACTACTAGTTACTATAGCTACTATAATCCCAGCTAACATGCTTAATACACCTTTAAATAATAAACCAGTAATGCTAAAAATTATTATATTCAAAAAAGTATATGCAAGCCCTGTAAATACAATAAGCCAGTTTTTATAAAACCCTTTAGAAGCCTTTTTTGATGCTGATAAATTTATAAGAAATATGTCCCTAAATAAGTCCAATATTATTCCTCCTTCTATGAATTAAATTTATCTGTAACATCTCTTACTTCACATTTATTTAAAGCTTTATTATTTTTATAAATAAATAATAAAGTTGTTTTCATTTTCCTTAATTCTTTAACTCTATAATTGTTATCAATAAAGTCAATAATATTAAAATTAAATGTCTCAAAATGTACTTCATTAATAATTTTTCTTGGAGATATATTTTTATAACTAGGTAGATACTCTAATAAATTCTCATAGTTCTGTAAAAAATCATGTCTTTCACTTCTTAATTTATCTACATCTACTCTATTTATATAATTAGGAATATTAAAATCCACATTATTTGTAATATAATCAAATTTTAATATTTCATTAAATATATTTAAATTCTTTCTAACTACATCCTTATAAAATTCATATAATATTTTATAAAGCTTTTTTTTACTATGAGATAATTTATGATATTCTTTTTCTTCCCAATAACAAGCAAATTTTTCATAAAAACAAAAAGGACTATCATAATAATTTTTTATAATATACTGAAGTGAATTTTCAAAACTACTTTCATTTCCGTATTTTTCTAACAAATCTTCTATCGTCTTTAGTTTTAGCATTTCATCATAAGAAATATATTCTGTTGCTAAAACCTCATAAGGAGGTCTATCCAAAAATTTAAATCCATATTTCTCTTTATTTTTTCTTAAACCAGATCCTTTAAGCAGTTTTAAAAACCCTAACTGAAGTTTTTCTGGCCTTAATTCATATATCTCATTAAAAGAATCTCTAAAAGTATTATAGTCTTCATACGGAAGACCTGCAATCAAATCTAAATGTTGATGTATGTTTTTATAGCTTTTTATAATTTTAGTTACTTCTTTTGCCTTTTCTATATCCGTAGTCCTACCTATTGCCTTTATAGTTTCTGGATTTGTTGATTGGATTCCAATTTCAAATTGGAAAAGTCCTTCTTTAGCTTTACTTAAAAAATCTAACATTTCTTTATCTAATAAATGGGCTGTTACTTCAAAATGAAAATTCATATTTTTAGGATCTTTATCCATAATAAATTTCATTATTTCCATTGCATATTCTTTTTTAGTATTAAAAGTTCTATCTACAAATTTAACTTGTCTTACCTTGGCATCTATGAGTTTTCCTAAATCTTCTTTTACCCTATCTAAACTAAAAAATCTTACTCCTTTTATAGTTGAAGAAAGACAGAACTGGCAGTTAAAAGGGCATCCTCTTGAGCTTTCATAGTATACTATTTTATTTTTTAATCCAGACAATTCTTCATATGGTGAAGGAATTGTATCTAAATTTTTAATTAGAGGTCTAGGCTCATTTATTATTACTTTCTCCTTTTCCCTATATATTAAACCTTTTATATCCATATACTTCTCTTTTTTATCTATAAGCCTAATAATAAGTTCCCTAAAAGTTAGCTCTCCCTCTCCATATATTATAAAATCTATAAAACTATATTTTTTAAGTATATTCTCTCCGTCAAAGGAAACTTCTGGGCCTCCTAGTACTATCTTTATGCTAGGATTTACAATTTTCAGTACTTCACATATATTTAAAGTTTCTTCTAGATTCCAAATATAACAAGAAAAAGCTACAATATCTGGTTTTGTTTTATAAATTTCCCCAGCTATATAATCTTTATTTTGATTTATTGTAAACTCATACACCTCTATATTTGGAATATCCCTACATATGCTTTTTAAGTATCTAACGGATAATGACGAGTGTATAAATTTAGAATTCAAAGTAGTTATTATTGTTTTCATTATCTATCCTTCCTTTTCTTTTGATTAATTACATTATAGCACAAGACCTTTAAAACTATTTATAAAAATAAAAGCATTTTGTAGCTTTTTTTACTATAAAAAAGGATTTTGTTAAACTATATAGAATATTACTTAATTAGGAAGAGTATGATTAATATTTAGGGGAGGAATGAACTATATGCACGAATTTGATAAAATTTCTATTGCCGAAATGTCTAAAAAAGATATGTTAATAATTCTTGAAGCACTTGAATATACTGGAGAAAAGACTAATCAAACAGATTTTTTAACTTTAAAAAATAATATAATAAAGGAACTAAGTTTACTTGCAGACAGTAGTGAAGAAGAATTCCTAAACTATTTAGAAAAATAGACCCTCATAATAGAGGGTCTTTATTTTTTAAATATATATATGCCTGATTTTGTGGAAATATAAACTTTCATTTTTCCTGATATTTTTTCTTTTTTAAGAACCTTACATCTATTTAGTAAAGAATGAAAGAATTCCTCACCTTCATTAAATGAAAATATATCTGGTAAATAATATTTTTCAATACTTAAAAGTTTAGGATCAATCCTTCCTTTATTTAAACTCCAAATATAGTGACATAAATCTTGTTGAAATTTTAAACTTTCTTTGCTGTCAATATAAATATTGTTTTTCATAAAATATAATCCTTTAGAAAAAATATGAAATTTATCTTCTATAGTATTTTCTTTAATTACTAATAAGGCTTCTTCTAAAATATTAAAACTATTTGAAGATATGCCATTAAGTAAATTTATTATTTCTATTCTGTTTCTCTCAAAGTCTATAGCAAATTTTTTATAATATTCATCTGGCGGCACTCTGAAAAATCTAGAGTATCTATCTAAAAAATCCACTTGAGAAAAAGATATTATCTCATCTTTCAATTCCAAAACAATATCTTCACTATTATTTGCTGTTAAAAATAATATTTTAGATAATAATACTCCCTCTAATATCATCTTTATATTACCTGTAGTATATAATATATTTTTCAATACTTCATTCTTAATAATCTCCCATTGGCTATTAGAAAATACTATAGGAGCCAATCTAATATAAAGGCTATAATCTATACCATTCAAATATATATCTGTATCAGATAATTCTATACTATTTAAGATAGATGGGTTTTCTCCATTTCTATAATAATACCAAAGTCTCATTTCTTCATGAAATCTTTTATAATCTACTTTAGTTCCTACTACTTTTTTTGATGGCATAAGACTTTTTATAGTTAAAACTGTTATTTCTGATATATATTTTTTTTCTTCATCTTCATCAATCATATTAAATATATTTAAAAGAAAGTTTATAACCTTCTTTTCTTCCATTCGTATTCTCCTTTACATTTTGTTAGGAGCTTCTATTCCTAATAACGAAAGCCCTGTATTTATTACTAATTTTGTGGCGTAGACTAAGTGAAGTCTTGATTTTCTTAGACTTTCTTCTTCATTAAGTATTGGACAATTGTGATAAAATCTATTGAATGACTTTGCAATTTCTGCTATATGTCTTGTTATGAAAGATGGTTCATTTTTTTCTGCACTATCTATTATTACATTAGGAAAATCATATAAAAGCCTTATAATATCTATTTCTTCATCCCTTTTTAATAATGAATAGTCAATTTCATCTTCTACCAAAAAATTTCCTTTTTCCAATAAGCTATTTGCCCTAGCATGGGCATATTGAACATAGGGACCTGTCTCCCCTTCAAAGCTTAAAGTTTTATCCCATGAGAAAGTATAATCTTTTATTCTACCATTAAATAATTCTTGAAATACAATAGCCCCTATACCTACCTGTTTTGCTACTTCTTCTTTATTTTCTAAATTTGGATTTCTTTCTTCTATAATATCTCTCGTTTTTTCTACTGCTTTCTTAAATACATCTTCTAAGAAGACTACTTTGCCTTTTCTAGTGGACAAAGTACCATCTTCTAAACTTACCATTCCAAAGGTTACATGTATACAATCATCTGCCCAATCATATCCCATTAAATCTATAATTTTCCTCCATTGTTTAAAATGAAGATTTTGCTCTGAACCTACTACATAAATATTTTTATAAAAATCATAATGTTCCTTTCTATAAATAGCTGCAGCTATATCTCTAGTTATATATAATGTAGAGCCATCACTTTTCCTTATTAAAGCTGGTGGCATATTAAAAGGTTCTAAATCTACTATATCAGCGCCTTGTGATTTAATTAAAAGACCTTTATCCTGAAGATCTTCAACTACTTTTGGCATTTTATCTGAATAGAAACTCTCTCCTGTAAAAGAATCAAATTCAATTCCTAACATATCATATACTTTATTGAATTCTCTTAAGCTTATATCTCTCATCCATTTCCATAGTTCAAATGCCTCTTCATCACCATCTTCTAATTTCTTAAACCATCTTCTAGCTTCATCATCAAGGTTAACTTCTTTCTCTGCTTCCTCATGAAATTTAACATATAATTTTAATAGTTCATTAATAGGATCTTTCTCTACAGTAGTCCTATCGCCCCATTTTTTATAAGCCACAATTAGTTTTCCAAATTGAGTTCCATAATCTCCTAAGTGATTTATGGCCACTGTATCATATCCTAAGAAACTATATATTCTATAAAGAGCATGACCTATAATTGTAGTCCTTATATGACCAATATGGAAAGGTTTAGCTATATTAGGTGATGAATATTCTACTATAACAGTTTTTTCTTTACCTATATCTGAAGAACCATAGTTTTCTTTTTTATTCTTTATTTCTTTAAGGACAGTTTCTGTAAAAATTGTCCTATCAATAAAAAAGTTTACATAAGGCCCTTTACTTTCTATCTTATCAAAATAATCATTTTCTCCTATCTTGCAAACTATATCCTCTGCAATAAGATTCGGTGCTTTCCTAAATACCTTAGCCAACTTGAAACATGGAAAAGCATAATCTCCCATTTCATAGGATGGAGGTACTTCAATTAGGGACATTATTTCTTTTCTGTCTAGATTATTATCTAATTCTGAAATTAATTTTGCTACTTCATTTTTAAAATTAATCATATTAAATCCTCCCTTCATATTTAAAAAACCTTCGTCTCTATATAGAGACGAAGGTTAACTCCGTGTTACCACTCTTATTGGCAAATTGCCCACTTGTTTTCATAACGCTATAAACGTATCATCCTACTCATTTCAGATGTATTCTCCAAGGTTCTTTTCAAATATAAATTTGTACTAAGCTCCCACCATCCCTAGTTCTCTTTAACAAAATTATATTCTACTCTCCTCTTCATAGAATTTTCCTTTATTAATTTGTTTAATTATTAATATATAATATAATACTTAAAATTTCAAGAAATCATTTTAATTCAACTACTGTTACTCCAGTACCACCTTCACCATAATTACCTAATCTATATGATTTTACATGTCTATGACTTTTTAAAAGACTAGATATTCCCTCTCTTAAGACTCCTGTACCTTTCCCATGTATTATTATTACTTCTTTTAGACCAGCTATATACGCATCATCTAAATATTTATCCATATCCAAAAGAGCCTCATCTAGTCTTTCTCCCCTTAAATCCAATTCTTTACTAACAGTTCTTGCTTTAGATTTAATTATATTTTTTGCACTGATTTGAGATTGATCCACTTTCTTATGTTTAGCTCTTTTCAATGTAGATATATGAACATTTACTTTCATTATTCCCACCTGAATATTTACATTTCCATTTTCATCTGGAGTAGATAATACTGTTCCCTGTTGTTCTAAAGATAAAACTTCTACTGTTTCTCCAATTTTTAAATTTTTAGGTGGTTTATTACTTTTCACATTTAATACACTACTGGACAAATCTCCCTCTACATCTCCTAAACTTTCTTTCAATTTATTTTGTGCTTCTTGTATTTTTCTATTCTTTTCTTTTTCTATATCTGATGAAATTTTTCTCAAATCCGATACAATGGTATCAGATTCTTCTTTTGCACTTTTTAAAATGCCCCTTGCTTCTTCTTTTGCATTTCTAATTATCTTTTCTCTTCTTTCAGATATCTTTTCTTTTTCCCTATCTGATTCTTCTCTTAATCTTTTTATCTCCTGCTTTAATCTTTCAGTTTCCATCTTATTGGCTTCTACTATTTTTCTATCCTCTTCTATAGTTTGAAGCACATCTTCAAATTCTACATTTTCTTTTGATATAAGGGTTCTAGCATGATCTATTATATAATTATCTAAACCAAGACGTTTAGATATTTCAAAAGCGTTAGACTTTCCAGGAACTCCAATTGAAAGTCTATAGGTTGGACTTAGCGTTTCTAGGTCAAATTCAACAGAAGCATTTTTTACTCCTTCTTTAGTAAGTGCATAAATTTTAAGTTCACTATAATGGGTAGTAGCTATAGTTCTTATATTCATTCCATGTAAATAGTCTAAAATAGACATCGCTAAAGCTGCTCCTTCTGTTGGATCTGTTCCTGCACCTAATTCGTCAAATAACACCAGACTATTATCATTAATATTTTCTAGTATATTAATTATATTAGTCATATGAGAAGAAAATGTGCTTAAACTTTGTTCAATGCTCTGTTCATCACCTATATCAGAAAAAACATGATTGAATATAGCTATTTCCGAATTATAGTCAGCAGGTATATGAAGACCTGATTGAGCCATTAGAGTTAATAAACCTGTAGTTTTTAAAGTTACAGTCTTACCTCCAGTATTAGGACCAGTAATAACTAGAGTATTAAAATCCTTTCCAATATATATATCTATAGGAACTACTTCTTCTACTTTTAAAAGAGGATGTCTTCCCTTTTTTATATTTATATAACCATCTTTATTTAACATAGGTTCTGAAGCTTTCATATCTAGAGCTAATTTTCCCTTTGAAAATATAAAATCTACTTTTTCTAATATCTTTTGATTTTGTCTAATACTTTGACTTTCTTCTGCTACAAGCTCTGTTAATTTTAGAAGTATTTTTTCTATTTCCTTTTTCTCTTTTATCTGCAACTCTTTTAACTCATTGTTCAATTCTACAACCGCTATAGGTTCTATAAATAATGTAGCTCCACTAGAAGATTGGTCATGTACTAGTCCTGGAAATTTAGCCCTGTACTCTTGTTTTACAGGCACCACATATCGTCCATCTCTAATGGTTACAATAGCATCCTGCAAATATTTTTTGTGGGTTGAAGAATTAACTATAGAATTTAATTTATTCCTTATAGATCCATTTTTTACATTTATCTGCCTTCTAATATTTTTAAGATTGGCACTAGCATTATCAGAAATTTCTTCTTCACTTATTATGGCATTGTTTATACTATCTTCTATCCTTTTAAACATTCTTAATGAATCTATAAGTCCCTCTAAAATTGGATAATTAGAATCCTTATCTTCTCTAGTTTTCTTTATATAGTTCTTAAGATTTCTAGATACCCTTAAAGAATCTGAAACTTTTAATAAACTTCCCGGGCTAAGAGAGCCACCCATTTCTGCTCTTTTAATTTCTACCATTAAATCTTTTATTCCATATAGTGGAGGTTCTCCTTTTTTTATAAGAAGAGCTACAGCTTCACTAGTTTCTCTTTGCATATATTTTACTTCTTCAATATCAGTAGAAGGTCTTAGGTTTTCTACCATATTTCTTCCTAAATGTGATTCTGTTTTATCTTTTAATTTATCAATTATCTTATAGTATTCTAATACTTTCAGCGTTCGTTCATTCATAAAATTTATCACCTCAAAACTTAGAAGTTTGTATAAAAATTATAAAACTCCTCTAAAATAATGACCTCTAGTTATTCCAGTTCTTTCTTTATAAGAATTTACTACTTCCTTTATTTCTTCCCTATCTACCATTCCATTTTTATAGTCATAAAAAGCTTTTTGAATAATATCAATTCCCTTTTCTTCAAAAGAAAAATCTAATCTTATCATATCTACACCACTATTGTAAATAGACTCTATTTCTTCTAGTACCATAATAGGAACAGTATTGTACAAAGTAGTCGTCTCATTCTCTCTTAAAAATGGAAATATCTTGTTTTTTCTATCCTTCAATCCATATCCCTTTCTGAAGGAACATTTGTTGCAATTTAAACTATTATCACAACCTTTTACTAATGACATAGGACAATATTTAAGAACCATAATAGGTAAATATCCATATCCAATAGTTTCATAGCTTATGTTCCCTTTTCTACATACCTCTTCTATCTGATTTAGATTTAATTCAGGAGACAATGAAATACTATTCAGTCCTATTTCACATAAAAACTTTGAAGCAAAGCTATTAAATATGTTTAATCCTATATCTCCATGAATATTTAAATCAAATTTATCTTTTATAAATTGAAGAGTTCCTAAATTAGACACAGATACTCCATCTATATAATCTATAACTAATTCCAGTTTATTTTCCAAATCCTTTAATTCTTTCATACCAAGTATTTTGCCAGTAGATATATATACTTCTTTCCCTTTTTTATTTGCTTCCTTAACAGAATTTAATATATCTTCATTGAAATCTAAATATACTCTATCTAATTTTTCTAAATCTAAAGATTCAAATTGTGAAATACTTTTCACTTTGATATTTAATTTCTTACTTATTTTCTCTTCTTCTTCCTTTTTATTCAATTTCAAAAATTCATCTATTCTTTCTTTAAATAAATAATCAGAAACCTTTTCTCTTTTGTTAATTTTCATTCTCTTTTCATTTAATAATCCTATTCCTTCTCGTCTTAAACTATTTAACTCACTTAAAGAAAGAAATGAGTTTTCACCTAATTCTATATCTAAATTGTTTATATAATAGGGCTCATCTGATAATTTATCTAATTGTTTTTTTACCCTTTCTTCTGTTAAAGAAACTTTTTTAGCCATTTCTACTGGATTCTTACCCTTTATTTCTATAATATGTTTTCCATCTTTTATAATAAGGACTGGTACCTTTCCTACAGATATATAGACTTCCATATCTATAGGAAATTTTATATTCTCTGCATTTTGAAAAGACTGTTTTGCTTTTTCTAATAAAAGACTGTTAGAAGTTCTATATACTGGCGAATTTATATTTACTCCCTTTACCTTATCAAGTTCTAATATATTTCCTTCTTTAGCTGAATTATTTATAACAAAACCTATATATTCTCCATTATCTGTAACAAGCTGGATTCCGTCTTTAGAATTAAGGTTTTCCTCCAATTTAATGTATATATAATTTCTGTCTACATTTATGACTTTGCCTATATACATTCCTCTATTATTTGGTTTATCTAAAGAAATGAAATTTGTTCCAAAATCTCCGAATAAATAGCCTTTTGTAAAACCTCTATTAAAAATTTCTTTAATTTCTTTTTTATCAACATTTGATATATTATGATTGCCTATATCTAAAGCCTTTCTATATTTATTTACTATAGTAGCTACATATTCTGGTTTTTTCATTCTACCTTCTATTTTTAGAGAAATAATACCACTTTCTATTACTTTATCTATATCGTCTATAGTATTTAAATCTTTTGGACTTAGAATATACTTTTTATCATAAGCTTCAAATCCATAATATTCATCTTCTAGATTCACAATAGAATATGGCATTCTACAAGGTTGAGCACATCTTCCTCTATTTCCACTTCTGCCTCCTATAATACTACTCATAAGACATTGACCAGAATAGCAAACACATAATGCTCCATGGATAAATGCTTCCAGTTCAATATTACTCCTATTCTTTATATATTTAATTTCTTCAATTGAAAGCTCCCTGGCCAAGACTACTCTCTTAAAACCCATATTTTCCAAAAAAAGAGCTCCATATAGATTATTTACAGTCATTTGAGTACTTCCATGAATCTCAAATTCAGGAAATATGCTTCTTATTAAAGAAGCTAATCCTATATCTTGAATAATTAAAGCATCTATATCTATTTCATATAATGATTTTATATAATGGACAATTTCCTCTATTTCATCATTTCTTAGTAAAGTATTGACAGTTACATATACCTTTACTCCTCTTAAATGAGCATATCTCACAGCTACTTTCAATTCTTCTAAATCAAAATTAGAAGCATATTGTCTTGCACTAAAAAGCTTTCCTCCTAAATAAACTGCCTCAGCACCATTTTGTACTGCAGCATAAAGTGATTCAATACTGCCTACAGGAGCTAATAATTCTACTTTTTCTTTCTCTTTTTCCACCTGTATTAAAATTCCTCCTTACTAAACATATTGCTATTTTTGTCAAGAGCCTTTACTGTTTCTTCTAATTCTTTTTTGGTATGGATTAGCTCCATTTGATTCCTATATAGTTTGTCTTGTAATTCTTTTATAGTTTTCTGATTTTGCTTTAATTCACTTTCCTTGAAATATATTGATTGTTCATATTTTTTAATAGATTTATTTATACTTTCATTATTTCTTTTAGTTTCTAATAATTCGCCTTTGCAAATATTGCATTCTTCTTCTAATTTTTTTATCTTTAATTTACTCTCTTCTAATTCTTTTATAAGACCTTCATAGTTTTCCATAGGTTCCTTAACTTCTTCTTTTAATTTTTCTAATTCTGCATAAGTTCTATAGTATTCATCAGCCATATTAAATGCTGCAAGAAGAGTCGCCATTAAATCATTAAGTTTCTCATTTTTAGAGCTTACTTCTTTTATTTTTTCATCTACGAAAGCAGCAATACCTTTTACATACTCTTCAGACTCATTTCCTAAAACTGTAAAGTTACGACCAACTATATTAACTTCTACTTTTCTCTTCTCTGTCATAACTTACCCTCTCCCTTTATTTAGTTCATATATAAGTATTCTCCCTAAATATTGTTTTCCCTTTATTTTAAAATTTAATTAAAGGAGTAGAACTATCTACCCCTTTAACTCCTAAGATTAGCTGCAAAACTTTTTTCTAATTCGTTAATTATATTGCTATGAACTCTAGACACTTCTTCATCTTTCAATGTTCTTTCATATGATCTATAAGTAATTGAATAAGCTACACTCTTTTTATCTTCTGGAATTTGTTCTCCTGTATAAATATCAAACAACTCAACTTTCTCTATTAGCCCTTCTCCATTTTCTAAAATCTTTTCTTCAATATCCTTAACTAATATATCTCTATCTAATACTATAGCTAAATCCCGAACAATAGCTGGATACTTAGGTAATGGATTATATTCTCTTTCTAAATTTGCAAATTCCATTATTGTATGGAAATCCATTTCTGCTATATATACTCTTTCTTTCATATGATAATTCTCTAAAACATCTGGATGAACCTCTCCAATAACTCCTAAAACTTTATCTTCATATATAATATTAGCTGTTCTACCAGGATGGAATGAAGGATGGTTTTCTTCTCTTAAATATTTACATTTTTGTATCCCTAATCTTTCAAGAAGTGTATCCACTACTCCCTTTATATAAAAATAATCTGAATCTCCATACATGCCAATAGACAATATCTTTCTTTCAATTGGCAGATTTTCAATTGGAATTTCTCTTGGTATAAATATATTACCTATTTCATAGATAAAACTTCTCTTAACTCCATAATTATAGTTTCTTGCTAAAACTTCCATCATATTTGGAATAAGAGTAGTTCTCATAACACTATAGTCTTCTCCTAAAGGATTCATTATTTTTACGTAATTTCTTTTAACACTATCTTCCCTTAGATTTATTTTATCATATACTTTAGGGCTTACAAATGAATAAGTAATTACCTCATTTACTCCCATACCCTTAAGTGCTGATTTAGCCTTATCCTCAATTATTTTATCATAAGGTTTTTCTCCTCTAACTAAAGCACCTACTAAAGGCTTATTTTCTATATTGTGGAATCCATATATTCTTCCAATTTCCTCAATTAAATCTACTTCTTCTTTTAAATCTAATCTAAAAGTAGGAACTAAAACCTCTAGACATTTCTCCTTTTTCTCTACCTTTAATTCTAACCTTTCCAGTATATCAATCATTTCACATTCATCTATATCAGTCCCTAATAATCCATTTACCTTCTCAGGTCTTAAATGAATATTTTTTTCCTCTGATTCTTCTATATAGTTATCTATATATCCACCAACTATTTTTCCTGCACCTATTTCTTCTATTAATTGACATACCCTATCACATGCAATTTCACATAAATTTGAATCTATTCCTTTTTCAAATCTTGTTGAAGCTTCAGTTCTAAGGTTTAATTCCTTCGATGTTAGTCTTACACTTTTGCTATTAAAATTAGCAGCTTCTATTAAGATAGTTTTTGTATCCTTTGTAACTTCTGAATCAAATCCTCCCATTACTCCTGCTATACCCACAGGCTTTTCACTATCTGCTATAACTAAATTAGAGTCATTCAGATTTCTTTCTACTTTATCGATAGTAGTTATTTTTTCTAAATCTACTGCCCTTCTTATAAAAATTTTCCTATCTTCTATTTTATCTAAATCAAAAGCATGGAGGGGTTCTCCAAATTCTAGCATTACATAATTAGTCACATCTACAATATTGTTTATAGGACGTACTCCAGCTTCCATAAGTCGGGTCTGTAACCATAGAGGTGAAGATTCTATTTTAACATCTTTTATAACTCTAGCATAATATCTATTGCACAAATCTTTATCTACTATCTCTATGTCTCTAATGTAGTTTTTTATATCTTCTTCTTCATTTTTAATTGAAATTTCAGGATATATTATATCCCTATTAAAAGTAGCACAAGCTTCTCTTGCCATGCCTATAATGCTTAAGCAATCTGGCCTATTTGGGGTTATTTCAAGTTCTATTACATCATCACTAAGCCCTAATATATCCTTTATATCTGTACCTAATGTATACTTTTTATCTAAAATAAGTATACCATCCTTTTGTTCTTTTGGAATCACATTTTCACTTACTCCTAACTCATCAAAAGAACAAAGCATTCCAAAGGATTCTTCCCCTCTCAATTTGCTTTTCTTTATCTTAACTCCACCTGGAAGCCTTGCACCAACTAATGCTACTGGTACATAGTCTCCTTCATTTACATTTGGGGCACCAGTTACTATCTTAAGTTCTTCTTCTCCTATATCAACTTTAGTTATTACTAGTTTATCTGCATTAGGATGCTTTTCTATATTTAAAATTTTTCCTACTACTACCTTATCAACACCCTTATCTAATGAAATAATGGATTCTACATGAGACCCAGTTAAAGTTAACTTATCGGAAAACTCTTTTGAATCTATATCTAAATTTACATAATCTCTTAACCATTTCACAGGTAATAACATCTTTTCTTCCTCCAGTCCTTAAAATTGTTCTAAAAATCTCATATCATTTTCAAATAATAGTCTAATATCATCTATTCCATACTTTACCATAGCTATTCTATCTATTCCTAATCCAAAAGCAAATCCACTATATTTATCTGGATCTATTCCACAATTTTGAAGTACTTTTGGATTTACCATGCCGCAACCTAAAAGCTCCATACTCCAACCAGTACCATTGCAATCATCACAGCCTTTCCCTTTACAACTAAAACAAGATACATCAACTTCTGCACTTGGTTCGGTAAAAGGAAAATAATGGGGCCTAAATCTAGTATGCATATCTTCACCGAATAGTACTTTTATAAAAGTATTTATAGTTTCTTTTAAATTGGCCATAGTTATATTTTCATCAACTACAAGCCCTTCTAATTGATGGAACATAGGAGAGTGAGTGTCATCTACATCATCAAATCTAAAAGTTCTCCCTGCTGATACTATTCTTAATGGAGGTTTGTTTTCTTTCATAACTCTTATTTGAACTGGTGATGTGTGAGTTCTCAAGAGTAAGTTTTTATTTATGTAGAAAGTATCTGTTAAATCTCTAGAAGGATGATTTTCAGGAGAGTTCAATTCGTCAAAATTATTTTCAACAGTTTCAACTTCTGGTCCATAAACTACACTAAATCCCATATTCATAAATATATTTTCTAATTCTTCCATAGTTTTTACTAAAGGATGTCTATGTCCTAAAACAATGTCTTTTCCAGGTATAGATATGTCTATTCTTTCTTTTTCTAACTTTCTTTTTTGAATTTCTCTTCTAAAATTTTCTTTTGTATTATTTAATTCTTTTTCTATATCCTGTCTTACTTCATTGGCTAATTGCCCAATTACAGGTCTTTCTTCTTTGGAAAGCTTACCCATACCTCTAAGGACTTTAGTCAATTCTCCTTTTTTACCTAAAAACTTAACTCTAGCTTGTTCTAATTCTTCCATATTATTTAACGATTTTATCTCTTCCATAGCCTTTTCTTTAATCTGATCTATTTTATCTTTCATAACTTAACTCCTTTCACTACTAATTATATAAAAATAAGACCTATTCCAATAAGGTAAGGTCATAAATTTCAACTGTTTTATTAAATTATAGCATTAGATATCATAAAATACAAGAAATATTAGCTTCTCTGTCTAACTGCCTCATACATTATTATAGACGATGCTATAGCTGCATTTAAAGACTCTGCATTACCTATAATAGGAATTTTAATAGTTCCATCTGCTAAAGCTAATATCTCTTCTGATACTCCTTTAGATTCATTTCCAATTATCAAAGCAAAATCCCTTTTAAAATTCACATCATAAATATAATTTGCTGATTCTAAAGACGTTGCATATACCTGTATCTTTTTAGATTTAAGCTTATTTATAATTTGCAATTTATCTTCTATATAGACTATAGGAACATGGAATAAAGATCCCATAGTTGAACGTACAACTTTTGGATTGTATATATCTACACAATTTGAAGTCACAACTACTCCACTTGCTCCAAAAGCATCAGCAGTCCTTATTATTGTTCCCATATTCCCTGGGTCTTGTAATTCATCCAACATAATAAAAAATTTATCTTTCATTTTAAAAAGTATATCTAATTCTAAAATATTAAATTTCACAATAGCTAATATTCCCTGAGGATTTTCTGTATCTGAAATATCTTTTAATAATTTGTTAGGAAGTCTTACTAATTTCTCATCATACCTTTTTATCTTATTAAATAATCTTTCACCACCAGTAGTTGAAAACAATACATCAGAAAACAAGATATAAATAGGTTCAATACCTGATTCTATACATTCTCCAACTATCTTTACTCCCTCAATTAAAAAAAGCTTCTTATTCCATCTTTCCTTTTTTCTATATAAGCTTTTTGCATTTTTAATAATTGGATTTGAAGAACTACTTATATTTTTCATTTAATCATTCACCCGAACTTTTTTCTATCTTCTTTATATCTTCAGTACTACCAATAACTACTAATATATCATTCTTTAAAATCTTATCATCTGCATAGGGAGAAACATTAATATAATCTCCTCTCTTAATAGCCATAATGTTTAGTCCATAGTTTGTAGGCAATTTAAGCTGTTTTAATGTTTTATTTTCCCATTTAGGAATTGCAGTTATCTCCATAATACTATAGTCTGGAGAAAGTTCTATGAAATCTAAAATATTTGATGCAACTAAATTATGTCCAACTCTTATACCCATATCTCTTTCTGGAAAAATTATTTTATCTGCACCTATTTTTAATAGTACCTTACCATGCAATTCACTTTGGGCTTTAGCTATAACTAATCCAACTCCCAACTCTTTTGCAATTAAAGTAGCTAATATAGAAGCTTCTAAATCAGAACCAATTGCTACTATTACTACATCAAAATTTCTAATACCTAATTCTTTTAATACATTTTCATCCATTATATCAGCTTGAACAGCGTGGGTTACAAATTCAGAAGCTTCTTGAACTCTTTCTTCGTTTCTATCTATTGCCAATACATCATTGCCAAGATCATATAAGGTTTTTGCGACACTTACACCAAAACGTCCACATCCAATAACTGCATATTGTTTCATTTTATTATCTCCCTTCTAACCTACAAATATATTTTCTTCTGAATATCTATAATTTTCTTTTATATTCTTCTGTCTTTTAGCAAAAGCAAATGCCATTGTCAAAGGACCTACCCTACCTAAATACATCATAATTGTTATAAGCACTTTTCCAAAACTAGTTAAATCTGGGGTTATTCCTCTTGTAAGACCTACTGTTGCAAATGCAGATGTAGTTTCAAACAATAAATCTAGAAAATTTGCCTCTTCAGAGATAGTTAATATCATTGAAACAATAACTATCAAAAATAGTCCTATACTTGCTATAGATAAAGCTCTATATATTATTTCTTGAGGAATTCTTTTCTTAAAAGCTACTACATCATTCCTTCCTCTTATTACTGAAAAAGTTGTTAAAAATATTGCACCAAAAGTTGTAGTTTTTATACCTCCTCCTGTTGAGCCTGGTGAACCTCCAATGAACATTAACACTATCATAATAAATGTTGTAGTATCTCTTATCTTTGACATATTTACAGAATTAAATCCTGCAGTTCTTGTAACTACAGATTGGAAGAAAGATGAAATAACTTTTTCCTTTGTATTTAATGTCTGTAAAGTTTCTGGATTGTTCCACTCAATTAAATAAAATAATATCATCCCTACTATTATAAGTATAAAAGTAGTTACTAATACAAGCTTTGAATGTAAGGAGAATCTTTTAAATCTTTTATTTCTAGATATATCTATATATACAGAAAAACCTAATCCTCCAATAATTATAAGGAAAGCTATAGTTAAATTTATTGTTATATCTCCTACAAAAGGTACTATACTATTACCCATAATATCAAATCCTGCATTACAAAATGCAGAAATAGAATGAAATATAGAAAACCATATTCCTCTACCAAGCCCATATATTGGAATGAAACGTGTTGAAAGCACAAGGGCTCCTATTCCTTCTATTGCAAATGTAGAAAAAATCACATACCTAGTAAGTTTAACTAAACCAGACATAGTTTCCTGATTAAGTTGTTCTCTAATTATTAGTCTTTCCTTTAGAGTAATTTTTTTACCTAGTATCAATGCTACTAGTGTAGCTAAAGTCATAAAACCTAATCCACCCATTTGTATTAAAAATATTATTACAATATGACCAAATAGTGACCAATACTCTCCTGTATTCACTACAACAAGTCCAGTTACGCATACAGATGAAGCAGATGTAAATAAAGCATTCACAAATCCTATGCTTTCTCCTGATTTTGAAGCAATAGGTAGGTTCAATAATAAAGCGCCAATTAGGATTAATCCAGCAAATCCTAAGGCTAAAACCCTTGGAGGATTAAGTTCTAATTCTTTAAGCCTCTTTTTCAAAATGTTCATTTAACCATCTCCTGAAAATAAGGTACTAAAAATATTATTTTAAATACAATTAATAGCTACTAGTTAAGAAAAAATAAAAGCTCCGAAATCGGAACTTTTATTTTACATACCTTTTGCAATTTCTACTAGTTTTGAAAATCCTTCTGGATCGTTTATAGCCATTTCGGATAGCATTTTTCTATTTATATCTATATTAGCTTTCTTTAATCCACTTATAAATGTACTATAGTTCATTCCATTTAGTCTTGCAGCAGCATTTATTCTTGAAATCCACATCTTTCTAAAATCTCTTTTTCTTAGTTTTCTACCTGTATATGCATAGTCTAATGATTTCATTACTGCTTCATTAGCTGGTCTATATAATTTGCTTTTAGCACCATAATATCCTTTTGCTTGTTTCAAAACTTTTTTATGTTTCTTTTTTGCATTTACTGCTCTCTTTACTCTTGCCATGTCAGCTACCTCCTTGCTTCCTATATAAATTTATTTTAGTAAGGTAATAAGTTCTTGATTCTCTTATAATCTCCATCACTTACTATTGCAGGTTTTCTTAAATTTCTTATCCTCTTTGGTGATTTCTTTCCAGTCTTATGACTTTTATAAGCTTTATGTCTCTTTAATTTACCTGTTCCAGTTTTTTTAAATCTCTTTGCTGCTCCTCTATGAGTTTTCATTTTTGGCATATAAATTACCTCCTTTATCTATTCTGTCTTCGGAACTAGAAACATAACCATATTTCTACCTTCCATCCTAGGCTTTTTATCTACAGCTCCAACTTCTGAAACTATTTCTGTAAACTTTCCTAGAACTTCTCTACCCATATCCTTATGGCCCATTTCTCTTCCTCTAAATCTAACACTCACCTTAACTTTGTCTCCATCTTTTAAAAATCCTATTGCTTGCCTTGCTTTTACATTCAAATCGTGATCTTCAATACTAGGACTTAGTCTTATTTCTTTCACATTGATCACTTTTTGATTCTTTTTAGCTTCTTTTTCCTTCTTTGCCATTTCATATTTATATTTGCCATAATCCATTATCCTACATACTGGTGGTTTTGCATTAGGAGCTACTTTGACTAAATCTAGCTTTTTATCATAAGCCATGTCTATTGCTTTCTTAATAGGAACTACTCCCACCTGCCCACCATCTACATCGATGAGTCTAACTTCTCTCTCTCTTATTTGTTCATTAATTTGAAGCTCTTTAATATTACGCCACCTCCTAAAATTTAAAACAATAAAAAGCGGATACACAATACAGATATCCGCTTTTCTTTCAAAATAAAAATACAAAATATTAAAATAAGTATAAACATACCTACTAATAACTAAATTGTAACCCTATGAGCTTTAGCTATAAGGTGAGAAGCGGATACTTCTTCTTGAATTTACATAACATTAAGTTTACTAATTAATAGTATAGGTTAATTCGTCTACTTTGTCAATTAGTTTTTTATTTTATTTTGCTAGCTCATATAATGCTTTTGCATATATTTTTGTCATCTTCATTAAATGTTCAATAGAGATATATTCATCTTTTTGGTGAGCAACTTCTTTTTGACCTGGAAATACTGGTCCAAAAGCTACTGCATTGTCCATAGCTCTAGCATAAGTTCCACCACCAATAGTAATAGGTTCACTATCCAAGTCCCCAGTTTCTTCTCTATAAACCTTCATAAGTTTTTCAACTAGTGGATCATTCTTCGGTACATAGATGGGTTTCATTTCTCCTTCATCTTCTAAAAGTTTTATTCCAGTTCCCTCTAACTCTTCTCTAATTCCGTTATACACATCTTTCGCACTAGATTTTATAGGATATCTTACATTAATTGATAATTTAATTTCGTCATCTTCAACTTTTATAACTCCAGGATTAAAATTAAGTTTTCCTGAAACTTCATCTTCTAGTCCACATCCTATACTTTCTCCATGATGCTTCAATGCTATTTTTTCATTATATATTTTTATGAAATCACAAATATCACAATTACAATCAACTATTTCCTCCAAAAACAACATTAAATAAGTAATAGCATTTTCTCCCTTTTCTGGAGTACTACCATGAGCTGAAACTCCTTTAGACTTTACTACAATCGTTCCATCCTTTTTTTCTATAGAAATGTTATAGTCAGTTTTTTTCTTAAATTCCTCAAGTTTAGTTTCTATATTATCTAGATTTTTTGTTTCAATCACCGCTTCACAATAGTCTGGAACCATATTAACTGCATTACCACCATTTATGCTTTTTATAGATATACCTTCGCAACTATCGTTTTTTATTTTCTTTACAAGATCAAAAGCTATAATACCTTTTTCTCCATGTATTACTGGAAAATCTGCATCTGGTGTAAAAGCCATCTCAGGAGCCTTTTCATGCTTAAAATAATATTTCATACAACCCCATCCTGTCTCTTCATTAGTTCCAAATATTATTCTAATTTTTTTATTTAATGAAACATTAGCGTCTTTCAATGCTTTCATTGCATATAAACTTGCTATAGCAGGTCCTTTGTCATCTAATGTTCCTCTCGCAAAAATTTTTCCATCATGAATTTCCCCACCATAAGGTGGATATGTCCATCCATCTCCCTCTGGAACTACATCTACATGGACTAATATTCCTACAGTTTCATCTCCTTCACCTAAATCTGCATGACCTGCATATCCATCTAAATTTTTTGTTTTAAATCCCATCTTATTAGCTGTATCTAGTACATGTTTAAGAGCTTGATATGGACCTTCTCCAAAAGGCATTCCTAGTTTGGGTTCACCTTCAACACTTTTTATACTAACTAATTCTTGTGTTGATTTGACTATATCATCCTTATAGCCTTCAACCAATTCAATAAAATCCATAAAAAATCCCTCCCAATTCTTTATTTTACGTTTTTTATTAAAAATTAAACTTCTTATAACAATTATACCTTTTCAAAATATTTCCTTCAACAATAGAGTAAATTTTTTTATATAAAAAAGCTAAATGGTTAAACTATTATTAGCAAAATATAAAAGGTGGGGATAGTTTGCAAAAGAAAAAAATAATACTTTTAGTAGCTATTTTAAGCGTAATTCTTTCAACAATCCTTTTTTATGATAAATATTTCTCTGCATCTGGATTTGAAAGAATTACAAATGGAGATAGATTCATAGTATGGACAGTTACAACTATTATTATTATTTATTATCTAAAATTAGATTCAGACCCACAATTAGCTCCCTTAGCATTAAGTAGCGATAAGGAAGGAAGTAAAAAAAATAATAACAAAACTGATATTTCATTTAAAAATGTAGCTGGTTTGGAGGAAATTAAAGAAGAGCTTAAAGAAACTATTGATTTTATTAATAATTCACAGAAATATACAAAGATGGGTGCTAAAATACCAAAGGGAATACTTTTTTATGGCCCTCCTGGAACTGGTAAAACTCTTCTTGCAAAAGCTGTAGCAGGAGAAACAAACTCTACATTTCTATATGCTAGTGGTTCTGAGTTTGTTGAAAAATATGTAGGAGTAGGAGCTAAAAGAGTAAGAAGTTTATTTGAAAAAGCAAAGAAAGATTCACCTAGCATTATTTTTATTGATGAGATAGACGCTATAGGAGCAAGAAGAAATTTGGATTCAAACAACGAAAAAGATCAAACATTAAATCAACTCTTATCAGAAATGGATGGGTTTAATACTAGCGAAACAGTAGTAGTTATCGGAGCAACTAATAGATTAGATTTACTTGATGAAGCATTGCTCCGCCCAGGTAGATTTGACAGACATATTTATGTTGGTAACCCCAATATAAATGCAAGAGAAAAAATACTTGAAGTCCACACTAAAAATAAGCCTCTTCACAATAATGTATCTGTAAAAGAATTGGCAAATAAGACGCATGGACTTTCTGGAGCTCAACTTGCTAATATAGCCAATGAGGCTGCTATAATTGCAGTAAGAAATAAAAAAAATAAAATTGATAATAAAGACTTCAATCAAGCTATTGAAAGAGTTCTAGCTGGATTAGAAATTAAGAATCCTTCTGTATTACTAAAAGAAAAAAAGACTATAGCTATTCATGAAGCAGGTCACGCTCTAGTGAGTAAAATACTCAAAACTGACATGGTACAAAAAGTATCTATAGTACCTAGAGGTCAAGCACTAGGGTATGTTTTAAAGTTCCCAGAAGAAGAAAGATACTTGTATACACAGAAAGAGCTTATGGGTAAAATCACCGGTCTTTTAGCAGGAAGAGCTGCAGAACAAATAATCTTTAAAGACATAACTACTGGTGCAAAAGATGATTTAACTAAAGCTACAGAAATTGCACAAGAAATGGTTTGTAGCTATGGAATGAGCACATTAGGAAATATCTCCATAGATGAATACTATATTAAAAATAACTATGATATTATAAGAAGAGAAATAAAAAAAATAATGGATAAATGTTTTAAAAATGCTCTCAAAATAGTAGAAGACAACAAGATAATATTATTCCAAATATCCGATCTACTTATGAAACAAGAGACTATTAACAACAAAGAACTAGATAAAATATTTGAAGAGTATAAGACTAAATTAGATTATGCAACTTAAAATAGAGACCACTAGTGGTCTCTATTTTAATTATTTTTTGTTTTCTACTTCTTCTTTTATCTTTTTAACAAAGTCTTCTATATTCATTTGACCAAGGTCTCCCTCGTCTCTCTTCCTTACAGAAACAGTCTTTCCTTCTACTTCTTTTTCTCCCACTATTAACATAAAAGGAATCTTTTGTAGTTGAGCTTCTCTTATTTTATATCCTATTTTTTCAGTTCTGTCATCTACTTCAACTCTTAAATTATTTTCTTTAAATAATTTTTCAAGTTCATAAGCATAATCATTAAATTTATCTGATATAGGAAGAATAGAAATTTGAACTGGAGATAACCATGTTGGAAATCTTCCAGCATAATGTTCTATAAGAATTCCCATAAATCTCTCTATACTTCCAAGTATAGTTCTATGAACCATAACAGGACGCTTTTTCTCATTATCTTTATCTATATAAGCCAAATCAAATCTTTCTGGCATTTGAAAATCTAATTGTATAGTACCACATTGCCAAGTTCTACCTATGGCATCTTCTAAATGAAAATCTATTTTAGGTCCATAAAATGCCCCATCACCTTCATTAACTATATAGTTTATCTTTCTTTCATTTAAAGCTTCAATTAAACTATTAGTTGCCATTTCCCATTGTTCTTCTGTTCCCATTGAATTTTCTGGTCGAGTAGAAAGTTCAACATGATATTTAAATCCAAATACATTATAAATATAATCTGCTAAATCAATTACACCAACTAACTCATCTTTCACTTGGCTAGGTAACATGAATAAATGGGCATCATCTTGAGTGAAACTTCTTACTCTCATAAGACCATGCAATGTACCAGAAAGTTCATGTCTGTGAACTAATCCTAGCTCAGCCCATCTAAAGGGAAAATCTCTATAACTAAACATATTTGTCTTGTATATGATCATTGCACCAGGACAATTCATAGGCTTTATAGCATAATCATTATCATCTATTTCTGTAAAATACATATTTTCTCTATAATGATCCCAATGACCTGACCTATGCCATAACTCTTCATTTAGTATTAAAGGAGTTTTAACTTCTCCATAACCCCTCTTTCTATGTTCTTCCCTCCAAAAATCTTCCAATATATTCCTAAGAACCATTCCTTTTGGATGGAAAAATGGAAATCCAGGCCCTTCATCATGAATACTAAATAACCCTAGTTCTTTTCCTAATTTTCTATGATCTCTCTTTTTTGCTTCTTCTAATCTATCTAAATATTCATCTAAATCCTTCTTTTTAGTAAAACTAGTTCCATAAATTCTTTGTAACATTTTATTATTTTCATCCCCACGCCAATAAGCTCCTGCTATATTTAAAAGTTTAAGAGCTTTTACTGGCTTTGTATTAGTTAAATGAGGTCCTGCACAAAGGTCTACAAAATCTCCTTGTTTATAAAAAGAAATAACCGCATCTTCAGGTAAATCTTCTACTAATTCAACTTTATAAGGCTCATCTTTTTCTTTCAAAAATTCAATAGCTTCATCTCTAGGAAGAACAAATCTTTCCAATTCATAGTTTTCCTTAACTATTTTTTTCATTTCCTTCTCTATTTTTTCTAAATCTTCTGGAGTAAATCTATGTTTTGTATCAAAATCATAATAAAATCCATTATCTATAGCTGGACCAATCGCTAATTTAGTATCTGGATACAATCTTTTGACAGCTTGAGCTAATATATGAGAACTAGTATGTCTAAATATCTCTTTTCCTTCTTTATCTTCAAATTTTACAATATTTATTTTGGCATCTTCATCTATAGTATCATTAAGTCCTAAAGTTTTTCCATTTACTTCTGCTCCAAGAGCAACTCTTGCTAAACCTTGACTTATATCTTTAGCTATTTCATATACAGTTACACCTTTTTCATATTCTTTATTTGAACCATCTGGCAAAGTAATAATTATATTTTCCATGATTTCCCTCCTATTTCTATTTTAAATACAAAAAACCCCCTCATCCTATAAAATATAGGGACGAGAGGTTTATTCACGTGGTTCCACCCTAATTGGTGCTTAAGTTAAATAACGCAAATTGCGGAAATCCTTTCCTACTAGGTTAGGATTCAGCTTCGGGTTGGTTTTCAGTTAATAATACTTTAGAATTGCTTCCAGCCAAGGCAATCCCTCTCTTAAAAGATTATTTAGCCTACTCTTCCCTTCATAGCTTTTAAATATACAGTTTTACTTAATCAAATATTATAGCTATTATTTAATGTTTTGTCAATATATTTTAACATTATTTCTTATCTTTTTAAAAAACTTATACCTTCTTCAATTTCAAACATTTTTTGTTCTCCTGATTTCATATTCTTTATTGTTATTTTTTCATCTTTTAACTCGTCAAGCCCTAATATTATTACATAAGGAATTTCTAATTTATCTGCATAGTTAAACTTTTTACCCATTTTACTTTCTTCTAGATATACTTGTATATTAATTCCTTCATCTCTTAACTTATTAGCGATTGCTATTCCTTCCTTTAAGCAATCTCCCATAGGTATTATAAGTGCTTTTACCAAACTCTCCTTTTTACTTTCAATAATTTTTGCTTCCTTAAGTTGATAAAAAAGTCTAGTAAGACCTATAGACATTCCAACACCAGGTAAATTTTGTTTTGTATAGTATTTAGATAAATTATCATATCTTCCACCAGAACAAATACTGCCTATATCCGGATGATTGTCTAAGAATGTTTCATATACAGTCCCTGTATAATAATCTAAGCCTCTTGCAATAGTTAAATCTATAGCCATATTCTCATCAGGTACTCCAAAATATTTTACATAATCCGCAACTAAGGAAAGCTCTTCTAACCCTAATTGAAATTCTTCATTATCAATATTCATATCCCTTAAGCTATGTAATATATCTCCATTTTTTCCTTCTATCTGTATGAATTCAATTATTTTATCTATAGCCTCCATATTTATACCTATTTCAGCTAGCTCCTTCTTGACGCCTCCAGTTCCTATTTTTTCGATTTTATCTATAGCCCTTAAAACTCCAGTTCTATCTTCTATATTTAGCCATTCAAAAAATCCATTTAGTATCTTTCTATTATTTATTTTGATAGTGAAATCACCAAAATCTAAATCTTTAAAAGTAGAATACATAATACTTGGAATTTCTGCATCATTTATAATATCTAATTTTCCATTACCTACAATATCTATATCACATTGATAAAACTCTCTAAATCTTCCCCTTTGATTTCTTTCTCCTCTATAAACCTTTCCTATCTGATATCTTTTAAAAGGAAAATTTAACTCAGGAAAGTATTGAGCTACATACCTTGCTAAAGGCACTGTTAAATCAAAACGTAAAGACAAGTCATTACTTCCCTTTTCAAATCTGTATATTTGTTTTTCTGTTTCTCCTCCGCCTTTTGCTAATAGTATTTCTGATTTTTCAATTATTGGTGTATTTATTGGCAAGAAACCAAATTTCTCATAATTTTTTCTAATAATATCTAACATTTCATTGAATAAAATTTGATCTGAAGGTAATAGTTCCATAAATCCTGGCAATATGGAAGGTTTTACTCTCTCTTTATCCATTGTATTCCCCCCTAAACATCTATTATACTAATATTTATAATATCATTTTTTTTGAATCTTTCAAAGCATATAAGTGAAATTCTAATTTTATTTACTTTTTCTTATTGAGAGGAACTGTTATATTACATAATTCACATCCTTTACAAAAATCAACATTTTCCATAAATACATTTTGGATTATATCTACTATTTCATCATTCTTATGTTCTTCAGTTACATGAATAATTATATGCTTTGGTGCTATCGTAATCAAAGAACTTATTAAAATATCTTCTTTATTGATTCCATCTTCTGACAATTCATTAATAATATCTTTTAAAAAATCGCCATCTATTTTATTATTATCCTTATCATATAATTTATATTCTCCATTTTCTATAAGCACATTTACCAAATCAATTTTAGGTTCTTGAATATCTACAAAATACTGAAGTATATTTATAAATTCCCTGTATTCCTTAACAGCTGAAAACTCATCTATGCTTCTTTTTATAATTTGGTTTATCATTTCATCCATAGACTTCAACCTAAAGCTTACAAAACCATCTATTAGCATCATGTTAGTAACAGATATATAATCATATACTTCTTTAAAGATTAACTCTCTCTCCTTTGTAATGCCCTCTTCACTATATAAATTTTTATAAGCTAACTGAACAATTTCAATTTTTTCTTCCCTATTAAAATTAATATAATTCATAAAAACTTCTTTTAATATCATATCTTTTAAATAGTATTCAATAATTATTTCAGTTATAAATATAGATAAGTTATTATAAAAATTTTCATCTTTATACTCATTATAAAATTTCAGAAAAAATCTATCATTAATTTTTTCTTCTTTAATTTCAATATTTTCTCCAAAATCATAATTATTAACTATATCTTCTATATGAACTTTATTCTCTTTTAATCCAATAGATAACAATTATAACCCTCCTCTCTTTCTTACAATACTAGTAGTATACGTTTTTGACATAAGTATATACTCTTAATAAAGTTACAATATTAACAATATAAACTAATTATTGTACCAATATCAATAATTTTTTCATCGCTTAAAAAAATTAGGTTTTTTTTGTATTTTTTAAAAAAACTATAAATTCTCTCCTCGTCAGGATGTTTACTTAATTTTCCTGAAATAAATATATCTTTATTGGATAAATTTCCAAAACAACCTCCTATAAATCCATAATTAAACCCTTCCAAGTCTATATATCCTGGTTTAATTAACAATGTGTCAATACCATAATCCATCATTTTTTTATACATAGGGTAGTCAGAAGTAATAATTGCTGTTTCATCTACAATTGCCATAGAGCATTTTGTATATCCTTGATTTACATGAATCAAATCTATTCCTTCTTTTTTTAAATAAAAAAGAAGTTTTTCATCTGTATATTTTAAATTATGTACTCCATAACCATAGACTCTTCCTACATTATATGCAATATCTTCTGGATAGTCCTTTGATAAGATCTTTTCACCCTTTATAAGATGTATACCCGTTCTAGAAAGCTTTTCTTCATAATATTTAAAAACATTTGGTGCTACAATTAAAGTATTATAATTTATGGGATGCATTACAATATCAGGATGATAAGATATTGATTCATGAACTTCTTCACATTTAATAGTTTTTATAGCCATTATACCCATTCTTTCTAAAAAATTAACTATATTTTCATTTACTCTACCATCTATAATAACTAAATTGCCCTTTCTATATGGTATGAATGGATTTTCTTTTGTCATCTAAACTCCTCCTTAAATAAAAAACCTTCTATTTTTTTATAGAAGGTTTTTTATGGAGGCGGCACCCAGATTTGAACTGGGGATAAAGGTTTTGCAGACCTCTGCCTTACCACTTGGCTATGCCGCCATATTCAATTTAATTATTACTTTAAAACAGTAGTTCTAAAGAACTTTTTCAACTAAGTGATTCACACAAAACGAAAAACACGTTTTGGTTCTCTACTTATGCCTTACCACTTGGCTATGCCGCCATATCTAATCTGGAGCGGAAGACGGGATTCGAACCCGCGGCCCTCGCCTTGGCAAGGCGATGCTCTACCACTGAGCCACTTCCGCACATCATTTAGAAATAATGGTGCCCAGAGGCGGAATCGAACCACCGACACGGGGATTTTCAGTCCCCTGCTCTACCGACTGAGCTATCTGGGCAACTTAGCCACAATTGATAGTATACATTACTAATTAAATAAAGTCAATACCTAAATTAAAGATTCTAGATCTTTTTTTGAGAAATTATATTTTTTATTACAGAAATGGCATACAATCTCTGCCTTTCCATCCTCTTCTATAATATCTTTAATTTCTTTTTCTCCTAAACTTTTAAGAGCTTTTTCTATTCTATCTCTTGAACAGTTGCATTTAAATTCTACTTCCTCTTTTTTAAGAATGCTCATATTAAACTTTCCAAATACTTCTTTAAGGATATCCTCTGGTGTAAAACCTTTATCTATCAATGTAGATATAGGTTCTGAATTTTTTATAGATTCTTCTAATATATCAATATCTTCATCTGATGCATCTGGGAGCAATTGAACAATATATCCTCCTGAAGCTTTCACAGATAAATCTTTATCCACTAATACTCCTAAATTAACTGCCGAAGGCTGCTGTTCAGAATGTGCAAAATAATAAGTTAAATCTTCTGCTATTTCTCCTGAAACTATATTTGACTGTCCAATATAAGGTTCTTTAAGTCCAAAATCCTTTATTACAATAACTCTTCCATTTCTTCCTATTGCTCTACCTACATCTAATTTTCCATTATTCTTCAATGGCAAATCTACCATAGGATTTCCCACATAACCCCTAACTTCACCTTTTGAATTAGATGAAGCTACTACATTCCCAATAGGTCCATCACCACGAATTTGAATAGATATAGAATCGTTATCACCTTTCATCATTCTTCCCATAATACTAGCGGCTGTTAAAGTTCTCCCCAATGCAGCTGTTCCTGTAGGCATTGTTTTATGGATGCTTCTTGCTTCTTCTACTAAATTAGTAGTATTGGCAATAAATATCCTTATACTTCCTTTTTCATCTATAGCTCTAATAACATAATCCTTCATAGCTAACTCCTTTTCTATATTGTTCTAGAGATATTTAAAGCCCCTACACTATTAGGGGCTAGCTTGCTACAATTTATTAAAAAATCATTGTATTCAATTATAGTTTTTTAACGTTTGTAGCTTGAGGACCTTTTTCACCTTCAACTATTTCAAATTCAACTTGTTGTCCTTCTTCTAAAGTTTTGAATCCATCTTCTTCAATTGCTGAATAATGTACGAAAACATCTTCACCATCTTCAGTGGAAATAAAACCATAACCTTTTGTAGCATTAAACCACTTTACTGTTCCATTAACCATTTAAAACATTCCTCCAATACAACTAATTTAATATAGATGAGTATGTAATACCCTCTACTTTCCCTAATATTATCACAGTTAAATACCGTTGTCAAATAGTATTCTCTTAAAAATATCTAATTATTCATATAAATATCAAACTATTTTTTCACTATAAAATTAATTCTTTCACTATTTTTATTAGGTTTATTAAATGTAAATGCATCATATATTGTTATTTTATTGAATCCTGATTTTCTTAAAAGATCCTCTATCTCTTTAATATTATAGGCCCTCTCTATATGTTCTTCATCAAATCTTATATACCCTTCCTCACTGGCCTTAATAAAAAAGTTTAAATTAAATTGAGTTAATTTACTATTCTTATCAAAATAGTTTTCCCATACATAATATATATTTTCCCTATCTTCAATAAAAATATTATTTCCTATAATCTGACTCAATTTATAATAAGAGTTGATGTCAAATATAAATATGCCATTATCTTTTAAATGATCATATACATTTTTAAATATCTGCAAAAGCTCCAATTCATCAGTAATATAGTTGATACTATCACATATGCATAGTATACTATCAAACTTCTTACCTATATTAAAGTCTACCATATCTTGTTTTAATAAATGTACATTTTTAAATTGCAAAAGCTTATTATAGGCTATGGAAAGCATTTCTTCTGATCTATCAAAACCAGTCACACTATATCCTTCTTTACATAAATAATAAGTTAAACTTCCAGTACCAGAAGCCATTTCCAATATTTCTTTAGGATCTACAGAGAATCTTTTAAATATCTCCTTAATATATAAAAACCAACTTTCATAATCTACATCATCCATAAGTTCATCATAATACATAGCAAACTCACTATAACAACTCATATTCTATTCCCCTAATAAGTTTTCTAATATTGACTCTAATATATCTCCAGCTGAGCCATTTAGAAGTACATCACTATAGTGATCCATTACAGAAGTACCTTTATTTATAATAATTAGATTTTTAGCCATTTGTGGCAAATAATTAACTGGAGACACTGCTAAGCTGGAACCTACTACTATAAGTAAATCACTACTACTTACTTCATTAGAAGCTATATTAAAATCTTCAGGAAGCATATCGCCAAAAAATATTACATCTGGTCTTAATATTCCTTGACACCTGTCACACTTTGGAGGTATTTGCCCATTATTAACTTTCTCCGTTACTACATCTAATGGTACTGTATTTCCACAATTCATACAGCTAGCTTCCCTTGTGTTTCCATGGACCTCTAAAATATACTTTGAACCAGCTTTATGATGTAGATTATCTATATTTTGAGTTATTATGCCTTTTATAAAACCTCTCTTTTCCATTTCTGCTAAAGCGAAATGAGCTCTATTTGGCTCTGCATCTGTCATATTTAAAAGCATTTTATAACCTTTATCATAAAATTTTTCTGGATTATTGTATAGGACTGAAGTCGATAAGAGCTCCATAGGATCTACATTTTCCCAAAGCCCTGTACCTGGACTTCTAAAATCTGGTATTCCACTTTCTGTGGAAATTCCTGCTCCTGTCAATACCATAGTTTTAGAAGATTCTTCTATTAATTCACTTGCCTTTTTAATCTTGTCCATATCCATTAACAATTCCCCCTATTTATTTTAAAATTTCACTATATTATTTTTTATTTTTTAAAGTATTCTTCTTTAACATTTCTCTTTTCTTTACAGTAATAAGTCCTCCTATTCTTCCAGACTCCTTGGCTGTAAGTCCTCCCCAACCTACCTCTTCTATCTTTTCCATAAGACCTAATTCATTAGCTATTTCATATTTAAGCTTATCTTCTAATGTTTCTATTTTTTTCTTCTTTTTTGACATTTAAACCCCTCCCCTATTTAGTATGGTAGGGAAGATTTTTTTTATTCCATTATTATCTATTTAAAGAAAAGTATATAATTATAGAATATAAAAAGTAATGATATACCTAGCAGTGGCATATAATCTAATATTGTAGAATTATGCTCCTCTAAAACTTCCTCTGCTTCCTTTTCACTTTCAGGTAATGCCTTATATAATTTATATGATATAGTTCCACAAATAATGGAAAATACAAGTCCAACAATTATGGCTAAAATATTAGTGAAAAAATCAGTTGGCATATCAATGGCTTCAGTAGGTATATTATCTGCTTTTTCTAATAAGAAATATCCAATAGCTAATGCAATAGCATTGTTAAACCCATGGCCAATCATAGAAGAATAAATAGAATCTGTTTTATATACTATAAGTCCAAATACAATTCCTAAAAAAATAGGCCCTAAAAGATTTTGAAGATTAAAATGATATACTCCAAATAATATAGAGGATATAATTATTGCCTTTTTCTTTCCTAATTTATCATATGAAGACATTATCATACCTCTAAACAATATCTCTTCACATATTCCTGGTGATAAAGATATAACTATCAAGCCTAAAATAAACTCTGGTGAACTTTCGGGTATAGGTATAGGTAATGGTTTTATTTCTATAAAACTGCTTAGTAAAAGAATAAATATATAATTTAAGAATGCCCCTACTGGATATGCAAAAATAACTATTAGCGGTACAAGTGCTATTTGCTTTATAGAAATTTTATTTAATTTAAGAACTTTCTTTAGACTATATCCCTTTACTTTTAAATACAATACTGTTGGAAGAAAAATTATTATATACTGGGTAATTAATAGACCAGTATATATTTCTTTTGATTGTACAAAACCCCCTAAGAATATTAATAAAATTCCTAGAATTAAATAAAGAATATTTGCTTCTAAAATACTAACTTTTTCTCTTTTTCTATCCATATTTACCTCCTAAACTCTTTTACTTAATTGTATCTTTTTTCTTGCATCAAATCAAATAGATTGTTCTAATCACACAGAAACAAATATAATATAGTATAATATAATATATTAATAAAATCTGAGGTGAAAATATGGAAAAATTAAATGTAGGAATAGTCGGTGCAACTGGAATGGTGGGAAGAAATTTCCTTCGTATAATGGAAGAAAGAAACTTTCCTGTTAAGAATCTTTATCTATTTGCATCTAGTAAATCAAATGGTAAAAAAATAGTATTTAAAAAAGAAGAGTATAAAGTAGAAGAATTAACAGAAAACTCTTTTGACAAACCTATAGACCTTTTACTTTTCTCTGCAGGAGGAAATATTAGTAAAAAATTTGCTCCTATAGCTAAGAAAAAAGGTATCACTGTAGTTGATAATAGTAGTGCATGGAGAATGGATAGAGAAGTACCTTTAGTAGTTCCTGAAGTAAATCCTCAAGATATAGAATGGCATAATGGCATAATTGCTAATCCTAATTGTTCCACAATTCAATCTGTAGTGCCACTAAAGCCACTTCATGAAGCCTTTAAAATAAAAAGAGTTATATTTTCAACCTATCAAGCAGTATCTGGTTCTGGAGTAGCTGGCATGGAAGATTTAGATAATGGTTTAAAATATTTAGATCCTAAAAATTATCCTCATCCCATTGCATTTAACTGTTTGCCTCATATAGATGAGTTTACAGACAATGGTTATACAAAAGAAGAAATAAAAATGATTGAAGAAACTAAAAAAATATTAAATGATCAAAATATAAGGATAACTTCTACTACAGTAAGAGTCCCTGTGTATTTTGGACACTGTGTATCTGCTAATATTGAATTTGAAAATAATTTTGAATTAGAAAATGTATATGATATTTTAAGAAATTATAAAGGCATCGTAGTATTTGATGATATACAAAAAAATAATTATCCTATGCCTATAAATGTAAAAGGAAAAGATGAGGTATATGTAGGCAGAATAAGAAGGGATTTCAGTGTTAAAAATGGTATTAATATATGGATAGTCGCTGACAATACAAGAAAAGGAGCAGCTACAAATACTATCCAAATAGCTGAGCTTTTAATTAATAAGAATAAAATATAGGAGGTTTTATAATGAGTATTTTTAAGGGTTCAGGTGTTGCTATAGTAACACCATTTAAGGGTGAAGAGGTAAACTACGAAAAGTTAGGAGAACTTCTTGAATGGCATATCAGCGAAAAAACAGATGCTATAGTTATATGTGGTACTACCGGAGAATCTGCTACTTTATCTAATGAAGAGAAAAAAGAAGTTATTAAATTTGCGGTAGAAAAAGTAAATAAGCGTATACCTGTAATAGCGGGAACAGGAGGTAATGATACAAAAAGCTCAATAGAGCTTAGTAAGTATGCAGAAAAAGTTGGTGCTGATAGTCTTTTAATTGTAACACCATATTATAATAAAACTACTCAAAAAGGCCTTGTAGAACATTATTTAACTATAGCGGACAGCGTAAATATTCCTATTATTGTATATAATGTACCAGGAAGAACTGGACTTAATATTTTACCTAAAACTTTAGAAAAATTATCTAAACATCCTAATATCCGTGGTGTAAAAGAAGCTAGCGGAAATATTGCTCAAGTAGCAGAAGTTGCCAGACTTTGCAAGGATAACTTTGATATTTATTCTGGAAATGATGATATGGTAGTACCTCTTCTTTCTTTAGGTGGAGTTGGAGTTATATCAGTAGTAGCAAATATTATTCCAAGAGATACCCATCAGATGGTATATTCTTATCTTGAAGGTGATATAGATAAATCTAGGGAATTGCAGCTAAAAATGAAACCTCTAATTGATTCATTGTTTATAGAAGTTAATCCTATTCCAGTAAAAGAAGCTATGAACTACCTTGGTATGAATGTAGGTCCTGCAAGACTTCCGCTTACAACTATGGAATCTAAAAATCATGAAATATTAGTAAATGAAATAAAATCCTATGGATTAGTATAAGGAGGTAGACATATGATTAAAGTCCTTATAAACGGATGTCATGGTCAAATGGGAAAAGTAGTGTCTGAAGAAATTAAAAAGGATAGTGAAATGGAATTAAAAGCTGGTGTAGATAAAAATGCACTAGATAATAATAGTAATTTTAAAATATATAATAATATACATCATTGTAATGAAAATATTGATATAATAATAGATTTCTCTCATCCTAGTTCTTTACTCAACCTATTAGAATATGGAATAGAAAAAAATATCCCTATAGTTATAGGAACTACTGGACTTAGCCCTGATGATATAGAAAAAATCAAAGAAGCTTCAAAAATAATCCCTATATTCTATTCTGCCAATATGTCATTAGGTATAAATGTTTTAATATCTATGGTAAAAAGTATTTCCCCAGTACTGGAAGATTCTTTTGATATTGAAATAATCGAAAAACATCATAATAAAAAAATTGATGCTCCAAGTGGTACAGCCTATATGATTGCAAATGAAATAAACAAAGAATTAGATAACTCCAAAAAATATATATATGGAAGAGATACAAAAACTGACAAGAGAAAAAAAGATGAAATAGGAATACATGCAATAAGAGGGGGCACCATAGTAGGAGAGCATACAGTAATTTTTGCTGGATGTGATGAAGTTATAGAGATAAGCCACAGTGCATCATCTAAAAAAATATTTGCACAAGGAGCAATTAAAGCCGCTAAATTTCTATATAACAAAGAAAGTGGACTCTACAATATGGAAGATCTAATTAATAGTTAGTATTTATAACAAATAACCTTGTATATCTTTTAAAAGATATACAAGGTTATTTATTTCTAATAAAAAGTAAAAATATAAGGTATATTTCTATAATAATTTCCATAATTAAGCCCATAACCTACTGTAAATACATCTGGCATAGTAAATTCTACATAATCTGGCTTTAAATCTATTTTTGTCCTACTAGGTTTGTCTAACATAGCACAAACTTTTATACTCAATGACTAAATCAAAAGACCAGCTATTAAATGTCAATTATTTAAAAGATGCTAAGGTAATAGCTCAATTAGTGAAAGATGGTAGGTATTAAGAACCTGTTATTTCTGAAGGTATATATGCAAAATTAAGTTCAATAGAAAATAAAATCCATCGATGTATAGATAAGTATTTTCCTGATCTTCCAACTGTTTTTAAAAATATAGAAGGGAAAGCTTCTAGAGTTTTATTACAAATAGCCTGTCAAAATGGCAGGTTATTGTTATTCCATTAGATGGGATTCTAGTATTTGTTCTTTTCTAAAGCCTTGTAACCCTAAATAATGCTCTAAATTATTTAATAGATAATTTAATTTTATTGGACCTATTAATTCTGAACCTGTTACCGCTACTCCATATTTACTTGCTTCTTGTTTTACTAATTCAAAGGCTCTATATAGCGGTGTAGCTGCACAATCAAACATATTCATAGATACTACTGTTCCTTCTCTTTCAGGGAATTTAATTCCTACTGCTCTTACTGTTGAAAATCCGCCACTTGGTCCTCTTACTGCTTTAGCTATAGATTTTGCTATACTTAAATCTTCTGTTGCCAAGAATACATTATATGCTGTTAATCCTTCCATATCTGCACTTACTATTGTTGCTCCATATCTATCGCTTAGCTTTCCGTCTACTGATAAATCTGGTTTTCTGTTTTCGTAATCTGGGTTACTTTTGTCTTCTAATAGGACTTTTAGTCCTTCATATTGGCCTTTTCTTATGAAGGATATACTCTTTTTATCTTCTGTCCTTGCATTTGCTGCTGAGAAATAGATTGGTACTTGATGTTTTTCAAATAATTCTTTTCCTATTTCCTCTGCTAATTCCACACATTCTTCTAAGCTAATATTTCTAAGTGGGAATAGAGGAATAGTATCTTGAGCACCTATTCTTGGGTGAGTACCTTTTTGTTCCCTCATATCAATTAGTTCATAGGATTTCCCTGCCATGGCAATTAAGGCTTTCTTTAATGGTTCTGGTTCTCCTATAATTGTGAGTACCGTTCTATTAAAATCATGTTCTGGTTCTACACTTACTAACTTTACACCTTCTCTACCCTTTATTTCATTAGCTATAGCTTCAATAACATCTTTTCTTCTACCTTCACTAAAATTTGGCACTGCTAAAATATATTTTTTACTCATATGGATCCCCCTCTACTAAATAATCAATAACATGATAGCATAAATTTTTTATCAATTCATTGTATATATTCTATAATTTTCCCCGGCTATCAACTTAGTATCTTATAGTATTTTGTAGAAGTTCATCTATTTTATCTTTTGTAAATTGATTCTGAATTATCTTTTCAAGGCATTAAGCTCCATATTAAAATTCCCCTCATTTTTCTTCGTATCCATAGCCTTTCTTAACCTTTCTGGCGTAACTGGTAATTCTAAAATCCTTACTCCCGTTGCATCGTATATAGCATTTAATATGGCAGGAGCTACTGGTATCATAACTGGCTCGCCAATTCCCTTAGCACCATAAGGAGCCGTAGGTTCTGGATCCTCTATTAAAATTTTTTCTACATCTATCATGTCCATAGCTGTAGGTATTAAATATCGAGAAAATTTATTGCTTTTAATCTGTCCTTTGACTAAGTTTAAATCTTCAAACAAAGCATATCCTAAAGCCATAGCAAAACCGCCATCCATTTGCCCCTCTACTAAGCGAGGATTTACTGCCCGGCCTACATCTTGGGCAAATCTTACATTTAGGATTTCTACTCTTCCTGTAAGAGTATCTACTTCTAATTCAACTCCACAGGCATTAAAGGTATAAGGCCAATAAGGAGCTCCTTGTCCAGTTTCTGGATCCATCTCAACAGTTTGAGCTATAAATTCTCCTTCTGCTTCAATTGTGCCATCTCCATATTTATTAACCAATTCTTTGAAGGAAATCCGCTTTTGTAGAAAAAATTCTAAATATATTTCCCCCTTTTCCACCATTAACCCATGAGTACTGTTTAATCCTAGCTCTTCTTTTGAAATCTCTATTAATTTATCTTTGAAGTTTTCACAAGCTATTTTAATGGCATTTCCAGTATTATAAGTTTGACGACTAGCTGCAGCTGTGCCTGAGTCTGGCATAAGACTAGTATCCTCGGATATGAATAATAAATTCTCTGTTGAAAGATTTAAAATTTCGGCACCTATTTGAAGGAGAGCTGTTTTAGCACCTTGACCTACTTCAGTAGCTCCAACATATATTCCTATCTTACCATTATCATGTAATCTTAACTTTGCTTTTGATACATCAGGGAATCCATTTCCGTAGCCTGTTCCGTAAAAAGATATTCCAATTCCTTTTCCTCTCTTTTTCATTTAGCCTCCTCCTCTCTATGATAAAAGTCCATTCCTTCAACTACTTTTTCCAAACATTCTTCTAAAGGTACTGATTCTGTTAAGACTTGTCCTGTAGCAGTAACGGAACCTTTTCCAAACATATTAATCATCCTTATGGATACTGGGTCCATACCTAGTTCCTCTGCCAGAATATCCATTTGTTGTTCGTGGGCTATAGGTACCTGAGTTACTCCAAATCCTCTCATAGCTCCTGCAAAAGGATTGTTGGTATAGACTGCATAACTATCCACTACTACATTAGGTATATAATAAGGTCCAGTTATATGGACTCCTGCTTTCCTCAAAACATTTGTGCCCCAAGAAGCATAGGCTCCTGTATCTCCAATGATCACAGCCTTCATAGCCAATAGCTTACCATCTTTGTCAGCTCCAGTTTTACATTTCATAATCATAGAATGTCTTTTAGAATGGGCAATGAAGGATTCTTCCCTTGAATAGATTACTTTTACAGGTATCTTAAGAGTATATACTGCTAAAGCTAAATGAGTTTGAAGGCTTATATCCTCCCTACCACCAAAAGCCCCTCCCACATTGGTATTTATTATCCTAATTTGGTCCTGTGGCAAATTAAGGTTTGCAGCAACTTCCTCCCTATCATAATGAGGATATTGAGTAGCAACCATGATGGTTATTCTACCTTTATCATCTATGAAGGACACCCCTGCCTCTGGTTGTAAAAAAGCATGGTCTACCATATGGGTCTTATAGGTGTTTTCAACAATTGCATGGCTATTTTTGAAGCCTTCTTTTATATTTCCTTTTCTAATCTTATAATGATACATAATATTGCCACTTTCATGAACTTTTGGTGAATTTTCGTCCATAGCTAATAATGGGTCAAATACACCTTCTAATTCATCATAATGAACCACTATCTTTTTTAAGGCTAATTCACAAACCCTTTCAGACTCTCCAACAACAAAAGCAATTGGATCTCCAATTCTTCGCACTTTTTTCTCACAGAAAACCTCATGGTCTTTAAAGACTACTCCATGGCTATTTTTAGGCACATCCTTATAGGTGAATATTTTAATTATCCCCTCTAACTTTTCCGCCTCTCTAGTATCAACCTTTATATAGGCATGAGGCTTTTCAGATCTAAGGGTTTTGCCATAGGCCATTCCATCTATATATATATCTTGAGGGTATAAAGCTTTTCCTGTAACCTTACTATAAGCATCTACCCTTATAAGGTTTTTACCGACTACATCTAATCTCATCTTCTTCCCTCCTCTAAATATTTTATTGATAGTTCTGCTGCATCTACAATCTTGTTATATCCCGTACATCTACATAGATTTCCAGAAATCCCTTCCCTTATTTCCTCCCTTGTAGGATTAGTATTCTTATCTAATAGTGCTTTTACAGACATTATCATCCCCGGGGTACAGTATCCACATTGAACTGCTCCCACATCTATAAAGGCCTGTTGGATTGGGTGAAGTTCTCCATTTTGTTCTAATCCTTCTATGGTCAAAATATTGCTACCATCAGCTTGAAAAGCCATAACTAAACAAGAGTTAACTGTCTCTCCATCCATTATTACTGTACAAGCTCCACATTCTCCTTCTCCACAGCCTTCCTTAGCTCCAGTTAATCCTAGCTCATCTCGGAGTAAACCTAAAAGCTTTATATTTTCATCTACATTTAAAGTATAATCCTTTCCATTAACATTTAATTTTATATCCTTCATGCCCTCACCCCATCTAGAAATTTAATCCCATCTCCTATTGATTCTCTAAGCATACTTTCTACAGCTACTCTTTTATAAGGTAGAGTTGATCTTCCTTTTAATCTTTCATCCATAGATTGTTGCACTACCTTTATAGCTTCATCTATAGTTCTTTCGTTTAATTTTCTCCCACATAAAAATTCCTCTACTTCTAGTTCTCTCATAGGATATTTACCTAAAGAACCACTAGCTACTCTTATTGTTGTTACCTGTCCCTTTTTGTCCAATTCTAGAAAAGTAGCTATAGAAATCCTTGAAATGGCTAATGCTTTCCTAAGACCTAATTTGGCAAAGCTTAAAACTCGATTTTCTGTTGGCTTTTTAAAATCAATACTTACTAGTAATTCATCTTCCTTCATTCCATAATTAGCTTTATCCTTATAATATTCTTCTAAAAGCACTTTTCGTTTCCCGTTTTTACTAGCTAGAGTAATAGTGCTACCCAAACAGATTAAAGGAGGGATAGAATCTGCAGCAGGAGAACCATTAGCAATATTTCCTCCTATGGTGCCTTTATTCCTTATTTGAGGAGAACCTACTAGTCTACAAGCTTTGTATAATCCCCATAAGTTTTTCTGAAACAATGAGCTTTCAACTATTTTGGTAAAAGTTACCCCAGCTCCTATTTTTATAAACTCTCCTTCATCTTTTATAGATTTAAGCTCATCTATACTAGAAATATCGATTAATACTTTAGGAGTAATTTTTTCATTTCTCAATGCGATAACTATATCTGTTCCCCCAGCAATTATCTTTGCATTTTCTCTGTATTTTTCCAATAATTCCACAACTTCATCTATGCTTCTAACTTTATAAACTCCCTCCAATACCATTTTCTTACCTCCCTTAACTAATTTTGTTTAGAAATGCCGCCTTCCAATGGAAGACGGCATCCTATTAGAGTAGGGTTTTTAATATAAATAATATGGCCAAAATATACATTACAACGGATACATCTTTATGTTTTCCAGTTAGTACTTTTAAGAACACATAAGATACCATACCAAATACTATACCTTCTGCAATACTATATGCTAATGGCATCATTATTATTGTTAAGAAAGCTGGTATTGCCTCTGTGAAATCGTCTAGATCTATGTCCTTTATTGGGCTCATCATAAAAAGTCCAACAAGGATTAATGCTGGTGCAGTTGCTGCTTTTGGAACTATGGTGAATATAGGTGCAAATAATAAGGATAAAGCAAACATACAAGCAGCTGAAAGAGCAGTAAGTCCAGTCCTACCACCTTCCGCTACTCCAGAAGCAGATTCTACAAAAGTAGTTACTGTACTAGTTCCTAAACAAGCTCCAAATACAGTACCAACGGCATCAGCAAATAATGCTTGACTAACCTTTGGAAGCCTTCCTTCTTCATCTAACATCTCTGCCTTTGAAGCTACTCCTACTAATGTTCCTACAGTATCAAACACGTCTACAAATAAGAAAGTAAATACAACAATTAACATATCCCATGAAAAAATATGTTGCCATTCAAATTTAAATGCTACATCTTTTAATGATGGTGGAAGAGATATTAGCCCAGTTGGAGTAGGAGTTACACCCATAGGTATTCCTATTATAGTCGTAAGTATGATACCTATTAGCAATGCTCCTTTAACATTTTTAGCCAATAACATTCCCATTATCAATAGCCCTATTAGTGCAAGTAATGGTGCTGACTGAGTCAAATCACCTAACTGAAGAATAGCTCCACCTTGTTCAACTATCCCTGCTGATACAAGACCTATAAATGCTATAAATAATCCAATTCCTACAGAAACTGCTTTTTTCAAGTTTATTGGAATTGCATCAAATATAGCTTCTCTTACCTTAAATAAAGATAATATTATAAAAATAATCCCCTCTATAAACACTGCAGTCAGGGCAAATTGCCATGATTTTTGCATAGGTCCTAAGACTACTGTAAATGTGAAGAATGCATTTAACCCCATTCCTGGCGCTAAAACAAAAGGATAATCAGCATAAAAAGCCATTATTAAAGTTGCAATAACTGCTGATAATGCTGTAGCTGTAAATACTCCACCCTTATCCATACCTGCCTGTGACAAAAGGTCTGGATTTACAACTAGAATATAAGCCATAGTCATAAAACTAGTAATACCTGCAAAAATTTCAGTTTTTACATCAGTATTATGTTCCTTAAGTTTAAACTGTCTCTCTAAAAATCCGCTATTGGTTGCTGATTGACTTGACATAGAGCTCCCCCTTAAATTAAATTTATATAAAACTGTACCCTCCTTTATTTAATGATTAATATAATAACAAAAGTTTCTTTCAAATATAGCAATTCTACGGAAACTTTTGTCAAAAATCATTTCAAAATCATATATCATTCAACTATTGGGGAAAGAATTTTAAAATTGTTTACATCTATAAGCCCCTTATCCGTAATCTTCCAAGCTGGAGATGTTGATAAAGCTAAAAATGATAGATGCATAAATGGCGCATGTATCTTACAGCCTAAATTTTTCTTAACTTTTTCTTCTAGTTCAGCTATTTTTTCACTAACTTCATATCCATCTAGTTCATCAGTTATTAAACCGCCTACTGGCAATCTCATATCGGAAAGTATTCTTCCTCTATTGGCTATAGCTATACCTCCGCCTAGTTCTATAACCCTATTAACTGCCAAAGTCATGTCCCTTAAATTGGTTCCCACAACTAAAATATTATGAGTATCATGGGCTACTGATTCTGCAAAAGCTCCCTCTCTCATACCAAAACCTTTAACAAAAGCTTTACCAATATTTCCTGTCCTACTGTATCTTTCTATACAGGCTATTTCCAAGGTATCTGTGGTCACATCTGGCACAGCTACTCCACCATGTACCTTTACAGTCTCTTCTAATTTGGCTGTTAAGTTTTGATCTGGAATAACGTCTATACATCTAACCCTAACTGTAGGTCCCTCTGCCTCAATCTGTAGATCCTTTTCACTAATAGGCCCAATTTTGACGGAATTCTTAACTTCTGGTGGATAAGTATACTTAGGTAAATCTATTAATAATCTACCTTTTGAAACCACTAATTTACCATCTATGAATACTCCTTCTACAGTCATTTCATTTAAATCATCTATAACTACTATATCTGCCATCTTTCCTGGAGCTAAAACTCCCACATGGTTTAATCCAAAATAGGTAGCTGGGTTTATGGTAACCATTTGAATGGCTTCTACAGGGTTTACCCCTTCCTTAATAGTTCTCTTTACTATTTCGTTCATATGACCTAGAGTTTCTAAATCCGCTGCCACCATATCATCGGTAGCTAATATACACCTTCTCGAATCCATGCCTTCTTCCGTAACAGCTCTAACACATTCAGCCATATTCCTTTGAGTAGAGCCTTCTCTCATAAATAGATAAACTCCTTGTCTTAACTTCTCCATAGCTTCTTCTTTAGTTGTAGTTTCATGACAAGAACATTTTCCTCCAGTGGAGATTATATGGGCTGCTAGTTCACTACCAAATAGTTCTGGTGCATTACCATCAACTACCATATTTTTAGACCTAGCATACATAGTTGAAGCAAGTAAATCCGTAATAACTTCAGGTGTATTCCTATAAACATGTTTGGCATTGCTAAATCCTTGAAGTTCACCTATTCCAATTATGTTTTTATAGTTTAATAGTTCTTCCATATCCTTAGATGTTACATCAACCCCAGCTGTTTCCAAATCTGGACAATCAGGAGTTAGTGCTGGTACTACTAAATACACATTGTTTGGAACTAAGTCTATTTCATCAGCCATAGCCTTCATACCAACAGGTCCCAAAGCATTTCCTATTTCATGTGGGTCTGCTACTAGCGTAGTAGTACCCGACAGAATGGATAGTCTAGAGAATTCTGTAATAGTTAACATACTGGATTCAAAATGCATGTGAGAATCTATGAAACCAGGTGATAAATATTTTCCTCTAACATCAATTACTAAAGTATCTGGTCCTATTAAGTCCTTGCAATCTCCTAGTAATAATATATATTTACCTTTGATGGCAATATCAGCTGTGTAAATTTCTCTTGTAATAACGTTTACAACCTCTCCGTTATATAAGACAATATCAGCAAAATCCTTATCGCCCATAAGCACATCTATTAAATTCCTATACTCCATTGCCATCTTTATATATTTGGTGTCCAATTCTACTACCTCCTCTCTTTTTCAATGCACAATTTACTATGAATCATGCATTGTGAACTGTCATTCATGTACATCCATTTCATCAATTATTCCTACTATAGATATATCAATGGGAGAATCCATCTTCCTAGCTGCAATTCTAGCAGCTGTTCCCTTTGCAAATATAACCAATTCACCTATGCCTGCCCCTACAGTATCTACAGCAATTAAATGTTCTCCTATAGGTTTCAGTTCCATATTGAGAGGCTGGATAATCATAAGTTTAGTTCCTACTAATTTTTCATCTTTTCTCGTTGCTACTACTGTTCCAATTACTTTGCCTATATACATTTTACCTGCCTCCCGATCTTTCCAACTCTATTTTAATCCCTAATTCCTTAATTCGCTCCTTTGCTAAAGGGGTTATGATAGTTCCCTTTGGTAAGACAATAGATTTACTATTTGAGGAATAATTCATTACATCCCTTTCTGTTATTACCTTATTGAAAATAGTGCTTTCACTGGCATCCTTGTTAAAAATAGGAGATTTTGATTTATTGACTATTTTTTCTATATAATTACCTTCTTCTATTTCTATAACTCCCATCTTTTTTAGGGCATTAATATGATTTTCTATAATATCTCTTATCTCCCCATTCTTAGGTGGTTCACCAAAATAATTTTTAACAGAGGTGAAATCTAGATATACTTTTTTTCCCATGTATAGATAAGTCCATATAATATTAGGTACAAAGCTATCTATCATGCCTAAAGATACTTTTGAAAGTGTATTTATAGTAATGTTTGGTCCTATTACATAACAATAATTTTTAAGGATATTTTCAAGATCAAATATATCCTCTTCTCCGTAGACTTCATATGGCTCAAAAGCATCAATAAAGCTATAGGTATCTAAAATCCTTTTTGCCATAAAGGAAAAGGCTAAGGAAACTTGAATATTATTTTTCTTTAGTCTTTTTAACTCCTGAACTTTTTTATTAATCTCTATATTTGAACCAGTAAAGACTATCAACGCCTTTTCCTTAGAATTAGAGAAATTTCCTCCGTTAATTCTTTTAGTTATGTCTGCTAAAACATTCAAGGTTATTTTGTTTTTAGCCATTTAAAACACTCCAATTAAATTATTCATATTGCTTTAATATAACTCTTTCAACCTCTGAATGTGGTCTTGGTATTACGTGAACAGAGTGAAGCTCTCCAACTGCTCTTGCAGCTTCTGCTCCAGCATCTACTGCTGCTTTTACTGCCCCTACATCTCCTCTAACCATTACAGTTACTAGCCCAAAACCTATCTTCTCGTAGCCTATTAATGTTACATTAGCTGCCTTTACCATAGCATCTGCAGCTTCAATAGAACCTACCAACCCTTTTGTTTCAACTAATCCTAGCGCTTGACTCATACTTATTCCTCCTTGTCAGATTTTTTCTTATTTTTCTTTGCTTCTTCTTTGACTTCCTTATTCTCCTCATTTGCCCTCAAATTTTTGGAGAATTTCCCAATTAATTTATCCACCTCATCATGAGGTCTTGGAATTACACGGCTAGCAGCAACAACTCCTACCCTATTGCCTGCTTCAACTCCTGCATCTACTGCTGCTTTTACTGCTGCAACCTCGCCAGCTATCTGAATATTTACTCCAACTGCTTTTTCTATTCCTATTATCTTTTCCACTCCTATTAAGGTTACATTAGCTGCCTTACTAGCTGCATCTAAAGCAGCTACAGCAGTAGTAAGCCCTATGGTTTCAATAAGTCCCAATGCCTTATTCATCATACGACCTCCCTTTACCGGCTACCTTTAATCCTTTCTACTACTTCATCTAAAGTTAACATAGTAACTGTATGTTTTCCTTCCTTGATTTTCGTTTCTCCCTTTATTACGTCAATAATTAAATCCTGCTCCTTATGAGTTAAATTATTAACCTTTTTTTCTGAACTAATGTCATTGGTAGAATTAAATTTTCTCTCTTTTTTATCTTCTTTCATTGCATTGACAACTACATCTAGTTCTTTCAGATTTAATTTGTTCGCCCTGTCTTTTAAACCATTGTGACTACCAAGGTTAGTCTTTTTAACTATATTGTTCATAGCCACCCTAGCTAATGGATTAACCATAAAATTTCACCACCATAAGACTAAAATATTTTATCCACTTCATCATGAGATCTTGGGATAACATTAGCCGAAACTACTTCTGCCACTTGAGCTGCTCTATCCTGCCCGCTTTCTACAGCTACCTTCACTGCCCCTACATCGCCTGCAACAGTGACTGATACTAGTCCAGAGCCTACTATTTGGAAATCCATTATTTTTACATTTGCAGCTTTTAACATAGTATCTGCCGCTTCAATAGCGGCTACAAGAGATCTTGTTTCAACCATGCCTATAGTCTCTCTCATATTACCTCACCTTCTCTTTATTAATATTTGAGAAATACTTGTTTATATCTATATTCTCAAATCCAGGAATTATAGCCCTTTCAAATTTAACTCCTATTTCACCTAGAGGTTTTGTAGCATCTATACCTACCTTGTCTGTTACTCCTTTTAAACCATGAGATGGATCTAAAGATGAACCTAAAGCTCTAGGTATAGTGACCAAATCTTGACTTGCCTGTGCTCTCGTGGTAATAGCCCATTCTATATCCTGTAAATCAAATATATCTACATCCTCATCTACTATAACTATCTGTTTTAAGTCCTTATTAGAGCCTAAAGCTGCTATAATTGCTGATTTGCCATCTCCTTCTTTTTGCTTATTTATGGATGCAAAAGCATTGAACCTATATCCTCCACCTTCCGTAACATTTACATCAATTACATTCACTTGATTTTTTAAATAGTTATATAATTCCACTTCTCTAATAAGTCCATTAGACACATGTTCTTCCCTACAAGGGAATGCAGCTTGAAATATTGAATTATTCCTATGCATAATAGTATCTATTTCTATTATTGGGTGAAGTGCCTGTTCTCCATAATAACCCATCAACTCACCAAAAGGTCCTTCTAATTCTCTTTTTCCTGGTACCATTCTACCTTCAAGGACTATTTCTGAATAAGCCGGTACTAAAAGATCTACAGATTCGCAAGGTACTAGTTCTAAAGGTTCTCCCCTTAAAGCACTATCTACTTCATATTTATCCACTCCATAAGTAGCAGAGCTAATTTGACTAGCCATTAAAAATGGTGCATCATATCCTAATACTATAGCTACTTCTAAAGGTTTTCTCATTCTTTCTAATTCTAAAAAATCATTAGTAAGTTTTGGTGATGCTATGAGAGCTGATAATTCATTCCTCTTATTTATTTGAAATCTTCTAATAGATGTGAAATATCTCCCTGTTTCTGGATCCTTTATTACCAATATTCCAGCTGTAATAAACTGACTAGAATCCTTTTCTTGAAACTTAGGAATAGGGAGAATTCTTAATAAGTCAATATTTTTTCTAATTATATTTTCTTTTATAGGTCCATTTACTACTACCTTGTAAGGTTCAGGATTTGCAATGGCATCCATAAATTTAAACAATCTATTTTCATGATTCATATAAAGTAAATTATAAATAATTTCTCTAGCACCATAAAGGCCTCCAGCAACCTTTACTGAACTTCCTCTAACCTTATTAAATAAAATAGGTTTTTTATTTCTAAAATATTTGAGAACTGCACCTAGTTCGTATTCTGGATTTACTTCTCTTTCACATAGGAGAAGTTCTCCCATCCTATCCATTTCCTCTAGAGTATGTCTTAACATTTGCTTCTCCAACATTTCCCCTCCTTTCCTATAAACCTTTCCATCTATTGACTAAATTGTTTTCTACTCCCATCATATCAAGTATTCTTCCTGTCATATTTAAAACTATCTCCTCCAAGGTCTCTGGATGGTTATAAAATCCAGGGCTAGATGGAAATATAGTAACCCCAATTCTAGACAGTTTTAGCATATTTTCCAAATGTATAGGACTTAGTGGAGTTTCTCTAGGTACTAATATTAGCTTTCTTCCTTCTTTAATAGTTACATCACAAGCCCTAGCCAAAAGACTATCAGAAAATCCATTGGCAACACACGATAATGTTTTCATCGAGCAAGGAAGAACCACCATACTATCTGCTTTAAAAGAACCACTAGCTATAGGAGCTGCAAAATTTTTATTATCATGAAAATAAGTAGCTAGACCTTTTAATTCCTCTAACTTCATACCACATTCGTGCTCAATTACATATTCTCCCATAGTAGTTACTACTAAATGGGTTTCAATATTTAATTCTTTTAATACTTTTAGAAGGGAAATGGCATATATAGATCCACTTCCCCCTGATATGCCAACTACTACTTTCATATGAGTTCCTCACTTTCCCAAACAATACACCATTCACTAGGTATTATTCAGGCGACCAAAGGTCGCCCCTACAATTGTCCAATTGTATTACTTAACCTTGTTTTCTTTGTCTCCTCCACCTTCCCATGGGTCTAAGCCTTTTTCCCAAGCGTCTATATATTCGTCAATAGTCATCACTTTTGCAAATATACTTAAATCTTTAAGTCCATATTCATGCATTTCTTCTGTCTTGGAATCACATCCATCGCTTAAAGTAATTACTTTATATGCTCTAGCTAACGCATCAGTAGCTGTACTTCTTACACATACATTAGTCCATACTCCTGTTACTACTACTGTATCTATGTTTTCTTCTCTTAAATATAGGTCCAAATCTGTATAAGCAAAACCACTATGTCTTCTCTTTGGAACTATATACTCATCACCTTCTGGATAAAGTTCTTCTATAAAATCTGAACCCCAAGTTCCTGCAACAGCATGAACCGGTCTAACTCTAAAGTCTGCATCATTTTTTCTATGAGCTTCTTGAATGTGTACTAATTGAATATCGTCTCCTTCCCTTTTCCTAACCCATTTCATTAGTCTTTGAAGGTTTTTAGTTATTCTTGCAGCTCCTAGACAATAAAGTGAACCTTTGTCATTAGCAAAATCGTTTAACATATCTATAATAAGTATTGCATGTCTTGACATATAATTCCACTCCCTTTTTTTCAAATTTAATTTATTTAGTGGAGCATAAGTATACCTTACATCCCAATTAATATCTTATAGTTCTAGGTAAAACTTGTATGCTTTGTCTCTTTACAAATCTTCCAAATCCTGGTTTTACCTTAATACCTTTAATTCCTCTTATATGTTTATCTATTACTTCTGGATGGTTAATTCTATAGCTATTTTCATATTCTTTACTGTGTAGATGTGGAAATTCCTTGAATATTTCTGCATATTTTTCTTCAATTCCCTCTGGATAGTTGTGAATAATTTCTTGTAATTCTTTGTCAGTCATTGCTCCTAAAGTACTTTCTTCCACATCTTCAAATACTAAATGTCCACGAACTACAGTCTTAACTACTTTACCTTTCAATTCCATACCTTCTAGAGGATTATATCCACACATTGAAGCTTGTTTCTTAGGATCTATAATCCATCTCTTATCAAGGTCTATTATAGTAAAGTCAGCATCTGAACCTATATACATAGCACCTTTCTTAGGATATAGGCCATAATGTTTTGCAGCATTAGTTGATAGTATATCCACTAATTTACTTAATGAAATTCTGCCTTTATTATATCCTTCACTTACTAATATAGTAACCATCGTTTCAACACCAGGTATTCCTGGGAAAGATGTCCAGATATTCATTCCTTCTCTATGTTTTTCACTTTCAATTTCATAAGGAGCATGGTCTGTAGCTATGAAATCTACACTACCATTTGTTAATCCTTCCCAAAGCATTTTATTATCTTTTTCTTCTCTTAAAGGAGGTGCAATCTTAGCTAATGGACCATATTTACCCATAGCATCTTTGTAATTTAAAGTTAAATAATGGGGACAAGTTTCACTAGTTACATTTAAACCTTTTTGTTTTGCTTCTCCTACTAATTTAGCTCCGATCCCAGTACTCATATGAACTATGTGCAATCTTGCCCCTGTATCTTCTGCAAAATTAATGCCTAATTGAATAGCAACTTTTTCTGCCAATTCCAATCTTGCTTCTGCCCAAGCTGGTCCATCCATACGTCCTTCTTTTTGGAACTTCTTAACATAAAAATCACACATAGCAAAATTTTCAGCATGAATTCCAATAGGAAGACCAGTTTCAGCTACAGCTTTAAAAGCTTCGTACATTTCTGGATCTGTGACTCTTGGGTATGTTGGAACTGATGGTGTCATATAAGCCTTAAAAGCAATTGCACCAAAATCAGCTTGTTCTTGAACATTGTGTAGCCATCCTTCTCTTACGTCTTCTCCTGTAACTCCGCCCCACATAGCATAGTCAACTAAAGATTGAGGTGCTACTAAACCTAGTTTTAATTTTAATTGTTCGACACTTCTTGCTGATGGAACTGAGCAACAAGGCATGTCTATAACTGTAGTTACTCCTCCTCTTGCTGCTGCTGCTGAACCCGTTAAGAAATTTTCCCTATGTGGAAACCCTTGATACATAAAATGGGTATGAGAATCTATACATCCAGGTAATGTTAAATGACCGCCAGCATCGATGATTTCCTTTGCCTCTATCCCATCTACATTATCTAAAAAGCCAGAAATCTTTTCATCTTTTACTAGGATATTTGTTAGAACCGTATCATCTCCTTGTGGAATTCTAGCATTTTTGATTATGACATCATACATTTTATAACCTCCTTGTTTCTATAACAAATCCATTTTTTCTATATTAACACAATATTATTTAACAATCCTTGTTAGATTCCTATGAAAATATTTTATTAAATCCTAAAAACTATTGAAAATTTCATTAAAATCTAATAATTCTAAGTAAAATCAAAATTCTATTCTTAGGTTTTTCCATATAATAGTATAGGCCAATCCTTTTTCTAAGGATTTGTATAGTTTATATATAGGTTTCTATATTATTATAGGTATAATAAAAATCAATATAATATTTATGTAAAATAAAATTTATAAGGAGGTTATAATTTTGGCCTTAAAACTCATTGATTTATCTCAAGAAATCTTTCAAGGTATGTCCGTATTTCCTATGCATCAAAAAACCTTCATTATGACCAATATGACCCATGAAGAAAATATGGAAATGACAGGAAGCACTACCTTAGGATTTTCTGCAAGAAATCTTCTTTTAAGTGAACATTGTGGAACCCATAGTGATGGAGTATCTGAATTTAAACCAGGAGGATCTACTATTGATAAAATGTCCTTAGAACATTTTTGGGGTTCTGCCATTTGTATTGATGTAAGCTATGTAAGATATCCCAATTATATTGAACCAAAGGATTTAGAAGAAGCCGTAAGAAAATCGGGACAAGAAATCAAAAAAGGAGATATAGTCCTACTGTATACGGGACATCATGACAGGACTTATGGTACAGATAAGTTTCAAACAGATTATACTGGACTAAGCTATGAAGGAGCTAAATGGCTAGTTAAACAAGGGGTAATGAATATTGGGGTAGACGCACCAGCTATAGATTTAACTCCAGATGATATTAACTTTTCTGGTCATTTAGTTTGCGGAAAATATAATATAACCAATACGGAAAATTTATGTAACTTAGACAAAGTACTTAATAAAAGATTTTTATATATTGGATTACCTTTAAAAATAAGGGACGGTTCTGGTTCCCCTATAAGAGCCGTTGCCTTAGTAGAAGAATAAAAAAGAGAGCCACTGGCTATCTTCAGAATGACAGGGTAGTCATTCTGAAGATAGTGTAATGGCACTCCTAATTATAAAACCTAGCTCCAATTGACGGAAAATTTATTTTATCATAAGTTCTCTAATCTTTAATGCAATTTCTAAATTTAGTCTATCATTTGAATCATCTAAATCCATACCTGTTATGCTATTTATTCTATTGATCCTATATAAAATAGTATTGTAGTGGGTATACAAATGTTCAGACATACGAGTTAAATTTCCATTAAATTTAAAATAGGCTTCTAAGGTTTTAACCAATTCTGTAGATTTTTTATTATCATAATCTACCAAAGATTTCAAAGTGGTATTGTAGAAATCCTCTAACTCCTCTGTTAAAAAATCTTGGCACAATATTTTGAATATACCTAATTCATTAAAAGTAATAATTTTCTTATCCATAAGTACTCTACCTGTCCTTATGGTTTTAACTGCATCAGAAAAACTTTTACTTACATTATTCAGCCCTTTATAAGCTCTACCCACCCCTATTTTTATATTCATATTTTTAAGCTTTTCTTCTAAAGCTTTAATTACCCTATCGTTAAATTCCATAAGTCTATCATCTATAGAATTTACTTCATCAAAGCCTAATAAAATTTGAATTCCATTTAATTTTGTAGCCACTATACCATCTAATCCTAAATAATTCATAATATCTTCTACTATAGTAACTGTCGTATTAACATGATCTTGCAGGTATTCAAAAAAGTATTCATCATCTTTCTCATCTGCAAATTTTAATTTAAAACTCATTACCTCAATAATATAATAATCACTTGGCTTTAAATTGAAAAAATGGGCTCTTTCTAGAGCTTTTCTCTTTCTCTTGACATCAGTAGATATTAAATCCTCAAAGAATTCAGACCTATATCTTATTTCTACTTCTTTAACGGAAAGCTCTTGTAATACAGCTAAAGCTATAGTAGTTGAAGCTGATTCAATTATTGATAGATCAAAGCCTCCTAAAGGTGTATTAGTAGACCAAGCAAATATATGGCCATATACATTGCCCTTTAATACAATAGGCATAATCATTCTCTTAATAAATTTACCATCCATTAAAACCTTATCTTCATCTAATTTTTTTAACTCACTTCTGCCATTATTTGGGTTATAAAAATCCCTTACATCTTGTAAAATCTCTTTTACTAAATGTTCATTTACATCCCCTAATTGTTCAAAAACCTGGCGAGAAAAATTCAAATTTATTACTACTGGATTTTTTATATTTTCATGAACTACTTGGGTTACTTCTTCAATGCCTTTTCCCTCTAACATGACAGCCATAAATCGTTCATGAACATTTTCTATTCTTTCCAATAAGGATGCCTGCTTATTAAATATTTCCTTAAAAGTGGATGTCATAATATCTGATAAGGATATAGAATAACGAATATCAATCAAAGGAAAATTTAATTCATTTGCTAAATTTAAAACTTCCTCTGGCATTGAATCTAAATAAGGCATCACCTTTATTCCAATGCCAGCAAGTTTTTTATCTGAACATACCCTTATTAATTTTTTTTGGACTTCTATATTATCCTTTTCGAAAAAATAAGCAGTGGTTAATAAAAATTCCCCCTCATATACCCAATCCAATATATCTGGATCCGCCATAATATTGACTCTTGATATAGTATTTCTAACACCTTTAAAACCTGCAATTAACTTACAGCCTTCCATCACCTCTAAACCCAACATATCTTCTACACTAATTCCATTTTGCCTAGACATATTCCATCTACCCCTTGTCATTTTATACCTTTTATTGAAATTATAGCATAGCCAATATATTCTGTCTACTTAGGTTCTTCAATCTCAGAGATTTAGATTTTTAATAATAATTTTCTTTTTACTAAATTTGTTTCCTTTTGAGTTTATTTTAATAAATGGAATCTTAAAATGCCATTAGGTCATAAAAATAGATACAATTCCCCTGCCCAAAGAAGTCTTAAAATCGAATTTCCAATTTTATATTAAATTATATTTTTGTAAATATTGGATTATTCCAATTATCTTCTATGGTAAATCTTTCATCTCTCATCTTTTCCTCTCAACATTTAAATAAGGTTAATACATCTTGTACAATATGAGGTCTTTTATCTTTAAACTTTATACTGCATCCATACCTATGCTTCTATTTCTCTTCCTGGAAGGATAAGGTTTAATATAATGGCAGTAATAGTTCCTGTAGTCATTCCAGATTGAAATATAGTTTGAATATTTGGATGAAAATTACTTAATACTTCAGGTCTATATACTACGGCTAATCCTAATCCTATGGATACTGCTACCAATAGGCTATTTCTTTTATTTAAATCCACTTCCTTTAATAACTTAAATCCACCAACAGCTATCATACCAAACATCATAATTCCGGCTCCTCCTAATACAGGATTTGGCATTATAGATACTAATGCACCTATTTTGGGAAATATGCCTGCTAACATCAGGATAATACCAGCAACAATAATTACAAATCTACTAGCTACACCTGTAATAGGAATTATTCCTACATTTTGACTAAAAGATGTATGGGGGCCAGCGCCAAATATTCCAGCTATAAAACTTCCCACACCATCTGATAGTATTCCCCTAGATAATTCCTCCCCAGTTATCTCATGTTCACTAGCATTGGCTACGGATATCAAATCTCCCATAGTTTCTATTGCTGTAACGATATAAGCAGGCAAAAATGCTAAAATAGCAGATAAGTGAAATTCCATTCCATATCTAAAGGGTTTTGGTAAAGAGAGCCAAGCCGCTTCCTTTACTGGTGTAATGTCTAACAATTCCATAGGTATAGAAATAATGTAACCACATATAATGCCTATAAGTATGGCACCAGAGCTTACAAATCCTTTTCCCTTTTGATTTAATAAAATTATAATTGCCATAACAATAAAAGCTAACAATATAAATTTAGGATTACCATACTGTGGATTCCCAGCTCCTCCTGCTACCCAATCAACGGACACTGGAATCATCGTAAGACCTATTAATGTTACTACTACCCCTGTAACTACTGGTGGGAAGTATTTTCTAAGAGGTTTAATAAAACGACTTAAAATTATTTCAAGAATTGCCCCCACAGTGGTTGCAGCAAAATATCCTGGCAATCCAAAAGAACTAGCCACTGCAATGCCGGGACCTACAAAAGTAAAATCTGTACCCATAATACAAGGAAGTCTTGCACCTACGGGCCCAATTCCACGGGATTGAATGAATGTAGCTAATCCTGATATAAACAATGTAGCACTAACCATAAAAGCCATTTCATCCACGGACATTCCAATAGCCTGTCCCACCACAAGGGGTACTGCTATAATACCACTAAAAGCTGCCATAATATTTTGAATAGCTAAAGGTATTGCCAGATTCAATGGTGGCTTGTCATTAATACCATAGATTAATTCAGACTTCTGTGTTTTTTCTACCTTTTCATTAACATTATTAATAGTCATGAAAACCCCTCCTTATTTTTATATAAGCTCCTCTATATTTTCACAAAATAGTATAAATACCTTTGTGCTTTTCATACAAAGTTCTAATAAAAAACCTTATACTAAATATCTTATTTATACTTTATTGTTTGAATTAATTATACGAGATGTTAGTTTTATAAGTTATAATGGGCTTAACATGATTGCAAAGATTACATAAGAGATGGTGAACATTTTCACATTCTTAAAAAAGCAAATAATCTATGCCGGCAATAAGTTAGTAACTTATTCTAAACAAAGCAGCTAAAGCCAAAAGGATTAGCTGCTTTGCTTGAAACAATGATTGATTAGCTTAGCAAAACTTAATACCCTACTACCGCTCATAGCCTTTTACATTGTCCAACTCATTATCACTATAAACTCATCAATATAAAAATAATTATGACATAAAAGCCAGTCCTTCAGGACTGGCTTCTTTGAGTTTTTTCTGCTAATCATTATATTTTTAATCTAAATTTTTACCATTAGACTCTATTACTTTTTTATACCAGAAAAAAGAATCCTTCTTTAATCTTTTTAAACTTCCTTTACCATAGTCATCCATATCCACATATATAAATCCATATCTTTTAGACATTTCAGATGTAGAATCACTTACTAAATCAATGGGTCCCCAAGTTGTATAGCCCATTAAATCTACTCCATCTTTAATAGCTTCTCTCATTTGAATTATATGTTTCTTTAAATAATCAATTCTATATTCATCATGGATTCTATTGTCTTCTTCTAATTTATCATATGCTCCTAATCCATTCTCAACTATAAAAATTGGTATTTGATATCTATCATATAGATCATTTAAAGCCCATCTTAAACCTATTGGATCAATTTGCCATCCCCAATCCGTTGTTTCTAGATATGGATTTTTTACTCCTGTGAATAAACTATCTGGCAGTCTTTCAGCATCAGAATTAGAGCTTTCTGTAACAGATTTATAATAACTTATTGAAATAAAATCTACTGGATGAAGTTTTAGAATTTCATCATCGCCAACCTCTTTTTGTATAGAAATATTATTTTCTCTAAAATATCTTAAAATATAACCTGGATATTCTCCTCTTGCATGGACATCTGTAAAAAACAAGTTTATTTGATTTGCCTTTTGAGCTTTTATAATATCTAAAGGATTATTAGTTTCTGGATAGGTTACAGCTCTCGCTAACATACAGCCAACTTTATTATTAGGATTAATTTCATGAGCTATCTTAGTAGCCAATGCACTAGCAACAAATTGATGATGGGCTGCTTGATAGCTTAGTTGTAAAGGATTATCACTATCTTCTAAAAATACTCCCCCACCGGTATAAGGGTTCTTTGACATAACATTGACTTCATTAAAAGTTAACCATAAATCTACCTTATCCTTATATCTTTCAAATACTGTTCTCACATACTTAGCAAAAAAATCGATTAACTTTCTATTAGACCATCCATTATATTTTAATGCCAAATTTAATGGCGTATCATAATGGGACAATGTAACTAAAGGTTTTATATCATATTTCTTGCACTCATCAAACACGTTATCATAAAACTTTAATCCTTCTTCATTAGGTTGTTCATCATCTCCATTTGGAAATATCCTACTCCAACTTATTGATAATCTGAAAACATTAAAACCCATTTCAGCCAATAGTTTTATATCTTCTTTATATCTATGATAAAAGTCTATTCCATGCCTTTTGGGGAAGTAATAATCATTTTCATCCTTCAACATTTGTTGAATTTCCTTTCTGGTTACACTAGGTGGCCTATCGCCTTTTCTTTGTTCCTTGGGAACAAATTTAACCATATCAGCTGTAGATAAACCTCTCCCACCTAAATTATATCCACCTTCTATTTGACAAGCTGAAGTAGCTCCTCCCCATAAAAAACCTTCTGGAAATCTATTACTATCCATACTTAACCTCCTATTTAAATATTTTATAATTCTCCAAGTAACTTTCTAGCCTGATCTAATACTTTTTTTCCATCCATCATTCCATATGCAGTCATGTCTACTACATCAACAGGAATATTTTTAACTTCTTCTTCTACTCGCTCTTTATCAAATCTAACTTGAGGTCCTAATAGAATAACATCTGCTTCATCTTTTATATCTTTCAAATTAGCTAAAGATGTAGCAGCAATATCATATTCATAGCCTTGACTTTTTGCAGCCTCTTTCATTTTATTTACTAACAAGCTAGTTGACATACCTGCTGAACATAATAAAAATATCTTTTTCATAGTCAACATCCTTCCATTTAATATTTTTTTATTGTTTTATACAAATCTATAATTTCCCTTGCTAAATCATTAAAGGTTATACAATTCATTAAATGATCTTGAGCATGAACTATTAATAAATTTAATTCTATCCTTTGTCCATCAGATTCCTTAGCCAATAACTTAGTTTGTGCATTATGTGCTAATAACTCAGAATCCTTTGCTAACTTCAATTTTTCTTCAGCTAATTCAAAATCAAATTTTTTAGCAGCTCTAATAGCACCTATTGCATCAGATTTAGCATTTCCTGCATTAATTATAATGTTCATTATCACTTTAATTAAATCTTGATCTGTATTCTTTTCCATATAATCACTCCTATAATTAACTAATTATTAGCTATGATAAAATTAAATTTTTGATTTGGTTTTATAAAATCCAATATAAAAATTTCTTCTTCTTTGATTCTAGCAACCACATTAGATTTTCCACTATTCTCAAAATCCTTCAAAGCTATTTCTAGCTCTCCCTTGTAATTTCCATACTCATCACTTTCTATTAGAACATCTCCTCTTTTTATATTTTTAGGGACATTGTGAATAGGAAAGCTCTTATCCCCATATTTATCTCTACTATTTTTAGTAGACCTAATAACTGTATTAGAAACGTCCCCTCGCCTAAAGTGAATTTCATCTAGCAATATTGCTTTCTCAATTTCTGTAATATCTTCTTCAAAAATTATTTCAAAAGATACCATATCTAATCTCATGTTTTTTATTTTTAAGAATTCTTCCTCGGTTGCAAAACAATTAGATATAATAATATCATCAATATCATTTAAAGCTATCATATGCTTCAATTGAACTTCAATAGGCATATATCTGTGCATTTCCAAAGTTGGAATCTGCTTACCAATTGGCCAAGGCCCAAAAGCATTATCGTTTTGACTAGTAATAAAAGCAGCTGTATTCAGTCCATACTTTTTAAAATTATTAGTACATTTTTTGAAATAATCTAATGATAATCCAGTATGTTTATGAGGATAAAAATTATGGCAACCCATTAAATTATATCTGTTAGGCATATGATCCATAATTGTATCTATATATCTAGTATCATTGCTCATATTTATTTCAATTTTTAAATTATAGTCATTATATGTCATCATAGCCTCTTCACACCCAGAATATCCTCCATCCAATCTAAATCCACTTGCTTTAATGTCTTTAAAAAAGGATAAATCTTTACCATCAACTTTTAGCTTTTTTAATACAGATGGATTAACATCTACAATTGTTTCAAATCCTTTTTTATTTGCATAACCTATAATATTAGAAAATCTATGGACAATTTCGTCCTTTGATTTTTGAGCTGATAACAAACAGGAAAATATTCTTTTAAATCCTACATCCTTTGCCATATCAATATAATCAAGCAATTCTCTATCTGTAGATTTCTCAGGATAAACTGAAATTCCTAAATTTTTCATTTATATCTCCCCTATTTTTATAATATATGTCATAAACTCAAATGAAAAATCGAGGACTTCTATCTCCTATAATGCAATGAAGTCCTCACACATTCATTCTAACTACTGATTCTATAAAGATTCTTTTTCTAATTCTAACTTATCAACTACTCTGAAAAATGGATAATAAATCAATCCATCTATGATTATCAATACTATCTGATGTAAAGCACCTCTCCACCCGCAAATAATCAATCCCGATAAGATAGGTGGTGTTGTCCATTGAATATTAATACCATTAGCTAATGGAACAATACCTGCTGCCATTACAAAATAAGTCAATAATATATTTACCAATGGTACCACTATAAAAGGTATTAACATAATTGGATTTAACACAAGTGGTAATCCAAAAATTATTGGTTCGTTAATATTAAATATACCAGCACCAACGGATAACTTACCCAGTGATTTAAATCTTTCTGATTTTGCTAAAAATAAAATTATTAAAACCAATGCTAAGGTTGCTCCTGCTCCACCAATATTAACATAGTTAGAATAAAATTGATAATTTAAAATATTTGGTAGTTCTTTTCCTGCTGCAAAGGCCTTAGCGTTTTCTGCTGTTTGAGCAAACATAATAGGTTTTGTAATTCCATCTGTTACATTTGAACCATGTATACCAAACATCCATAATATTTGCTGGATGATTACTACTATAATTAAGAAAATCAAGTTTCCTCCAATATTAGTTAAAGGTTTTTGAAGTATAGTATATACAAAAGCTTGTACTGTTTTAAAACTTGTAAAAGAAAAACCAATTCTAATAGCTGTAAATATTATAATAACAAATAGTTCAGGTACTAAAGCATTAAATGAAGTAGCTACATTCCCAGGAACATTTCCTGGCATATTAATAGTCCAGCCTTTATTCTGTACTACAGAAAATATTTTTAATGCAAATATAGTAGTAAATATACCAACAAATAATCCAGTTGCTGTAAAATTAGCAACAGGTAATCCTTCTCCCCCATCATTTATAATTTCTACCATTGGGGTCAAAATAAGGAATGCTACAAGAGATGTTACAATACTTGTTACATCATCAACATCAAAAGATCTTCCTAAGCTTTTTGCCATACCAATAATTACAAAAATAGTCATCAAGTTCATAGTAGCATTAAAAGGAATTAAAATATAATCTGACCAATTCTCACCTAATTTACTTGCCATGAAATTTTGATATCCTTCACTTGGAATATTTGGTATTAAAAGAAATAATGAACCTATTATCAATAATGGCATTACCGCAAAAAAACCATCTTTAATTGCAGTTAAATATCTGTTCTGATCTAGCTTTCTGGCTACTGGCACTAATTTAATTTCTAAAAATTTCATCAATCCGTCCAAAATAATTCCTCCTTATATGATAATTTTATTAGTGAATAATATTTTTACCAATTCAGTTTTGCCATAAATTCATCAAAATTCTTAGATTGAGATATGTTTTCAACAATAGTCTTAGATTCTACTATTTTTTGAAGTAATCCATATAATAACTTTAGCTTTTCGTTTTCCTTGGCATTAAAAGCAAATAAAAGAAACATTTTTACTTTTTTACCACAACATATAACTGGATTCTTAAACACTCCAACTGCTACTACTGTGATTTTAGACATGGATTCCATAGGGTGAGGTATAGCTATCATACCTTCTAAAATAGTAGAAAATAAGTTTTCTCTTTCAACAACAGAAGCATAAAACGCTTCTACATCATCTATATAGCCTTGAGTCTTTAACACTTTACTGAATCTTAATATAGCTTTAAAGAAATCAATTTCCTCATCAAAATATTCAAATAGTTCCTTTTTAAAAAATTCCTCTTTTATTCCGCTTATGCTTGTTTCTTTAGTTGTTATTAGGGGATTGCCTACGTAGTGCTCTATTCTCATCAGATCATCCCCAGTAATCAATGGATTTACCTGAACTATTGGTATATTACTTTTTGTTGTTAGTGGAATAGTTGAAATTATTAAATCTACTTTTCCATACTCACCTTTTAAAATATTATTTAATTTATATACAGGAAAATATCCTAAAATATTTACCCGTTCATTATAATAAGACACTATTTTACTCTTTACAAACTGAGCAGTACCTAAACCCGACCCACAGATAATGGCAATATTAGTTTTTCTATAGATTTTATCTAAGGCTACAGCAACATGTAAAGCTATATAAGAAACTTCTCCTTCGCTAATTACTATATTTAATTTTTTGTTAATTATTGGAACTATAATCATAGAAATTTCAAAAGCAAAAGGGTAATTTGTCTTTATTTGATTTTTAAAAGGATTATCTTCAAAATAATTAGCCTTTATTCTTTCAAGCATAGGATTTAAATGAAGTATAAGATTTCTTTTAAAATTAATATTCTGTCTAAAATCAATATTGAATTTATTTCTAATCCCCTCTAAGAATTCATCAACTATGCTTTCACCTTCTTCTTTCAATACGCAAACTTTGCTGGTAACATTTAACAATCTTTTACTATTAAAACTTTGTTGAAAATATTCAAGTTCCTTATTATTTAGAGAAATATTAAAATAGCCTTCAATTTCTTTTTTAATAGCTTTTGCTATAGTTAAATCTAAATCTTCTCCTATTTCCTCTGAGATAGTAAAACCCATTTGAATTCTTTTTATACTAACTAAAATATCTTTCACTAACAAACTTACGTCTGCATCTGTTAAAATATATCCATATTTGTTCAAGACATTTATAATCGTTTCATATAAAAACAACATCTCTTTATTAAGATCTAAGTTTTCATCAGTAAAAGCATAATAAAAACTCCTACTTAACATTAATTTATCATTTTTCTTTTCCCTCTTAAGTACATTTGAAATTATAAGTCTCTTTGATCTTTCATCACCTTTTAATTTTAGTCCTCTTATAGGGGAAATTTCTAATGATAAATTTGAGAACTCATCTAAAAATTCAATTATGCCTTTTACGTCTAAATAAATAGTTGTCTTTGAAACAAATAACATATCTGCAAAATTTTCCATAGTAATAAAATCCTTTGCAAAGGTTAACTTGAATAATATAAAAGCAAATCTTTCAGATGGAGTATTAGGAACTTTAGTTAAAGCTTCTTCTTTATTAAAAACTTCTTTCACTAGTGATATTCCTATATTCTTTTGTTTTTCTGATATAAAATATCCCCCTTGTTTTGAAGAATCTATACTAATTCCATACTCTTTAATTAACTCATTTAAAAATTTGATATCAGATCTAATAGTTCTAGAACTTACATTGAATATTTTAGCTAACTCTTTTCCCGACAATCCTATGTCAGAATTTAACAAACATATAAATATATCTTTTCGCCTTCTATAAGCCATTTTTATCACCAGATCCTTACTTTACATTTTACAATCATTATTGAAAGTATGCCATTAAGTAAATTTCCTCATTCCATAGGAAACTATTTATAGATGCCTAGAACTAACTTATTAACTCTAGTCATGGAAAAATAAAAACCTAATTGGTAGTATTACCTAAAATAAATATGTCATAATTTTTGATCCTGTGATAATTATTAATTGTCATAAAATATTTACCGAAAGGGAGTTAAAACTAGGCCTACTATCATTGTAGATTACACTAAAGAGAAATCAACTTTTTAGAAGATGTAGAGATAGTGTCAAGTAATGGAAATTTGAATTTAATTTATGCATAACTATAGTTACTAACTTATAACAAACAAAGTAGCTAACGCCTTCAGGATTAACTACTTTGTTTGAAATAAAGATTGATTAGCTTAACAAAACTTAATAACCTAGTACCACCCATAGCCTTTCACATTGTCTAACTACGTTATCACTATAAACTCATCAATATAAAAAATAATTAAGACATAAAAGCCAGTCCTTCAGGACTGGCTTTTAAACAATAATTTTTCCAAAATACAAGGTTATTTATATCTAATCAAAGGTAAAAATATAAGGTATATTTCTATAATAATTTCCATAATTAAGACCATAGCCCACTATAAACACATCTGGTATAGTAAAACCTATATAATCTGGTTTTAGTTCTACCTTTCTCCTACTAGGCTTGTCTAACATAACGCAAACCTTAATACTCTTTGGATTATTTTTCTCTAAATGCTTTATTACATATTGCATAGTATATCCTGAATCCATTATATCATCAACAATAAGTACATTTCTTCCTTCTATATTAGATCTAATATCAGTAACAATATTTACTTTCCCAGATGTTTCTTCCATATTTCCATAGCTTGAGGTAGTTAAAAAGTCAATTTCAACAGGTACTTTTATATTTCTCACTAGATCAGAAGCAAATATAAAGCTACCTCTTAAAAGAGAAATTATTACTATTTTTTCATTCTCATAGTCTTTCGATATTTCTTGACCTAATTCAATATTTCTTTTGTTAATTTCTTCGGCACTAAAAAGTATCCTTCTTTCTTTATCCATAGTATATTACTCTCCCTCCACATATATCCAATGCATTTTTTCTTAATCACTTTTCCTTGTTCTATATAATATTTCTTTAATATTCCTAAGCTCAAACAATATTCTATTTAAAGTATATTGTATACTTATTAAAATTATAAAAAAAACTACTATAATAATTGTTCTTAAATCCATTTAAACACCTCTTATTGATTTAATATACTATATCACCTTATTATTAGATAGATTATAACCTAATATAGGATAAATGGTCAACTAGTTCATTTAAATATTAATATAATAAAATAGCCATAATTTATTATATTAATATAATAAAATTATAGCTATTTTAAAAATATTCATATCATAATATTTTTTGAGCATTATTAAATTAAAAACTCCATCTAACAATACTCATATTCTACATCCTTTCCATCATCCCCTTTTTCTCTATTATTATCGTTTTCTATGTACTCAAGTTTAGATATTGATACTTCATAAGCAGTTCTTTTAATTGCCTCACCACTAGATAGCTTTTTCTGATAATCTCTACTTTGAACCCTTCCCCATAACCTCACATGATCTCCTACTAATAGTTTCTCGCAAAATCTAGCATTTCTTCCCCAAGATATGCATGGTATATAATCAGATTTGTTATAAGGTCTATTAACTGCTACTAATAAATCTGTTATCTCTCTGCCAAAAGGAGTAGTCCTATAAATAGGCGGCTTACATATATATCCATCGATAAAAATTTCATTTGGCTTTTTAAGCAATTCTTTAAGTTCTTCTTCATTTGGTTCATGTATATCTCTAGCAAATATAGTTAAAACTAGTCTATTAGAATTGTTTACATATCTATTATAGGATCTCAATTGTCCCTCAATTAAAACATATTCCCCCTTCATTAAATCCATATTTACAATCAATCTCTCTGAAATGGTTACGGGAAGAATATCAATATAATCACTAAGCCTGGGTACTCCTAACTTAAAAGTATAAAAACCTTCCCCATACATTTCATGGCTAAATTTTTTTTCAGAAACTACTTTTCCTACAACTGTAATTATATTTGTGTCTATTACCTTATCAACCATTAAATCTCCACTCCCCCTTATTCTTATGTTTTATAAACAACTTATTTTATATCTATTCAAAAGATACTCATAATATGATTATTTTCAAAATACTATTTCCCTATCTCATCCACTAATATATGTTTAGAATCTTTCAATATATCACTACCTAAAAATAAAAACATATCATCTTTTTCTATTAAATTAAGTCCAGTTTGTATACATTCTTTTAAATTATAATATATATTAAAAGGAAATCTTTTTTCAGTAAATAGATACTTTATATTCTCTTCTATAAGCCTATCTTTCTTATCAATATAAAATATAACTTTCTTAATTCCTAATATAGGAATCCAATTTAATACTATTTCTAAGTTTTCTTTAATTGTATGTATTCCTTGGTCTATTTCAATCCCATTCAATAAGACTATATTCTTATATTTCAAATGCTGAATAGTTTCAAAAACACTACTATAATCTTCTGGATTCATACAAAAATTATCTATAGCTATAAAATCATCTTCATGAATTTTTTCCATTTTTCTATAAGATCCTTCTACATTTAATACTCCATATCTAATATCATCTATATTTAATCCATAGCATAAAGCTACAGATATAGCTGCCAATGCACTATATATATATTCTTTACCAAATAAGTTTATTTCTACTGGAAATTCTAATGGTTCAATAGTATCTTTATATAATGTTTTAATTTCTCTCTGAAGACAGAAATTAAATCTTATTGAGTTATTTATATCTAAACTAGAGGCATTGACTGTAGCCTTATTATTTAATCCATACGTTATAACCAATGCTTTATCATTACCTTCTAATAGTTCAATATTATTTTCGTTATCTATATTTAAAATAATAATACCATTCAAATATGTGAAAAAGAGCTTTTCCTCTTTTCTAAGTAAAATTTTGTATCCTATATTTGTACAAACAACAATATCAAAATTTATTTCTAAACTAGAAAGATGTTTCAAATTCTCAAAAGAAATGTTTATTATCCCTATATAAATGTTTTCACTAGAACTTAAAAAAGCTATATTTCCATTCTTGTTCTCATGTATTAAAGAAAATCCAGACTCCATAAAGATATTCTTTATTATGTTAAAAGTTACATATCCTTTCCCATTTTCAACTACCCCAATTAGACTTATATTTTCTTCTTTCATTACTATACACCCCTTCTAGTTTGTCTTTAGTGAATCTCTACTAATCTTTCTTTTTATGTTGTCTTCCTGTATTATCCATATAATAATCCTCTTTATATATAAGCTGAGAAATAGGAACTATTTCATATCCCTCTTCCTGAAGCTTTTCTATTACTAAAGGTAGATATTCACTTACATATTTAGCATTATTATGAAATAAAACAATAGAACCATTTTGTACATTTCGAGATACTCTATCAACTACTGGCTGAACACCTAATTCTTTCCAATCCAAAGAGTCTACATCCCACTGTATAGCATAATAGTTATTTTCTCTACAAACTTCTATAAGCCTATCGTTATAATCTCCAAAAGGTGGTCTAAAAAGTATTGGCTCTTCTCCTACTAATTTCTCTATTTTATTGCCAGTCTTATCTAGCTCTTTCAATATTTGTTCTTCTGAAAGTTTACTCATATAGGGATGAGTTGTAGAGTGATTTCCTATATCATGACCTCTTTCATGAATTTCTTTAACCTTTTCAGGATATTTATCTACCCAAAATCCTACTAAAAAAAAGGTAGTTTTTATCTCGTACTTATCTAGTATGTCTAATATTTCATTAGTGTATTCATCACCCCAAGCAGCGTCAAAACTAATAGCTACTTTTTTTTCTTTTGTATTCACCGAATATATAGGAAGTTCTTTCTTTTCAGAGAAAACTTCTATAATACTCATTTCATTAGTAAAACTAGTATAAACAATTGATATACATAAAATAACAACAACTATAAAAATTCTCATAGTCATGTGTTTCTTCGTATCCATACCTTTCAATTTATTCCCTCCTACTAAAAATAATAATTATTAATTCATGCTAATATTTTAAATATTAATTCTCTATATAATACATGATATGATTATAGAAGATGAAAATATTATTTTTTTAATTTTTTTTTTACTTTTTAGTATTTAAATTAAAATCCTCCCACATAATACTAGGATATATTTAATATTAAAGGTTAAATTAATAATGCATCTCCTAAAAATGATTTTAAAGGAGGATGAAAAATGGCAAGAAATAATAATATTATTGTTCCAGAAGCCAGAACTGCATTAGATCAATTAAAACTTGAAATAGCAAATGAATTAGGAATTGAAAATTATGATAGTATAGATAAAGGGAATCTAACATCTAGAGAAAATGGGTATGTAGGAGGACACATGGTTAAAAAACTTGTTGAAGATGCACAAAAAGAAATAGCTAAAAAGTAATTTTTCCCACAAAAGGAGAAGTGATTTTTCACTTCTCCTTTTAAATATGATATAATCTAATTTAAAATAATATTATTTTTTCGAAGAAGGTGTTAGAATGTTTATTGACAGTACTGAAGAGCTTGCCCAAAATAAGCTTCTCTTGCTCTATATAATAGATAAATCTGATGCTCCTCTTACAAATGGAGAAATCACTGAATTTGTATTGGAAAATAATTATATGAATTATTTCTTAGTTCAACAATTTTTAAGTGAATTAATTAAATCTAAATTTATTGAATACACTAAGAAAGAAGGAAAAGAACGGTATACTATATTAAAAAAAGGAAAACTTACTCTTAATTATTTTATTAATAAAATACCTAATGAAGTAAAAAAAGATATAGATATAAAATTTCAAGTTAAAAAAGAAGAAATAGAAAGAGAGACTCAAATAATTGGAGATTATTATAAAAAAGGCAAGAATGAGTATGTGGTAAATTTGAAATTAGTAGAAAAAGATTCTACACTATTTAGTCTCTACTTAAATGTAGTCTCTAGTCAACAGGCAAAAATGATTTGCGACAATTGGAAATCAAGTCCAGACAAAGTTTATCAAGAAATATTGAACACTTTGATAAAATAAACTTATTTTATTAAAACTATACCATTAGGCTCTGAGCCTACTTTTATGTTTTTTATTACCTTATTATTACTTATATTAAATATAGTTAAAATATCTTTTGATATATTAGTTATAAACAATAATTTATTTCCATCCCAAAAAATTTTATTTGGCATTCCGTCCAAATAAATTTTTTTTATTATTTTATTGCTACTTAAGTCCATTTTATACATATGTCCATCTTGAAGGCTTGTCAGAAAAAATATATCTCCTTTAATTTTTACCATATTACTAAAACTCCCTTCAATATCCAAACTTTTAACAATCTTGAGACTTTCTAAACTAAATACAGATATATTGCTATAATCCGAAAAACCTCCATTGGAATAAGAAAGTATATACATATATTTTTTCTCTAAACATAATTTAATAGGATTGTTACTTAATTTTATTCTCTTATTTTTATTGTTTATTATATCTATTATATCTATACTATAGCTATTGTTATTAGCCACAAATATCTTTTCAGATGGCCTATATATTTCCATATCCTTAGGTCTATCTCCTACAGATATATTTTCTATAAGTCTAAATTTTTTCTCATCTACTATAGAAATTGAGTTAGAATCCTCATTTAATACAAACACAAAGCCATTATAATATTTTATAGTAGTCGGATATTTTCCTACAACTAGTACATCTTCAATTTCCATTTTATTTATATCAAGCTTAAAAATAGAGTTATTATAAGCATTTGCTAAATAGATTTTATCCTCCATACTACCTTTAACTAAGTCCCAAGGTCCAATAGGTTGATTATCTATATATAATTTCATATTCTCTTTTCTATTCAATAATGATAATAATGATATATTTTCTTTTTTATAATTTCTCTTTAAATCAATAAATGTAATAGAATCTTCACCTGTATTAGCCACAACTACTTTCCATTCCATTGTTAATTTTCACCTCCAACGCCTATATAAACAATCTATGCATTACTTTAAATGAAGGTGATTATTAAAAAAACAGATGCAAATTCGCATCTATTTTTTAAGTATATTCTCTATTAACTTTTCTTTATTTATCTTTAGGTTTCTCTTCTTTATTTCTATTATCATAGAGTTTATTATCATAGCTTCTTTCCAATACTCCTCATTGTTTTCTTTTTCTAATAGTTCTTTTAACCTATCTATTTTTCTGCAAGTGTTTTCTATTAACTCCTCATCTTTCCACCTTTTAAAAGTTGGAAATTCTACTATATTCATAATAGACCTCCTAGAGATATTATATTTATATCTATTCTCCTAAAGGCCTATTAATTACTAATTATTTAGTAAAATCTTTCTTACATCTCCTATAAGATATATAGAACCTGCAAATACAATTAAGTCATTTTCATTAGCTATACTAAAAGATTTATCTATTGCATCCTTAATATCCTTCTCTACTATTATGTTTTTATTAACCTTTTTAATCTCTTTAGCTAAATCTTCAGCTTCCATTTTTCTTGGACTATCTATTTCAGTAATTATTATTTCATCTGCTAATGGCACTATGTTTTCTACCATATGAATTATATCTTTGTCTTTTAAAATACTTATTCCTAAAATCAATCTATTATATTTAAACAATTTTAACGAATCTACTAAAGCTCTTATACCTTGTGAATTATGTGCCCCATCTATTAAAAATGTAGGTTTTCTTTGTAATACTTCTAGTCTGCCCTTCCAAACAGTTTTTTCCAGTCCTCTTTTTATAGTTTCATTATCTATTCCTACAAGTCCATTATTTCTCAACATAACTATTGCAGATATTGCCAAGGAAGCATTATAAGCTTGGTGAAGTCCTAAAAGGTTAATTTTCATATCTTTGAAAATAGTATTTTCATATTTAAAATCAAATATAGCTCCATATTCATTTAAATCTTTTATATCTATATTTTCTATAGGACATATTGAAAAATCTGCATTTTTCTTTCTTGCTGTCTCTATTAACGCTTTAGCTGCCTCCTCTTTTTGTGGATAAAATAAAACTTTACCCTTTTCTTTGATGATACCAGACTTTTCCCTAGCTATTTTATATAAACTATCTCCTAATACATCCATATGATCATAATCAATAGTAGTTATAATAGAAAGTAAAGAACTGTCAATTACATTAGTAGAATCCAATCTTCCACCTAATCCTACTTCCAATACTGCAAAATCTACATTTTCTTCTTTAAAATACATAAAAGAAATAGCAGTAATTAATTCAAATACAGTAGGATGAGGATAGCCTTCCCTAACTATCTTTTCAGTTTTAGCCTTTACATTTTTAGTGATTTTAGCAAAGGTTTCATCTGATATGTCAACTCCATTTATTTGAATTCTCTCATTAAATCTTTCTAAATAAGGGGATGTGAACACACCTACTTTATAATCTGCTTCCCTTAATATATTAGATATATAAGAGACAGTAGAACCTTTTCCATTAGTTCCTGCAATATGAATACATTTTAAATGTTTTTGAGGATTTCCTAATTCATCCATTAATTTTTTTATTGTTTTCAATCCTAGCTTAGAGCCCAATCCTTCAGCTTCATGAATAAAATTTAAAGCTTCTTCATAATTCATATTTATTTCCTCCTAAGTACATCTACATTTATTTATACATGAATAAAAAAGGTGCATATAAATGATTCATAAGTAAGTAAGAAAATATTAGAAAGGTTAGATAAATTTTATAACCTTCTCTAATTTTTGTTTCTCTTGAAAATAATTTTGCAATATAATAACTAATTAAAACAAAAATAGCAGGAATAATAAATTTAGACCCTTTGAATATCATAATCTTAGGCATGAATTCAATAGTACTAGGATTATAGAAATCCTTTATAGTTACTATTTGAAATATGTAAAAAATAATCATTCCAACTATAACCATCTTGTCCCAACTTTTTCTCAATTTTTCATTTCTAATAGATAAATATACATACCATATAATAGCTGGTAGTATAGATAAAATTCTTACTACAAAAGATAAAAGAAAGTTATAACTTGTAATAACCGGAATTTCCTCTCCTATACTTTCTCTTATATTAGATTTTGTCACCTTAGTTGTTCTCTCTACAACAGATTTCTCTGTAGTTGCTCCTAATACCTTACTATACTCGCCTTTTTCTGGTTCATTCCAAAAAATATATTCATTATTTCCTTTTACATAACTTGGCCTATTAGACCAACTTTTAGTCTTTGAAAGCAATTTCCCACCTATAATACCTTTTTCATTCAATTGCAATTTTACCACATTTGAGGCATTTCTACTATATAAATCTAGATTAGTTGGAGCTGTAGTAATTATTTTTATTCCATCATTATTGCTACCAATTATAAGGGGTATACTTGAAAAATAACCTATTCCAAAGTTCATTCCATGATCAAGTCTTAAATCTTCAAAAATTTTACTAGTGTTTTTTTCATACCCATTTACTAAATAAGTAAATTTAGATTTGTCATCATTTTGAATAGTAATTATAGAATAGATATTCTTATCATCAGATGAAATAGCAATATCTCTTATTTTTATTTTCATATCATTTATTTCTTTAATCTTTACAGGCTCCATCCATTCATTATTCATATACTGACTAATAGTTATATTCTTGAGTCCTGTTTCCTTATCTTTATTCATTATCTGTAGATATAAATTATCCTTACTACTATATATTTTAAACTTTTCAATATTTGATAAATCCTTAGGTCCTTCTATATCTTTTATTTTGTCATCTTCAAACTTCTTTATTAAAACATTTCCATCTTCTTTCATCAGTGCCAAATAACTAATATTATGTTCTGAGAAATGATGGAAGTACTTTATTCTATTGAAACTATGTTGAATATTTATTCTATCATAGGAGTCTGAAATCTCTCCTACATATACTATATTTTTCTCATTATCTCTCCAATAAACTTTATTCCTATCAACAAATATTTCATCCATACTTATCTTATTAAAATTTAATTCATCTACATCTACTATTTTTTCATTTACAATATTCATTTCTTCATTATATATTTTAAATCCTACTTTATCTTGCCCCTTTTCATAGGGATACAATAAAAAAATATTTTTATGACTATCTATAGATGCTAAAGGATTTCTATTAAATAATATATTTTGTATAAATATATCTTTGCTCCAATTTTCAGAAGGAGGCATGGAGATTAATTTAACATTATAAACTATATGGAAAATTGAAATAATTAAAAAAATAATTATAAATAAAATAATTGTCTTTCTAATTTTTCTCACCCCTTATATTTTAGAACTTATATTAATATTATATAATAATTGGCTGAGTTTTTACCCAGCCAGTTATAAAAAAATTATTTAAATATTTTCTTTAATATACTCAAGTCTCTCTAGTACTTTTTCCATCATATCTTTATATTTTATCTCTTTTTGTCTTTCAGCCTCTACTATATTTTCAGGAGCTTTATTTAAAAATCCTTCATTAGAAAGTTTTCCTCTAACTCTTTTTAATTCTCCTTCTAATTTTTCTTTTTCTTTCTCTAATCTTTCTAATTCCTTTTCAAAATCAATTAGATCTTTTAATGGTAAAAATATTTCTGATCTATCCATTACTATTTGTATATTGTCCTCACCTATTTTATCTTTATCTTCTTCTATTTCTATATCTTGAGCATACGCTAAGTTTATAAAATATCTTTCCCCATATTCTAATATGGATTTTACACCTTCATCCTTAGTAATAAATATAACTTTAGACCTTCTAGAAGGTGCTACATCCATTTCTGCTCTTACATTTCTAATACCCTTTATCGCTTTCATTATATATACTATTCTTTCTTCTGAGTCTTTAAAATTATATTCATCTTTATATTCTGGCCATGAACTAATTATTAAAGCCTCCATATTCTTAGGTAAATGACTCCATATTTCTTCTGTTATAAAAGGCATAAAAGGATGGAGTAGTTTTAATATATCTTTTAATACAATCAGGAGCACTTTTTGTGCTGTATGGTTGCTATCTTCGTTGTCACCATATAATCTTGGCTTAACCATTTCTATATACCAATCACAATATTCATCCCAAATAAAATCATATATCTTTTGTCCAGCAATACCTATTTCATATTTAGATAAATTTTCTGTCATTTCCTTAGTTACATTGTTTACTCTAGATAGTATCCACCTATCTTCCTCTTCTAAGTTTTCTAAGTTCAATTCCTCATCTATTACATCTTCATCTAAGTTCATAAGCACAAATCTAGTAGCATTCCAAAGTTTGTTTGCAAAATTTCTATTGGCTTCTACTCTCTCCATATAAAATCTCATATCATTGCCAGGAGAATTTCCTGTTATCAATGTAAATCTCAATGCATCTGCACCATATTCATCTATAACTTCTAATGGGTCAATTCCATTACCTAAGGATTTACTCATTTTTCTACCTTGTTCATCTCTTATAAGTCCAGTTAAAAATACATCCTCAAAAGGCAATTCTCCCATTTGCTCTATTCCTGAGAAAACCATTCTAACAATCCAGAAAAATATAATATCATATCCAGTTACTAATACATTAGTAGGATAAAAATATTTTAACTCCTCTGTTTTTTCTGGCCAACCTAAGGTGGAGAATGGCCACAATGCAGAAGAAAACCAAGTATCAAGGGTATCTTCATCCTGATGAATATTAGTACTATTACATTTGCTACACTTTTCTGGAGCTTCCCTAGAAACCATTATTTCATCACAATCTTTACAATAGTATACTGGCAGTCTATGTCCCCACCAAAGTTGTCTTGAAATACACCAATCTCTAATATTTTCTAGCCAATGGGAATAAATTTTGCCGAATCTCTTAGGAATAAATTTCAAATTTCCATTTCTATAAGCCTCAAGGGCTGGCTTTGCTAAAGGTTCCATTTTCACAAACCATTGTTTAGATATTATAGGTTCAACTACAGTCTTACACCTCTCACAATGACCTACATTATTCTCATGGTCTTCTATTTTTAATAAATATCCCTCTTTATCTAAATCTCTGACAATCTTCTCTCTAGCTTCATATCTATCAAGTCCCTCATATTCTCCACCATTTTCATTTATTGTAGCATCATCATTCATAATTTTGTATTGACCTAGATTATGTCTGTGGCCAACTTCAAAATCATTTGGATCATGGGATGGTGTTATCTTAACAGCACCAGTACCAAATTCCATATCTACATACTCATCTGCTACTATAGGAATTTCCCTATTCACTAGTGGAAGTATGGCATATTTTCCAACTAATCTAGTATATCTTTCATCTTCTGGATGTACTGCTATAGCTAAGTCTCCTAAAATCGTTTCTGGTCTGGTAGTTGCAATAGTTATAAAGTCTTCACTATCTTTTATAGGATATTTTATATGCCAAAGATGTCCATGGGAATCCTCATGGTCCACTTCTGCATCAGAAATAGCTGTTTTACAAGTTGGACACCAATTTATTATTCTATCTCCTCTATAAATAAGGCCTTTGTTATAAAGTCTTATAAATACTTCTTCTACTGCATTACTTAAACCTTTATCTAATGTAAATCTTTCCTTGGACCAATCACAAGAAACACCTAATTTTCTTAATTGATTATTTATATTGCCTCCATATTCTCTAGTCCAATCCCATGCTTCTTCTAAAAATTTTTCTCTTCCTAAATTTTCTTTACTTTTTCCTTCTTTTTTCAATTTTTCCACTACTTTAGCTTCAGTAGATATACTAGCATGATCTGTTCCTGGAAGCCATAATGCCTCATATCCTTCCATTCTCTTCCATCTTATCAATATATCTTGTATTGTATTGTTTAAAGCATGCCCCATATGAAGATTTCCAGTAACATTTGGTGGAGGCATCATAATTGTAAAAGGTTCTTTTTCTTTGTTTACATCAGCCTCAAAATATCTCTTGTCATTCCAAAACTTATAAATTTTTTCTTCAAAATCCTTAGGATTATATGTCTTAGGTAAATTTTCAATCATATTATAAATCCTCCTTTTAAATATAAAAAAACCCTCATCCATATATAAGGACGAAGGAAATTTTCGCGGTACCACCTTAGTTTCCATAGCTAAAAACTATGGCTCTCAAATATATAACGGTATTAACCGTTCAAACCTACTAAGATTCAGCTTGAAAACTCAGAAGCTACTTTCAGAAAACATTGCCTAGAAAAGTCTTTCAGCCTATGGACTATTCTCTCTATATAGGATATATTCTTACTCCTCTTCTTCATAGTCTAAATATAGGGTTATTCATTTAGTTATAGTTATTATATATAAGTATCCCCTTATTTGTCAACAATTTAAGCTTCATCTTTATCTCTCATAATAGTTTTAAATATAGTTAGATAATTTAAAAAAGCAAATAAGTGGAAAGTTATTGCAATATATAATAATATATTTGTCATCATCTGCGATAAAGACAAAATTACAGAAATTATTGCTACATAGAAAGAAAAAGTAGCTACCTTCCCAAACTTATTTGCAGGTATTACCTTTTCTCCTCCAAAATAATATAATATACCACCCCCCACTATAAGGGCTAATTCTTTCATTCCCAATACGATTAAAATCCATGGAGGAATTAGTCCATAAGAATTAAAGCTTACTAAAACTGCAAAGGTAGTTAGCTTATCTGCCACAGGATCAAGGGCTGTTCCAAGTTTTGTTATCATATCGTATTTTCTTGCTATATATCCATCTAGTATATCTGTTATCCCTGATAATATAAGTACTATACCTGCATAAACTATTCTCTTTTCAAGAGTAGAATAAAAAAATAACAAATAAATAGGTATTAAAAAAATTCTACTTAATGTAAGGCCATTTGCTAAATTCATATTATTCTCCTTTTCCATTATTTTTGTAACCCTTTATCTATTATAATCATATAATAAAAATAGTCTAGTCTCCATTAATTTTTAGGAGGGATTCTAATGAAAAAAAGTATTAAACTTTTTTCCTTGGTATTAGTATTGACAATTTTTATAAGTTTTAGTTTAACTGGATGCAAAAAAAATAATTTAAAAACTATTAAACTTATAGAAGTAACTCACTCTTTATTTTATACCCCTCAATACATAGCTATAACCCAAGGATTTTTTGAAGAAGAAGGACTTGAAATTGAACTGATTAATGGAAAGGGAGCAGACAAATGCATGACTGCACTACTAAGTGGAGAAGCAGATATTGGATTCATGGGACCAGAAGCATCAGTATATGTATATAATCAAGGAAAATCAAACTATGCTATTAATTTTGCTCAATTAACACAAAAAGATGGCTCTTTTCTTGTGGGAAGAGAAAAAGAAGAAAACTTTAAATTTGAAAATTTAAAAGGAAAAACTATTATTGGAGGCAGAAAAGGTGGCATGCCAGAAATGACCTTAGAATATGTCCTCAAAAAACATGGACTAGAACCAGGAACTGATGTAAATGTAAGGACCGATATTCAATTTGATGTCATGGCAGGAGCCTTTACTGGAGGAGAAGGAGATTATGTAGCCTTATTTGAACCAGTAGCTGCTACATTAGAAAAAGAAGATAAAGGTCATGTAGTTGCTTCTATTGGAGAAGAAGCTGGCTATCTTCCATATACATGCTATTCTGCAACAAAGGATTATATAGATAAAAATGAACAAACAGTCCAAAAATTCACCAACGCTATATATAAAAGCATGCTTTGGGTCCAATCTCATAGTGTAGAAGAAATAGCCAAAGCTGTAAAACCCCAATTCCCTGATACTGATGATGAAGTACTTATAGCCCTTATAACTAGATATAAAGAACAAGACACTTGGAAGCCAGATTTGATTCTTACGGAAGAAGGATTAAATCATATGATGGATATTATGGAAATAGCAGGAGAACTAGAAGAAAGGGCAGATTATAGCGAAATAGTAATAACTAAATTTGCTGAAAAAGCAATGAAGGAAATAACCAAGTGATTAAAAAATCTATTTGTAGCAAATAAAAATGAATTATTTATTTTTATTTGCTACAAAACTATGATCATATATTTTATAGAAAATCTTATATATTAAAAAACCTAGTACTCCACCTAAAACATTTAAAATTATATCATCTACATCAAATTGTCCAAGACCTGTTATTAACTGTATAACTTCAAAAGTTAGACTGATTATAAATGCAATTTTAAATATTTTTTTAAGTTCCTTTAGTCTTTCCTTAAGTAAAGGTAATAAAAATCCTAAAGGCATAAATGCAATAATATTGCCCAAAATATTTGATACACTTATATTAAATCCTATATCTCCAGTTGAGTACTCATAAATAGTCCTAAAAGGTATAAAATTGCTAAAGTATAATATTCTTCTTTTTAAATTAGCCATATTGTTGTTTTTAAGAATTTCAACTGACATAGGATATTTAAAAAGTATCACCTTAATTAGCAATAAAATATATAAACAAAATAAAATCCAAAGAATAGTTTTAAAAGTTTTGTTTTTCACGCTGTCCCCCCTAAAAATCATATTAATCCTAATACACTTTAAACATATTTTTTATAGTCCTCTTTTTCAAAAGATGTATATGTAATATTTTATATATTAAATAAAACATTGTAATTGATATATTAAATACACTAAATGCAATAAAAGTATATTTAAACTGAGACATTCTATCTATAAAATCAATAGAAAAAGGTGGAGCATTTAAATAGCAATAATTTGAGTTAGTTAATTTATTAAAAATAAATATTATTCCATGATATATATTAGTAAAAGTTAAAACTGACTCTAAACTTTTCTTATCTACAATATGTTTTTCAACTACTAAAAAATAAACTCCTGACCACAATAATAATCCATGTCCTACAAAAAATGATATTCCAGTATAGTGGGGAAATCTAAAAGGATCTAGAACTGGAGATGCAAGAGCTAAAACAGCACCAATCATTCCCCAATAACAGCAAATATTTTTATAAAATTTCTTCCCACTATTAAAAGCAAATATAGTAAAAATAATTGCTAATCTACAATTATAAAGGGGTAAACTCTCATGAATTGTAAAATATCCTGAAATCTTATACCATGAATATAAAACAATTTGTTGTATAGCCAATATAGTGATTATAAAAGTCTTAAATATCTTTTTATATTTATCCTCTCTTAACTCATTCCTATATTTAAAAATTAATTCTATTCCAAGTAAAATAAATAATACTATAATCCAATGTATTGTAGAACCTGTTGAGAAAATATAATCATCTGGTGTTCCTCTAAAAAAGTATTTTATATTGTCCAACATATAACCCCCTGCATTTTAAAAAGTTATAGGAATTTATCCTATTTTTATATAAGGACAAATTCCTATAAAAATTATACTATAAATTATTAAATTTTACATTAAATATTTTTATATTCCTCTTTTCGCATATAAATTTTCTTCTGATATTTCACTTATTTCTAACCCTTCCATTGCATTTCCTAAATTTCTTGAAACTTCAACTAATTTTTTAGGATTATTATAGTTTTTTGTGGCTTCTACAATAGCCTTAGCCATTTTTTCTGGATTAGAAGATTTAAATATTCCTGAACCAACGAATATCCCATCACAACCAAGTTGCATCATAAGTGCTGCATCAGCAGGTGTAGCAATTCCTCCTGCTGCAAAATTAACTACAGGTAATTTTCCATTTTCAGCTACATATAAAACTAAATCATAAGGTGCTGCCATTTCTTTAGCAGCAGTCATAAGTTCTTCCTTAGGCATATTTTCTAATTTTCTTATTTGTGACATAACAGTTCTCATATGTCTTACTGCCTCTACTACATTCCCTGTTCCTGCCTCTCCCTTAGTTCTTATCATTAAAGCTCCTTCACCTATTCTCCTCAAAGCTTCTCCTAAATTTCTTGCACCACAAACAAAAGGTATTCCAAATTTTTTCTTATCAATATGATAATTATCATCTGCAGGTGTTAGTACCTCACTTTCATCTATGTAATCTACACCTATAGCTTCAAGAATCTGTGCTTCTACAAAATGACCTATTCTTACCTTTGCCATGACAGGAATTGAAACAGCTCCTAATATTTCTTCTATCAACTTAGGGTCAGACATTCTTGCTACTCCACCATCTTTTCTGATATCTGCTGGAACCCTTTCTAATGCCATAACTGCTACTGCACCAGCTTCTTCTGCAATTTTTGCCTCTTCTACATTTACTACATCCATTATTACTCCGCCTCTAAACTTCTCATTTAATTCTAATATTTTCTCATTCATAAATACACTCCTCCTTATTTATACATAAACCAATACACTTTTATTAATCACTTTCATTGTATGCATACAATAGGGTTTTGTCAATACACTTTTATCAAAAAATACATAAAAAATAGAGAGTGCAATTTGTACTCTCTATCTTCTTGGAATAAATCCAACTTTTTTATATACTTTTCTCAATGTCTTTCTAGCTACTATTTCTGCCTTTTCTGCTCCTTCTTTATATATCTCTTCTAAATAATCTTTATTTTTCATGTAGTAATCATATTTTTCTTGAAGAGGTTTTAACCCTTCCACAACTACTTCCGATAAGTCTTTTTTAAATTGTCCATATCCAGTACCTTCATATTTTCTTTCAATCTCTTTAATAGAATCTCCACTAAATGCAGAATAGATATTTATTAAATTTTTAACTCCTGGCTGTTCATCTCTGTATTTTACCTCACCATAGGAATCTGTTACAGCTCTCTTTATTTTTCTATTTATAGCATCTGGTTTGTCTAATAGAAGAATATAGCCATTTTCATTGTCATCAGATTTAGACATTTTAAATTCTGGATTTTGGAGACTCATAATTCTTGCTCCTACCTTTTTAATCAATGGGTCTGGAACTTTAAAAGTTTCACTGTACCTATTATTAAATCTTTCAGCTAAATCCCTTGCCAATTCTAAATGTTGTTTTTGATCTTCTCCTACAGGTACTAAATCTGCTTGATATAAAAGTATATCAGAAGCCATTAGTACAGGATAAGTAAACAGTCCAGCATTTAAATTTTCTTCGCTTCTTTTAGATTTTTCTTTAAATTGGGTCATTCTGTTAAGCTGACCCATGTAAGTTATGGTATCTAGTACCCAAGTAAGTTCAGCATGAGGACTAATATGAGATTGAATAAATATAGCGGATTTTTTTGGATCTAATCCACTAGCTAAATATAAAGCAAGTAAATCTAAAGTATTTTTTCTTAAGTCCTTTGGAACTTGTGGAACAGTTATAGCATGAAGATCAACTATACAATAAAAACAATTATAATCATCTTGAAGGTCTACCCAATTTCTAATAGAACCTATATAATTTCCAATAGTCAACGCTCCTGAAGGTTGCACTCCACTAAATACTGTCTTTTTCTCTTCCATAAAAAAACCTCCTATTTCTAATTTATATAAATAAAAAACCTTCCATCTCAAAAAAGAGACGAAAGGTAGTTTCCGTGGTACCACTCCAGTTGGCTAAAAGCCCACTTTAATCTTTAACGGTGATAAGCCGTAAAATCCTACTATATTTCAGATTTAATCTCCCAAGTCCATTCAATATAAGAGTATCGCCAAGTTTCCACCATTCTTGACTCTCTATAGACCCTTCTTATATATACTACTCTTGGTCATAGATTTCATATTTACCTATTAATATACATTATATATAATTTTCTAAAAAAGTAAACAGTTTTATTCCACATATTCATCTAATACTAAACTTAATATATAAGCATATGATAGTGGATTTTTATTTATTTCTTCTCCAAAAACATATAATATTTCCTCAGCCTTGTCTTTCAAACTTTTATCATCAGTTAGTTTAAATAATTTCATCATATTTAAAGTCCCTATGGAATTTCCTGAAGGAATTGCTCCATCATATATACTTTTAGGCCTTATTACAAGCTTTTCTCCATCATTACCATATAAGAATAATCCTCCGTTTTTGTTATCCCAAAATAATTTCAACATATCCTCGTTTAATTTTAAAGCTTTTTCAAGATAGTTTTCATTCCTTGTTGACTCATATAATTCAATAAGCCCCCATATAAGGAAACTATAATCTGGTAATAGTCCTAAGTTATAACTTTCTCCTTTAGAATAAGTGGATAAAAGCCTTCCATCTTCTCTTGATAAATTTTTAAATATAAAATCACAAGCATTCTCTGCTCTAGTTATATATTCTTGTTCTTTTAAGATGCGACCACTATAAGCAAGAGATGCAATCATAAGTCCATTCCAAGAAGTAAGAATCTTTTCATCCCTATGAGGATGAACCCTTTTTTCCCTATAATCAAATAATTTTTTTCTAATACTTTCTACCCTTTTAAAAGTTTCCTTGTCTATAAAATATAAATCCTTCCCTATTAAATTCGGAATACTTTTTCCTTCAAAATTACCTGATTTGGTTATATCATAGAAACTAGAAATAAATTCTCCATCTTCTTCTCCCAGTATCTCAATTATTTCATCATAATCCCAAACATAAAACTTTCCTTCTACACCTTCTGAATCTGCATCTAATGCTGAGTAAAATCCTCCTTCATCTGAAGTCATATCTCTAAATACAAATTCATATATTTTCTCAGCTATTTCTTTATATAATTCCTCTCTAGTTATATGACAAGCTTTTGAATAAGCAATTCCTAATAGTGCATTATCATATAGCATTTTTTCAAAATGGGGAACAAGCCATTTTTCATCTACAGAATATCTACAAAATCCAAATCCTATGTGATCAAAAATTCCCCCTTTATACATACTATCTAAAGTAACTTTAGCCGTATAAACAGATTCACTATCATTGTTTTTTGCTCCATAATCTAATAATAAAAATATATTTTGAGGTATAGGAAATTTAGGTCTTCTTCCAAAACCTCCATATATTCTGTCAAAAGTATTTTTTAATTCTTCAATTGCTTCATCTAGTTCTGTTTTTCCTACTTTTCCCTTTGAATAAGTAAGATATGAATTTTCTATTGCACTTAATATATGATTACTTTCTTCAATTAGTTCATTCTTACTTTTCTTCCATAAATCATTCATTTTATTCAATATTTCAATTAATCCAGTATATCTATAACTTGATTTTTTAGGAAAATAGGTCCCAGTATAAAAGGGTTTTCCATCAGGAGTAGTAAATACATTAAGTGGCCACCCTCCACTACCTGTTAAAGCTTGAGCAAAAGTCATATATACTTCATCAATATCTGGTCTTTCTTCTCTATCCACTTTTATAGGTATAAAATATTTATTTAAAAGTTCTGCCACTTCTTCATCTTCAAAGGATTCTTCATTCATTACATGGCACCAGTGACAGGTAGAATAACCTATAGATAAGAATATAGGTTTATCTTCTCTATTAGCCTTTTCAAAGGCTTCATCTCCCCATGGATACCATTGTACTGGATTGTATGCATGTTGAAGTAAATATGGCGACTTTTCATGAATTAATTTATTTGGAGTTTTATTATTATTTACATTCACAAAATCAGATCCCTTCTTTATATCCTGTTATATAAATTCTACCCATGATAGTAGGAAGATATGCTAAAAACAAAAAAATCCTGTGCTTAAATTTATATTGCACAAGATTATTTGTTTAATGGTACTAGCATAATATTATAGATACAGTTTTCCAAACACCTTAAGAGTGAGAAAATAATTCCAAGAAAATATCATAAAATTTGTTCGAGAAAATGTGTCTACTATATTGATGTAGGTCCAGTATGTAAGAAGTTTAGACCATTTCCATCGAAGAATAAGGTTGAAAATAGAGAAAACATAATCAATAGAGACTTCTCTACAACTGGTATCAATCAGAAATGGGTAACCGATATTACATATATTCATACAATTAAAGATGGTTGGTGCTATCTAGCTTCAGTTATGGATCTTAATAGTAGGAAGATAGTTGGATACTCTATGTCTAAAAATATAGATACTACATTGGCTATAAAAGCCTTAGATAATGCCTATAAACTTCAGAAACCTGCTGAAAGTCTAATTCTTCATAGTGATTTAGGAAGTCAATATACAAGTTATGAATTTGGAGAATATGTTAAAAATCACAAGCTAATTCACTCCTTTAGCGGTAAAGGAAATCCCTATGACAATGCTTGTATAGAATCCTTTCACTCAGTATTGAAGAAAGAAGAAGTTAATCTAGTTAAATATTTTGACTTTGATGCTGCTAGACTTGCAATATTTGAATATATAGAGTCATGGTATAACAGAGAAAGAATACACAGCTCTTTAGGTTATATTACTCCCCAAGAGTGGGAAGATAAGTCTAAGAGGGTTTCATAAATTTTATTCGGGAAAATGTGTCTACTATATTGACATAGGTCAAATTATCATAATGCCCAATTCTCGCATGTGCACCATTTTTTGACGATTCTGTTTATTTTTCTTTATTGGTTGAAGCCACAGCATGTTCCTTGATAATTGCATCACAAAAGATTACGATTAAATGCTCTCTATCAAAGTCTAGGACTTGAAAACCTTTGCGAAAACGCGAGAGCTGGAATTTTTGCTTACTGCGGCGGCAGCCTCTTTTGTCATTGCAATAAGACTATCCTGCGTCAAATCATTCGTATAAGTATATATAGCATTAAATCCAGTGACTATTCACATACACACACTATAGTCCACTCTAGAGAAGGCTGTATCAATTATACCGTTTTTTGCGGCTATCCCATTCTTGCGGTTTTCCTCAACAAATATTTCTGCAAAATCTCCGACCGTGGAAAGAGCGACTATTAATTCATCATGCAATCAAGACTCTATCAACATTTACTGACGTCTCTTCTCTGTATATGACTAACTAGTGGTCATATTTGCACAATCTCATCACAACAACCTTTAACATATTCGTCATGTGTTACAATGATGATAATTTTATCGCTCTTTATTTTCTGTAAATAGTTAATGAACTTCCTAGTGGTATTCATATCTAAAGCTGAGGTTGGTTCATCGAAAATCATCACTTCAGGGTTTTTATATAGTACTTTTAAAATGGATATTTTTTGTTTTTCACCTCCAGATATATTGGTATTTTTTTCGTTAATGATGAATGAAAAGCTGTTTTGGTTAATGAAGCTCTCCATATTCAAGATTTTTATACATTCATCCAGCGAAACCGTTCTGCTGTTCGCACACATATTATCAGTATTCTTCAACAAATCAATGCCGTTTATACTAGCGTTATCATTGTAATCAAGGTTATATCTAATGCTGTCATTGATTAGTAATGGCTCTTGTTCTGCGAATCCAATTAATCTTTTTCTAGTTGTAACCATATCTATTTCGCGAATACATACATCATCATATTTTATTTCCCCATCGTATTCATGAATGTAAAGCCCCATTATCAGACTAATAATGGTAGATTTACCTGCTCCATTCGGACCAGATAATGCATACATATTCCCTTTTGAGAATTTAGCACTAAAAGAATCAATTACATTTTCCACTCTAACTTGTGCCGTATCAAACGCCCTATCCTCTACAATCGTCTCTTGTTCTTGATTCGAGCTACTCGCTTCACATGCATAATTATTGTTTGGGAAAGTATTATAATTAAAACTTATGTCTAACAGCTCAATCCTATCTATACTCTCAACAATCTTTTCTCCATAACTCTCGCCTCTACACTTAAGGATATCTTTAATTCTATTATAAGAACCCATTGCATTTTGATATGTAGCCCCTAAACCAAAGAAATATCTACTTGCGTTAAGCATCATACTAAAGTAACTGTTGAAGATAGTAAACATACCCACAGTAAAATTTCCATTAAATATTTGTAATCCACCAATCACAAATAAAGTTATCTGAGCAATTGAAGCTATCATACCTTCCAAGCTTGAATACACGAAATTCGCTTTCTGGCTGTGTATAGCGGTTGCTTTAAAATCTGTAAAGCTATCTTCTGCTCTTTTGTTCAGCTCAGATTGAATAGAATTTATCTTTATGAGTTTAATGTGTTTTAACTGCTCATATAACTTTGAAATAAATTTTGCCTGACTCTCCTTAAAGACCAATCCTGCTTTGTAAAGCCATTCCCTAAGAGCTAGATAAAGAGTTATGTATACTAAAATAAATCCAATCATTAGCACTGTAATTAACCAGTTATTAGCTAGTAATATCACAAACGGCACAACAATTAGTATAATGTTTGTTATTACTCCCTGTAGTGTTGTTAGGCAGAAAGTAATAAGGTTATAGGAATCACCATTGAAACGTTGATTTAAATACATACCATCTTTTTGGTTAATAAATGACAAAGACAAACTTTGGACATGTTTAATTACTCTGATGTTTAAATCATAACCCATCTGAACTTGCATTTTTGTATACATAATGGAAGTTATATAATCCTTGAGTATTTTAAGTATGCTCAGTCCTCCAAAAATTATACAAAAACGAAAAATAACACTTTTATCGGCACTGATGACTAGATCGTCTAAAAAATTTCCTATAACATAGGGGGATATAATGCCTATGGCAGAGGACAGAAGTGTCAGTGCTATATAAGCTACAATAGTATATTTCTGTGATAGCAAGTACGGCTTGCAGAAAAAGAAAATTTTCATTGATATCACCTGATCCTATTATTCAATATCATGTGGTAAAGTCAAATTATTTGTCATAGCTAATATCCCCTTCATTATTTTGTCCCTTGACTTGCTATCTAAAAACAAGAGATTGTTGTAAAGTAGCGGTCCAATTTCAGATTTTGCCAGATCCTCTTTTTTCAGAGAAACAGCTAACTTTCTTACTTCCTTTATGAAAGCTGAATTTAATGCTACATTGGCATTATTAATCTCATTTAATCTATCTATGAGAGGATAGAGATTATTTACAAGCTCTGAACAACTATCAAAAATAATACTGTTCTCTTTTCTATTATAGCTTGCATCGCCTAAAGCTTCCACAACATCCGGGTTATTGAATTCAATCGCAATTTCGTTACTGTCTTCAGATAAGCAAATATCCCAATTTAAGCTTAACGAACATTTTATACAATAGGCTATCTTCTCATAAAAATGAATTCTGTCTATTTGATTCATCTGGAAATAGCTCTTGACACAGCACGTTTGACGGTAGGGGTTAAAACAATTAGCCTCATACACTGCTTCCCTATCACCAGTGACAAGTATTACAGGTATTCCTTGGGCCCCTAGCCACCTAGTATATAATTCAACCTCACCGATAGGAATCCTTGCTTGGAGCTTTGTGCAAAATGAGGAGATTAATTTAAAATCAAAACGTAGTGTGTGTGGTAAAATACCAGGACTTCCATTCATACCATGAAAACCAGCAAGTATCGCAAAGTCATATTTTTCGTCGAAAGATAAATTTTCCACCTTTGAGACGATCCTTACATCACCTCTACCAAAATCTCCATGCGTAATGATTTTTCGTGAAATCAGATTGCCCTCGTCATGCGCGTCACAAACCGTGATTTTTGTAACGTCGTTCTCAAAGAGAGTCTTGATATACACTTGAATTTCAGAAGTGTACAATTCAACGCAATCATCAATATTTTTCAAATCATATATATCGGTAATACCTTCTATATCAGCGATTATAAGTGCATGCACCATATGCTTGTCCTCCCTTAATTTGAACTCCTTCAAAGGAATTTCAATTTCTAATTGCATAGCGTTCAGTCTTATTTTATTCACATTCTGTTTTGGCGGCGTAAAACATCGGTAAAATATTGTGAATCTGGTTTTTGATGGAGAAGCATTCTGGCTTATAGAAGTCACTATAATCATTTAAGGATACAGGACAACCTCCTCCACACAACAAAGAGTACCTACATTCTCTGCACTCTGAAATGTTTTCAATACTTCGATTGCGAATGCTATTCTCAAACCATTCCACAACAGGGTAATATTTGCCTATTGCAAGCGGTTTTTTACCAACTGATAATAAACATGGGTAAATATAACCGTATGGGTCAACAATAGGCCCACTATAGTGTGCAGAACAGAAAGAATAGGTGGGTCTAAGCTTCGCACCTGTAGTTAACGCATTGAGAATTGGACTGAATCTACTAAGAATCTGATTCATTTGTATCCGTCCTTCTGAACTATATTCAATATCTGCTTTATATAAGTCCATAAACATATTGTTTCTATCAGTGGATAACATTTCTATCATGGGGGATATTTCAAAGCTTAGTAAACTTTCATACATCTTGAATTGATCCAGAAGCTTTGTTCTTAGAGCGATACATTCATTAAAATTACTATAATCTAAATTCATCCTTATTCGAATAGGAATATTTCTCTCCAAACATTTCTCTATATTGGTTAAGATTTTCCTAAACGTAGGCCTTCCATTAGCTAAAAACCTACGACTGTCATGTGTCTCTTCATCGCCATCTAATGTGATCATGATGTATGAAATCTTGATCTTTGATAGCAGGTTAAGAAATGCGTCTAGATAATAGCCATTTGTAGTAATATTATATATCTTGTCAGGGGCTCTATAGATTATATACTCCAAAGCTGGCATATTTTTAGACAATAATGGTTCACCACCGAACAAACCGATTGTCTTCAGGGAATCTCCTACCAAGTCAAAGGCGGCGTCAATTAAGACGCGATCCATTATAGTCTTTCTTGGAGCAGAGTTCAGGGATCGTGAATCATCATTACCACCAAATGTGAAATCTTCAAAACAATATGGACATCGGAAATTACAGTCATAAGTCATTACAAATGTTATATTGGTATTATTCGCCTTGATTTTAGCGTGTTTTTCACGTAAAGCGCAAATGATTTCTTCTTTTTTTTCCCTCTCCTCTTTATGGCTGTTACATAAATACCCTCGCGATTTTAGTTTGTTAAATAAAACTTCTTCGTAATTGCCCACCGGAACAATCTCATCACATTCATGCCATTTAGCAATTATAGCTAAAGTTGAATAGTCTATCCTGTCTATAATACCGTTAAGCGAATTTATTAAGAGATATTTATCACCAATTTCAGTAATTATTAAGTTTTTTATAAGTTTCATTCCTTCTCCTCCAGTTTCTATGTTTCTTTAGATTTTTATTACCGTATCCAGCGATAATCATATTCTAGATTATCAAGAATATCCTCATCTGCATAAATTCCACATGACATTTCTGCATTTTTTGTTCGAGCAGATATTGGGCACCCACCCAAACATATAAATTTATATGCGCATTTTTTACATCTTTCATTTCTCATAACACTACGGTTTAGAAGATTGGATACAGCAGTCTCATCGATACTGATATTAGGAAAATACGTGCCAACTACACCGTCATTTTCGTCAACGCAGTCACAAAAATACACTTTCCCATTGCAGGAAAAATAATAATTTGCGAGGAACTGACTGTTACACCTTTGATATTTTGGCATATAAGGCTCATTTTTAGGTCTATTAAGAACCTTAAACAACGTCGAATAGCTTGGAAATGTGGGTGAAATCGGGTTAAGGCCTGCTATGTACTTTTGTATTTTTCGAATATCGTATTTATTGTTGGATTCTTCGGATATATCTAATGAATTTTGATAATCAAGCGTTATCCCCGGAAGGTGCTCGTAATATGGTGAGTTTGAGATATCATTTTCTTCTAAGAAATCTTTAAATTCTTCAAATCTTCGATAATTTGTTTTGTCTAAAGTCGTTTTGATTTTTATGTTTACCCCATCAGTTAATAACTTTTGCACACCGGAGATTATTTCGTCGTATATTCTATTATCTGGTTTCACGCCAGAAAAACGGCGATTCATATGTACATCCTTTATCCCATCTATTGAAATATGAATCTCCCCAAATCTTGAAAGAGGAAGATCATCGTAATATTTCAATAGATTCACACCATTTGTAAACAACAAGAGTTTTGACTTCTCCCATTTTGAAGCTATGTAATTTATCAAGTCGACAGTACCTCTATTTATCAGTGGTTCACCGCCAGTTATCCTAATATATGGGGTTTCAGCAATTTTGTTTTTATCATCAGCATAGGTACTATAAAATTCAAAAATAGCATTCACATGGTCTTTTGTCATATTCTGACCACTGTTTAAGCGTGAACGTACATAACAATAAGAACAACTCATGTTACATGCTCTTGTCAACTCTATAGAAAATCTATAATCTTCAGCATACTTGTTTTTTAGATTAAAATATCCCGACTCAATTAGTTTATCTTCGATAAGTCTACGTGTCTCATCTATCAGAAACTGTTTCTCAATGATTAACTTATTGTATAATTCAGCTTCAGCTTCATTGAAAGAGGCTGGCCTATCCTTATTACTCATACTTCTTACTAAGGCGACTTCATCATCGTTAAGTAACCTTCTCCTACCCGAAAGCAGGTTAACCAGAAAAGGTTGAAACTTATCCGAGTTTTTGTTTACCAATAAATTGTTAAAGATTAACACAGTTATACCTCCACCATTTTTGTTTTTGTGAAAAAACAGTCGTTCTTAACTCTTGTTAGTTTCTGTAGCCTTCTTTAAAATCCTCATTCCATCACTTAATAAGCCTTTGTAAGGCCAAAACAAGTACTTCATCGGAACCACAGTGCCAACAAATTGAAATACATTCGCCCGAAAAGTAAATCCCAAAAACCAAACTAAATTGGGCTGTTCGAACTTTAGTTCGTTAGCCTTAATGATTTGTGATAAAAAACTCAGTACAATAATAAAGAATACATTTGCCAAGGGGCCACCGAGATACATCATGATGTACTGAAGCTTGGATCCCTTATATTCGGATTCAACGTGGTAAAACCCCACTATCGGAAAGACTCTTAAAGTAAACCTTTTAAGCTTAATAAATGTCCTACCTGTGCCAATTGTAATATGCCAGTCTTTATTGCGAAAGAATATACGGTACATAAGAACATGACCCATTTCGTGACCAAATATGACCAAAAACATGCAAATCCACACAAGTAGTAGAAGTAATAGAATATTCAACAAAAATACCGCAATATACATAATAGAATACCATCCTCTACATTATTTTAGAACAATCCTTATTTTACTATTCCCAGTTAGCAACTTAACCATCTCTAGTCTATATGGCAAGGTATATAAGATGCGTGTCCATTGCCGCTGCTCGATGGATTGTGGAGGGGAACCTAATGGACAAATTGTAATTTATCTATGTAGGCTCCCACCCATTTGCTGGTTTGTTGCAAGTCTTATGCTGCTTTCGTTACGTACTCATAAACTTCAGTTCTGTTTTCTGGCTGATGAACAAATCTAACAAATTTAGGTACAAATCCATTTCGTTACAACGTTAGGTACAGTACAACAACAACAACAAGAACCACCACAGTTAGCACTGATCTTCTGATCGCTGTTTAAATCAATAGGTTCATCTTCTTCAACAGACCATATTAAATCAATAATAGGTTCCATCTTTGGTTCCATCTTTTGCACCTCCTTTCCTACTAAAATTGTTATCAAAAAACTTGACCGTTTAAATCGTTAAACAGCAAGCTTATAATACTTGAAAATTGACGCGGTATTATAATGTTCTAACAGCATAAACCTTATCTAGTCCAACTGCTGATTTCAAAAAAGAGGGTTAATCTGTGACAAAATGAGGCAATCCCACTGCGAAGCCACAAAAAACGTTTTCGACTTTATGAACAAGGCCTATTAGGTCGTCGATTTCATCATCATTATTCACTCCAGCTCCAAGGGCCACCACACCCAAATCCAGATATTCCGCTGTCAGATATAGATTTTGGCTCATATGACCAGCATCAAGAAAAATAAACCTGTAACCTCTTTCACCATATTTACCCATACTTCTTTCAAAAACCATGGAAAAGAAAATTATACAGGGAGCGTTCAATACAAATTGTTGGTTTTTGTAGAACTCATACATTTGATTAGTGTAATCCCCTGTCTTAATTAGCTCTAATGAGTTTTCAACAACATTGTAGTGGTAGATTCCCAACTCAATGTCGTTCGACCTTAAGATTACCGGATATACCTCTATAGGATAACGGGCACCTGCGCTAGCATATGTACGCAAACTTATACCTGAAAAATCAATACCACGCAACCCAAAGCTAAGTGTCAATAACTGTGAAAGCTCCCGAAAGCTAATACCATCCTGCGCAAAAGCCCTTGTACTTTTACGCGATAATAATGTTCGAATAAATCCACAAAATCTTTCGAACTTTTTTAATAAGAGTTAATATTTTAAGAACTACTTATAATTTATCTTCCTAAGCCCGTTTATTAGTTAGTTTATAATTTGATAGACTATACTAAATAGGACAATTAAATTGCAAATAACAATACTATATAAAATTACTTAGTGATTATTTTCAATAAATTTTTAATAAAATTTGACTTTCCCGCTGTATATTCAGATCTATTGTCTTTATACCTTCTATAAAGATCTTTTTTTAGTTGAGCATATTCTTCTGCGATTTCTTTATGATTTCTTAGGTAATCTCTAAATAATATTTGATTTGTATAATTTACGCTATCTTGGGGATATCCATGTATATGATAGTATGAATCTCTATTTATTCTTTTTACAAAAAATAGTCTATCTATAACATCAGTTTCTTGTATAAATTCATAACTTAAAGATACAATAGATTCAATTATTTTATCTCTTTTCTCTTTATTATCAAAAGTTAAAGCTATATCAATTATAGGTTTGGCAATAAGACCTGGTATTGAAGTACTACCAATATGTTCAATTGTCATTATATTATCTCCACATATATTTAATATTTTTCGTTTTTCCTCTTCAAAGACCTTTTCCCAACCTTTATCATATTCACTTAATATAACTTTATTTCGTGGCACCCCTATCATTTTACCATCTCCTATTTACTTACTCTTTTTAATTGTTTTTTATTATATTCGCTCAATATATTAGATAATTGTTCTAAACTATTAATTCTACATTAAAATAGATTCAATTAATAATTTTATAAACATCAAATTTTAGCACTTATCCTACATGCAAAATATACAAATATAACTGATATAATAGTTAGTGAAAGTCTATTTATATAAAAAAGACTCTTATTCTCTAAAAAAAATGAATTCCCCATTAAAGTAAATACTTTAAATAGTCTTCCACCACTAAATTGGTCAAGTACTACATATATTATGGAAACAACAAAGGCTGGAATAAAATTTTTAAAAATTACTATTACAAACAAACATAAAGAACTTATAAATAGTATGGGAGGAATAAACCTCATCATTAGAATTAAAACATCTAATATACTTCCTATACTGTATATGTACTGAATAAATACATTAGCCAAAGCTATAAATAATATTATCACTGTATATATAAGCCATCTTGAAAATACTAAAGTATTAAATTTTTCTTTATTGTAAAATGTTAATATTTCATAGGCATTTCCTATATAGTCTTCATAAAATGCAAAACATATTACAATTATCATAAATATTGGAACATCTCTTTCTAATAATGGCTCACTCCACAATAAACCTCCATTAGCATAATTTTCATTGATATCTATACCATCAATTAAAGGTAAAGGATTGATTTTTATATAATATACTCCCAATAAAATCAAGGCAATTCCAAAGGCTATAATAATACTATTAAGTATATATTTCTTTTTATAAAATATATCTAAATATAATTTTTTATCTTGCTTGAAAATACACATAAGCATTCTCCAATGATGGTTTGACTTTAGTAAATCTATCTGAAATATTATTGTCTTCACATATAACCCTTAGCTTTACTTTGCCTCTTTCGCTTCCAGACTGTTCTATTATTCTAAAGTTTTCTTTTACTTTATCATATTCTTCGATATTTATAATACCTTCATATATTTTTCCATCTACTATTTCAATTAAATCATCTCTATATCCATCAAAAGTAATTTTGCCTTGATTTAATATAATAATCTTGTCACAATAAAAAGATATGTCTTCTACTATATGAGTAGATATCAATATAATACTTTCCTTACCTATACCTGCAAGATATTGTCTAAATTCAAATCTTTGCTCAGGATCTAATCCAACAGTAGGTTCATCAATTATTATAAATTGTGGATTGCCTATCATTGCCTGGGCAATTCCTAGTCGTCTTTTATATCCTCCAGAATAGCTTCCAAATCTTTTTTTAATGACACTTGATAAATTAAATTTTTCTACTAAATAATCTATTTGCTCCTTTTTTTCCTTATTATTTAATCCCTTTACATCACATACATATGACAAAAAATCTAATCCAGATATATAATTATATATTTCAAAATTTTGAGGAAGATATCCTACCATATTAACTAATTCTTTTCTGTTATCTAATATAGATTTGTTGTTGAGTAGTACTTGTCCAGTTTTTGGAGTCTTTAGACCTACTAATATTCTCATAAGTGTAGTTTTTCCAGAACCATTAGGTCCTAACAATCCTATTACTCCTCTATCTTCATATTCAAAATTAATATCTAAAAGAATTTTTTTATTCAAATAATTAAAACTTATGTTTTCAACTTTTAATTGATTTTTCATGTTCACACCTCCATATCTACATTTACTAATATATTGGCATAAAAATAGTTTCATCTATTACTATACCATTTCCTCCAGAACTAATTATTATCTTGTTAATTCTTGAAATATCTAAAGTTGGATAAAAATCCTGATTTAAATGCTCATCTACCCAAATTTTAATATTAGATTCTGAAATACATTTTGGGTACACAATTTCCAGATTTTCATAATTCATCGTAGTATAATTTCCGGACAATATATTTAATCCACTTCCTTCACCTTTTAGCCTAGTATAATAGTAAGATTCATTTTTATCTTCCTTTATTTTAGGTAAATTGCTATATATTTTTGATTTGCTTTTTACATCTATTTGAAAATTACTAGATTTTTGATTATTATCTAACGTAGGATACCAATAGATTATATTATCTAATAAGGATATATCTCTATTTGACGTATATAATACATGAGCTCTATTAAAACTCTCCACGTAAACTTTTCCGGAGTATTCTATATCAACTATAAGTTCACTATCTTCAATATTATTAGTTTCTATAATAATCTTATCATTAACTCTAGAATATTTAGCTTTATTGCCATTAATAAAAACCTTGTCTACTTTAAATATTTCACTTAAGAAAAACTCTAATTGATTTTTCTCTAAATTATTTGTAGTCAAGTTAATAGAACATTTATTATTCAATTTATTGAAAACATCAATATTCATAGAATATCCTTTTATACTATATCCTGCATGTTGAATATTTTTATTTTCTACTTCTGATATAGGATCGTTAGCTATATTTAATAAAGGATAAGTCATGTAGATCATAGATGATTGTATTATCAAAAAAACAACTAAAGCACCAGTATAGTACCTATACTTATTTTTATTTGTCTTTATGTTTGTTTTAACATATACAAGTGTAATCATAAATAAAATATTAAATATGATAAATAGCTTGTCCAATAAATAAATCCTATTAAATAGTATAGGAGAAGCATAATTGACTGGAGCTGTTACCTTATCTGTAAATATACTTAAAAAACCACTAAATATAGTTGAAAATTTACTGGGTAGATATAATAATCTCATAGAACTACCTATTAAAAACAAATATATAATTATACAAATAATATAACGATAAAATTTATCAATAAAAACCCCCACAGTTCCCCCAAGGACTACAGCAAATATATTAGCACAATACCATATGATAGCATAATTAAAGAATTCTCTAATTGTATACACATTTACACCTATATAATTGATATGTGAAAATATAATAATACATGGTATAGCAAACAACAGAGTAGAAACCTTTATACCTGCTAAGATATTACTTAAGAAAAGTTTATTTTTGTTAGGCACTATTGTTTCTATTATCTCATATTTATTTCCACCAATATATGTACTGATTATCATCATTCCTATAGTAGTACAATATAAAGAATATGATGACAATCTAGTAAACAAAGAAATAGACATTTCTAGAACTTCTTTATGATAATAGCAAAAAAAACTTACTGCAATAACCATTAATAAAAATACAATATTTTTTACATAAACTTTAAAATAAAATCTAGATGTTTTCATATAAATATATCACCAACTTATCATTTAAAATTTAATATAAGGTGTCAAAACTGACACCTTATATTATTTGTAGCATATTTTCACATTGACTTAATAACTTATATATTATTTTATACTTATTTAAGTACTTAAAATTTAATTTCATACCTATTATTAATTATATCTAAATACTTTTTAAACAACAATGACTTTAACTCGTTGTTTTTCCCTATATTTCAACATTTTTTGCCAAAAATACAATCTATAAAACTATGTAGAATTTAAAACTTGATTTGACACTGAAAAAGATACAATGTAATTTGTAGAAATTTTTTTATTGTAAAATATATATTTTGTAACAATATGTTATTGCCTACATATAAGTAATATATAACTCATATATAAAAACATTTATTATGTGAAAGGTTATTATAATATATTATTAATGTTTATACTTTGAGGTTGACTTTTTAACTGTATTGTATTAAACTAGTATAAATAAAAGATAAATTCGATGCGTAGAAATAGTAGTTAACTAAGTGAGATTTTAGCGAATCAGGGATAGTGAAAGCCTGATATTAGCTTGTTAATGAATGGGTCTACAAGAAACTTGATGAAATGAAATGTTTAGAGTAGTCAATGTCGGGGATTTCCCGTTATAGAAATAGGATATCAAATCATAAGATTTCGTATCTGTAGAGAAGGGCTATCTATTAGATAGTCTAAAGGTGGTACCACGAAAATATGTCTTTCGTCCTTTTTACAAGGATGAAGGACTTTTTTTATATAATTTATTAATTAAAAAATAAAGGTGGTGAGTGGTATGTTGTGAACTGAAGAAAGTGACTGGAAATATAAAACAATAGAACAAGACAGGGAGGATGTTATTATGAAATTGAAAAACAATATTTTAACAGCATTACTGCTAACCATTGGATTTATTTTGCATCAAATTACACCAGGTATATTAGGAGGAATGAAATTTGACTTTTTGTTAGCATTCATCTTTATATCCCTATTTATAAATAGTACATTTAGTAATACTATATTAACAGCATTATTAGGTGGTATACTTTCTGCTATGACTACTAATTTTCCAGGAGGTCAAATATCTAATTTAATTGACAAACTAGTTACATGTTTAATTTTATTTATTATCATTAAAGGTATTCAACATTTTAAACTTAATTCTTTCATAGTAGCTTTAATTAGTGGATTAGGAACTTTTATAAGTGGAACAACGTTTCTAATATCTGCTCTTTTAATTACTGGATTGCCTGTACCATTGAAAGTTTTAATGATAACTGTAGTTCTACCTACCATAGTAATCAATGGGTTAGGAACTGCTTTTCTTTATAAAATAGTAAAACGGACATTAAAAATATCGGGAATTGCTATAGATAATTTCAATTCTTAATTATATAAATAAAGAAGAAGTAAAATACTATAAAATCATATTTTTTATAGTGTTTTACTTCTTTTCTTTCTATATATTATTATTAAATTTTAATAAAAATTTATAAATAATATGTAAAATCTACTATTTATTTATAGCAAGTTCATTTAAATTTTCTGATAAAGCTGTTATTTCTTCTATACTTGCAGTTACTTCCTGCACAGCTGCCGCCTGTTGTTCTGTAACTGAAGCAGTATTATCTCCCATTTTCACAGTATTATTTACTGATGATTGAATATTAGAAATAAAAGATTTTATTTTTTCTACAGTTTCCTTAGATTGACTTGATAACTTTCTTATTTCTTCTGCAACAACTCCAAAACCTAATCCAGCACTTCCAGCTCTTGCTGCTTCAATAGCAGCATTTAAACCTAACATATGGGTTTGGTCAGCTATTTTCTTGATAAACTCCAAAACTTCACTAATCTGTTCAGACATAGTATTAACGTTATTAATTTCTTTGTTTAAATGTTGTTGAGTATTGCTCACTTCCTGTGCTGATGCTGATAATTCTTCCATAGTAGCTACTATTTGATTTAAATTTTCATTTAATTTATTTGAAACTTCTTTCAACTTGTATTGATTATACCAATCTTTTACCATATTATTAGCTAAGAAATATAAAACTTCAGCAGCAGCAAGAATTTCGGATTTGGACATCTTCCTTACTTTCTTTGAAGCCTCTACAAGACTTGAACCTTCAACTCCAATTTCAGAAGCTATTTTTTCATATTTTTCATCATCTTGTAAACTCTCTATTACTTGTCCGCCTAGAATTGTTCCAATTAATCTTCCTTCAAGCATTATAGGTGCTGCAAAATCAATTAATCCTGCATGACACTGATGTACAACAGGCTTACCCGTTCTCATAGCTTTTTCTCCACCTTCTCTATCACATGCTGCACATCGATCATGCCCTATTTCAGTAGAATGTACTAAATTACAGAATTCAGTAAATTTACTTGGCTTCGTAACATGATTTCCATCTAAATCTACAGTAATACTTGCTAAACCAACTGCTGTAGCAAAACCATCTTGAATTTTTTGTAAAAACTTAATATCAATTACATCTTCTATTTTTACATTTTCCAGATTTAAATTAAGATATGTATTACTCACAAATAATCTCTCCTTATTTATATAAATATAGTTTAAATATAAAGATTTTAAAGTATTAAATTTTCATTACAAATATATTTATAGTTGTTATACTAGGATAAGTTATTATTTGATAATCTATAATAGTTTTATATAAATCATTTTTACATTTACAGTACTCTATAGCATTTTTTACTGATCATATATTCCCTGTAAATACTAATAACCCTTTTCCTCCTATACTATTTCCTAGTTTTATCTTCATTATTTTTACATCTGAGTTATCGCAATACTATATGCTAATTAATCTAAAAGCCATTTTTTTAAATTTTTTCTCTAAATTTCTAAAAATCTTTTAAAAAAGAATTTCTGATTTTATTTATTTCTGTCATTATGTATTTCTTCGTATGTTTCATATAAAAAACAGATAAACTTGATAAGTTATTTCTTAAATACAGCATATTTTAATCTCCTACTCCAAAATCTGTGTTTTCATATAATATCTCTATATTTGGTTTTGTACTTAGAAAAGAATACTTTTCTTTAAACCATTCTATTAGCCCTTCATCTTTTTCCAATTTTGATGTATTAGGAGTAAATATATTTATAGTAGCATAGGAAAAATAATTTAATACAATTTCTATGTCTCTTTCTACCATCTCTTTTGTCTGCCCCTTTATTCCTACCATTATACAAGGAGAGTCAAAATATTCTTTTACCTCTTCTGGTGTGATAAAATTTGCATTTTTATTTAAAACTTTATTCCTAAAATCATAGTCAAATGTTTCTATGCCTATTTTAAAAACTATTGGTATACTAAAAAACTCTCTCATTTCATTAAGTCTATCTTTATAGCACCAATGGCTTTCTAAATATAATTTTTGTATTTTCTTTTCTATAATAATGTTTTTTATTTTTTCTAAGGTTTCTTTAGGAAGTTCAAAACAGCTCCCTGAATTAATTACCTCTAAAACATCATACTTACCTGTTATATTTTTAAGAACTTCTATATTTACATTATTAATCTCTTCTTCTGATATTGAATTGTCCAGTATATAATCACAAAAACTACATTTCCCCCATATACATGGAAAGCTTTTTAAAAGAACAATCTCTCTTTTATTTTTATTTTCAATAATACTGTATCTATTCATGATCAATTATTCATCAACTCCTGTTTTATATTGTTTGGAATTTTTAATATTACTAAAATAACTAAAGAAACTGCTACAAACCTATCCAAATAATCTATTAAGAATTGTACTATAAATACACTTAATACTTTGCTAATCCCCATATTTGATAATATAGCCACTATATATGAAGAACTAGAAGATGTTATACCTCCAAATACAAAAGCTGCTATTATGGCACCAATAAATGATGAAAATATAGAAATTACAAATACTCCTAAAAATCTTTTATTACCTTTCATAAGACCTTTATTATACACTAATGAACTAAAAAATCCTACAAATATTTGAACTGGTGCAAAGTATAGTGAATAAATATCAAAAGTAATACCACTAACTATGCTACCAAATAGACCTGTGATAATTCCATAATATGGTCCTAGCAAAAATGAAACCATTATAGTTCCTATAGAATCTAAAAGTATTGGCAATTTGAGACTAAATGCTGTAAAAGTTCCTATTACATTTAATGCAATTCCAAGTCCTACTATACTTAATTTGAACGGTGGTATTTTTTTCATTTTTTCTCCTTTCTTTTTTATTCCTATTAGTTCAAATTCCCAATTACAAAATTTTATTTTTTAAAATAAAAAACTGTATCTAAGGATACAGGCAAACTAAAATAAATCTATTATAAACGCAAAATAGATTTAAATAATGCAAATCCTTAGTTTTTTATCCTGGGAGTTCACGAACCAGTCCCATTAAAACTTAATTTAATGGATTTAGGGATTTAGGGATTTAAATATTTTATTTTTATTTATTATAACATATTTATTTCTTTTATAACAACTTTACATGCTAAAAAATAAAATTCCCGTACAATTTTGTACAGGAATTTTATTTTTTATCTTCACTTAGAGCATTGTTTACAAACTCATATACTCTTTTTTTATATTCTCCTCTATTATTTTTTAAACTCTCACCATGACCTGCATTTTCTGCTATATATATATCCTTTAAACCTTTGTTTTTTGAATCAAAAAGTTCTTTACACATAGAAACTGGTACAAGTTCATCTTTTTTACCATGAATAAACATTATTGGTGTACTTACATTTTTAACTGATTTCCTAGGTGAAACATCACTATACTTAAAATTAGATTTTAATTTTGTAACAGCACTTGCACAAAATGCTATAGTATCTAAAGGTATAGTTAATTTCCCTTTTTCTCCAATATATAAAAATTCATCTTTCAAATCAGAGTATGAGCAGTCTGAAACATAAAATTTTACCTTTTTATGCTTTTCATTGAGTTCTGAATGTAAAAGTGCTGTTGCAGCTCCCATTGACCTGCCATGTACACCTATATTACCACCTGGATTTTTCCTAGATATATATTTCACCCATTCGTCTAAATCATATTTTTCAAAATGTCCATATGTCGTATCTTTTCCTTCGCTTTCACCGTTGTTTCTTGAATCATATACTAGTACATTAAATCCTTTATCTAAGTATAATCTTGCAGTAGAAAGCATACTTTTTCTTGTTCTAGCAAGACCATGTACCAATATGACAGTGTCTTTAGTTTCTTTTGGATTTTTTACATATGTTCCATTCAGTTTATAACCTTGATTTGACTTTATAGTAACATTTTCTTCTTCATATTTATTATTTGAGCCTAAAACTTTTGATACCTCATGAACAACATCATCATCTTCCCCTCGTCTAAGGCACATTTGTTTATGGCAAAAATTACCTATAGAAAATCCTATAAAATTAACTATCATAAAGATTATTAGAAAAAAAGTTAGGAAAACTTTTAATTTAGATTTCTTCATAAATACCTCCTTGAAAAACTTGTTTTAGGCAAATTTAGATTTACCTAATCAGTTAGTATTTAAATAACATCTTTAATTAAAAGTTTTCCCTTGATTTTTGTTTTAACTCTTTCACTTTTAGGAAATAAAAACATATATATGCTATATGTTATTTTTCTTCAAATTATAGCTTCTTGAAAAAATTTACTATTTCAATTTAAATATATACTTTCCTATCATTATAATTTTTAATTGAAAAACTTCTCAGATATCTTCCTTCTTCCTCTATGTATTTTGGTGATTCTACAAATCCTATTTCCGCTAAATATTCATTAGTCAACCCAAAAACCTGATGCCATAATTCAATTGCTATTTCTTTTATGTTTACTTTATGTTTTATTGCTGTTAACTCTATAGCCTCTTTTGAAAAATCATCAAATATAGTTTTAACTATGATATATATGTCATTTAAAATAATATCTGAAACTTCGTGAATAATCTCTCTATCACTATACTGAAATACAGGTACATTACATGAGACTATATAATTTGTCTTATCAATATTTAAATATCCTATTTGAATAAGAAAATGTACTAAATTTTTTTCAGTATCATTTAATTCATAATAATCTATTTCATTTCTAAAACTTTTCCATATTAATCCACCACATTTTTCTGCAATTTCTCTATTCTTCTCTTCTATGACCTTTATATAAGCTAAGTTTAAATCCTTAAATAGAGTCGTACCTTCAAGTGTTTTCTCTACCTTATTAAAAAATCTAAACATATCTTTCCTTACACCATTTGAATCACCAAAGCTATTAAATACAAAACTTTTGCTATCATAATTGTTGCTACTACATAGTATTTTATCACTATATCTTTCTACTCTTTTATTATCTTCATATCCAAAAATTATATAATCTCTATTTCCCGGTTGATTTCTATGAGGAGAAAAAATATTCTTTTCTTCAAAAAAATCAAAAGCAATGCCATCAAAAATATCATCACAAATTACATGATATAAGAGTCTCTCTTTACTAAAATAAGGATAGTTTGATAACCTAGATATTTTCTCATAAATTACTTTTCTATTTTCAATTATTTTATCTCCTATAATCTTACCTATATTTGAAAAATGTTTGTCCAATAATGGAATATCATCTTCTAAAAATACTGGAAAATTTAATTTATATTTATCTCTCTTTATTTCTATAGCCTTTATTCTGTCTAAGCCATTAATTATGTAACTAAATTCTTCTTCATTAATTTTTAATGTTTTAATTATTTCTTTCTTCGATATACAAAATGGCTCATTATATGCGATTAAATATAAAATATATGGTACAAATTCTCTATTACAAACATATGCTGGATTATATTCATCATATACTCCTAGCTCTCCAAAAAAATATAGGTTTATCTTCTTATCCATACATTCCACATCCTTACAATTAGTTTTACAATCCTTTTTTAGCAATTAATGAATACTAATCCATATCCTCAAATTTCTCATAAATACCACCTTTCACATAAAACACCTTCTTTTATATAAAAATATATTAAATTATTTTCATCATGTTAAGTACTATATTAGCTGAATGTTCTGCTGAGATCTTTTCAAAGATATCATAATTTGTATATGCTTCATCATCTGCATTATCAGATATACCCCTTATAACAACAAATGGCACATTATTTATATAAGCTACATGACCAATAGCTGCCCCTTCCATCTCAACACAATATGGTGAATATTCTTCTATTATACTTTTTTTCATTTTACTATCTGATATAAAGCGTTCTCCACTAACTATTCTACCTATGTGATAGTTCCAATTATCAAGTTTATATTTTTCACATGCTTTTATTGCTAATTCAATTAACTTTTTATCACCTTCAAAATATTCTTTAAAGGGAAAAAAATTTTTCATCTGATTTTTAGTTACATCATGATATGTAACATTTTTTGATATAACTACATCACATATTTTAACTTCATTATGTAAACTACCAGCTATTCCTGTATTTATAATACAATCTATATTAAATTTATCTATTAAAATCTGTGTACAAGATGCTGCATTTACTTTTCCTACACTACAACAAGCTATAACTACATCTTTTCCTTGTATTCTCCCAAGATAGTAATTGAAACCTGCTATACTTTCCTTCTTAGATAAGCTCATTTTATCTTTTAATAATCTTATTTCCAAATCCATAGCTCCAATTATTCCTACAGTATTCATATAATTTCCTCCTGTCATTTTAAAGTATAATTTTTATTTATTTCTTAAATAATACATGCGATTTATTATGTTAAATTCTTTAAATTCGATTTTCTCGTGTTTTTCAATAATAAAATATGGACTAATTATTTCGTGAAGCTTAGCCTCAGTTAGATTCCATAGATACAATCCTGATTCTTCTTTGTAAAACTCTTGGGAAATTTCTATGAAATTATACTCTTTTCTTTCTTCTGCTGTAATATATGGGTTAAGTTTTAATAAAATCTTGCCATTAGGTTTTACTATTCTATGGATTTGTTTAATTAAATTAATAGAATCTTCAGGCTTTAAATTATCTAAAATATTAAATAATACAGCACTTTCAAAAGAATTGCTATTTACTCCACTTAATTTCTCTATTCCACCACAAATTACATCAACCTTATTTTCAAGATTAAACTCTCTTATAATCTTATTTGCTATTTTTATTGCATTATTTGAAATATCTATGCCATAACCATACTCTATCCCTTGATATAAACTTCGAAACAATACTGCCCCATTTCCACAACCAAAATCAACTATAGATTTGCTATCTTTCACAAGCCAACTAATACCTTTTTCTATTTTTTGTATTTTTATCACCTTTCTTGGATCATAAATATTAGCTTGTCCAAAAATATTATCCCAATATTTTATAGTATCATTATACTCTCTCATGATAATTCAACTCCTTTTATTTTATAGCCTCAATATCAAAAACTTTAGAAATAAATTCTTTATCTTTTCCTGAGTCGAATATATATTCTGAACTGTCTATTTTAAGTTCATTAAACCTACTAAATAATTCTTTTATTTCTTCTTCATTAGTATAATGATGTGGTATAGCTTCTTCTCCTTCTCTACTACCAATAAATGTACTTTTCTCTATTTGCTTACCTATTCTAAAAGAATTATTCTCTATTGAAAGAATATCTGTTATTAACATCCCTTTTGGTTTTAGTACTCTATACATTTCATTTATATAATTTCTTATATCATCAAATGTACCATGGCTTAATGTGGAAACACATACGATTCCATCAAATCTATTGTCATTAAATGGTAATTCCTTCATATTAAATACCATGCACTTAATATTTTCCAATTTCATTTTTTAGCTTTATTTTCCACTATATTAGTGTATTTTTCATATATATCTGCTGCACATACTTGGAAACCTTCTTTGGCTAAATATATAGAATTTACTCCTAAGCCACATCCTAAGTCTAAGATTTTATTTATATTTTTAGATTTAAATATTTTAACTGCCTCTCTGACTTTAGGGAAAACTTTAAATTGAACTTGTTCAAATTCTTCTTTTCTTCCTATATGTATTTTTTTCTTCTTATGATTAATTTTGATATTTGCATTTTCCATGTTACTATCACCTCATTATTGTATCTATTCCACTCTGATTATAAAAAACCCTTCTATTTATATATTTAATAAAATTAAAATCTTAAAATCGGTATCCACTTAATGAAAGTGACACTTGGGACGGAATGTAAAAAATCCAAACTAATGAGGAAATAGTATATCTAAATAAATAAGGAAAATTCCATACTGAATATATATCTCCTGATATACTACGAAGAGCAACATTTATATCACATAAAAGAAATAGTATCATTCCTATAGCTATCATGTATTTATTTGGATATGGATATAAATTATTTTTACAAATTTTTACTGAGTCTACAACATTTCTTATTAAAAATATCGAATAATATAAAGATACACCAATTAAAATATCCATATCTGCAATGAAATGATTTACTGTTAAATAAAATATTAATACTAATAAGAAAATAATTATAGAATTTTTAAGTACTAATTCAAATTTGCCAAATCTATACCTAATAGAATAAAATAATTGAGTAAAACAGAAAAATACTACTCCTAAAGTATTATTAACAAGTATAATAAGAAAAAAATCTGCAATAACAGTAAAAAATAGTCCTATTTGAAGTAAAAATACATCCCTTTTATTAAGTGCATCTTTACCAGTAAGAAGAGATATTAAAAAACATAGAACTATACATATGTATTTAATTCTATCTAATGGTATTGGAAATTTTCCATTAAATATATCTATATATATAAATAATATATATAAGACACTAATTATTATTAGTAAAGTTTTAATAATTAATGATTTATAGTTTTTATTCTTCATCTTCCATCACCCTAATAGTAGCTTACTTCATTTAAGATTATTTTATAACTTTTTAAATGTATATTAATGATAAAAGTCCTGAAAACAAAATGTATTTCAGGACTTTTATCGTTTTATTTTTTATATTTTAAATTTTGATATTAATTCTACTAAATTCTCTGATGCTTTCACAGCATTACTAGATTGATTTACAATATTATTTCCATTCTCAACAACTAAGTAGGTCTTTTCTGCAATATCTGATGTTCCAGAAGCACCTTCATTATTTGCATTAGCTATTTCTTCAATCCCTTTAATAATATTTTGAATTGATGCAAGTAATTCTTCTGAAGTCGCACTAAAATCAGATACTAAATCATTTATAAGTTCTATATCATTTGTATATTCTTCTGTTGATTTTAACATTGATTTATAATCTGCATCTACATTAACAGAAATAAAATCTAATAGAGCACTGGAACTAGTAGCTAAATTTTCTGCTGAATCAATTACTTCCTGAGTTATACCCTGTATTTCTTCAACAGTACCTTTTGAACTTTCTGCAAGTTTTCTTATTTCATCTGCTACAACTGCAAATCCTCTACCTGCTTCTCCAGCCCTAGCTGCTTCTATAGTAGCATTTAACGCTAATAAATTAGTCTGAGATGTTATTTCCATAATACTTTCAGATAGTAAATGTATTTGATCTATAGATTTTATATCATCTAAAGCCTTTTCTAACTTTTCCTTATTAGATAAAAATATCTCCATTTCTTTTTTCTGAGATTGAATAAAATTATTTCTTAATTTTACTACCTTTGCATTAATATTGCTAACTGATTTTGAGCCTTCTTCTGCCTTATTTGCTACAGATTCTGCAGCTTGTTCTATTTCTAAAGAAGAAGCATTGATCTCTTCAGTAGAAGCTGCTGTTTCTTCCATACCTGCTGACAATTCCTCTGTAGTTGCGGAAATCTCTTCTAAATTTCCTCTAAGTTCATTTACATTTTCTTCTGTTTCCCTAGATGTTTTTTCAACATTATTTGATTCCAAAATAATTCCCTCAATCATTAGCTTTAATGATTCTTGCATTTTTGACAATGAATTTAAAATACTTCCTACCTCATCTTCATTATTTAAATATTTTTCTGGCATTGTCTTAGTTAAATCTCCATTGGCAATTAGAGCTATATGTTCTTTTGCTACACTTAGGCCCTTTAAAAAATGTCTTATTACAAGCATAACTATGAATATTATACCTATAATAGATATTGTTGCTATTAATATTATTATTTTAACAAGCTCCCTATAGTCTTTTAAAATATTATTCTTTGGTACAATAGATTTGAAAGACCAAGTTATATCTGTTCCCTTTAAAGTTACTGGTATATACATTTCAATAAAATCTTTTTTATTCTTTCCTTTTTCATAATTTAAAACTACTTCTTCTCCTTTTTTAATTTTATCTACTATGCTATTATCCTCATTCTTAACCTCATTAAGGATTAGATCTTCATTTTTACCATTTGCTATATAAACTCCATTATTATCTAGAATGGCACTATATCCTTCATAAGGCTTAATCTTTTTAATAGATTCTTGTATATTTTCCAGTGAAACATCTATGGAAACTACACCGACAAATTTATTACCTCTCATTATCGGTGTTGCAACAGATACCATTATTAAATCCTTTCCATTAACATTATATGTAGTAGGATTAGTTAAATACAATTTACCTGTATCCTTAGGAATATTGTACCAATCCATATCAGTACTTTCATCATAGGCAGCATTTACTTTTCCATCAGTAATATAAGGCATAAAAACTCCTTTATCATTACTACCAGCTTTATTAATATTTTCCTTATCCTTTCCATCAAAAGCATTAGGCTCATAAGCAATAGTAGCTCCCATTAAGTCTGGATTCTTTTCTAATACTTTTTTAAGCATCTCAATTACATCTTCTCTTTTTATGGAATCCTTTGATATAAGCATTTCAATATTTTCTATAAGAGTCTTCTCAATATTCCCTATTTTTTCAAATTGCTCTAATATTTCTTTTCCATTTTTTAAAGAAGCTTGTCTCACAATTTCTTCTGCTTCCGATATACTCTTATCATGTATTCGGTCCAAGCATATGTAGAAAACAAGTCCAAGTGTAACTACTAACATTAATCCAATAGCAATACTAATTTTAGTTGAAATTTTATTTTTCATATATATCTCCCCTCCCATATGTCTAACATTAAAAGTATAACAAATTTAAACTGATTTATATCATAAAAATTATAGGATATCTTGAACTTATTTGCCTTTTTAAAAAAGAAAATGTACTGCAAATAAAATACAGTACATTTATATTCTTGAGGGGTTTTTAGCATTTTACTTGTCTAGGATTTCTTGATATAATAATTCTTTTTATAAAAGTATACGAGTATGAACATCAAGTGCTCCAATTATAAATGGTTAGTACTTTTTTAAATATATTTTATAAAAAAGCATATTGTTTAGAACAGTATGCTTTAAAATTTTACCATGAAATCTTTTTTATGGAATCATCTTCAAAAAATGATTTTACATTATATAAAATTAATATATCATCTATATCATTATTTTTTATAAACTTACTTAGATCTTCTTCAAAATATCTTAAATCTATCATATATATTTCATTAAAATGTCCCGTTAAAAAAGGAACTAAACTATTAGCATAGGAATCTTTAATAATTAATAGCTTTTTTCCATTATGAATATTAGTATTTATCTTTAATAATGGATGGTTACCATTTAAAAACACTGTATATTTATCTTTTTTATTTAAATTATCCATATTGTATAATGAATCAGAAGTATTATTTTCTTCATAATACTTTACTGTATAATTTTCACTTTTTTTAGGAATATATAATTTGATATCATCAGAATCTATATTTCTAAACCCACCCTTAGAATAAAGAGAGCCATAAAAATTATCAGCAACATTTTCTATATTAAAATAGTCTTCTTCATGAGGGTAAAATCCCATACTTTTAGCTAGTTTCTCATATGCATAAAAAGCACCTTTAGTAGTCCAATGATGATCAGTTTTATAATATATATATTCATCTTTTTTATCCCAAAAGATATCGTATACATCTACAAATTTTATATTTTTATCAAGACCGTTTTTAACCTTGTTCATATAAAAATATTCATCATCTACAGGAGCAGAGTATGGAAGTTTATCTTCCAATATCTTGACTGAATTTGGAACTAGGATAAAATACTTATTAATATTGGCAGTATTTTCAGCAAAAGAATTTATTACATCAATTCTATTTTTGAAATCTTTATCATGTGGCTTATTAAATTTTTCCATTAAATATCCATCTTCTCCTAAAAACACGCCATTATTTTCTTTTTTTCCTGAAATTCTTTCACAGTATGATTTCACTCCTATAAAAAAATCCCTAAAAGGAAATTGATCTGAAATATATTTTTCAAAGTTTGATATAAATTGCCCTTTAAAAATATTTTCAAAAGAAAACTTAGGTAGCTGTTCAAGTCTTCTGTTTTCCATATCTGAAAAATCTTTATCTGAAATTATTATATTAAAAAGCATTATAAGACCAATATATATTAATAGTATTGAACCAATAATGTTTTTATGTGAATTATTAGTCTTATTCAAAATAGCACCTCTTCTCCTATTAGAACCTAAAATACAAAAATGGATTATAGCTTTCATCTACAAGATAAGCTGTACATATAAATAACAGTACTGCCAATATTATAGGTATAACTACATATTCACCTATTTTAAATCTCCCCTTTAACTTTTTTATTGCTTTACCAACAAATGGTGTAGAACATATGCCTAATAAAGCTAACAATATTGCATTAGTATATAAATAATATATAGTTCTACTGTCATAAAGTGGGTTTGAACCAAACCCAAACATAATTTTAATGAAAATTAAGCCCTTACTTATATCTTCAAATTCAAAAAGTACCCATCCTACTATTATTACTAAAAGAGTATATATATGACTAATAAATATAGGCTTGTCCTTTAACCATTTTTGTAAAAAAGTTTTTTCTATAATTAAAAATATACAATAATATAATCCCCACAAAATAAAGTTCCAATTTGCTCCATGCCATAGCCCTGTTAAAAACCAAACTATGAATAAATTTCTGTATTGTTTTGTTCTTCCTTCTCTATTTCCACCAAGAGGAATATATACATACTCCCTAAACCAAGAACCTAAGGAAATATGCCATCTTCTCCAAAATTCAGTTACACTTTTAGAAATATAAGGATAATCAAAATTCTTCATAAGTTTGAACCCAAACATCTTTCCTAATCCTATGGCCATATCAGAATATCCGCTAAAATCAAAGTATATTTGAAATGTAAAAGCTATTATTCCAAGCCATGTTGAAAGAATAGAAAGTTCACTGGTAGGAATAGCTTTTATAGTATTCCAAAGTATTCCTATATTGTTTGCAAGAACGACTTTTTTTGAAAGTCCTATAATAAATAACTCTGCTCCCTCTCCAAATAATTTAGAGCTTTCAATTCTATTATCTATTTCCCAAGCTACATCACTATATCTAACTATAGGACCTGCTACTAGCTGAGGAAACATAGTCACATAAGTCCCGAAGGAAATAATGTTTTTTTGTGGTTTAACCTTATCTAAATACACATCTATTGTGTAAGATAGAGTTTGGAATGTATAAAAAGAAATTCCTAGTGGGAGAGGTAATTTTATTACTTTTATATTAATATCAAAAAGACTATTTATATTATTAACTATGAATCCATAGTATTTAAAAAAGCAAAGAATTCCTAAATTAATAACTATGGAGTTAATTAAAACCAATTTTGTAATATGCGAATTCTCCCTGTACTTATCTATAAGCAATCCATTTAAATAATCAAATACTGTAGAAAACAACATAATAAGTATATATACTGGTTCTCCCCAAGCATAAAATATGAGACTAGCTATAAAAAAAACAAGGTTTCTCATTTCTCTAGGACTTATATAATACACTAGTAAAACCAAAGGTAAAAATACAAATATAAATATTAGACTACTAAAAACCAAACCTTGTCCACCACCTAAAAAATATTTATTAATCTTTTACTTACTTAAGTATACTATCAAATGCATTCTCTATTTTATCTACATCCTTTGACACTGCAAATAATATGTAATTATTATTAGTCTTTAATACATGCTTTTCCATCAAATAGTATTCATCTGGAAGATAATCTTTAAAACTATCAGACTGGTTTTCTATTCTTTTATTAATCTTATCTTCTATATTAGGCAAATCTTTTTCATCTTTAACTTTTAATATCAATAACTCATCAGCTTTAAGATTGGAAGATGCTGTATATAATGCAAATTCTTCAATTTCATCACTATTGATATCATACAATTTCTCAAGTTTTTCGTTGTTTCTCTCCTTTAAGCTAGATATATCTGATTCATTTTTAATTTCTTCAACTATTTTATTTACTGAAATTTCTTTTACCTCTTTCTTAGAAGAACAGCCTGTTGAAATAATTGATATAGAAAATACTAAAACGGCTATTATAAAGATTTTTTTATACTTTTCTTTAAATAATTTTGTCATCTTAAAAATCCTCCTCTAATTTATATTCTTATATTATTTGCTATTTACAAGATAATTTAACCATTGACCATAAAAAGCATATTTAGGATGTATTCCATCTGGTTCACGTAAATCTTCTTTTCCTTCTAATAATGGCCTTAAATTTATATAATTTATATTTTCATCCTTACACATCCTGATTAGTCCATTGTTAAACTCCTCTATCCGTAAATTAGTTAATAATGGTTTTTTGTTTTGAACATTTGATGAAACAGGAAGAATAGATTGAACATAAATATTGGCATTTGGCAATTTTTTTCGAATTATATTTATTAAATCAATATAATCTTGCACAAATTTTTGCGTATCAATTCCCGTAAGAATATCATTCATTCCAAATAATATATAAATATTGGAAAAGTTTCTATCTTCAACATTACCAATTTCATTTTTAGCCTTCGATGCTGTAAGACCTAGTTTAGCAATAATATTTCTATCATTAATGATTTCATATCCAGATAAACTATCAGTAATTGAATCGCCAATAAATAAACTGTCCTTAAAAATTTCTTTATAATCCTGATTTTTATCCTTTTTATTCTCTTTTTCCTCTTCTTTCACTATAAAGGTTTTATCTTCAATATTTAAATTTTGTTCTGGATTTTTTTCATCTTTCTTTCCTTCATCTTCTTTTAACTTTTTAGATAATTTATCCTTAGATTCTTCAGCAATAAAACTTGAGCTTTCTTTATCTGAAACAATTTTTCTTTTATTAATCACTCCCTTTACAGTAATACTTAGAATAAATATAAACCCAACAATTAAAATTAACGAAAAAATAAATCTTTTTTTGTTTACTATTTTAACTCTTTTTCTCGCCATTATATGCCTCCACTATGTCTTGAATAAATGATTTTAATGTATATTTATTATAATACTTATTTATATTCTAAAAGTTACAATCTAGTATCAAACTTTTGGTAATTATAGCTAATCATTTATTGCTTTTTAATAAAATATTCTATAAAAACAAATAAAAAAGAGGTAGATAAAATCTACCTCTTAATTAGATTTAGTTTTGCCTTTTAATTTATCTCTTCTAAAAAAATATACTATTAAAGCTATTAAAGGAATAATAAATATAGAAGTTAAAGCTATAAATAGTGATATTTTATTTAAAGGTTCTTTAGCTGCTAAAATAGAACGTTTATCCTTTATTAAAACTGATGATATAAAAACAATTATAGACATAGGAATTATATATACCTTATTTTCTCTCTTTCTAAATGTTTGGCTTAAAGCTACAGTAGTAAAAAATAAATATCCTGTTATTTTGCCAACATTGCTTGTGATCCAAGCTACGACATAAATTGATTCAATTCTATGTACTATCTCGAAAACATTTATAAGTCTAGCAAAAGTAAAAAAAGGAAAATTAGCATGTTTGGCTTGTTCTATTCCTAATGCAGCTTGAGAAACTATTATCATCGAAACTACTATTAAAATAGAATAAATTAAAGACTTTATAAAAATCTTATTTAAATTTTCTCTTTTATCTAAGTAAGGTGCGAGCATTGCTAAAATCAAAATATCTACAAACTTAGTTCCAATATCTATTGCACCCATATTTATATCTTTAAAAGATGAATCACTTAGTATAGGTAAAAAAACACCAAAATCTAAAACATTTATTCCCAATATAATTATAACAGCAATAACTACTAATATTAAAGGAACAAATATTTCTGCACCTCTTCCAATGCTCTCTAATCCCTTATATGATATATAAATGCAAGTTATTAACATCATAGATGCTGTAACCCATGTAGGAGTTTCTGGAAACATGGTAGAATCTAATATCTCAACTAAAATAGAAACAAATATAATCGTAAATAATAGAAAAACCATCGAATAAAAAAGTCCTATTATTTTTCCTAATGTTCTCCCATATATTAATTTCATATATTCTATTAATGTAAAATCCCTAAATTTATTGCTCAGAATTAGCATAGGCACACATAATATTATACTGTAAATTGTTGATAAAAATATCATTATCCAATTATCTTGATTACCTGGTGGTGCATTTATAGCTGGTTGATGGGAAAAAGCAAGAACAATTCTAAAAGCAATAATTAATAAAGTTGCTTGATATGAACTTATTCTAACATTATCTTTCATATTATTCTCCCTTTATCTTATTAGTGGATGTATTCACAAGACCTGTTCTAATTATATTAGTTTCTACTTCTACCTGAACATCAGCTTGTGAAAATATATTGTTCCAATCAGAACTTATACGATGCCATTCTTTTGGGTACTTTCTATGCACTAAAGTTCCAAATGCAAATACATCTGTTTTATATTTTTTCTGCACTTTTTTTATAGTGCTTTCAATTTCCTCCTTAACTTGTTTTGAACAAGACTCCTCAATTAACTTTATTGCTTCTTCATTTGATACATCAATATCTCCAGTTACATCTCCTAGCATTCCTCTCATCTTAACTTTCGTCTTTAATATAAATTTCCCATTTTCAATTTCTACATCACTTTTAGTTTTGCTTTTAATTATTTCAAAAACACTTTTATCTCTATTTAGCGTACTTATAGTACTTGATGAATCTTTAACACTAGGAGTAGGTGTGCTATAATGATCTATGTTTTTTACTGGAGTAGGAAATTCAATTACTCCTCCTTTTACTTCATTTCTCACAAAATTTAGAGCTCTAGTTTCTTCGCCATTCAAATAACCAGATAGTTTTTCCTTATTAAATATGGAACAACCTTCTATTACTAACTCATACTCTTTTTTTCCTTCATGTGTATCAACTTTTTTAATTACATTCTTTTCTTTCCTATCTACTACTCCTAAAATAGGCTGTCTACCAGAGTCATAATAGTATTTTAAGTATTCTGATAAATTAACATCAACTCCCTTAGGATTAAATTTTTTATTTTCAACAATATCTTCCATATACATTCCTAAAATCTCTTCTACCGCCTCATGAACTCCCATAATATCTGTAGCTTTTTTCTCTTTTGCTACTAACATATATGCTGTTTCTCTAAACTCATGATCCCTTTGTAGCACGTCTATATGATTAATAAAACCTTTCTTGGCAAACTCTTCACCAAATATAAATATTTTGTTTTGAGACACGAAAATTCTTCTATCAAATTTCAAAGATATATTTCTAAGAGCATCAAAAATTGTATCTCCTCTTCCTTGAACATATAGTACTAAATCTGCTGGCTTAGCTTCTAGCATTGCCTTTACTGGCCTAGGATTTATAACTTCTATAGTAACTAATATTTTTTCATCCTCCCAGTCTATTCCTATGACAGTGGCAATTCCTAAAGTATTTAATTCTCTAGAATTCCAACAACCTGTTATAATCAAAGTAAGACATAAAATAAAGCTAAGTAAAATAAACTTTTTTTTCATTCTATCACTTCTTTCGTACATTTCTCTGTCTTATTCTGTTCTTCTTTACTAAATATCCAGGCCTTTTTTTCATACTCCAAAGCGGAAATCTTATAATAAAATCCTTTAATCCTGTCTTATCTGATGGAGCAATAGGATAACCATAAGGAATACCAAAAGGATCCAATGAAACTGCTCCTATAATAATTACTACTAATCCACAGGTGATTCCATATAGCCCCATAAATCCACCTAGTACAATAAGAAATAATCTATATAAAATCATTACTTCTGTAAGAGCTGGGACAGCAAATTCTGCTATTGCTGTAATAGCTATCACTATAACCATTGGTGCGCTAACTATACCACCTTCAACCGCTGCTTGCCCTAGTACCAATGCTCCAACAATACTTACTGCTGAACCTACTGCTTTAGGCAATCTAACTCCTGACTCCTTTATAAGTTCAAGCATTATGGTCATTAAAAGAGCTTCTAATACTGAAGGTAAAGGAACTCCTTCTCTAGCACCAGCCATTGTTATTAATAAAACTGTAGGAATCATCTCCTGATGAAATGTTTGAAGTGCAACATATAAACCTGGCAATAAAATACCTAAGAATAGAGCAAAAAATCTTAACATTCTTAAAAAAGTTGCTATATAAGTTCTTGAATAATAATCTTCACTTACCTGTATATTTTCTATAAATAAACGGGGAATAATTAAAACATGAGGAGTCCCATCACAAAATATTGCCACTCTTCCTTCTAATATTTTTCCAGCAACTATATCAGGCTTTTGAGTATTACCTATGGTAGATACTATATTATAAGGACTATCTTCTATATAACCCTCTATATAGCCAGACTCTAATATGGAGTCTGTATTAATATCTTGGACTCTTTTTTTTACTTTATCTAAAACATCCTCATTTACAATATTTTTAATATAAGCAACTGAAATTTCTGTTTCAGTTTGTTCTCCTAATATATAGTTTTCAAAAACTAAATTTGGATTTCTAATTTTTCTTCTAAGAAGCATCTTATTAGTTGATATATCTTCAATAAATCCTTCTTTAGGTCCTCTAACTACTGCCTCTGAATCAGCTTCTTCAATAGCTCTTTTATCCCAATGTTTTAAATCTATAGCAAAACATTGTTTGCAACCTTGGATAAATAACACTAAGTTTCCAGATACTATTTCTTCTATAATTTCTTCAAAAGTATTTATTTCCTTTATACCAGAAACAAATATAATCTTCTTTAGATCATTACAACTTTCTAATCTAGTTATCACTGGTTTTAAAACATCTCTGTCCAATGTATTTTTATCAATAAAACCTTCTAAATAGCTTATAATTATTTTCAAATTAGAATTTGTTTTAAATTCATATATTATAAGATCAGAAGTATTATTAAACTCTTCTAATAATCTTTCTTTATTTTTATCTATGTTTTTTGAAATCACTATACAAACACCTCTATAAAATAATCTAATTAATAGTATTAGTCAATATCACATTAATTATGATAAAATCATCATAAAAAAATAGACATTCTAAAATGAATGCCTATTTTTTTAGATTTCTACTTCCTAATTTTTCATATTGAATCCCACTCTTACAAAGAGGACAATTTCTTTCATCATAAGTATCTATTTCAATTTTTATACCACCATATATTGGTATACCTAGTCTTTCAGTAGTTCTATCTACAATACAAGCTATTCCTATAACATTTCCCCCTTGTTTTTCTATTTCTTCTATAGTCTCATAGGAAGATTTTCCTGTTGTAACTACATCTTCTGCTATAAGAACTTTCTGACCTTTTTCTATATGAAATCCTCTTCTTAGAGCCATTTTTCCATCTACTCTTTCTGTAAAAATGGCAGGTTTTCTAGTTTGTCTGCCAAGTTCATAGCTAACAATAACCCCTCCCATAGCTGGTCCTACCACTATATCAAAATCTACTCCTTCAAGTTTTTTTACTATTATATTTATAGCTTTTTGCGCCTTATCTGGATATTGGAGTAATTTTGCACATTGGACATATTTATTGCTATGCTTTCCTGATGAAAGTAAAAAATGTCCTTCAAGTAAAGCACCTGTTTCTTTAAGTAAATCAATCATCACATTCTTACCTCCTAGCAATTCCTATTATTTCTTTAATAGATTTTATATTTTCTTCTTTCACAAACTTCTCTATACCATTTATAATATCTAAGGATATACTTGGCTTTATAAAATTTCCACTGCCAATTTGCACTGCAGAAGCACCAGCCATTATATATTCTAAGGCATCTTTATAGTCTATAATCCCTCCAACACCAATTATAGGTATATTAACAATTTTGCTTACTTCATAAACCATTCTCAGTGCAATTGGCTTGATACATGGCCCAGATAATCCTGCAATTACATTTTCAAATACAGGTTTTTTATTTTCAATATCTATTGCCATACCACTAAAAGTATTCACAAGAGAAAGTCCATCTGCTCCAGCTTCACAACATTTGTAAGCCATATCTAAAATATTTTCTGCATTAGGTGAAAGTTTAACTACCAATGGCTTTTTGCATACCTTCTTTACTTCAGTAACTACTTTAAAAGCTATATCTGATTTTATACCAAAAGCCATTCCACCCTCCTTTACATTAGGACATGAAATATTCAATTCTATTAAAGGAATATTAGTATTATTTAGTTTCTCTATAACTTTTATATATTCTTCTACAGTACTTCCACCTACATTAGCAATAATTACTGTATCATAATTTTCCATCTGGGGAAGTTCTTTTGAAATAAAATTATCTACTCCTGGATTTTGAAGACCTATACTATTTAAAAGTCCTCCTGTAGTTTCATGTATTCGTATACCAGTATTACCTTCTTTTTCATTTAATGTTAAACCTTTTGTACATATACCTCCTAACTTTGATAATGGAAAAAACTCTTCATAATCTTGGCTAAAAGTACCTGAAGCAGTAATAACAGGATTTTTAAATTCTATTCCAAATATCTCTATACTAGTCACGGAAAATAATCTCCTCTCCTTTAAATACTGGCCCATCTTTACATACTTTTTTTATTCCAGAGGTAGTTTTTATACTACATCCAAAGCAAGCTCCTACACCACAAGCCATATGTTTTTCCATAGAAATATATAGTGATATATCCCTCTTTTCACAAATATATTTTATCTTTTCCATCATAGGTATTGGACCGCATGTATAAACTGTTGAATATTTTTCTAGATTAAATATATCTGTTATAAATCCCTTATATCCTTCTTTTCCACTATCTGTTGAAATATATAATTTGTCTATATATTTCTCTATCTTGTCCATATAAAAAGGCTTTTCTTTAAATCCTCCATAAAAATCTATATTTCCATTTAAACTTTTACATAAATAAATCATCGGAGCTATACCTATTCCTCCAGCTACTATACCAACTTTCCTCCTATTGTCTAATGGAAATCCTCTCCCTAGTGGCCCTAACAAATAAATACTATCTCCATTTCTAAGGTTTGAAAGTATATTCGTTCCCTTTCCTCTTACCTCATATAAGAAAGTCAATGCATCTTCCTCTATATTACAAATGCTTAAAGGTCTTGATAAGAAAGGCTCTAAATCCCAACTTCTTAACATATAAAATTGGCCTGGATTTCCCTTGAATTTTCCAATTATTTTTAATTCATATATATTATCCACTATATTAATATTTGATAATACTATTCCTTTATATTGTTTTGGTTTCACTAGATATATCCTCCTTCATATCTAAGACCGCATCTCTAGCATAAGAATCAAACTTTTCTACTCCATCATCATATTTTTTATAAGATGTAATTATCCCTCTAGACGAATTAACTATTCCCCCATTTCCATTTTTCAAATAAGAAACTACATCCTTGCCTTTTCCACCTTGAGCTCCATATCCTGGTATCAGAAAAAAAACTTTTCCTAATCTATTTCTAATTTCATCTGACTCTTCTAAATGAGTCCCTCCAACTACTGCTCCTATAGAACTGTATCCGCATTTTCCCATATATTTATAAGATATATCCTTAATCTTATCTCCTATGTAGTTATATACTTTGCCATTACCATTAATATCTAAATATTGAATATCTTTTGCTCCATCATTTGAAGTCCTAAGGAGTATGAATAACCCTTTATTTTTATTTTCTACATAATCAAGATAAGGTGTTATACTATCAAAACCCATATAAGGATTTAGAGTAATAAAATCACTTTCAAAATCACCTTCAAAATGGGCTCTAGCATAGGCTTTAGCTGTTGACGAAATATCTGCTCTTTTAATATCTGCTACAACTACAGAACCTTTATTCCTTATATATTCTAAAGTTTTTTTATACGCTAGCATACCATTTAATCCATGAGCTTCATAAAAAGCAATTTGAACTTTGTAACAAGGTACAATATCTATGGTTGCATCTATTATCCTCTTATTAAAATAAAATAATATATCATCTATTGAATGATAATTATTTAAAATTGTTGATGGAATATATTCTAAAGCAGTATCTAAGCCTACGCATACATTTCCTTTCTTTTCTACTTCTTCATATAATCTATCTATTATCAATTTCTATCCCCCCATTATATTTTAAGTTCCCATTTTTTATAGTGGCTACTACTTCTCCCCAGAATTTTTTGCCGTGGAAAGGAGTGTTTTTCCCTTTGGAGACAAATTCTTTACTATTTATTTCAATCTCTTTGTTTAAATCTAATACTACTAAATCTCCATCATATCCTATTTCTATTTTTCCCTTATTTATATCTACTATATTTCCAGGATTAGATGACATAATTTGAGATAGTTTATTTAAAGAAATATGTCCATTTCTAACTAATGCAGTATATGATATTGAAAAAGCTGTTTCTAATCCTGATATACCACAAGCTCCTCCTCTTTTATCTTCTGCACTATGAGGAGCATGATCTGTTCCAATTGCATCTACATATCCAGCCTTTATGGCTTCAATTAATGCTAGTACATCTTCTTTATTTCTTATTGGTGGGTTCACCTTATAAGAATTATCATATAATGATATATGATGTGGAGTTACCTCACAGGTAATATTCAATCCTTCCTTTTTCCCTTTAATTATTTCTTCAATAGATTCTTTTGTGCTTACATGGGCTAAATGGAGTCTTCCTTTTGTTGTTCTTACAAGTTCTATATCTCTAAAGGTCATTATATTTTCCGAAAGTCTACTATCAATACTAGCTAAACTAGCATCTTCTTCATGAGCTATAATAATAAGTCCTTTTTCTTTAGCTTTTTTAAATGCTTCATACATTACTCCACTTTCCTGAACACCTTTTCCATCATCAGATAAAAACCTAATTTCTTTTCCTAGGCTATCTATATGTTCTAAAGTTTTTCCATCAAAGTCTTTAGTTATAGAAACAGTTTGATGAATATCTATTAAATTTAATTCCTCTGATTTTTTAAGTACATAATCCACCACTTCCATACTAGAACATATAGGATTTGTATTAGCCATAAGATTTACAAAAGTATATCCTCCTTTTAACGCCGCTTTACTCCCTGAGTTTAAATCTTCCTTATAAGTAAATCCTGGATCTCTAAAGTGGGTATGCATATCTATAAAAGAAGGCATAACCACTAAATTATCACAATGTATAGTCTTACAATCATAATTTAAATTTGAGCCAAAATCTTTTATCTTACCTTTTTCAATATAAATATCACCTTTAAAATCTTTATTAAAATCTACAATTCTAGCTCCTTTTATGAGTAAATTCAATTTTATTCCTCCCAAGTATCATAAATATGATCACAATACTCACATCTATATATTCCTTTGTCTTCATCTGTAAGAATAAATATATCCTTTATATTTCTTTCTGTAGAAGTTACACATCTAGGATTTTTACATTTTATTACTCCTTCTATTCTGTCTGGTAGGGAAAGACTAATCTTTTCTTTTATTTTTTCATTTTCAATAATATTTACTGTTATATTAGGATCTATAAAACCTAACATAGTTAAATCTAAATCCATGACATTTTCGATTTTTATCATATCTTTTTTCCCATGCTTTTTACTAGGAGAATTCATAATAAGTGCTACTCTACAATCTGCATTGTTTAATCCTAAATAATTAAATATTTTAAAACCATATCCTACCTTTATATGATCAATCACAATGCCATTTACAATACTATCTATATAAAGCATTACATCACCCCTAAAAGTTTTAATATTAAGGCCATTCTCACGTACATACCAAATTTAACTTGCTTAAAATAACAAGCTCTAGGATCGTTATCTACTTCATAACTAATTTCATTAACTCTTGGCAATGGATGCAATACTGTTAAATCTTTTCTTCCCATATTCATTTTTTTAGAATCTAAAATATAACTATCTTTAAGTCTTATATAATCTGCCTCATTAAAGAAACGTTCTTTTTGAACTCTAGTCATATATAGTATATCTAGACTAGATATAATGTCCTCTAATCGTTCAACTTCCATATATTTTATATTATTTTTATCTAATACTTCAGTTTTTATATAATTGGGTATTTTTAATTCCTGAGGTGAAATCAACACAAATGAATTATTTTCATATTTTGAAAGGGCTTTTATAAGTGAATGGACAGTTCTTCCAAATTTTAAATCTCCACAAAGTCCAATGGTTAAATTTGAAAATTTGCCTTTTGTATTTCTTATAGTTAAAAGATCCGCAAGTGTTTGAGTTGGATGCTGATGTCCTCCATCTCCTGCATTTATAATAGGAATAGGTGAATAAAATGAAGCTAATTTAGGGGCACCTTCTTTTGGATGTCTCATAGCTATAATATCTGCATATGAGCCTATAGTTCTCACTGTATCTGGAATGCTTTCACCTTTTTTTACAGAGCTTGAAGCAGCTTCTGAAAAACCTATTACATTACCTCCAAGTCTTAACATAGCAGATTCAAAACTCAATCTAGTTCTAGTACTAGGCTCGTAGAAAAGGGTTCCCAGTATTTTTCCATGACAAGAATCTATAAAACTATCTTGATTTGATATTATTTCATCTGCTAAAATAAATATTTCTTCTAATTCACTTTTAGTAAAATCTTCTGAACCAATTAAATGTCTACCTTTTAACATTTTATTACCTCCTTTTTTAGTCTCTCAGGACTAATTTAAAAGAAAAGGACCAGAGCATAAAAAAACCTTCCTAAAGGAAGGCATAGATGTAGCGAGGCTATTTTTTATGCTTCCCTTTCTGATCTCACAGTATCAGTTTAAAGGCCCTATTATTTTTATTTACAATATCATAGTTAAAGATATTTGTCAATAGGCTATAGAAATTTAAAAGGACTCCATCTGGAGTCCTTTTACTTTATTCCATTCCTGTAGAACCGCCACTTAGTCCACTTTTAACTTCTTGAATAGATTGCTGATCAGCTGTTGGTGCTGGTTTATAATAACCTTTTTGTTCTGCTATTTGAAATAATTGATATTGGAATTGTTCTGCTTCATTTCTCAATTGTTGTAATGTGCTTCTAAGTTGTTGATTAGCACATTCTGTTATGGCTCTAGAATAATAATCTATACTGGCCTTAGTACCAGATAATATATCATCTACCATTTCTTTTTCTTGCATAATATACCTCCTATTTTTATAATGAATTTATTAAATTTGTAGCAGTAGTTTTAGCGTCTTGACTTGATTGTTTAAACATTTGTTTTATTTGTTGATCTTGACATTGATTAGAATAAAAATCAAATTTTGTAGCCATAGTTTGATGACTACTAGCAATCTCCCTTATACTTTGTAGTTCTTGTTGATTTATATTACCTAGATTTAAGGTATTTTTTAAAGCCATAAAATTCTCCTTTCTATTCTTTTTATTTTTCATCCTTTAATATTTTGCTTCATTCTTATAGATTTATTCATGGCAAAAAAGACTTAAATATTAAAATAGAAAAGTGGCAATAATAATTTTAATGGAGGTGATTTAGTGGAAAAAAAAGTAGTAGTTGAAAACAATTTAACTCCCTATATAGATTTCTTGAAAGACTCTGGATATGATGTTTATACACTTTATAAAAATAAAAATTTAGAAAAAATAAATTCTCCTGAATATAGTGCTATAGTTGTTTCTGGAATTGATGTTTTAAGTACTAGTGGAGCAAATTATGAAAACCCACAAGTTCCAATAATTGAGGCTAAAGGCAAAACTCCTGAAGAAATATATGATCTTTTAGAAAACAAATATAATAATTTAAAGTAAAATAAAATTCATACTCTCTCTTGACAAAACATAATTTTAATAATAGAATGTAATCTAAAGTTGTATCCGAACTTCAATATATAAAAATAATGATAAACTCTTATCTAGAGTGGTGGAGGGACTGGCCCGATGAAACCCGGCAGCCTGCATTTATTTGCAAGGTGCTAATTCCTACGGTGTAACCGAAAGATGAGAGAGGATTTTAACCTCTTTCTTCTTAAAGAGGTTTTTTTATTTTTAAAAAAACCTGTGGAAAGAGGTTTTTCATATATAATATGATTTAATGCGTTAATTGCTTAAAGGAGTGGGTCTCATTGATAAAAGTAGAAAATCTATCTAAAATATATAAAAATAATAATGAAGAAATATATGCTTTAAAGGATATTAATCTTCAAATAAAAAAAGGAGAAATATTTGGAATAATTGGTTTAAGTGGTGCAGGAAAATCTACCTTAATTAGGTGTTTAAATAGGCTTGAAGAACCTAGTAATGGAAAGATTTTTATTGATGGAAGTGAAATAACTAATATTGATAATACAAGCTTAAGAGAAACAAGAAAAGAAATAGGAATGATCTTTCAACATTTTAATCTTTTATCTTCAAAAAATGTTTATAAGAATATTGCTTTCCCTTTAGAGCTAAAAGGATTAAGTAAAGAAGAAATAGATAAAAGAGTTAATACTCTTCTAAAATATGTTGAGCTAGAAGATAAAAAACTTGCTTATCCTTCTCAACTAAGTGGAGGACAAAAACAAAGGGTAGCTATTGCACGATCTTTAGCCAACAATCCTAAAATACTTCTTAGTGATGAAGGAACATCTGCCCTTGATCCCAAAACAACTAAATCTATATTAGATTTATTAGATAAAATTAGAAAAGAATTTGGACTTACTATTGTACTTATAACTCACCAGATGGAAGTTATAAAAGATATCTGCGATAGAGTAGCTATTATAGAAGATGGAAGGATAATTGAACTTAGTACAGTAGAAGAAATTTTTACTAATCCTAAAACTAAAACTGCCACTGAATTTATTTCTAATTTAAAATTAAATACTGAAGAAGAAATAGACTATGAAAGAAAACCTGGGAGCAAAATTTTAAGACTTAGTTTCTTAGGAGAAAATTCTAAAAAACCTATAGTTTCTAAAATGGTGAAATATTTTGATATAGATGTAAATATCCTTTCAGGAAATATAAATGAACTAATGAGTACAAGTATAGGAAATTTAATATTAGAAATATCAGGTAAATCTGAAGAAATTGAAAAGGCTATAGACTGGCTAAAAGATGAAGATATAAAACTGGAGGTGATTTAGATGTTAGAGCTTTTAATTCCATCTTTACTTGAAACATTATACATGGTATTTTTCTCTACTATTTTTTCTCTAACTATAGGTTTTCCATTAGGAATATTATTAGTAATAACAGAAAAAAATGGAATATGGAAAAAACCTCTATTAAATCAAGTGCTTAATGTAATAATAAATATCCTTAGATCTTTTCCATTTATTATTTTAATGATATTAGTATTTCCACTTTCTAAGCTAATAGTAGGGAGTACTATCGGTACTACTGCCACTATAGTACCTCTTTCAATTGCTGCTGCTCCTTTTGTAGCTAGAGTCATTGAAACTGCCTTAAAAGAAGTTGATGGTGGAATAATTGAAGCTAGTTTATCTATGGGAGCTACAGTACCTCAGATAGTTTTTAAAGTACTTATTCCAGAGGCTATGCCTTCTTTAATTATGGGAGTTACTTTAACTATTATTAATCTAATTGGTTATTCAGCTATGGCTGGTGCAATAGGTGGAGGAGGATTAGGAGATCTAGCTATAAGATATGGATTATACAGGTTTGAAACAAATATTATGATAACTTCTGTAATAATTATTATAATTTTAGTACAAGGAATACAGATACTTGGAAATAAATTAGCTATATCTATAGACAAAAAATAAAGGAGGAGTTATTTTGAAAAAGAATATATTATTATTTCTAATTTTAATTCTTAGTTTTTCAATACTTACTGGATGTGGAAAAAGTAATAAAGAAGAAAACACTATAAAAATAGGAGTATCTCCTGTACCACATAAAGAAATTGTGGAAAATATTAAAGATGATTTAAAAAGTGAAGGAATAAATTTGGAGATAATAGAATTTACAGATTATGTGAAACCAAACTTAGCTTTAGCTGACAAAGAAATTGACGCTAATTTCTTCCAACATGAACCTTATATGAATGATTTTAAAAAAGAAAGAAATATTGATATTGCATCTCTAGGAAAAATTCATGTAGAACCTTTAGGATTATATTCATCAAGTTACAAATCTATTGATGAACTTAAAGAAGGTAGTACTATTGCTATACCAAATGATCCTACAAATGGAGGACGAGCTCTTTTACTTCTTGAAAAAAATGGTTTAATTAAATTAAATAAAGATTCTGGCCTTGCAGCTACAGAAAAAGATATAGAAGAAAATCCTAAAAATATTTCACTTAAACCAATGGAAGCTGCTCAATTGCCAAGAGTACTAAAAGATATTGATGGTGCTGTAATAAATGGAAACTATGCTATTGAAGCAGGTCTTACTCCAACAAAGGATGCTCTAATTTTAGAAGATAAGGATTCACCTTATGCAAATATTATTGCTATAAGAGCAGGTGAAGAAAAAGAAGAAAAATTTCAAAAATTAATAAAAACTCTTCAAAGTGAAAAAATCAAAAAATTCATTGAAGAAAAATATAATGGTGCAGTTATTCCTGGATTTTAACATTAAAAAACTTTAGGTGAAATACCCTAAAGTTTTTTAATGTATCCCTTTTCAACAGAATCCTCTATTAAGCTTTCCACAAAATCCCAAAGTTTTTTTGAACTTTTCTTTATAGGTTCACCTCTTTTTAGAACCTGTTCTTTTGAAATATTATACTTTTTCCAAGTTCCTCCACCAGAATAATAATTCATTAAGAAAGGTTGAAACCGATCCATACAATTGGCAAATAAAGATTCTTCTGTTTCCATTTCTTCAAATTCATCCCAAAGCTTTCTTATTTCTTTTTCTTTATCTTTTGGCAACATGCTAAAAAGTTTATCTGCGGCTTCTTTTTCTCTTTTAGTTTTATCCATATTTCCAATTTCATCATAACAGAAAGTATCACCTGCATATATTTCTACAAGATCATGAACTAATAACATTTTCATAACTTTATGTACATTTATATCTTCATCTGCATAATCAGAAAGTATCATAGACATCACTGCTATATGCCAAGAATGTTCGGCATCATTTTCCCTCTTAGACTTATTTATAAGGCTAGTTTCTCTAAATATACTTTTCATTTTATCTAATTCTATTATAAACTTTATCTCTTTTGCCAAATCTCTATCATTATTCATTTTACTTATCTCCTTCCTATGATTTTACTAAATCTTAGCTTTTATATCTTGACCCTAGTATATTTATATTATATAAAATATATTTTTAAATTTATAGTTTATTTTTTCTACATATACAAATAATAAATAATGAGGAGGGATAGAATGACTAAAAATAATGATAAAAATTTAAATATTAATATTAATAAGTTTAAAGAGAAAAAAATGTCTATCCCTATAGAAAATCAAACAACAGCAGCTTATTATGACATTAAGGGATTAAAGCCAGAATCAAGAGTACCAATTCCTACCTTAGAAGGAGTAATGAAAGCAAAAGAATGGGTTGAACAAAACCAGAAGTAGAATAAGAGCAAGGATATCCTTGCTCTTATTCTTTTTCTGAAAGCCCCTTATATATTTCATATCTTTCAGATGCATCCTTTTCAGCCTTTTCATATAACTCTTCTGCTAAATCAGGGAATGTTTTTTCTATTTGAGAATATCTCACTTCACCAAGTATGAAATCTTTAAAAGGTTTTTCTGGCTTTTTAGAATCTAATATAAATGGGTTCTTTCCCTCCATCTCTAATCTTGGATCGTATCTATATAGATGCCAATACCCTGACTCCACAGCCTTTTTTTCCTCTTCAACTGTTTTGCCCATACCTACCTTGATACCATGTGCAACACAAGGAGCATAGCATATTATAAGTGATGGACCTTTATAGCTTTCTGCTTCAGTTATGGCTTTTAGGGTTTGATTCATATTTGCTCCCATCGAAACTTGTGCTACATAAACATATCCATAGGTCATAGCCATTCTTCCTAGATCTTTTTTCTTTGTTACTTTTCCTGAAGAAGCAAACTTAGCTGCTGAAGCTGTTGGAGTAGCTTTAGATGCTTGCCCTCCTGTATTTGAATATACTTCTGTATCAAATACTAAAATATTTACATCTTCACCTGTAGCAATAACATGATCTAATCCTCCGTAACCTATGTCATATGCCCATCCATCTCCTCCAACTATCCATTGAGATTTTTTAACTAGAAAATCTTTTAATTTAAGTATTTCCTTAATAGTCGAATTTTTGTTGTATTCATTCTTGCTAATAATTTCTAATAATTTATTAGATACTTCTTTTGATTTTTCACCATCATCCATATAGTTTAACCATTCTTTAAATATATTTGTACATTCATTACTAATATTTTCTTCTATTCCAATTTCTATTAGATTAGCAAGTTTATCTCTTATCTGCTTTACAGCTAAATACATACCTAATCCAAACTCTGCATTATCTTCAAATAATGAATTTGCCCAACTTGGTCCTTTTCCTTCTCTATTTGTTGTATAGGGTATAGACGGTGCACTAGCTCCCCAGATGGATGAACAACCTGTAGCATTGGCTATCATCATTCTATCCCCAAAAAGTTGAGTTGCTAGTTTCAAATAAGCAGTTTCTCCACATCCTGCACATGCTCCATTAAATTCAAGAAGAGGCTTAGAAAATTGGCTTCCTTTTAACATAGTTTTACTCATTAAATTATCTTTATATTTTATATTATTAGCAGCATATTCCCAATTATCCACCTGTCTTTCAATTTCTTTTTCTGCTTTAACCATTACTAAAGCTTTTCCTGGTGCTGGACAAATATCTGCACAGTTTCCACATCCAGTACAATCAAGAGGACTCACTTGTATCCTGTATTCCAAACCTTCTAATCCTTTCCCAACAGCTTTTTTAGTTTCAAAGGTATTTGGCTTATTTTTTATCTCTTCTTCATCTAATAGGAAAGGTCTTATTACTGAATGAGGACAGATAAATGAGCATTGATTACATTGAATACATTTTTCTGTCTGCCATTGAGGAATAAGTACTGCTATACCTCTTTTTTCATATGCAGCAGTTCCCATAGGAAATGTTCCATCTTCCATATACCTAAATGAGCTAACTGGTAAATTATCTCCCTCTAATTTGGCCATAGGCCTTTGAATTCTCTTTACAAAATCTGGTTCGTCTTTTACTTCTTCTGTTTCTTTCACTATATCTATATTAGCCCAACTTTCTGGTATACTTACTTTTACAATACTATTAATTCCCTCATCTACTGCCTTATTATTCATTTCTACTACTTTTTCTCCCTTTTTTCCGTAGGTTTTTTCTATAAATTGTTTTAAATACTTTACTGCATCTTCTACTGGAATTATATTTGCTAATTTAAAAAAGGCAGATTGCATTATCATATTAATCCTTGTACCTAACCCAATTTCTTGAGCAATATTTTCTGCATCTATTATATAAAAATTTATATTGTGATCTTTTAAATATTTTTTAACATAATTAGGGAGTTTTTCTCCTAATTCATATTCTTCCCAAGGACAATTTAAAACAAAGATTCCTCCATCTTTCAGACCTTTTAATATATCGTAATGATATATATAGGATTTGTTGTGGCAAGAAATAAAATCTGCTTCATGGACTGAATAAGTAGACTTTATAGGTGTTTTCCCAAATCTTAAATGGGATATGGTTGTTCCTCCTGATTTTTTGCTATCATATGAAAAATATCCTTGAGCATATAACGGTGTATTATCTCCTATTATTTTTATTGCCATCTTATTTGCCCCTACAGTGCCATCTGATCCTAATCCCCAAAACTTACATTTGATAGTTTCCTTTGGTGATGTATCAATAAAATCTTCCACTTCTAATGATGTATGAGATACATCATCATCTATACATATAGTAAATCTATCTTTTGGCGTATCTTTTTTTAGATTTTCATATACAGCTATAATATCAGCTGGCACAGTATCTTTTGAGCCTAGTCCATATCTACCTCCTACTACTATAGGTTTTATATCCGAATTATAAAAAGCAGATCTTATATCTAAATATAAAGGTTCTCCTAAAGCTCCTGGCTCTTTTGTTCTATCTAAAACCGCTATGCTTTTTACTGTCTTTGGCAAAACATTATGGAAATGTTTTACTGAAAAAGGTCTATATAATCTAACCTTTACAAGTCCTACTTTTTCTCCTTTATCTATTAAATAGTCTATAGTTTCCTCTATAGTTTCACAAACAGAACCCATAGCTACTATGATTCTTTCTGCTTCTTCATGACCGTAATAATTGAAAAGCTTATAGTCCCTTCCTGTAATATTATTTATCTCATTCATATAATTTTCTACTATTTCTGGCAATTTTTCATAGTAAGGATTAGAAATTTCTCTACCTTGAAAATATATATCTGGATTTTGTGCAGTACCTCTGACTACAGGTCTTTCTGGATTTAAAGATCTATTTTTAAACTCCTCGATCGCTTCATAATCTATTAAATTCTTTAATTCATCATATTCTATAACTTCAATCTTCTGTATTTCATGACTAGTCCTAAACCCATCAAAAAAATGTAAAAAAGGAACTCTTCCACTTATTGCACTTAAGTGGGCTACTCCTGACAAATCCATAACTTCTTGAACACTACTAGAACATAGTAATGCAAATCCAGTTTGTCTTGTTGCCATTACATCTTGATGATCTCCAAAAATACTTAGAGCATGGGTTGCTATTGCTCTGGCACTTACATGAAACACTCCTGGAAGGAGTTCCCCAGCCATTTTATACATATTAGGAATCATAAGTAATAACCCTTGTGAAGCAGTATAAGTTGTTGTCAAAGCTCCCCCTTGTAGCGAACCATGAACGGCCCCTGCTGCTCCTGCTTCCGATTGCATTTCTACTACTTTAATCCTTTGATTAAATATATTTTTCTTTCCCTTGCTAGACCATAAATCAACTAACTCAGCCATTGGTGAAGAAGGAGTAATTGGATAAATAGCTGCTAATTCCGTAAATGCATAGGAAATATAAGCAGCTGCTTCATTTCCATCCATAGTTTTCATTCTTCTCGTCATATAAATACCTCCATTCCATTTTTCTATACTTATTATTCAACATTTAATGGACAATAATACATTTTAAATGGAAAAAGGTATTATCATAAATTAAAAATAGCTGTCAAAATAGTTTAAACTATTTTAAGACAGCTATTTTTATAAAAGTATATTATTAAATTCTATCTATTTTCTCTTAATTTCTTTAAAATCATTCTTTGCTCTACTCCAGCTACTAACCTTCTTGTATAAGCTACAGTGTCAGGATTTACACTCATACTATCTATCCCTTCTTGAACTAAGAATTCAGCAAATTCTGGGTATTGGGATGGACCTTGACCACATATTGAAATAGTCTTTCCATATTTGGTATTTCATAAATCTAATACTGTATTAGATTTAAATAAAAAGCCAAAAACTATTCTTACAAATATCTAGTCTTCTTTTTTCTACACAATATACCAACGAAAGCTACTAATATTATAATCAAAGCTACAACTGGCTGGAATATAATTTTATCTATCTGTACTCCAAATAAATTATAACTATAATAAGTTTTATACATATTAAAATAATTTATCAAATTCCACGGTAAAAAGTTTAAAAAATAATAATTTAAATAATGAATTTTTTGCAATTCCATAACAACCATCAATATAGTAAATATAATGGTAAAAATAACACCATGTGTTACTTTCTTAGCAAATGTAGTTATAAACATAGTTATAAACGCCATCAAAATACAAGCTATATATCCTATCACAATATTGATAATAAATTGTTGCAAATACGTTATATTATATGGAGAAAACCAATATCCAGCACCACCTTGTATATGCAAATTTCCACCTTGTATACCAAATATGGAAAAAGTAATTATTGAAAAAATTGTTACACCTGTCAGATAAATAATAGTTGTAGCTAATAATCCAGTTAGTATTCTATAAAAAGTTAATTTATTTTTTCCAAATTTAGTTGATAAAATTATTTCATTCATTTTTGTCTGTTTATCTTCAGAAAATAGAGGAGCTATGATTATACCTACGATTATAATTATAATTTTAGTAAAAGGACCTATAATGCTTCCTGCTACTTCATATCCTTCTGCATAACCATATTTAAGAGGCTTTTGCATTTTAGATACATCTTCTAATATTCTAGTTTTTTCTTTCGGAGGTACTTCTAAATTGTTTGATCTACTTTCATCTTCTATTAACTGTTCAATTTTATCCAACCTTATTTTATAAAAATCATTTGTTTGTTGATTCGATATATCCAATATATGCGAAGGATCATATTCAGATATAGGTGAATAATTTGCAACTATTGTCCTAAAAATATATTTATCTTCCTTTAATTCAGAATTAAGAACATCTTTTCTTTCATTTCCATTATCATCGGTAAGTTTTTTGCTTTTATAAACCTTTTTATATTTATCCTTTATATCTCTAACCTTATCTATAGTCAATAAGTCGGTTTTTGTACTCTTTCTATCTTCTTTAATGTTTTCATACACCTGAAGTAAACTTTGCTTATTATTCTCTTTATAATCTGAAAGTATAATATATATTAAAAATAATAATATAAAAATTAAAACTAAAGTAACTATACATATATTTTTCATTCCTAATATTCTTTTTCGCTCTAAATCAATTATCTTCATATGCTTTACACCTTTTATCCTTTATAATTTATAATTCATAACTTCTTTTTTTATACCTTTTATCGTTACAAATATCATAACTACAGATAATATTACAGATATAATTAAATATGAAAACTGGAATGATCCTAACTCATAAAATATATTAGAGCCAAAAACCATTGATGAATCAATTAGATTAACAGGAATAATACCTAGTATTGGGGTTAAAAAAGTGTTTTTAATATTGGTTAGAAAAATATTAGGTATAAAAGTTAATCCAATTGAGAGTAATAAAGATAATTTAGATTTACGTGATTTAACAGAAATATACATAACAAATAAAGCCGTAGTTATTGTAGCTAGCAGTCCAAGTAATATTAACAATAAATACCCCTTTCCTATGGAAGTATTCCACAGTGTTCTAGAATATACCAATTGAATAGAGGTATTACCACCTTTAAAAGTATATATACTTCCAACTACTATATTTATAACTAATAAAGATAGTATATATATTATAATCGATAAAAATATTCCATATTTTAATTTCCCAACAGTTAACTTTTCCCTACCATATTTAGTAGACATAGAAACTTCTTCTAACCCTCTTAAATCATCTTTGCTAAAAATCGAACTAAGTGCAATTGCAATTATAATAAATACCCACATAATTATATCTTTAAATTGTAAAATTAAATAATACAGTCCATCATTATATTCATAAATAAAAGGTTTATCTACTTTTTTAGCTTTGTTTTCTAATGTGGTATGTAATTTGCTATTTTTATTTACTCCACTTTCTCTAATTGCAGCTTTACTCCAATTAGAATAAAAATTATTCAATTGATTATCAGATAGGTTAATTAATACTTGGTCAAATGCTGAATTTCCATCATCATATATTCGGAGTATCATTCTATAAATATAATCTTGATAAGGTTCAATATATTTTCCATATTCTTTTGTATCTTCTATCTTCCCCTTTTTATAAACTTTCTTATATTCATTTACACAATTAATTAGTTTTTCAGGTGCAACTTTTCCTTCAATTTTAGATACAGTTGCAATCTTAGCTTCTACAGCAGCTTTTCCACTTAGTGACTTCCCATTACTATCAGTCCAACTAATTCTATTAGTTTCCACATTAATAATCATAAACATAATAAATAAAAAAATCAAACATGTAAAACATAATGTTAATTTTTTAGTTTTTTTCCATTCCCATAAAAATAATTTATCCATTAGTCCTGCCCCCTATGTACATATAGTAATCTTCAAGAGTAGGCTTTACTTTTTTCTTGTCTTCAACTTCTACATTTTTTCCTACACAACGTACCAATATTTTTCCATTTTGTTGTTTAATTCTAACCACTGTATAGTTCTTCTCTATATAAGAAAATTTTTGTTGATCTACTAAAACTTCCCACACAATATTGTTCAATTTGTTTACTAATTTATCTATCTTTTCCACTTCCTTAATTTTTCCTTTTGTTAAAATAATTAAATTTGTAGCTATAGATTCAATATCTGAAACTATATGGGTTGACAAAATGACTAGCTTATCTTTTGACATATCACTTATAATATTTGAAAATCTTATTCTTTCCTTTGGATCAAGTCCTGCTGTTGGCTCATCTAGTATAAGAATTTTAGGATCATTTATTATAGCTTGTGCTATGCCAAGTCTTCTTTTCATACCACCCGAAAATGTCTTCACTTTATTGTTCTCTACATCTAATAAATTTACAAATTCTAAAACTTCTGGTACTTTCCTACTTAATTCTTTCAATGTTAAACCTTTTAGATATCCTATATATTCTAAATAATCCCTTGCTGTGAAACTAGGAAAAACTCCATACTCTTGAGGCATATAACCTATTAGCTCTCTGTACTTATCGCCAAGTTTAAAAATATCTTCATTATTAAATAAGATTTCCCCTGATGTTTGACGATCCACAGTACACAATATTCTCATAAGAGTAGACTTCCCTGCTCCATTTTCACCAAGCAATCCATAAACACCATAACCTAGATTTAAATTTACATCTTTGATTGCGTGTTTATTCTTATACTTTTTATTAACATTTTCTAATTTAAGTTCCATTTATATTCCCTCCTCCAACTATTAAATTAAAATATTTTCAACTAATAAATTTTTTCTAATCACAAATAATATGTTAGAAATTTTTAAACATATCTTCATAGAATAATTCTATATATAGTTATTCAACAAACCAATTTATTAAATAAAACATTATATAGATTATATACTTTGATCACTTACTAATTTTTGCGGATTTAATAACATTTCCTGTTGTATATTATATAGTTTACTGTAAACCCCATTTTCTTCTAATAATTCTTTATGAGTTCCTTTTTCTTTTACTAAACCATCCTCTAAAACTATAATTATATCTGCTAAACTAATGTTTGTAAATCTATGTGTTATCAATATATTTATTCCATTTCCTCTAAATGATTTAATCGTGTTAAATATTTCATATTCAGACTCTGGATCTAAAGAAGATGTTGGTTCATCTAATACTAATATTTCGCATTTTCTAAGAGTCGCCCTTGAAATAGCTATTTTTTGCCATTGCCCTTCAGATAAATCTATATTGTCTTTCCAACCTTTTCTCAGTGTTTCTTCATATTCATTAGGTAATTTATGAATAAATTTATGAGCTCCTGTTAACTTTGCTGATTCTACTATGCTATTAATGTCATTTACCTTACTTATATCTCCTAATCCAATATTTTCTCGTATTGTTAAGGGATACTTTACATAATCTTGAAATACTACACTCATTTTTTTAAATAATGAAATTTTATCATATTCATTAATTTCAATGCCATTTATTAAAATTTTTCCTTCTTGTGGTGCATAAAGTCCTAATATCAACTTTACCAAAGTTGTTTTTCCAGAACCGTTTAAACCTACCAAAGAATATGTAACCCCTTTTTTAAAACAAATATTTATATCTTTTAATACATATTCATTACTTCCAGGATATTTAAAAGATACATTAATTAGTTCTATTCTACTAATTGTATCTTTTTCGCCCAAATAAATTTTTCCTTTATTTTGTTGCTCACGTTTATTTTTAATTTGTTTTATATTATTTAACCCTTGTAAATATAAACAATCTTCATACATTGATGATGCAATTGATAAAATATTACCTAAATTATCTTTTATATTTGTAACTATTTTTGTATTCATCATAATTTTACCTACACTATCATAATGTAACGTACCTTTTATTATAATATAGCCTTTTATAACAAGAGCAATTGTAATATCTATACTTTCAATAATAAAACTTTTTGCAATTAAGACTCTTTTTATTTTCTTATCTTCTCTTATATTTTTATTTAAAATACTTAATATGATGCTTTTTAAATACTTTAAATTGTTAAATATCTTTATTTCCTTGAAGTTTTCAGCTTCAACTGAAAGACTCCTAATATAATTAGCAAATCTAACCTTTTCAAATCTTTTATTATAAACTTCATAAAGTTTATTCATATTTTTATAGTTTAACATTATAAGAGGAATTGTTGAAAAAGTTAAAATAATAACAATTAATATATTAAAATTCAACAATATTGCAATCATGCCCAGTAATGTTGTTGAATTTTTTAATAACTGTATTAATTGATTTAGTATATTCATACTCCTTATTGCAGATTCATTATTAGCTTTTTCTAATTCATTATGTACTTTAGTATTTTCTACATCTTTCATCTCCATACTATTTAACGCTTCAAGTAACTCTATAGAAATATATTTATCTATATAAGATGAATATATTTCATTTACATATTGAGTTATACTTACAATTAGATTTTCAATTAAATATATAGCTAAATACATAACGCCTATTGTAATTAAAGGAGTAATAACCATATTTCTGTTTTGTATAATATTGACAATAGTATCTATTAACTGTTTCCCTAAATACGCATTAAAAATTGCGGGAAGTCCAGATAACATTGAAAAAATAAATAATAAAATAAAACTAATCTTTGATGAGTTCCATAAAATTATTAATGTATGTTTAAAAATCTTTAATGCATTTTTTATATCCATATTAATCATATACCTTCATCTCATAATTTAATTTTATAATTTGAAATATAATCATCATAACTTCTTCATAAGTTAACTGTTGTAATATCCTAACTAGTCTACTGGTGTTATTAATTATATAGTATTCATGCTCATTGATTGTCAATAAATTACATATATCTTTCAAATATCTTTCATCAAAATCTCTTATTTGATTCTCACATTTATATATATTTAATATTGCTTTTTTTGTTATATCAAAATTCTTTCTATTAAAAATATGTGAGAATATACATTCATTATCTATTCTTTTGTTATTAACTAAAAATTTCATTGCACTCTTACTACCTAAATATATCAATAAATATTTTTCATTTTTTCCTAATATAAGTTTTTCATATTCTATTGTAATCAAATCATCTAAATTTTTACTCAATCCTATACATAAATATGTCATTATAAACATTTCAAGTATGGATTCTAAAAAAGTTTGGCTTATCTTACTTTTAATTAATAGAGTAATTTTATTTCCTATAAAATTCATATTCTCAATATTAATATTAATTCCATCATTAATATTAACTATATCCTCTTTATAAGTATCTATTTTATCTACTTCAACATCAAAACTATTATAGCTTATATTTTCATCTGATGATATAATAGCTACACTAATATCTGTATAATTATTTTTTATAAAATCAACTATATCTTTTTGATTTATTTTTGATATATTTATAACATTCCCCACTGGAAAACCAGTATAATTTTTTCCCTTAATAGATTTAACTATTTTTTTACGCTTAATTTTTTCTTACTATAATCTATACATTCTTCTATCACTTCTTTTTTAGCTTTTTCTAATTGTTTATCGAAATTCAATTCATTAGTTTTAATCTTTTCTATTATTTGATTAATTTCATTTAATATTTTTATGCCTTCTTCATATGAATATGTTGTCCAATTATATAAACAATAATAAAAACCTGTTCTACCTCTCAAAATGGCTTTATATTCCTTTTCTTCTAAAAGAATTAGTATTATGTGTTCTATCAAATGAGAAATCCCATCATAACCCAACTTTTCATTGTTCTTACCTTTATCAACTATATAAATAAAATGGTAATCATTCAAATCAGAATCATATATAACCTCAATATTCTTCTCCATATTTCCACCTAATTTCAATATAATACCAGTGTGTAGTTTTTTATATAGCCAAATAATTAGGATAGTTATATAACTATCCTAATTATTTGGTTTTTCAATTAGTAGCATCCATTATAAGCTTTCGTATGATTAGCACTCTTATTTGCATTTGAAGAATTACAGTTACAACTACAATTAAATGTACCCGGTAATAATGCCCAAGCTTTAGATCCTGCACTTCCACTATTACAAATACAACAACATTTGTTTGCTGAAATATCATCCTCCTTAGCTATTTTTCTTTCAAATGGATTAACAACTTTAATCATTAAATATTCCTCCCTTTTCTTTTGATATTTATTTTAATTTTGAAGATTAAAATCTTATTAATAGTATGATATTTCATTTATCTTTTTTAAACGTTCTGGGTTATTATTTAACATACTATGATAAAAACTCAAATCAGATTTTATTGCTTGTCTATAAAGTTCACAATTTAAATGAGCTTTTTCTGATATTTCTTTTTCAGTCATTCTGTTTACATAGCATATAGGACACATTTTTACAGCCCAACAATTTTTACAACTATCAATAGATTTCTTAGAATAATCAATAATATAGTTTTTTAATAACTCATCTAATTTAATTCCATAGTCTACATGACCAAGTATAGGAGCTTTCCCTATTCTTTCGCAAGGATAGATATATCCTTTAGTATCTACATATATCCTTCTCGCTCCTGGTACACAACAAGCATTAAATGGTACCCAATTTGATGCTTGTTGTGTTATAAGACGATTATGTATTCTAAATAAATCTTTCCAGACCATCTCCTCATTTATACACGTATCATATTTCTTATAAAAAGAGTCTTTATTCCATCTATCTATCACATTGGATACTTGTAATGTTTCATCATAAAACTCTTCAGGTAATGATCCATCTACAGGGTATGTTATCTCTACCGAAAAATCTTTAATTTTATTTTTATATTTATTAAAATAATTATTTATGTAATTCATTTTTTCAAAAGTAAATGGTGGTGTCAATACACTATTGACTTTTACAGTACTGTTTTTTACATTTTTAAAAGCATTCACTAATATATCAAAATTTTTCATTACTTGCTTGTGAGTCCCTTCTCCATTTTTAAAAACTCTACATCTATCATGAACATCTTCTGGGCCATCTATACTACAAAGAATATGCATATTTCCAACACTTGCAAGATATTTAGCTATTTTTTCATTAAGAAGTGTTAAATTAGTTGTAAAGCCATAGCTTATAACTTTATCTCTTATAGTTTCTTTAGCATATTCTATTGCATACTTCATTTCTTCAAATCTAAGTAGTGGCTCTCCTCCATAAAATGTTATATCAACCTCATCTTTAGAATGCTTGGATTGTCAACACTTATTTAGACAGTTTTTTTAAGGTTATGTAATTTATATTCTTTAGGACTCAAATACCCTAAAGTTGAATGAATCCTAATATTGTTGAACCAATTTACATAGTCAGCTAACATAATTTCTAACTGTTCTAAGCTTTCAAAATGATAGTTATTAGCGAATTCAGTTTTAAATATCTTGAATGTAGCTTCAGCTACAGCATTATCATAGGGACAGCCTTTCATGCTTAATGAACGCTTAATTTTAAAAGTATCCAGAACTTCGTCTATTATTTTGTTTTTGAATTCGTTGCCTCGATCTGTATGAAATAGTGTAATATCATTTAATCTAGTTTTAACCTTTGCAAAGGCTCTATAAACTAGAGGTGCATCTTTATTAGGGCCAGCACTATAACCAATTATTTCTCTATTAAATAGGTCAACTAATAAACATACATAGTTCCATCTTTTATTAACTCTAAGGTATGTTAAATCACTGACTACAGCTGCGTACGGTTCATCTGTATTAAACTCTCTATTTAGTTCATTAGCAATTTTTGATTCATTACATTTATCCACATAAGACTTATACTGAGCAACCGTATAGTTTGATACTAAGCCATTTTGCTTCATTATTCTACCTATTTTTCTTCTAGATACTATATAGCCTGCTTTTTTAAGCTCGACTTTAATTTTTCTAGTACCATAGTTATTTCTACTCGCTTTAAATATTTCTATTACTTTAGGTGTTATTTCATCTGTAGATTCTTTTGCTTTTGATTCATAATAATAGGTACTTCTAGGGATTTGTAGGACTTTACACATTGCTGATATACTGTATTTGTGAGCATTGCTTTTTATCACATTTACTTTCGTCCTAATATCAGCGCTGCTTGCTTTAAAATATCATTCTCCATCTTTAATTGTTGATTTTCTTTCCTTAACTTTATTAGTTCATTTTCTTCTGGGGAACGATTATCTTTTTCCTTAAAAGATCCAGTAGTTTGACTTCTTTTTATCCAGGTATTGAAAGCAGTAGGTGTTAAGTCATATTCAGCCATAATATCTTTCTTAGGCTTACCACTTTCAAATAGTTTTACCATTTGTTCTTTGAATTCAGGGGTATAGGTTCTTCTTTCTCTCTTTGTCATATAAACTCTCTCCTTTTTCTATTATTAGTTTACATGACCTTATTTTTATTGTCTAGTTTATTGTAGCCTATCCAGCTCTTTTACATAATCTATTGCTTTCCTTATTACATCAGTAGTCATATCATTACAATTAAAATTTCTCATATTCTCATATGAATCATTATAAATACAATATTTACATCTTAAGTTGCATCGTCCAGTAAGCTCTAAAATTAACTGTCCACAATTATTGTTTACTTGATTTTTAACATATTGTAAATACTCAACCGTATATAAATTATTTATATCTACACCCTTTAGTAAATCTTCTTCATATACAAATTCTATAAATTCTCTAAGCTTTTCATTACTTATACCTTCATCTTTCATATATTTTATAAAAGAATCTACATTATCTTCATATGTAAATAGTCTTTTAATAATTTTATTTATATCATAATCTACATTAATAACTTTTCCAGTACCTGTATCATAATAATATAGATAACCATCAGACTCAAACATTGTTCCTAAAGATTCTATATTTTTTTTATTTCTAATACATTCTAACCTTTTTAAAATACACTCCAATTTTGAAAACATATCTTTTGTTTCTTTCATGCTATAACCCCTCCCTAGGACTTATCTCAATAAAGTAAACACATCTTTTCGAGCAAATTTTAAGTACCCTCCTACAAAAAATTTAATATTTTCATAATACTTCTTCCTTTAATACCTACTATATCATATTAAAATCCATTGTCAAAATTTGACTGCTTATTAGAGTTTCCCTAAAAACTAAGGACAAAATGAAATGCTATGATAAATAAAGCATTAGTAAGTTTTTTCAAACTTTTTTCCCTTTTTATTTATACAAAAAAGAACTGTCTCAAAATTTTATTTTGAGACAGTCCCCCTTTTTTTAAAACTATTTTATTAAATTCTATCTATTTTCTCTTAATTTCTTTAAAATCATTCTTTGCTCTACTCCAGCTACTAACCTTCTTGTATAAGCTACAGTGTCAGGATTTACACTCATACTATCTATCCCTTCTTGAACTAAGAATTCAGCAAATTCTGGGTATTGGGATGGACCTTGACCACATATTGAGATAGTCTTTCCATATTTATGTGCTGCTTTAATCAATATTGATATAGCCCTTTTCACTGCTTCATTTCTCTCATCAAAATATCCCATATTATTAAGTATACCTGAATCCCTATCTGCTCCCATTACAAGTTGAGTTAAATCATTGCTTCCTATACTAAATCCATCTACGAGCTGTGCAAATTCTTCTGCTTCAAATACTACAGATGGTACTTCTGCCATTATCCATAGTTTAAAGCTATTGTCTTGGACTAATCCTTCTTCTGCCATTATTTCTTTTACCTTTTTAAGCTCCCATGTAGTTCTGACAAAGGGAAGCATTGCCCATACATTTGTCAAGCCATATTCTTCTCTTACTTTTTTCATTGCTCTACACTCAAGTCTAAATCCTTCTTCATATTCTGGTGAAATGTATCTTGATACACCTCTCCAACCAATCATTGGATTGTTTTCAATAGGTTCTACTTCGTCTCCACCTTTAAGGCCTCTAAATTCATTAGTTCTAAAATCACTAAGTCTAACAACTATTGGCTTTGGATATATTTCTTGTGCTACAGCTGTAATTCCCTCTGCCATTTTATCTATTAATAAATCTCCTTGACCTGTTTTAACTAGATACATAGGATGAGCTCCTATCATATTTGTAAATATAAATTCCGTTCTCATAAGTCCAATTCCATCAAAAGGTAAATTTTTATATCTTCCTATAATAGAAGGTTCCCCAAGATTCATATATATCTTAGTAGCAGTTATAGGTGCTAACTGATGTATTAAATCTTCGCTAATAACTGCAGATTCAGAATTAGTTTCACTTTCTTCTTTTTGTTCTTCTTGAAGAACTATCCCTTCATAAACTACTCCTCTAGTTGCATCTACTGTTATTTCCATTTCTTCTTTTAATACTTCACTAGCTGTTTTTGCTCCTACTATACATGGTATTCCAAGCTCTCTTGATACAATAGCTGCATGACAAGTTCTTCCGCCTTCATCAGTTACTACGGCACTAGCCCTTCTCATAGCTGGTACCATATCAGGATTTGTCATAATAGTTACTAGTACATCTCCATCTTCTACTCTAGAAATTTCATCTATATTTTTAATATTCTTCACTTTTCCACTGGCTATACCAGGTGAAGCTGCTAATCCTCTTACTAATGACTTCAATTCTTCTTTCTCAACCATAGATTTTGACTCCCCTCCATTATTTAATGTAGTTATAGGTCTTGATTGCAATATATAAAGCTCTTTAGTCTCCTCATCAAACGCCCATTCAATATCTTGATTAGAGCCATACATATTCTCTATTTTCATTCCATTGTCAGTAAGTTTTAAAATTTCTTTATCAGTTAAACATTGTCCATTAATCTTTTCAAATCCCAAATGTTCTCCTACTCTAACCTCTACTGTTCCCACTTCATCTTTACTTTTTATAATCATTGTAGTCTTTTCAGCAATATGTTTCTCTAATATCTTATTATTGTTTTTATCAACTATATATTCATCTGGAGTTACTGATCCTGAAACTACTGCTTCTCCAAGTCCCCAACTTGCATTTATCATCATTTCATCTTTGTTGCTATTTACAGGATTAGCTGTAAACATTACTCCTGATTTTTCACTATTAATCATTTTTTGAACAACTACACTTAATGCAACTTCAAAATGATTAAACCCTTGTTCTTCTCTATAATATATAGCTCTTGCTGTCCAAAGTGAAGCCCAACATTTTCTTGCAAAATTAAGAACTTCTTCCTCTCCACTTATATGTAGATAAGTGTCCTGTTGTCCTGCAAAAGATGCTTCTGGTAAATCTTCTGCTGTTGCTGAACTTCTAATAGCAACATTTGGATTTTCTATTTTCAATTTTTCACTAAATTCTTTATAAGCATTTACTATTTCGTCTTTTATTTCTTTTGGAATTTCAGAATTATTTATGAGTTTTCTAACTTCTGCCGCTCTTTTTTGAAGTTCTGAAGAATCTTCTACATCTAATTTATCTATTTTTTCTTTTATTTTATCCTCCAATTTAGATAGTTTAATAAAATCTGCATAAGCCCCTGCTGTTATACAAAATCCTGGGGGTACGTCTACTCCCCTCTGAGTAAGTTCTCCTAAGTTAGCACCTTTTCCTCCTACTATTGGTATATCATTTTTGTCAATTTCATTAAACCATTTAATGTATTTATATTCTCCCATAAGGGCACCTCCTGAAATAATTATATATATATTATATCATATATCATTAAATATGCTATACTATTTTAGATATTTTTCTATTTTCTTTTAAAAAATAGCCCTAATACATTATATATTAGGGCTTATATAGTTATTTAATTGTAATAACTGCAGTATCATTAGGATCTACCCAATTATATAGAAACTGGGCATGGCTAGTATAATTTCTAACACATTTGTGAGATCTAGGCATAGTTCCTATAGTAAATAAATACTCTTTTATACCTGGATCTACATCTTTACCATCCTTTTTTATAAAGTCTACAGGGACTCCATGTATATAAGCCCCCTGAGCAAATCTAGATGCATATGGTGCATATCCTGCAATTTCCCTAGATTTATCATCTAGGTAAAAGAATCTATCCTTTTTTTCTAATATTTTAAATCTTCCTATTGGTGTTTCAAATTTACGTTTATCTTTAACTCCTGTAGTAGCTAATGTATAGGATATTAATGTCCATCTATCTCCTCTTTTTTCAAATACACTTTGATTTTGATTTGTTGTATCTACCACTATAACTTTTGAAAGTGTATCTAAATTATTATCAAAAGATATATATTTTTTTGGAATCCAGTATTCTCCCTCATAATCTAAACTTTTCACTTTAAAATATCCATTCTCTTCTCCTAAAATAAAGACTATCATACCATCAGGAATGTACCTAAAATTTTCTTCATTATTTAAGTCAAAATATGCAGGGGCACTTTGATATGCCTGCATACCATATTTATCCATGGCCTTTCCATCAGTTAAAGGTGGCGGGCCATTTACATCTTTATAATTTGATATATAACCATGTTTGTATTTCTTTAATTCACTTTCTAATTCCTTTAGAGAATTGTACATATCACTAAATCTAAAGCTTCTTATTTGGCCAACATTTTCAGGTATGAAACCATAAAGCATTTTTCCATCTTTGTTGTACCAAGATACTCCAAACCATTTGTCAGAATTAATATCTTTTATTATTTCACCCTTTACCTCATTCACAAGTTTTAGTTTATCAAAAGTATTTGCTTCATCTATTACTTTTCCACTAAAAGAGGGAGTGTTATATATTTTAACTTTATCTTTATTGATCAAAAAATAATCATAAGGCATTAAATATTTTCTATATGCTAAATCTACATCTAATTCTTGAGGTACTACAGTATTAAAAGTTTTATTTACCTTTAAATTTCCTGCACTAAAATTGGCAATTGATTCTTTATTTGATAATAAATTATCTTCACTTAATAAATAATCAATATTTCTTTCTTTCAGAGCCATATTAGTTATTTTATTGTCATCTTTTATACTAAAATAATTAATATGAGGTTCTATATCATCTTCATTATATTCTGAACTTTCATGAGCTTTTTCTTCATATTCTACTGGAGAATTTTGAATATCAGGTTTTAAATTTTGCTTTGGAGAACAAGATGTTACAAAAATACTTGATAATAGAATAAGAATTAGATACACCCTAATTTTTTTCATTATTGAACACCTCCTTAAGTAATATTTTCATGCAATTTTTTAATCATTTAATTATATTATTCCGCTTAAATAACAATTAAATTCATAAAAAAAGATTCGTTTTAAAACGAATCTTTTTTAATATTTTACTATTCTCCTGATACGGATAATTTCTTAATTTTTATAGATGGTGAACCTATTTGTCCGCCCATTCCAGGTAATGCAAACTTTAAATCATTACCTATTTTTTCTATATCTTTTAATGTATCATAGAAATTACCTGCTATAGTAATTTGGTTTACTGGCCTTTTTATATTTCCATTTTCTATTTCATAACCATAAGCAGATAAAGAATAGTCTCCTGACACTGGATTGGCACCTGAATGTAAACCTTGTACATCTATTATTAATAATCCATGATCTGTACTTTTTATCAAATCCTCAAATGAACTATCTCCATTTTCTACATATAGATTAGTTGGTGCAATAGATAGTGGTGATTTATAAGAACCTCTATAACCATTTCCTGTAGAGCTAATACCATCTTTATTGGCAGTTTTCCAATTATGAAAATAAGTCTTTAAAATTCCCTCATCTATTATTTTTTTGTACTTCGTTGCCATTCCTTCATCATCAAAGGCTCTAGATCCTACTCCATCTTCCATGAATGGGTTATCTATTAATGTAAAAATAGGTGCTGCTATTTCATTATCTATTTTACTCTTTAATAGAGATAATCCTTTCTGTACATTTTCAGCTAGGAAAATAGGAATAAAAGTTTCTAAAATATTTGCAAATATATGGTTTTCAAATATAATTGGATAATTTCCTGATTTAATTGATTTAGCACCTAACATAGATAAACCTTCTTCTACTGCCTCTTTTGCTAAGCTTTTATAATCAAATTTTGAAAAATCATTAGAAACTATATAGCTAGAACCAGTTTTTATATCTTCATTTTCTTTTACTACTACTGATAAATAACAATAAGCAGTATTTTTCTTTTCTTCTAAATTTATACCTTTTGTATTTTGTAATATTCTATAACTTTCCACTTCTCCATAACTACATCCATCTATTGATACTACTCTATTATCTAAAGATAAAGCTTCTTTTTCTAAGGATTTAACAAATTCCATCTTTTTATCTAAAGGTGTTTTGCTAAGCTCTTCATTATATAAATTCAATTCTTCATATTCTTTAGAACCGGAAAAAATTTCTTCTTTATCTAAAGAATCTATATACTTTCCATTTTCTACAGCATCCTTAATAATTAAGTTAACTGAACTTTCATCTATTTTTTCAGTATAGGAATAACCTATTTTCCCATTTGAAACTCCTCTAAAAGAAAGACCTCCACTTTCAGAAATATTATATTTATCTATTTCTCCTTCAAATACATCTATTTCTATTTCTTTTTCTTGTTCAATAAATACCTCCATATCATCCAAAGAATCTTTTCCACTTTCAAATATCTTTTCTACCGTATTTTTATAATCCATATTATTCATCCCCCTTTCTTCCACCTACTGTTAGACTTTTGACTCTTATTGTTGGTTGTCCTACATTAACTGGTACAAGGCCACTTACCGAACCACACATTCCTTGAGATAGTTTTAGATTATTTCCTACCATATCTATCTTTTCTAATACTTCTGAACCATTTCCTATGAGGGTAGCTCCCCTTACAGGTTTTGTTATTTTGCCATTTTCTATTAAATAGCCTTCCATTACTGCAAAATTAAAATCTCCTGTTGCTGGATTTACACTTCCTCCTCCTAATTTCTTTGCAAATAACCCACTTTCTGTATTTGAAACTATCTCTTCAAATGTAGATTTTCCTTCTGCAATATAAGTATTATTCATTCTAGAAGTAGGTGGCAGTTTATAAGATTGCCTTCTTGATGAACCTGTAGGTTCATAGTTCATTCTCCTACCATTTAATTTATCTACTAAATATCCTTTTAATATTCCATTTTCTATGAGTAAATTCTTCTTAGTTGGGATACCCTCATCATCTATATTAGTAGTTCCCCATTCATTAGGAATAGTCCCATCATCTATAGCTGTAACTACGGGAGAAGCTACTTTTTTATTTAATTTATTAGAAAAAACAGATGTTTCCTTAGCCACAGAAGTTGCCTCTAATCCATGCCCACAAGCCTCATGAAATAAGACTCCTCCAAAACCATTGTGTATAACTACAGGCATTTTACCGCTTGGACAAAGATCTGCATTAATCATAGTTTTTGCTATTCTAGAAGCTTCTTTCCCATGTTCCTCTGCATTTATATTGTCATAAAATTCAAATCCCATAGAAGCTCCTGGAGCTGAATAACCAATTTGCATTTCTCCTCTCTTTGTAGCTACAGATTGGATTGCCAATCTTGTTCTTACTCTTTGATCTTCTGCCAATAATCCTTCTGAATTGGCTATGAGAACATTTTGCTCTTCATCTAAATAGCTAACTGTAACCTGACTTATGGATTCATCATAGTTTTTAGCACCAAAATGTCCTCTTTTCATGATCTCTATCTTTTTACTTTTCTCTACAGATTTAGGTAAAACTATTACCTTATTATTATTTTTAATATCAGATTTCATTAGATTTAAAATAATATCCTTTTTTTCTAAATTTATAGCCAATGCAGCTTCTTTAGCTACTTTCATTAAATTCTCTTCTGAAGAATCATTAGTATAGGCATAGACACTATTAAATCCATTGAATATCCTTATACCTACACCATAATCTCTTCCTGAAATACTATTTTCAAGTAATCCTCCTACCATTTTCATATTAGTAATATATTTGTCTTCTACAAAAATTTCAGCAAAGTCTCCTCCAGTAGACAATGCAGCATATAATACATTTTCTATAATATTTTTATTTAGCAAATAAATCCCTCCTTAAACTCTATTATAGTATATTTCTATACTGAAAGTTTTTTTCCTTTAAAATAAAAAATTAACACAGTAGATTTTCTACTGTGTTTAAACAAGTATAAATTTTAAGTACATTTTAAAAACCAGAGAACAGGAAGAATATTAGGAAAATAAAGATAAATGTCTCATCGAATCCTCCATGAAATCCACCTAAATCTCCAAAGCATAATAGTAAAATTAAGAAAAGAAGTAACAAACTTTCGTCACTATTTTTAAAAATATCTTGAAGCATAAACAATACCTCCTTATTTTTAGCTGCTCATTATATACTATTCAAATAATGTTTTTTTGTTACTAATTTTCTTATTTTAAACTAAGAAAAGACCTAGTTGTTTAAACCTAGGTCTTTTCTCAGCTCAACTATAGATTTAGTTGATATGTTCTCCTTGTCTATATTTAAAAGTTTAATAGCCTTTTTTAAATCTTCTTCTTTTTTTACTTCAATTTCCATATAGCTATGTGGATAGGTATCTTCATCCCAAGTATCGATATCAAATCTTATTCCATCATATTCATAAGATATTCTTTTTTTAAACCCTTTATTTATTACATAGACTCCTAGTACATCTAGTATATATATTAGAGCGTCTTTGTCTTCTACTTTAGTATTTCTCTCAATATTTTCCCTAATACCATCTCTTGGAATATTTTCTTTAAGAGTAAATATATAATCTACCTTTCCACTATTTAAGTCTCTCTTTTCTCTAAGTCTCAAATAGCTATCATATTCTTTTTGAATTTTATTTTCTTTTGAGTCTAATATATAATTAATCTGCTCTTCCTCGCTTATGAGGGATGCACCAAGATTAATTAGCTTTTCTTCCATTTCTTCAATATCAATATTTAATATCTTTACTTCTAATTCTTTAGCCATATAGTATTTCCTCCTACTATAGAGGCCAACATATTTATATCTTTATCAAATAATATTAAATCTGCATCTTTACCAACTTCTATACTACCTTTTCTATCATCTACACCAATTACATTAGCTGGATTTAAACTAGCCATTCTTACCGCTTCATGAATAGTTGTATTTTTCTTATATACCATATTATAAACTGCATCTCTTAAATTAAGAGTTGATCCAGCTAATGTTCCACTTTCAAGTCTTGCTGCACCATTTTCAACAAATACTTTCTGTCCTCCAAGCTCGTACTCTCCATCTTGAAGTCCCGCAGCTCTCATAGCATCTGATACTAATATAACTTTTCCAATTCCCTTAGTTCTTAAGGCTACTTCTACACTTGCATCATGAAGATGAATCCCATCATAGATAATTTCACAATATACTCTATCATCTGTCAAGGATACTCCTATTATACCTGGTTCTCTATGAGAAAAACTCCTCATACCATTATATAAGTGATTAGCTAATGTAATTCCTTCATTTACACCTTTTTTTGCTTCTTCAAAAGTTCCATTACTATGAGCCATAGCTGGAACTACATTTTTAGATTTTAGATATCTTATAACAGGGCTTGCTCCTTCTAATTCTGGTGCCAAAGAAACTACTTTAAGCATTCCTTTTGATAACATCTCTAATTCTTTTATTTCTTCTAAATTAGGTCCTTTAATATGTTCTGGAGGTTGCGCACCTTTCTTTTCCATTGCAAAAAAAGGTCCTTCTAAATGAATTCCAATTATTTGGGAATTATCCTTCTTGTTCTCATAATCTGCAATATTTTTAATAGCATTTTTCATATCCTCATAAGATGATGTGATTATAGTCCCTAAAAATGATGTAACTCCATTTTTTAAGTGGAATTTTCCAATATTGTCTATAGCTTCTTCTGTTGAATCCATAAAATCATATCCTGAATTTCCATGATTGTGTATGTCAATGAAACCTGGTGCTAAAAAACCATTTTTACCATCAATTATATTATCTAAATTTTCTTCTTCAAAATTTTCTTCTTTTTCAATTTCTTTAATAATATTATCCTTGATTAAAACTCCATATCCATGTACTATTTCATAAGGTGTTACTATATTTACATTTTTAATAAGTATTTCCACTTGACTCTCTCCCTTACCCTATATACATTTTTTATTTCATATATTCTTCTGCTGCTTCTTCATCTAATATTATGGTTACATCTGGATGTAATAATAATAATGAAGCTGGATTGTGAGTAGATACTACTCCATCTTTCAATAATTTTTTAATTGTATTGGCCTTATTCTTACCACTAGCTAAAAGAAGTATTTTTTTAGATTTCATAATACTTCCTAATCCCATAGTTATAGCTTTTTTAGGCACATCATCTATAGAATCAAAAAATCTTGAATTAGCTTTTATTGTAGATTCTGTCAAATCTGTTACATGAGTTCCAAGATATAATTTATCATCTGGTTCATTAAATGCTATATGTCCATTTTCACCAATACCTAATATTTGTACATCTATTCCACCTTGATTTTCTATTTTTTCATCATAGGCTTTACAATATTCTTCTACATTTTCTGGATTTCCATTTGGAATATTAATTTTGTCATTATCTATATTAATACTCTTGAAAAAATTTTCTTCCATGAAATAATGATAACTATTTACATGATCATGAGGAATTCCTAAATATTCATCTAAATTAAATGTAGTGATTTTAGAAAAATCTAATCCTTCTTCTTTATGTCTTTTAATAAGTTCTTCATATGTTCCTATAGGTGTACTTCCTGTAGCTAGGCCTAGTACTAAATTTGATTTTTCTTTCATTTCACTTTCTATAATATCTGCTACCCTTTTACTTAAATCTGTATAATTTTTTTCAATGAAAATTTTCATATTAAATTCCTCCTTATTTTAAATATATTTAATAGATTTTAAAAGGATTAAAATCTATATAATCGCTAGATACACATAAAAACTCTATATTCTCAATAATATCTTCAACTACATATTTATGTCCTTCTGAATGAAGATGCCCATATATACAAATATCTACATCATATTCTCTCATCAAATTGACAAATTCATTTGGAGACGAATCTAAATTAAAAGGTGGATAATGAAGCATTGATATTATTTTATCTCCTCTATTTTCAATAGAATCTAATGATAGTTTAAGTCTATTAACTTCTCTATTGTACATCTTTTCATCATGTTCTGTAAAGTCTTCACTATCTTTAGCTTTCCACCCTCTAGTGCCAACTACAGTTATATTCTCATATTTATAACTATCGTTTTGAAGAAAAAATATAGTTTCAAGTCCTAGTGAGTTCATTTTTTTCTTACTTTCCCACCAATAATCGTGATTTCCCTTAGTTATAATTTTTTTACCTGGAAGTTCATCAATTTTTTTCAAATCATTATAAGCATCTTCTAACTTTAACGCCCAAGATATATCTCCTGGCATGAGTACTAAGTCTTCAGATTTTATTTTACTCTTCCAATTTTCAAATATTTTCTCTTCATGATCTAACCAATTTTCTCCAAATATGTCCATAGGTTTTTTCTTTGAATAGTCTAAATGTAAATCTCCTATGCCATATATCATTTATTTCACCTCAGTTAATCTTAAAGTTTAACATTAGCCTATAAATAGCTATTCTTACAGTTTTTATAGGTTAATGTAATACTTTAACTTATAAGTTTATATAGTTAAAATCAGTACCATATTTCTCTAATATTTCTTTTTCTCTTCTATGACAAGTAAATAAAATAATCTGCCTTTTTTTACTTTCATAACTTAGAAATCTTAAAATATTTTCGAGTCTATTTATATCATATTGAACAAAACAATCATCTAGTATTAAGGGAGTTTTTTCTTCTTTTAATATATTTGCTATGCCAAATCTTGTAGCAAAATATAATTGATCCATAGTGCCACCACTTAATTTCCCAATATCTACCAATTTATTGTTTTCAGAGTCTACTACAGAAATATTCATTTTATCATTTATTTTAACTTCTCTATATTTTTCTCCAGTAACAATAGATATTGTATCACTTACTTTTTTGTTTAGAGTAGGTGCGAAATTTCTTTGTATATTTTTAGAAATATTTTCAATAGTATTCTTTGCTATTCTAAGAGATTTTAGTTTGTTTTCATAATCTTTTTTCACTTGTTCTTTTTTAAAAATATCATCATCTATTTCTACTAATGGTCTAAAGTTTTTATATAAATTACTAATTCTTTCTTCTATTCTAGTTATATATTTCTGTTTTTCAGATATTTCATTTTCCACACTATTTAAATCATTTATTAGTCTATCCTTATCTAATATTTTACAGTTGTCTTCAAACTCTCCACTTACTTTTATAGATTCATTCTTTAAGTATTCTAAACTATTATTACCCAAAATTTTACTTAGCAATAATTCCTTATTTTCCATATCTTTTAAATAACTATTGTATTTTTCTTTTTTCTCAAGACCATTCTTAAACTCTTCTATACTAGTAGAATAAGTTTTAGAAAAGATTTCTTCTATTTGCTTTGAGATTTTATTTAGTTCCACTTGACAAGTATTTATTTTATCTCTTAAATATTTCTGTTTATTTAATAATTCTTCTTCCTTATCTTTTTTAGTTATAAATTCGAAATATTCTCTTTCAATATTTTTTACATGCTCAATAGAAAAATCTTCTTTTAATTCTAATATACTATCAAAATACCTTAGTCTATTTTCAAGTTCATATATATCTTCAATTAAAATATTTTCTTCTTGTTTTAATGATTCAAAAAATTTATCTCTATTTCTAATATTTAAACTAGTTTCATAGCTTTTATCAAAGAGCCTTTTTAGCTCTATTTTTGTAGTACAATTATATTTTTTCAAAATAGCATCCATCTCATCTTCCAGTTTATCTGAGATTTCATTTTTTTCTCTTTCTTTTTCTGTAATGTCCGCTATTTGCCTATTTAAACTTTCTACATAAACTTTAATCTCCTTACTAGAACGAAAATTATAAAAAAGAAATAATGAGGATGGCAATATAAATAGGAAAAATAAAATATTTTTAAATCCTAATATAATGGAAACCAATATTAGTGAAGTAAATACTAAAGTAAACTTTTTCTTATTTTTCAGTTCTTTCAATTTTTCTTCTAATCTTGTCCTTAAAAAAATTACATTTGCATATTCATTTTTATAAAATATAGAATTTCTTCTCTCTTCCATATCTTCATATGAATACATATCATCTATTAAATCCTGTATATTATTATAATTTAATTCTTTTTTCTCTATTTCAATATCTCTTACTTTACTTTGCAAATTACTTAATTTTTCTTTCCTATCACAATATTCTTCACAGCTTCTAATAAGATTTTGAAATTCTGATTTTTTTATAATACTATATTTTTGTAGAATATTTAAATCTACTATTAGCTCATTTAAGCCTTTATTTACTCTTTTTAGCTCTTCATTCCATTGAATTATACTATTTTCTAAATTATCCTCTTCTTTTTGCAAGCTAACTAATAAAGTATAATCATTCATATCAAGATTTGAATACTCTCTTAATTTTTTTATTGCTTTAGATAAATTATCTATTTCTCCAATAACTTTCAATGCTTCTTCATATTTTTCCTTCACTTCTAATCTTTCTATATCTTTTACCTTTTCTTTTAAAGAATCTTCTTCACTTTTTAAGTAGGATAATTCTTTTTTCAAATTATTTAATTGTTCCTCTTCTTTTTTTATTTTTTCATTATATTTTAGCCCAGTTTTTCTTTCATTATATAGTTTTTCTAGCTCTTCTACAATTTTTCCATAAGGAGAAGTTTTCCGCTGATCTTCAGTACCTATAGCATTTATTCTTTTTGTTAAATCCTCCACAGCATTTTTAACAGAAATATTGTCATCTAAACTTCCACCAATATTAATTAAACTATCTTTTATTTCTTTTGCTAATGCTTTATCTGTCTTACTCCCTAATTGTTTAATATTTATTGTATTATTGTATACTATATTATTAAAGCCAAAAACCGAACCAGGAGAATATAATCTTAAAACCGGATCATAATCAAATAAATAGGATATATCTTCACCAGTTTTATCATCAAATATTTTTACATTATCAAATTTTTTAGCAAAGTTTCTCTCTATCCTATAAACTTCTCCTTTGTGAATAAACTTTAAAACTCCCCTGTAGTTTGTTTCATTCCAAGGAAAATATTTTTCATAATCTTTAGTATATATCTTTCTTCTTGAATAAGGTTTAAAAAAGCCAAAAAACATTCCTTCAATGAATTTATGTATTGTAGTTTTTCCAGACTCATTATTTCCGTAAATAATATTCATCCCACTACTTAATTTCAAATTTTTTTCTTTGAATTTTCCAAAGGAAATGATATTTAATTGTTTAATAATCATTTTATCACCTTTTCTTTAAAAAGGGTTTCTAGTCCAATATAAAGTGCATTTTTATTGACTTCATCTTCTAAATCCCTTTTACTCATTTCCTCAATAAAAAGTCCAATAATATTGTTTTCATTTTCTGCTCTTAGTTTTTCTAAATCATAGTCAGGTATAGTTTCATCTATAAGTTCTACATAATAAAATTCATTAGATAATATTTCCTGTAGGTCTTCTATATTTAAATTAATATCCCTATCCTTTATTCCTTTTAAAACTATTCTATATAAATTGCTCTCTCTCATAAAAAGATTGTCAGATTCTTTTATTTTATTTAATATATCATTATAAGTCATGATCTCAGTAATATTTATTTCTTTAATTATAAAATATCTTTTAGAAAATGGAAGAAGGCTCATAGTTACACTTTCCTTTTCAATAGTCCCTTCAATTATTCCATGTATTCCCGTTTCTCCAAAATCTAAAGGCTCTGGGCTTCCACAGTAACAAATCTTATCCGTTATAAATTGTGGTTTATGTATATGCCCTAGTCCTATATAATCAAAACCTTTTGATTCTAACAATTGCTTGTTTATAGGTAAATAAACTGAATTCTTATTTAATACATCTCCATGAATTAATAATATATTTATTTTTTCATTTTGTTCTATTTTTATTTGGGATAACAAGTCTTCATTTTCCTCTTTTTTATCCCAACTGTATCCCCATACAACTGTATTCTCTTTTTTAAATTCTATGGAAGATATGCCTTTTCCGTCAAATATATATACATTTTTAGGCCAATCAATTTTTCTGTATAGACTATTCTCACCTATAGGATCATGATTTCCAGTTGATATTATTATGTTAACATTCTTTGCTTCTTTTAATTTATCCCTAACTCTTTTAATATCTCCTATAGTAAAATATTTTTCCTCATACAAATCTCCAGCAATAAATAAAAAATCTACATTATTCTCTACTGTCCTATCTACTATTTTCTCAAAAGTTTCCCATATCTCTAAACGCCTCTGTTTAGCATGTATTCCATCAAAACTTGTATTCCTAAATTGAGAACCTAAATGCAAGTCACCAGTATGTATACACTTTATCATTTATTATCCTCCAATACGCTATACTTCATTATAATATATAAAAGTATATCACAAAATATTTAAAAGCATGAAAATACCCCTATTTTAATACTAGGGGATTATACTGTTAAAAGCTACTTTTTTATTTTAAAATCATCCACCATCATTCTAGTTCCCTTTAAATATTCTGAAACTGTATTGAAATCTTTTTGAGCTAGACCTACGAATAATATGTCAACCACAGTTAATTGAGCAATTCTAGAGGCTATAGCCCCTACTCTTAAATTTTTTTCTTTCCCTCCAGACCATAGTTTTATATTAGATATACTACTTAATGGATTGTCCCCATATCTTGTAATAGATATAGTCTTTGCTCCTTTTTTATTTGCCATTTCTATTGCTTTAAAAACTTCAAGAGTTTTGCCACTATGGGATATACCTACTGCTACATCATTTTCCTGTATATTTACTGCTGTAGAAAGTTGAGTATGACTATCTAAATAGCAAAAAGCATTTCTATTGATACGCATAAGCTTATATTGAAAATCCATGGCTACTAATCCTGATGCTCCTACTCCATATAGAAGTATATTATTTGCATTATTTAGTACTCTCACAGCCTTTTCAACTTCACTACGATCTAATAATTCTACAGTGTTTTCTATTGATTTAATATTTCCTGCTGAAATTTTTCCAACTATATCATCTATTGTATCATCTACTCTAACATCTTCATAAACTATGCTATGATTTTTATTTAAATCAGATTTTTCTTTAGCTAATTCTATTTTAAAATCTTGAAAACCTTCAAAGCCCATTTTTTGACAAAATCTAACTACACTTGAAGGGCTTGTATTGCATTTTTTTGCTAATTCTTGAATAGATAAATTATAAACTTCTTCATTATTGTCTAATATACAGCCTACAATTTTCTGTTCTGAATTAGTTAGCTGATCTCTTACTTCGTTCATTTTTAAAAACAAACTCATTTTAATCCCCCATTGTATAAAATTTGAATTTTTCTCCTGGTCTCAATAAGTCTATAATAACATCTCCAAATTTTACATCTCCAACTACATTTACCCTTTCATCTACTGGAAGATCTTTTTTCAATATCTGGAGCTCTCCTTCATATCTTTTATATCTTTCATTATCTATTGTAACAGAATATTTACTCCTTGGGAATAGATTATTGTTCGGGATAATCTGTCCCTCCTTTATAAGCCTAGACTCTTGTGAACGTATTGCATATTCTCCTGGATCCATGCGATTTGTATGAACGCTATTTAAGAGTTTTAGCTCTACTTCTGATAAATTCTCATTTAGTTTAATAGGTATAATATTTATATCATTTTCTATAACATTTAAACTTTTTAATTCTTCATCTGAAGCTATAGCATCCCCTATAACTACAAAATCTATTCCAAGTTTAAGCAAATGCTGGGAACTAACTATAGGAGGAAGATCTCTATGCTTCTCTAAAGTTGGAAGCCCTTCATATACTGGCCCTCGCTTTCCATCCTGTGATGGTACAAACGCCATAGTCTTTATACCATATTTCTTAAATATTTTATTTCTTTTTATGAATAACTCTTCAGATATTCCTGTGTCTTTTCTAGGATAAAAATTGTGGCAAGCATTTATCTTTTCTATTTTCCCTCCAAAACCTATAAACTTTTCTATATCTTCTGTAGTAAAAGTCGTAGCATTTACTGTGATTCCAAAATCACATTCATTAGTCATTTTAGCTGCTTCTTCCAATGTAAAACCATAGTCTAATCTTAAATAATCTATTTTATACTTATTCATATCCAATTTTTCAAAGTAATTTTTAGATATATCAATAATAGTTGTAAATCCTAATCTTGATGATTCTTCTAAAAGGATTCTTAAATCATTTAAAAAATTCTCATTGGTCTCCGGTATATGGGCTGAAGTAAATAATGTTTGTATACCAAATTTATGAGCCTTATTTAAATATTCAATAATTTCTTCTATAGAATTGTCCATTCCTGCATAAACAGATATACCAAGCAAATCAATCACTCCTAATTATATTTTTTAGTATACAAGGTACTCTTTCGAGTACCTTGTATGAAATACTATCTACTTATTTCAAAGTCAATTTCTTTTAATAATTATTCTTCAACTGGATCATCAAAACCTAATAACAATGTAGCTATAAATCCGCCTACATAAGCACCTAATATTCCTAATATAAATATGCCTACACCACCTGGTTTAATAAGCATTGCTAGAGGCAGTCCTGATATACCCATACTCATTGCACCTACTTTAGCTGGTGCAACTATAGCCCCTCCTACTGCTCCACCAATACAAGCTCCTATGAAAGGTTTACCTAATGGTAATGTTACACCATATATTAGCGGTTCACCAATACCAAGTATTCCAACTGGCAAAGCACTACTTATTGTCTTTTTCAATCTCTTATTTTTAGTTCTGGCCAATACTGCAAAACTTGCCCCTACTTGCCCTGCTCCAGCCATGGCTAATATAGGAAGTAAAGTAGTTACTCCTGTTGTGTCTATTAAGTCTGCATGAATTGGAGTCAATCCTTGATGCAACCCAGTCATTACTAAGGGTAAGAATGTACCACCAAGTATTGCACCTGTAAATGCTCCACCTTTTTCAATAGCACCTGATACTCCTACACCTATCCCATCAGAAATTGCTCCACCTATTGGTTGTAAAACTAATACTGCAGCAAATCCAGAAATCAATATTGTCAATAAAGGTGTAAGAATTAGTTCTACTACACTTGGAAGAACTTTTCTTAAATTCTTTTCAACTATTGATGCAAACCAAACTACTAATATTACTGAAATAATTCCTCCACGTCCTGGTACTAACTGTCTACCAAATAACTCTACTCCTTCTAACACTGGTGAAATTGTAATACCACCCATTAATCCACCTATTGCAGTTGAAGCTCCAAATACTTTTGCTGCATTCATACCTACCATTATTGCTAAATAGCCAAATACCGCCCCTGAGAAAGCTCCCAATAATCCAATAACATTTGGGCTTGCGATTTCCTTTACACTTAAAATATTATTAATACCCATTATAAGTCCTGAACCTATAAATGCTGGAATTAATGGAATAAATATTTGCGCTATTTTATTTAAAAATCCACTTCCTGGTGCTTTATACTGCTCCTTAACTCGTTTTTTCATTTCATCTGCCTGACCAAATTCTGGATTGTCTGTTACTATAATTGATGTAGCTTCTTTTACATAATCTGATACTTTTGAAGCTGTACCAGGCCCAACTATTATTTGAACTTCTTGCCCTGATTGCAACACACCCATTACTCCATCTGCATTTTCTAATTCTTCCTTTTTAAGCAATGAACTATCTTTTAGTCTAATCCTCAATCTAGTCATACAATTTTCAAAACTGATAATGTTTTCCTCTCCTCCAATATACTTAAGGATTTCATTACCTAAATTTGAAATCTTTGTACTCATTTCTACTCCCCCTTTTAATCTTTTATTTTGAGGCTTTACTAAGAAATCCCCTCTTTAATAGACTTACTCAAATATCCTTTATTTTTTATTAATACTTTCTTTGCCTCATCTAAATCTAATTTTGTTTCTATTGCCATTATTGCTAACTTCACATCATAATCAGTATCTTCTAAAACTTTTGTTGCCTCTTCTTTTGAAACCCCTGTTGCTTCAATAACTAATCTTTTTGTTCTTTCAATTAATTTAGCATTTTGTGCCCTTACATCCACCATTAAATTGCCATAAACCTTACCTAATTTTACCATTGTTCCTGTAGATATCATATTGAGCACCATTTTCTGTGCAGTACCTGCTTTTAATCTTGTAGAACCTGATATTACTTCTGGACCTACAACTGGATTTATTGGTACTTGTGCTACCTTTAATAAATCTGAAGCTGGATTACATGTAATACCTACAGTAAAGCCGCCTATTTCATTAGCATATTCTAACCCACCAATTGTATAGGGGGTTTTCCCGCTTGCTGCTAAACCCACTAATGTATCTTTTGAAGTAAATTCTATTTTTTTCAAATCTTTTACTGCCAATTCTTTACTATCTTCTGCACCTTCTATAGCTTGAAATATAGCCTTATGTCCTCCTGCTATTATTCCCTGTACAAGTGTAGGTTCTACACCAAAAGTAGGTGGACATTCTGAAGCATCTAATATGCCTATTCTCCCACTAGTTCCTGCTCCAATATAAATAAGTCTTCCACCTTCATAAACTTTTTTAGATATTATATCAATTGCTTCTGCAATACTTGGAAGTTCTTTTTCTACAGCCAATGCCACTTTTTTATCTTCTTCATTCATCATTCTTAGCATTTCTAAGGTAGACACCTTATCTATATTTTTAGTATCTTCATTTATACTTTCTGTTACTAGTTCATTTAGATCCATATTTGGTATCACCTTTCTTTCACATAGTGATTAATAATTTTCTATATATAAATGATAACATATTCGGAATATTTTTTCAATATTCTTTACACTATATGAAAAATCATTTCAATATTAGGTTTAAAAATAACCTACAATTAATAGTAGGTTATTTAATTTTACTATTCTTTTTTCACTTTTATGTTCATTATTTTATCTTTCCCTTTTTCCACATTTCCTTTCATCTTTTCTATGGAATCTATTCTTCTTCTATTAGTTATAATTATAGGAGTAACAACAGATTTATTTTTAGATTTTAATAAATCTATATCTGCTTCTAATATAGTATCACCTTTGTTTACCTTATCATTTAACTCCACATATTTTTTAAAACCTTCTCCTTTAAGCTTTATAGTATCTATACCAATATGTATTAAAAGCTCTATTCCATCTTCTGACCTTATAACTAAACAATGGTTAGCATTATACATACTGATTATTTCACCATCAAAAGGAGCTATAATCTTTCCATCTGTCAACTCTACTGCTATACCGTCTCCAGTTCTTTTTTTAGCAAAAGTTTCATCTTCTACTTCCTCAATTGGTATTATTCTACCAGTTGCTGGGGATATAATTTCTATTATTTTATTTTTTTTGAAAAAACCTAACATGACATCACCCTTATAAAATTTTATAAATATTTTTGTTTTCGTTATAATTTTATCATATTTTCTATTTAATGGCTAGATATCTAAAGTCAAGTAAAAAATTTTCTTGATATTTTATATTAATACTTTCTTATTATAATATTTATGAAAATTATACCATTAATATGTAAATCTTATAATATTAGTTTTCTCTATAATTTTACAAATTAATTATCCATTCTTCAATTTCACTGTTAAAACCTGAAGGTTTACCTTTCTTTCTACATATATTTATATAGGTTTTTATAGGTTTTTTATAGTTAAAATTTAACGTCCACTCATCTAAAATAGGGAGGCCTTTATCTTTATAAATAGTTTTTGATATTATATATCCTAATACATAAGGATTTATTCTACATATTAATCTATAATCTGGCTTTTCATCCTTTATTGATTGAAGTGCTCTATTTAAAATTTCAAAATAATCCTTACTTAGAAGCATATCCCTATTTGTCAAAGTTCCTATAGGATCATCAATGTGAAAACTACTTCCATGCTGTACAAGACAAGCTATACCTTCCTCCAATATTCTTCCTAAACTATCATACATAACCTTTTCAGGATGAAAATTTATTTTAAAAAATAAAACAGCTTTTTTCTTAATAGAAATATGCCTTGCATGATAAAACTCATGAGCTAAAACTTTTTCAAATTCTTTTAAGTTTCCAATATATCTACCTATATTTATATATACATCTCTAGTAAAGGTAGCAAACCCTCCATCTAAACCTCCTATATATATAACTATATTAGGATTTATCTCCATTTTATCTGGTAAATACTTATATACATGTGTAGATACTCTTTTAATAATTTCCTTTTCATTTTCTTTAATATATTTAACATCTTTTTCTAATTGAATAATATTTCTCCTTAATACATAAAATCCATAATTATCTTCATAGCCTTCATTTAAAAAGACCCTTTTTAGTTCCTTTTTTACTGTTTCTTTATTCGTCTGTCTTTTTAGCCTTTTTTCATGCCTCAGAAAAATCTTCATTTGAGGTGAAGAAATATATTGTTTGAATTTTTTTTCATTAAAATTAGATTCTTTTAAAAAATCTATAACAATATCCATACCATCAGTAATTATATTCAAAATATACCTCCTTCCTATAAATATATACTAAATATAGAAAGAAGGTATGCTAAAGACTTTTATAATATTTAATCTCTACAATTAAATATTATTGATCCACTCTTTAAAACTATCCATTTGTCTTATAGTTTCTTTATAGCCTTGTTCATATAAATCATTTAACTTAGAAGTATTCCTTTCCAATCTATCTACTTTTATTTCTTTAATAGGCCTAAATATGAAAACCTTGTTTTCACTTTCCAATCTGTCTATTTTATCTAATACTTTATTATATCTAATATGCCTAGTATTAATGGCTTGAAAAAGTTGAGGATACTTTTTTAATCTTCTTTTAGTTATTAATCCTAATTTCTGAGCATTCTTTCTGTATCCTTTATTTCTTGTGAGTATAACTACATTATACTCATTTTTATCTTCAATAGATTTTTCTATAGGTATAGAATCTGTTATTCCACCATCGTAATATAACTCACCATTGATTTCTACTGGCTGTGATATAATAGGTAAACTACTTGATGCTCTAAGTATAACTTCTCCATAATATTTTGCATCAAAATCATTTTTTTCAAAGTAAACTGGTTTGCCAATTTTACAATGAGTTACACAAGTTTTAAATACTACCTCTGACTTTTCAAAAGTTTCATAATCAAAGGGAACTATTTTATTTGGAAGCTTGTCATATAAAAAGTCCATATTGAAATAACTTTTCTCTTTAATCCAATGTTTAAACCCTGAATACTCTTTATCCTTTACATGATCAATAAAAACTTTTTTATTTCTTTCCCTCTGTTCAGACACGTAATTTGCCCCATTACTTGCTCCTGCTGAAACCCCTATTACATAAGGAAATTTTATAGATTCATCCATGAAAGCGGCCAATACTCCCGATGTATAAGCTCCTCTCATTCCTCCACCTTCTAATATAAGACCTATATTTTTATCCATCATATATATCACCTTTCTGTCCTCTATCCTTCTTCTTTATTTTCTCAAATCTATCTATTAAAATCAATGCCTTAGTCAAATAAATAAAAATTGCTAGTGATTTTCCACTAGCAATTTTTATTATTTAGAATATTTATCTGCTATAGAAGAAGCAGCATAAGAATTAGGCTTAGTTTCACAATTGAACCCACAAGCTTTTATCCAACCTACTATCTCTGGAATTATCTTAGATGTTTTACCATTTTCACCTGCATCTACATGTATACTTATACCAAAGTCTATTTTTTCTTGTTCCAATGCCTTTGATAAAGCTATAGCTATTTCTAAACTCATACTTGTTTCAAAGAATAATTTTTGAGTAATATTAGTTATTTTCTTTACCTTTTTTACATCATAAAAAAATATTCCCCCATTTCCTACTCTATGAATAGCTACCACTACTACTGTTTTTGTATAGCCAAAATTTTGGCTATCAGTTCCAACAGAAATATTATACATACTATCTGGTGATTTAGATATAAAATTTTTAATGATTTGAATCATTTTACTATAAGAAACTTCCCCATATGTTGGACTATGCATTTTCTCCCCTACTTTCCAGAGTTAAAATTCCTTTTCTATCTATTAATAATTATTTGAATTTTTTTAATCTTATTTATGTCTTTATTATATACTTATTATATATTCTATACAAATTTTTAAAACTTATATATTAAAAGTCCTCATGTTAAATAAAAAAACTGCTATTAATTTAATAACAGTTTTTATTAATAAACCATATGAAAATTTATTGAATTCTTTTTTCTTCTTCATTTTCTAAATTTCTCTTATTTATTTCCTTAGCATCATCTTTTTTTTGACTTCTATTTTTGTTAATATAGATATTTAAAACTTTTATACCTTTGTACATTAAAAAAATGAGTAATATTTCCTTTGCAAATTGAATGATAAATACAATAATACTTAGAAATCCAAATGTTCCCATTCCAATTTGATTCATTTAAAATCCTCCTTTCTAATTTTTATTTGAAAATTCTCTTACTCTATCAACTTCTCTTGCTACATCTTCTACCTCATATTCTAAAGCAATAATAGGAGATATTTCATATTCTTTCAATAGTTTATTGAAATATTTTAAATTAAAATTTGTTGGCATATTATGTTCATCATAAACTTCATTATTCCAATGTAGGTGGATATATTCTATTCTATCACCTAATATATCAAACCAATCTTTAATTTGAGTTTCTTTACTAAGATTAGCATGACCTATATCTAAGCAAATTTTAATATTTGGATGATCTATTTCATCTATTAGATTTGCTAATTCTTTTGGATCATCCTCAAAAACATTTTCTATTAAAATTTTAATATCATAATTATTTATAACTTTTCTCCAAAATATACCAGCTCTTTTATCTTTAATTATTTTTATTTCAGGATCTTTAAGCCAAGGATTTATTTGACTATGAAAAACTATATATTTTGCTTCTAATTTTTTTGCTATATTTAATGAATGTATATATCTATCCCAAGTAATTTCTCTAATTTTATTATCTGGACTTGATGGGTTCAAATCTAAGAAACTGCCATGTAAAGATATAACACCTTTAAAATTTTTAGTCAAGTCTTTATATTCCATTAATCTATTTTCCCAACCATTATCTAGTAAATTAGGACTAGCAAAGTCTTGTATTTCAATTCCTATACCTAAATCTTCGAAAAGTTTCTTAGAAAAATCTTTAGGATTGTTAATGCATTTAACAATTTTATAATTCATACAATTCTCCCCTTTCTTATTAATATATACACATTTTATAACTTAACTCACTTTTTAAATAATTCTTCATAATATAGTTAAAAAGGAGGTTTTTTTATATGTACTATAATAATATTAACCACGTACCTAATGCTGCTATAGCTGAAATAAAGGGTGGTCCATTGGCTCCCTATATACATGGTGCAGTAACATTTTCTGATGTGCCAGGTGGAACAGAAGTATTTGTGGAAGTTTGGGGACTTCCACCCTATAATCCAGCTGAAAATAGCCAATCTCCTATAGGACCTCATGGATTCCATATACATGAATTTGGATTTTGTAATGTAGAAGATCCTGAGAACCCATTTGAATCTGCTGGAGAACATTGGAATCCAACAAATCAACCTCACGGAAACCATGCTGGAGATTTTCCTGTTCTTTTTTCCAACGATGGCTATGCAAGAATGAGCTTTTTTACGAATAAATTTAAACCTGATGATGTCATAGGAAAATCTATTATAATTCATGAAAATCCTGATGATTACAGAACCCAGCCAGCTGGAAACTCTGGAAAACGACTTGCCTGTGGAGTAATATATAGACTTTAATGATATGATAAAAATAAAGATAATCAGATCCACATAAATGCCCCTACCACTAGGTGATTAAGTTGCTATAATCACCCTGTAAACCCCCACAGGGTGATTATCTTTTATCTCGAATTATTCATATCATAACTTAAACTCTATATTATTCTCTTCACAACATTCTTATATTACTAAACACAATTTGTCATAATCTTCATATATACTGACTAAATTTATTATTTATTTTCTGACCTTCTACAGCTATTTCTTACTTTTCTTAATCTCTACTGCTCCTTTAGGACATAGTTCATAGCAGGAAAAACATCTAATACATTGTTTTAGATCTACATCTGGATATCCACTTGATATATCTATAGATTTAGATGGACAATTGTTAGCACATGTTTTACAAGAAATACAAATATCATGATTGAATATAGGTCTTGGTACTAAATTATTTAAAATCCATTTTTCAAGAAATTTAGGAGTTTTTCCTCTAATAGAATATACACTAGATACAGTTGAAGATTTGAAAGGTTTTACAACTATATCCTTAAGTTCTTCTCCTAATATTTCTATACTATCAATGTCTCCATTAAATATTTCTCTTTCCTTTGCTGTATTTATAGTAGGTATGGATGATGGCTCTATGCCCATTATATATGATGCTACCATATCTAAAGCATAGATATTTTGTGAAGCCATAATAAGCCCTACAGATCTTTTATCACCTAAGAATGGTCCATCTCCTTCCATTCCTTCAATAGCATCTATTATAGAAAAAATGGGTTTTATATATTCAGATACATCTACCAATGCATTTGAAAAATCATCGATACTATTCATTCTTAAACGGTAATCAGCTTTAGTTAATCCTGGTATTATTCCAAATAAATTTTTTACACCTCCAGTATAAATCATCATAGTATGAGTTTTTAGTTTAGCAACAGATATAATAAGATCCACTTCATTGAAACTTTTAACAATTTTCATGCTTTTTAAAAATTTCCCATTATTATTTTTCACTTCTACATAGGAAGTGTCAAAATTAAGTTGACAACCAGTCCTTTTTTGTACTTCAAACATGCCTGTAGCTTTATATGTAGTTCTAAGAGTTTTTTCATCAAAAGGCCCTTCTGGACTGTCTCCTATAATCACCTCGCAACCTAAATTTTGTAAATATCTAACTACTCCTTCTACTATATAAGGATGAGTTGTCACCGCCTCATCTAGAAAATTCTTTTTTGCCAAGTCTGGTTTTACTAATACTTTGCTTCCTCTTTTTATTTGTTTATTTAAATCTTCAATATTACCTAGACATTGAAAAACCTTTTTTTCTACTTTTTTATAACTATAATTACCACATTTTACAATGCTCACTTTTTCCAACAAAACCAATCCTTTCACAATAAAACTAAAAATATATATATTATGATTATAATACATTAAATAATATATAGTGTAAATAAAATATCTTTTTTCTATTTTTGTCCATATTTCAAACTTAGTATAGGATTAATTACTATAATCTCTTAATCTAAATCTAAAATAAATAAGCATTATAATACATACACTTGTTATTATTAGGCCTGATTCAGGTATAATAGAATAACCTGTCCATATGTTTTCCTTTATTTCCAAAGCAATTAATCCTTTTACATTATATTTATAATTATTAAATAAAATACTTTGTATTAAATTCCAGGATAAATGATATCCTAAAGGTAACATTATAGATTTTGTCTTAATAACAACTGTAGACAATATTATCCCAATTAAAGCTGCATTTATAATTCCTATAAAGATAGTTTTACTTGTTGAATAAGCTTGAATATGAAATAGTCCAAAAAATACTGAAGAAATGATTGCAGCAATATTCGTTGGAAAAACGTTAGATAATTTTTCAAGAACATAACCTCTAAAAAATGATTCTTCTAAAAGTGAAACACTTAAATAAGCAAATAATCCTGATAATATAATAACTAATGTTTCCTTTATACCTCCATAAAATACATGAACTTTACCCTGTTTAGTTATAACCGTTATAATGCAATATATGATAAAAAACAAGAATCCACTAAAAAATCCTTTCCAAAAAAACTTTCTACCCTTTTTGTCAAAGTGAAACAAAAAGCTTTTAATTCCCTCCTTATGAACTATTTTTCTAAAAAATATTATTGAAAAAAATAAAACTAAGTTAATAACCCCTGTATAAATTTTATCTAAAACCATATTTTTCTCCTTCCTATAACAATTTATTTATTCTTTTATTTTATCATAAAGATATATAGATATTTCATCCTATATTTTTTACATAATATTGATATATTTTTAACAATAGTCTGAAAATATTCATATGTTAGAATTTTAAAACAATTTGTGGTATAATAAAAAATAGCATTGAAAAAGGCTTTAATTAAGGAGGATGTGTTGATGAAGAAACTTAGCTCTAAAGAAATACTAGTTATTGGATTCGCATTATTTGCAATGTTCTTTGGTGCGGGAAATTTAATTTTTCCACCATCTATTGGCTTAGGAGCAGGAGAAAAATGGAAAGCTGCCTTACTAGGCTTTTCTCTAACTGGCATAGGCCTTCCAATACTTGGAGTACTGTCTGTAACTATATCAGGTGGGTCTATTGACAGCTTGTTAAATAAAGTTGGTCCTAAATTTTCTATAGTTTTCGGTATATTAATAGTAATACTAATTGGACCATTACTAGCTACACCCAGAACTGGAGCTACTGCTTATGAACTAGGAATAAAACCATTATTTCCTTCAATAACTCCATTTATAAGTTCTATTATATTTTTTGGACTTACTCTATTTCTAACAATAAAACCTTCTAGTATTGTAGATGTCATTGGAAAATTTTTAACACCTATACTTTTAATTATGATATCAACTATTATTTTCAAAGGGATTTCTAACCCTATAGGAGTACCTATTAACACCAAAATGTCCCAACCCTTTTCTATAGGCTTTGGAGAAGGATATCAAACTATGGATTTACTTGCTGCAATAGTCTTCGGCAGCATAATAGTTGATGATATTAAAAATAGGGGTATAACTGCAAAAAAAGAACAATTTAAAGTAGTTGCAAAAACAGGATTTATTGCTGCCATTGGTTTAGGAATTGTTTATGGAGGACTTTTATACTTAGGAGCTACAGGTAGTTCTGTTTTCCCACAAGGCATAGAAAAAGTATCTCTAACAACTAATATAACAAATACAGTATTGGGCAGTTTAGGAGAAATAGTATTAGGTATATGTGTTTATTCTGCTTGTCTTACTACATCTATTGGTCTTACTGCTACTATGGGACATTTCTTTAACAAAGTAAGTAAAGGAAAATTGAAATATAAAACTATTGTCATTATATCGACTATAATAAGCATAATAATTTCCAATACAGGTGTTGAAAGTATAATTACATTTGCAGATCCTATATTAAAAATAGTATATCCAATTGCAATTGTATTAGTAATTATAAATGTATTTGATAATTTAATTGAAAATAAAAGGATTTATCTAGGTGCAACCATTGGAACATTCTGTGTAAGTCTAGTAGATGGACTATCTGCTATGGGCATTAATACTTCTTTTATAGGAAAAATTGTGCAAACACTTCCATTTGCTGATAGTGGTTTTGGTTGGATGTTCCCTGCAGTTTTAGGAATTATACTAGCCCATTTAATTACAAAAATTAAAGAAAATGTTTTTGCATAAGGAATGGTTTTTAGGAGGAATATATATTGGGGTTAAGTTCAATAACGCCTAGTTTAAATTTTATTACTGAAATACTAAAGTGGTATATATATAAATATGGTCTTCTTAGCTATACTATCATCATTGTAGGAAGTATATATTTTCTGTGTATAAAATCTCTACTAATCAATATAAGAAATAATCAATATGATAGAGTTCTTATGTTGATAATACTTATGTTAATAATATTGGGTGGTCTTATAGGCTTTGGAATTGAAAATTCTTAGAGATAATTATAAATGTGATATTCTATTAAATAGAATATCACATTTATAATTATCTAATCTTTCTTTAGTTTGTAATATAGAACTCCATTTTTATTAGTTCTTTCTGCATCTCCAATAGAGTAAAGATGTTCTAAATGGGACATAGCTTCTCCTGAAGCAAACCATTTTTGTGGATTTGGAAACTCACTCCATTCATTAATTTTTAAATCCCAGTGCATTTTAGCTGCTGTATCTCTTACAGTCATTTTATCATATTTTATTATTTCTCTAATTTCATCAAGACGTTCTTTATGATGTTTAAATAATTCATCAACTCTTCTCTTATGATCTCTAATAATATTCCTATGGGCTGTAAAAAGATAATCTATATCATAGTCATATAATTTCTTTAAACTTTCAAAGTATGTGGATAATATATCTTGTTCAAATCCCTAAAATGCAATATTTGGTGTTATCCTATCTAATACATAGTCTCCACAAAAAAATATTTTCTTATCTCTTTCATATAGTCCAATATGACCAGGAGTATGTCCAGGTATATCAACTACTTCAAAAGAATAATCTCCTATTTCTATTTTATTCCCTTCTTCAAGAGGAATAAAATCAATAGATTCTTTAGGGGTATTTATATCCTGGGTGATCATTAAAAGATACGTTTTCCTTTTCTAAATCAATACCTTCCATGAAAACTTCTTTACATTCTTTTCTATTAAATCCTTTTCTAGCATTTTACACCCTTGTCTAGTAGTTTTATTTTAGTTCTTATTTATTTTATAAGTTTTGATAATACTTTAAACTCTGGTGTTCCAGCCTTCCCCAATAAATCAAATATAATTGTTTCTGTATTAGTTATCACAGCCCCCATGGACTTTATTAAATCTAAACCATTTAAATGATTTTGTTTAGTTCTTGAACAAACTCCGTCACTTGCTATAAATACTTCATAGCCATTATTGATTAAATCCCTTGCTGTTTGAAATACACATACATGTGTTTCCATTCCTGTAATTATAACTTTCTTCCTACCTGTTTCTTCTATAGCATTTTTAATTTCATCTATATAAACTGAAAAATTCATTTTTTCAAACTTCTTCCCACTTTTAAGTTTAGACTCTAATTGTGGAACTGTACTTCCTAACCCTTTTGGATATTGTTCTGTAACTATCACTGGCATATTCAATTCTTCTGCAGTAGATATTAAAATATCAGTCTTATCTATTACCTGTTCTCCATATTTCATAGCATTAACCAATCTTTCTTGAATATCAATAATAAGTAAAAAAGTTTCTTCACTATTTAATTTAAACTTATCCAAAGTATCACACTCCTATCTGAATTTAAATACTTAATACATTTTTTCTACCCAAACAGTACTAATTTAAACTCTATCTTAAACTGAATATTCCATTCCAATATTCTTCTATATCTAGTATAATATATATAATGAAAAATAATAGATTGGTGATATTATGATTAAAGTAGATATAATTCAATTAATATTTCTGTTTTCTGTATTTTTTACTTTATTTTTATGTATTTCTAAAACTGTTTTAAAAGGCTTTAATAGGCCTATATATAGAAATTATTCTGCTGATAAAGTATTAAATAGATATACAAGGATAAATAATCTTACTGTTGATAATTATAACATATATAATAAATTCTTAATATGGCTATTTGTGTCTGAATCTTAAGTCATAGTATTTATAGCTCTAAACTAATTAATTAAATGGGAGGTTTAAAATACTATGACAAATCTTTTTAACCAGTTATTTAATATGATATTTAATTTTACTAATGACTATGGTATTGCTATAATAGTTTTTACTATTTTAGTTAAACTAGCACTATTGCCTTTCAGCATTAAACAAAAAAAATCTATGAAAATACAACAAAAATTATCTAAAGAGATGAGTGAACTAAAAGCCAAATATAAAGATGATGAAGAAACACTTAATAAGGAAATGGTAGCTTTATATAAGAAAAATCCTGGTAGTGGAATAGGCTTTTTACTATTATTTGCACAAATGCCTATATTCATAGCAATGTATAGAGCTTTTTCTACTAATATAGTAAATGCTCCAACAGTTATATTACCTTGGATAGATAATTTATCTCATCCAGACCCTTATTTTTTAATTCCCATAATATATATAGTAAGTCAAGCACTACCTAGCTTATTAGTTACTATGGGAGCAATAAAAAATTCTACAATACCAAAACTATCAGCATCAATGCTAATTCCTAGTATTATAATTGCTCTATTGTTTTTGACTAAATCACCTGCCGCTTTAGGTTTATACTTTATAATATCAAATATAATATCAAATGTTGAACAATTAATACCTATTTCAAATTAATAAAAGCCCCTTAAGGGGCTTTTATGGTATAATCTTTATTGGTGATTAAAATGTGCTATGTATATATTCTTAAATGTTCCGATGATACTTTATATACTGGTTGGACTAATAATCTAAATAAAAGAGTAGAAACCCATTCAAAAGGAAAAGGAGCTAAATATACTAGAGCTAGGCTTCCTATAAAACTTGTATATTATGAGGAATATACTGACAAAATTTCTGCCCAAAAAAGAGAATATGAAATAAAACAGTTAACTAGAAAAGAAAAGCTTGATTTAATAAATGGTTTATCTTAATTATATCTTTACTTCTATTAAAAGGTACTGAAATACTATAATTAAAGCATTTTTAAATCAAAATATGTTTTAATTTCTTTAAATCTGTAATGACTTTTATCTCCTGTTATTGTAAACTGTAAATTTAACCTCTCATATTTAAACAGTATAAGTTTAAAAAAATCAAATGAAATCTCATCCATCCATTGAATATTCTTTATAAAAATTGATAGAGAATTTTCTTTTGTAATATTATATAATAATTCTAAAACAGCAGAAAAAATTTTATTTTTTTCTGTCATAACTGTTAAATTATCCTGCAAATCTATTCCTTCCGTAATTCTACCTACAGAGCTTTCAATTCTATATACATCTTTCCAATAGTATTTTGGAAATCCTTCTAAAACCTGAATATTATAATTATCTATTATTTCTTTTACTAGATTGGAAATCCAATAGTATTGAATATTTTTAATAGGATAACAATCTATAGCGAGGATTTTAGTATCCTTATCAGTAAAGTTCTCATTATAAATAATCCATTTATTTTCATCTTCTAACAGTTCTTTATCTTCTGTCTTTTTACATTCTAATGCTGGTCCACTATGATTTCTAATGCTTTTATACACTTCTTTTATCTCATCCATCGGACTTATATTTAACTCTTCTCTAAGTATTCTACAACATCTTTCATATTGATATAATGCAGTACTTCGATCTCCCATTTCTAAATATATTTCAATTAACTTTACATATATTTCTTCTTGTAATGGATTTATAGTTAGCATCTCTTCTAAATTATCAATACTTTTAAGAAATTTTCCTTTCTCTTTGTATATCTCAGATAGCTTATAAAGGGTATCAAAATAAGTTCTTTGAAATCTCTCTCTCTCAAAAAAAATCCAATCATTAAACTCTGGACAATCTTTTATATAAAATCCTTCAAGAAATTCTCCTTTATAAATATTTTTAGCTTTTTCTAAACTCTCTATATATTCTTTAATATCATGCTTTGATGATTTTTTTAAAATAGATTCCATATGGAAAACATCAATATATATATTATTATGTAAATTAAATTTACAAGTATCCTTCTGGCTATCTATAATCTTAAGTTTCTTTTTATTATCACCTAATATCTTTCTTAAAGACCAGAGGTTATATCTAAGATTATACCTGGCAGCTTCCATACTACTGGTTCCCCAAAATAGTGAAGATAGTTTGTCCCTACTAAAAGTTCTTTCTTCATTTACAGCAAGATAAGATAAAAGACCTGCACTTTTATAACTTATATTATCAGTTATTGCTTTTCCATCTAGTATAATTTTTAAATTTCCAAGCATATACATTTCTAATTTTTTCATTTTATAACACACCTTTACTCAATAAAAAGTATATTACCTTCCTTTATTGTTCCTTCCACCTTTATATCTTTAATGTCAGTTTTTTCAATGTTCAAAGGATTTTTATCCAAAATAACAAAATCTCCATATTTCCCTATCTCTATACTACCTTTTATATTTTCTTCAAAAACTGATTTAGCTCCATTTATAGTGAACATTTTAATCGCTTCTAAAACACTAACTGAGCTTTCAGCAGTAGGATGATTAACTGCAGTGTGTATACCTAATATTGGACTTATAGGAGTTACATCACTATCTGAACCTCCTGCAATTATTAAACCTTTGTCAACAATTTTTCTTAAAGGATTAGTTGTCTTACTTCTTTTTGGTCCTAATCTTAAATCATACATTCCTCCAACGCCTCCCCAAAAATACTCATAAGCTGGTTGCATTGAAAGTATAAGATTTAATTTTTTTGCCCTGTTAATCTGTTTCTCTGTTGCTAATTCAAAATGTTCAATTCGATATCTATGGTCTTTTTTAGGGTATAAATATAACGCATATTCATAAGCATTTAAAATTTGATCAATAGCTTTATCTCCAATGGCATGAATAGCTATTTGCATATTGTTTTTATGAGCTTCTAAAACAAATTTATTTAACTCATCCTGACTAAAATAAAGAATTCCACTAGTAGAACTATCGTCATAATAAGATTCAGACAAAGCTGCTGTTCTTGAATTAAATGATCCATCTAAAAAAATACAACCTCCTATCCTATTTAATCCTTCATTCAGTACTTTTTTTACATCTACTGTTTGATAAAATAATATTATATCAATTGGAAAAAAATCTTTATTTCTAGAGATAAATTTTGCATCCTTATCATGAAATGTAAATCCTCCTTCCATTGCATTGATGGAAGTTACTCCATTTTCTATAGCTAGATTTAAAGCTTTAGAAACCCCTTCTTTTCTCACATTATCATCAATCATATTAAATATATTATTTCTTACCATTGAACTAGCTTTGCTTATAAATCTACCATCTGGAAGGTTTCTTTCATCTCTCATTACCCCTTCTAAATTAAAAGGTAACTTTAACATATGTAAAGCTAAAGAATTTACAACACTAGTATGGTATTCAATTGTATTCACCCAAACTGGATTATTTTGACTACAGTTATCTAGTTCATACCTGGTAGGTAGCCTTTTTTCCGCAACTTTAGATTCGTCATAGCCAATTACCCTTATTAGTTCCCCATTTACAGTTTTTTTAGATTTACTACATATTAGCTCTAATAATTCAGGTATACACTTTATTTTACTTGCATCTAACGACAAAAGATTAAATCCCGTTTGAACCAAATGAACATGACTATCATAAAATCCTGGTAATAGAGTTTTTCCATATAAATCTATAACTTCATTTGAAATTTCTATATATCTCTTAAATCCATCACCATTTCCTAAATCAAAAATTCTACCATTCTTAATTACGACCCATTCTTTAACTGTATTTTTCTCATCCATGGTCAATATGGTACCGTTATATAAAAGCAGATCCATTTCCTTCATCAATATCTCCCTTTCTTAAGTACTAAACTCTAAAAACTTATCAAATTATTATTACATATTTTATTTTATCATCGTTTAGGAAAAAATAAAGATCAATAATATTCAAAATAATATATTTTAGCCCTTTGTATTGCAATACAAAGGGTTAAAATATATTGAAGTTATAAATCTTTAACTAGAGTTTTAACCAGAAAATCATATATTATTTGTGAAGTTTCAACTACTGTGTCTAGTAATACATATTCATCAGCTGTGTGATAATTGGCACCAGAAGGTCCAAATACAAAAGTAGGTACATTAACCCTAGAACCTAAGTAATTAAAATCGCCTATACTTGAAAAGTAACTAATTGTAGCTTCAGTATTAGTAATCTCTTTTATACTTTGTTGAATAATTTTTGTATATGGATTGTCTTTGTCTACAATATACGGCTGAAATCCACCATTATCTTCATGAGGTGACTGTCTAAACTTTATATTAGTTTTACTCCTTATATTTGCTCTTTTTATTGCTTTATTGATTTCATTTATAATATATTCTTTATTTTCATGTCTTACTATATGCCTAAAAATAGTAAATTCTGCCTTATCTGCAACACTACAAGCAGCTCCTCCTCCAGATATTCCTATTACACAGTTAGATCCTTTACCAAGCTTTTCATCCTCTTTCAATTCAACTTTTTCTAGTTCCAAAAGTACTTTAGCCGCATCATTTATTGCACTTATACCTTCTTCTGGATTTGCTGCATGAGCAGATTTCCCAATAAATTCAACTGTATAACTCCAGCCTCCTCTAGCCCCTAAACATAAGCATGGAAAATCAATACCTGTAAATCCACTACTTGGTTCTGTAACAATTGCTACGTCTACATCATCTGTAATTCCATCTAATATAAGTGAATCTGTTCCTAAACCATAAGGTCCTTCTTCATCAGATACTAATGTATATAACACTTCACCATTAAATTCACCTACTGTATTTACAAAAGCTTCTAAAGCTAACATTATAGCAACTACCCCAGATTTCATATCAAGAGCTCCCAATCCATATAGCCTATCTCCTTCAATTGTTGCTTTTAAAGGTTCTCTTGTCCAACCTTCACATATTTTCACTGTATCTAAATGTCCATTTAATAAAACTACTGGACCTTTTTTTTGACCTTTAATTCTTCCTATCACATTGATACCCTTATAATTAAGAATTTTATCTTCAGTATAATTGTGATATTTTACAGCTATATCTTTTTCTTTAAGCCAACTATAGACATAGTTCATAGCTTCCTGTTCTTGAAGATAAGGACTATATATCCCTATAAGTTTAGTTAAAAGTTTTTCTACCTTAAAACGATTAATGTATTTATTTATATTATAAATAGTTGATACATCCATAATTAAATATGTCACCTCCATCATTGATTAATCTAAAGCATTGTAAGTTTGAGACGATTCTATATCTCCTTCTCTAAATATAAATTTATCTGTTATTCCATATATAATAGCTATTATTGGTGTTATATAAGCGAGAAATACATAAGGCATATATTCTACTGTAGGTACGCCTAATGCTCCAGTAAAAAACACTCCACATAGTCCCCAGGGAACTAATGGTGATGTAACAGTTGCAGAGTCTTCTGAAGTTCTAGAATTTACCTGAGGAAGTATATTTAAATTTTTATAAGCAGGTAATAACATGCGGCTTGGAAGAAGTATAGCCATAAATTGACTAGCAGTAAATAGATTAACTGCTATACTTGATAAAACATGTGTTGTTATAAGCCCTCTAACATTATTTACTAATCCTGACATCTTTTCTAATAATACTTCTAAAACTCTGGTTTTCTCTAAAATCCCTCCGAAACTTAATGCTATAAATCCAAGAGATATTGTCCACATCATGCTTTGTAATCCACCACGACTTAATAATGAATCTATTTGTTCAATTCCTGTAGTTGAAACAAATCCATCGTTCATAAATCTAAGAATTTCTCCTAATCCATATCCTTGGAAAACTATTGCAAAAACCCCACCAACTAAAGAAGCTATAACCATTACTGCTAAACCTGAAACTTTTTTCACTGCCAAAATCACTACAACAATAGCTGGTATTATAGTTACAGGGCTTATGAAAAAGTTTTCCTTAAGTCCATTTAAGATAATATCTATTTCTTTTGTATCAATTATTCCACCTTTAAATCTCAATCCTAAAATAGCGTAAAGTATAAGAGAAATTATAAAGGCTGGGCCTGTTGTATATAACATTGATTTTATATGTTCAAACAAATTAGCCTCTGCTACACCTGCAGCTAAATTTGTGGAATCTGATAAAGGAGACATTTTATCTCCAAATATTGCTCCAGATATAATAGCACCTGCAGTCATAGCTGGTGGAATGTTAAGTCCATATCCAATTCCCATAAACGCTACTCCAAACGTAGCCGCTGTTGTCCAAGAACTTCCAGTAGATACTGAAGAAACTGCACATATAAAACAAACTGTAACTAAAAAAACTGATGGAGAAAGAGCCTTAAGTCCATAATAAATCAATGTGGGGATAGTTCCTGCTAGTATCCAAGAAGCAATAAGAATACCAACAAGCATTAAGATTAGCATAGGTAACATTGCGATTTCACAACCATAAAGAATAGCTTTCTGTACATCTTCCCAAGTAAAACCAGATATAAACGCTATAATAGTCGCATATACAGCCGCTATTATTAATGTAATATGTGTTACATATTCTTCATGCAATACAAAGATTTGTATAACCATTATTACAAAGAGAAACACTATAACTGATAATGCAGCTAAAAAACTAGGTTTTTTTTCCTTATTGTTTCTTTCATTACCCATTATTTATCACTCCTTATTTATATGTTCAGCTACAGAATATCAGTTAAATGTGGTAACTCTTGTTTTAAAAAATGTTTATTTTTATTTTAATGAGAATATTTTCATTATTTTTTAAACGCTTATTAAATAAAAATGGGGCTGTTTCAAAATAA
>CCEZ01000073.1 GCA_000751555.1 Anaerosalibacter massiliensis | reverse complement strand
CCAGATATGATAGATTTGGTCATGCAGGAGTAGATGGACAAACTGGAGGATTCAATGGTTTTGGAGATATATTTGATGACATATTTGATATATTTGGAGGGGGATTTTCTTCTTCTTCTTCAAGAAAACCTGGTCCAAGAAGAGGACCAGATATTAGATATGATATTGCTTTGGAATTTGAAGATGCTGTTTTTGGAGTTGAAAAATCCCTCCCCTTTTCCTTCTTCCTCCTTTCTTCTCCTTTCCTCCCCTCCCCCTTTTCCCTTCCCTCTCTTTCCTCCCCCTTCTCTTTCCTCTTCCCTTTCTTCCCCTTTTTTTTCTTTTCTTCCTCTTTTCCCTCTTCTTTCTCCTCCTTTCTTTTCCTTTCTCCTCCCTTTTTTTCTTTTTCTCCTCCTTTTCTCCTTTCCCTCTTTCTTTTTTCCCTTTTTTTCCTTTCTTTCCTCTTCTCTTTCCTTTCTTTCCCCTCTTTTCCTTTTCTCTTTTTTCTTTCTTTTTTTTTTCTTCCCCTTTCTCCTTTCCCTCCCTTTTCTTTCCTTT
>CCEZ01000072.1 GCA_000751555.1 Anaerosalibacter massiliensis | reverse complement strand
AGACACACCTAGAGGTGTAAAAGAGACAGCGCTCGACCTGACAGCTGTTCACCGGCGCCAGCTCGCGGCCCTTCCGCACCACCGACCACGAACCCGAGCGGATGTGCGTCGACCCGACCGACTTCAAGCTGCCGGGCGGCTGGCGTTGGCGCTATTCGGGGCTGGGCATCGTACACCAGTCGAACGGCCAGGGCCTGCCGCTGTCGCGCAGCTGGAACCGCGTGTACCTGATGGGCGGCGCCGAGCTCGACGACCGCTTCACCATCACCGGCCGCATCTGGAAGCGCATCTCCGAGAGCGCCGCCAATGACGACAACCCCGACATCGCCGACTACTACGGCCGCGCCGAAGTCACCGGCCGCTGGAACCTCAACCGCGACAACCAGCTCGCCGTGACCGTGCGCAACAACCTGCGCGACAGCGGCCGTGGCTCGATCCGCCTCGAGTGGCTGAAAGCCATCGGCGACCCGACCAAGAGCAACCTGCGCTTCCACACGCAGCTGTTCTCGGGTTACGGCGACACGCTGGTGGACTACAACCGCAAGCGCACCGTGCTGAGC
>CCEZ01000071.1 GCA_000751555.1 Anaerosalibacter massiliensis | reverse complement strand
ATCCATCACGCGCATACCGTGATCGGAAGAGCAGCGATCCAGCGTTTCGGAATCGGCGTTGATGGCGAATTCCGGCGTGTTACCGAAATACATTTCACCCGTCTTACGGTTAGTGCCGTCTTGGAATCGGTCAAAGTAGACCGTTCCGCGACCTACCACGTAGTTGTTTTGGTCGTTATCGTTCATTCTGTTTCTCCTGTTAAGGATTCCTAATGTCCACTTTGAGTCCTGCCCTAACAGGTAGGAAGAAAAACGCTGTATCGGACAAGCCGTCTTCGGGTGGCCTGACAACGGGCTGCGCGAGTGTGAGTTTAGCAATCTTCCCACCCAAGCGGTAGAGGGCCGGATACATCGGTTGTCCGTTCTCGTCCTTCGCCACCAACATCGCCAGTCGCTTTTCCACCTCGGCCAGCAGTTCGCACGCCGGGTCGGTCGGGTTTCTCGGGTCATCTTTGACCCACCCCTGCACCAGCAGCACCCAATCATCCATTCGTACGGTCTGTTCCTCATTGGCAAAGGCTCCGTAGTCCGTGGCCTTCGCTTCGAGGATCGACACGATTGGCAGTTTGGACGTGAAGTCCGCACCGAATCGGTCGCGCCCGCGATACACTTTACCTTTCAGGTCGTAGGCGTATCCGTTCTCAATGGTGATC
>CCEZ01000070.1 GCA_000751555.1 Anaerosalibacter massiliensis | reverse complement strand
CTTTAATAGAACTAAAGTAGAATGTAAATACTGGATGTCAAACATTGATGAAGAGTATAACATAGGTCTTTAATAGAACTAAAGTAGAATGTAAATGTTACAGATGAAAGCGGAAGTTATTATTATGGGAAAACTTTAATAGAACTAAAGTAGAATGTAAATTATAACCTCCCCCTCTCTTAAATACCCCCTATTCTAACTTTAATAGAACTAAAGTAGAATGTAAATAGAAAATGGAGGTGAGATTATGAAAGCCTTTAAAAACTTTAATAGAACTAAAGTAGAATGTAAATGGAGAAGACCCCTTGAAAGGTTTAGTAAAGAATTTTACTTTAATAGAACTAAAGTAGAATGTAAATATTATTAGTAAACTATACCAACCTAGTAGCTTCACCTTTAATAGAACTAAAGTAGAATGTAAATTTGTCTACCCTCTATGTAGTACATTTCTATCACTTTCTTTAATAGAACTAAAGTAGAATGTAAATCCTTAACCCCTAATTCTTTAGCTAATTCTTTTAATCTTTAATAGAACTAAA
>CCEZ01000069.1 GCA_000751555.1 Anaerosalibacter massiliensis | reverse complement strand
AAAAATCCATTTGGACATGGAGGAGGTCCTGGTGGCATAGCTCCTGGTATACATATTACTTGACCTATTTGCAAATTGTTTGGATCTATTCCCGGGTTTGCCCTCAGTAATGCTTCTACTGATACACCAAATCTTTGACCTATGTTAAAAAGAGTGTCTCCTGCTCTTATTGTGTAGAAAAATCCATTTGGACATGGAGGAGGTCCTGGTGGCATAGCTCCTGGTATACATATTACTTGACCTATTTGCAAATTGTTTGGATCTATTCCTGGGTTTATAGCAATTATTGCTTCAACAGTAGTATTAAATCTTCTAGCTAATAAGAATAATGTATCTCCTGATCTTATTGTATAAGGGAAGCTTCCCATTGGACATCTCTGTTGCCCTTCAAAAGAATCGTACATCTTAACCACCTTTCTTTAATATAATTTTGTTCAATACATATTATGCAAAAAGGTGTAAAATGTTAAATTTTTATATCTGAAATTTTACATACTTCTTGGAACACATATCAATTGTCCTATCCTTAAATTATTTGGATTTATTCCTG
>CCEZ01000068.1 GCA_000751555.1 Anaerosalibacter massiliensis | reverse complement strand
ATCCTCGACATCGCCGAGGTTTGCGAGTTCGAGGAAGTCGCGCATCTGCTGGTGCACGGCAAGCTGCCCACGGCGGCGGAACTGCGCGCCTACAAGGCGAAGCTCAAGTCGATGCGCGGCCTGCCCGCGAGCCTGAAGGAGGCGCTCGAACAGCTGCCCGCCGGCGCGCATCCGATGGATGTGATGCGCACCGGCGTCTCGTCGCTGGGTTGCCTGCTTCCCGCGAAGGAAGACCACAACCTGCCGGGCGCGCGCGACATTGCCGACCGGCTGATGGCTTCGCTGGGCTCGATGCTGCTGTACTGGTACCACTGGTCGACGCAGGGCAGGCGCATCGACGTCGAGACCGACGACGACTCGATAGGCGCGCACTTCCTGCACCTGCTGCATGGCCGCAAGCCCCCGGCGATCTGGGAGCGCGCGATGCACACCTCGCTCAACCTCTACGCCGAGCACGAGTTCAACGCCTCGACCTTCACCGCGCGCGTGGTGGCCGGCACCGGCTCAGACATGTACTCGGCCATCACCGGCGCCATCGGCGCGCTGCGCGGTCCCAAGCACGGCGGCGCCAACGAGGTGGCC
>CCEZ01000067.1 GCA_000751555.1 Anaerosalibacter massiliensis | reverse complement strand
TTTTTTTTTTCAAGCAGAAGACGGCATACGAGATAGGAGTCCGTCTCGAAGGTGCTGACCGCGACCTGGCAGCGCTGCCGGGTTCACTTCATGAGGAACGCGCTCGCCCATGCTGGCCGCTCCGGGCGGCGCGTCGTCTCGGCCTTCATCGCAACAGCGTTTGCCCAGGATGATGCCGCTGCCGCAAGCCAGCAATGGCGCAGGGTCGCCGATCAGCTCAGGCCGACCGTCCCCAAGCTCGCTGCCCTGATGGACAACGCCGAGACCGACGTCCTCGCCTACATGACCTTCCCGACGCAGCACCGTGCCAAGCTGCACAGCACCAACCCGCTGGAACGGCTCAACGGCGAGATCAAGCGCCGCACCGAGGTCGTCGGCATCTTCCCCAACGAGGCCGCCATCACAAGGCTTGTCGGCGCGATCCTGCTCGAACAGAATGATGAATGGGCCGTCCAGCGTGCCCGCTACATCACGCTGGAAAGCATCGCGCCGATCAGCGATGATCCCATCGTCAGCCTGCCAGCCGTGGCCGCCTGACCAGCCCGACCAAAGCCGGCACGCGGTGGCTCTGCGAAGCTACACCACCAGCAGGGACACGACCACGAGAGCGATCTTGAACGACGTGGATCGGCGCTTCTGATCCTGGGCGTTGGGGTGGTCTGCACTGTGTTCCATGAGGTCGCGTCCGCTGGAGGCCATCGATGGTAGGAGCTGCCTCTGCGGATCACCGTAGGG
>CCEZ01000066.1 GCA_000751555.1 Anaerosalibacter massiliensis | reverse complement strand
AGGCTACCCAATCGATCGTTGCCAAAGACACGCAGGAGGTGCGGGTCAACACTACGACCAATGGTGCCAACGGCGTGGACTTCTGGAACTTCAGCGTTCACTTCGGAGCCGCAGCACTTGCTCACGGCGGCTATGTGGTGGTGTGGAGCAAATTCACCAGCAGGTACACGTCGGAGGTCTATGGACAGACGTTCGATGCAGCCGGCAACAAGCTTGGCGGCGAGACCTTGATCTCGGTCAATGGCGCATCGGCAGTCGACATGATGCCCCGCGTGACCGAGTTGCCGGATGGCGGCTACGTGGTGACCTGGGTGAAAACGCTTGACGGCGCTAGTTCGGATCTTGCGGTCAACCCTCCGTATGTACACGGAGGAACCATCCAGTCCATCGTCGTGAATGCCGATGGATCGATCCGGGGCTCGGGCGATACCAAGACCTACCCGGTAACGGCCAGCTACATCGACGGCGGCGGTACGCTGAACGGTAACGACGCCGTCAACACGCTCGACGGCCGCAAGGGCGCGAGCGTTTTGAACGCCGGTGGCGGAAACGACTACATCATCATCAAGGACACCAGCTTCACGTCGGTCGATGGTGGTGCCGGCAACGACACGCTGATCTGGGATTCCACGCAGAACCTCAACTTCAGCGACGTTGCCGCCAAGGTGAAGA
>CCEZ01000065.1 GCA_000751555.1 Anaerosalibacter massiliensis | reverse complement strand
TAACTAACAATTTTTCTTACTGTGTAATTTTCAATGTACATGAGTTACAGAAATCAAAGATTCACTTGTAACTCGTTACTCAGCGTTAGCTAAGTTGTTTAATAGATATATAAAATTAAAACAGTGTAAAAGAGTCCTATAAAGAACTCCTTAGAAAGGAGGTGATCCAGCCGCACCTTCCGATACGGCTACCTTGTTACGACTTCACCCCAGTCATTGGCCCTACCTTCGACAGCTGCCTCCAAATGGTTGGCTCACTGGCTTCGGGTATTGTCAACTTCCATGGTGTGACGGGCGGTGTGTACAAGACCCGGGAACGTATTCACCGCAACATTCTGATTTGCGATTACTAGCAACTCCAGCTTCATGTAGGCGAGTTGCAGCCTACAATCCGAACTGGGATCGACTTTGTGGGATTAGCTCCCTCTTGCGAGGTGGCAAGCCCGTTGTATCGACCATTGTAGCACGTGTGTAGCCCAGGACATAAAGGGCATGATGATTTGACGTCATCCCCACCTTCCTCCGATTTCTCATCGGCAGTCCCTTTAGAGTGCACAGCCAAACTGTTTGCAACTAAAGGCAAGGGTTGCGCTCGTTGCGGGACTTAACCCAACATCTCACGACACGAGCTGACGACAACCATGCACCACCTGTCACCTCAGTCCCCGAAGGGAAAGGACTATCTCTAGTCCGGTCCGAGGGATGTCAAGCCCTGGTAAGGTTCTTCGCGTTGCGTCGAATTAAACCACATGCTCCGCTGCTTGTGCGGGTCCCCGTCAATTCCTTTGAGTTTCAGCCTTGCGGCCGTACTCCCCAGGTGGAGTGCTTAATGCGTTAACTGCGGCACCGAGGTATGACCCCCGACACCTAGCACTCATCGTTTACAGCGTGGACTACCAGGGTATCTAATCCTGTTTGCTCCCCACGCTTTCGTGCCTCAGCGTCAGTTGCAGTCTAGAGAGCCGCCTTCGCCACTGATATTCTTCCTAATATCTACGCATTTCACCGCTACACTAGGAATTCCACTCTCCTCTCCTGCACTCAAGCCTTACAGTTTCAAATGCTTACCACAGTTAAGCCATGATCTTTCACATCTGACTTGCAAGGCCGCCTACGCACCCTTTACACCCAGTAATTCCGGACAACGCTCGCCCCCTACGTGTTACCGCGGCTGCTGGCACGTAGTTAGCCGGGGCTTCCTCCTAAGGTACCGTCACTATCTTCCCCTAGGACAGAACTTTACGATCCGAAGACCTTCATCGTTCACGCGACGTCGCTGCATCAGAGTTTCCTCCATTGTGCAATATTCCCCACTGCTGCCTCCCGTAGGAGTCTGGACCGTGTCTCAGTTCCAGTGTGGCCGGTCACCCTCTCAGGCCGGCTACCCATCGTAGTCTTGGTAAGCCATTACCTTACCAACTAACTAATGGGACGCGAGATCATCAAGCACCGCTAAAGCTTTAACTTACTTTTCATGTGAAATGTAAGTGTCATAGGGTATTATTCCCAGTTTCCCGAGGCTATCCCCTAGTGCATGGTAGATTTCTCACGCGTTACTCACCCATCCGCCGCTAAGTTTATATAAATCCATCCGAAGATTTCTTTATATATCCTTCGCTCGACTTGCATGTGTTAGGCACGCCGCCAGCGTTCATCCTGAGCCAGGATCAAACTCTCATAATAAAAGTTTAATCTCAGAATTACTTACTTTCATATTTTCATATGAACTTAAGTTTTAATTAAAGTTATTAACTTAAGGACTTTTTACAC
>CCEZ01000064.1 GCA_000751555.1 Anaerosalibacter massiliensis | reverse complement strand
AATTTCTTTATTACTAAAAGTATCAAATTCCCTTTGATTATGTTTTTGTATTCCTCCAAGATTTTGTGATTTCATTTTCTGCATTCTTGCAACTAAAAAACTCATATGTAACCCTCCTCTTATTGCATGACTTATGCAATAAGTATAACACACTATACTTCATGAATGAAGTGTGTGCTTTTTTTCTTGCGAAAAAAAGAAAAATAAAAACAAAAGATAGTTTGCTAACGCAAACTAAAAAACATATAATAATACTATCATTATCGCAAACTACTCAGCGATTAAAAAGTGGTAGCTGGTAGGTTTGTCGCAAACCACTTAGCGACTAAAAAAATGGTGGCCGGTAAAATATAAAAAACACCCTAATTTTTAGGGTGTTTTTTTGTTTCTTCTTATCTTGATACTATAGAAACACTAGGAATTTATGTTGAATGTCCTTAAGTGTGTATTTTTCAATGCATATGGGGGGGAAAAACCCTTTTTTTTAGCATAGTATTTTTGGACAGAAAAATATCCCTGTGTTATAATTTAATTGATGAGATTAAATTTAAAGACCACAAGGGATATTTTTATATTCATTTTATTTTTTTATTCCCTTCTGGTTTCACAGAAAGGACTGATTCACTTGTATAAATATAATAACATAGAATTAGAAAAATGTGAAGTACTAAAAGACTTAACAAAAACAGGAAAAGAAAGACCTTGGAGAGAAAAAAAGTTAAAAACAATAGAATTAGCTGAATCTTATTTTAGATTAGGAGATAAAAAGTATTATAGGATTAGGGATTGTGGTTCATTTTTAGAATATAAAAAACATATAGAAACAGGAGAAAAGAAGTTGAATCGTGCTAATTTCTGCAAAGTGAGGTTATGCCCAATGTGTTCTTGGAGAAGGTCGTTAAAAATTTATGGACAAGCTTCACAAGTTATGGATAAAGCTTTAGAAGAAAAAAGCTATAGATTTTTATTTTTGACATTAACTTGTAAAAATGTATATGGAGAAGATTTATCAAATCAAATAAATAATTTATTTTATGCATTTAATAAAATGAGTAAAAGGAAAATATTTAAACAAGCTATAAAAGGTTGGTTTAGAGCATTAGAAGTTACTCATAATTTAGATAAAACATCAGATAATTATGATACATATCACCCTCATTTTCATATGATTTTAATGGTTAATGAAAGCTATTTTACTGACCCTAAATATTATATAACTCATGAGGATTGGGTAAAACTTTGGAAATCTTGTATGGGAGTAGACTATGATCCAATGGTAAATATAAAAGCATTTAAGACAGGAACTAAGTTTGAAACTCAAAAATCAATTTCTGAAGTTGCTAAATATAGTGTTAAAGATGATGATATTATAATAAAAAATGAGGATGGACAGATTGATGAAGAACTCACAGATGATGCTGTTTTTATTTTAGATAAAGCTCTCGCACATAGGCGACTTGTAGCTTTTGGAGGTAAACTAAGAGAAATCCAACAGGAGTTAAAATTAGATGATATGGAAAATGGTGATTTAATACATACGAATAATGAAGATGAATTAAGAGATGATTTAGAGTATGTTATTGAAAGATACAAGTGGGGCGTAGGATACAATCAATATGTGAAATTAGATTTATAAAAAAATATGATTATAAGATTATTTTGATATTTATTATATAATTTGGTATATTTGCTAGTAGTATGAATTTTTTTATAAAATAATCTTGAAGAAAGGGGATATTTATGAAGAAAACTGTTAGATTTTTCTCTTTTATTTTTCTCTTTTATTTTATCAATTGTATTTGTGTTTAGTTTTATTACTACTGTTAATGCAGAAAGTGCTAAGGATGATTATGTAGATGTTAATTTAGAATTGAATGATAAAGGAGATTATGAAGGAGAAATTGAATTATACATTGATGATTCAATTAATAATTCTGGTGAACGATTTGGAAAAGAAATACGTACTGTTGCAAATGGTGCTAGTGTAGGTTCTGTAAAATTTTATATGAGTAAAGTTAAATCTGGAAAATATGCTCTTTCAATGCATTTTAAACTTTCTGGTCGTTATCAAGCTGATATGTTTAGTGGAGTTATTCAAGTTAGGGATGGAGTAATTAATAGGGATATATTATATAATAAGGCACATACTAAACACTTTGGTATGAGTAATTCTAGAAATATTAAAATAGGTACTATTAGTTTACCTAATAGAAAACATTATCAAGTAAGATTGAAATCAGGGGGTTTTAGAGTTCATACTGGAGAATATGCTATAGCACATAATAATTGGTATAATGTATGGCCTAGATAGTATATTTAATATTGAAAATTGAAATGTAAGTAAAAAAATAGTGAGAAACATATACTCACTATTTTTTTACTTAATTAGGAGGAAAAAATATGTCTTGTATGAAAGAATATAATTATAATGATAAGTTTCGAGTTCATGAGGATTTATTTTTAAAAAGAATTGCAAATTTAATAGATAAATATTCTGATAAAATTGTGTTTAATAAGAAAAATTATGCTTCTATCATAAATTATCTTGAAGAAAATTATTCTGTATATAATATGGATTCTAAAGAAATAAAGAAGTATCAATTTTATGAAGATATAGATATATTATTTGGAGATGATGAAAAGTTATTTAAGAATGAATTAAATGATTTATATATAAAATATAATTTAGATGTGAAAAAAATAAAGCTTTCAAAATTTGTTTTAAATACTAAAGCAGATAAAAATAATAAAATATTTCTATCTGAAAAAGAAAATATTACTATAAGTTTGGATGAATATGAGTTTTTATATATATATGTATTTATTGATAATGTAACTGGGTTAATTGATAGTAATTCATTTAAGTTGGAAAATGAATTATATATTTATAGGGGTATCAATGAGTTTGATTACAAATATTTAACAGATGATTTCACAAGATTTTTACAAATGTTTGACGATCGAATAATGGGACTTGATAATTTAACATTTGCTACTTTAAAAAGTAAGTAGTGAAGAAATGTTTTGTTAGAGAATTATCTTTGGAGCCTGATTGTTGAATTTTGTTTTTATTTTTGTACTTTTTTTAAAAAAATGATATACTATAATTGAAAATAGAACATAATATAAGAATGTATCAGTTCTTAGTTTAAAGCAATTTAGCGGAAAATAAAAAGAGTATAGTAGTTTAGCGGCTACTGTACTCTTTTTATTTTCGGGAGCTTAGCGGAACTCCCTATTAACTACCTTACTTAAGTTTAAGTAAAAAGGTAGTTAATGCTATAAAAAAACTTATGATTTCCATAAGTTCGAATATAGACTTTTTGTTGCGTTGGTACCAGTTCTTTAGTCTAAGCAATTTTTTCACCTCCTTTGTGAAGGTGTTTAGCGGCTAGTACATTATAGCATATGCTAGTATTTTAATTCTAAAAAAAGATTCTATAAAAAATCAAGTTTATTTTAAAAGATATTCTTGGAGCCTAAAGCCTAGGCTCTTTTTTTATGACCACAAAAAACAATGAGTGGTTTTACATGCTAAAATTTTTATGGCGAAGGGAAAAGAAATTTTTCTATAGATATTCTTGTTTGCCTTCGCCTATTTTTAAAAAAAGCATGTAAAATTTATAAAATCAAGGTGGAGATTTTATTATTTTTTGGTTTGTAAAAATAATAAAATACTACCTTGATTTTATAAAAACGAGCGGAAACTTTGGCAGTTATTTTTTCGTATTGATGTAAAAACATTAACATTAACCTTTAGAAAGGTATAATATACTTTGTACAAAGTATATTATACCTTTCTAAAGAAAATAATATTGATTAGGTATACCATATTTGGTATATGTGTTTTATATAAATTTTGTAGGGCAACCCTGCCTTATAACTTTCCAATTTTTTTATTTTTGTGGAAAGGGTCTGTTTTTCTTTTTCTCCATCCCTATAAAAATTTCATGCTAGATTTGAAGATTTCTTTTTCTTTTTTGGAATTCTGCATTTTTCTTTTTCCAATTCTCATAATCAGCTAAACCACTGGGTGATTCATTTATATTTTCTAGTATTTTTTCTTTTTCTTTCTCTATTTCAGGATTTTTATTTTTAGAG
>CCEZ01000063.1:0-2762 GCA_000751555.1 Anaerosalibacter massiliensis | reverse complement strand
TAAAGTAGAATGTAAATCAACTTGTATAAGCAAGGAATTTATCTTTAATGATTTCTTTAATAGAACTAAAGTAGAATTGTAAACGGCAAGTACTTTTCAATAAATTTCGGAAAATATTTTTCATGAATAATTTCCAGTTTTTAATCCTCCAAAAAAGATTTTCTATGAGTGAGTCGATAACTTTGACCAGTCATATTAAATAATTCACATTTAAAGGTAAGTCTATCAAGTATAGCTGTAGTTAATGCTGGATCTCCTAAAAGCTCATTCCAATCTCCAAATCCTTTGTTGGATGTAATTATTACAGAAGCTTGTTCATGTAATGATGATATTAATTGAAAGAACATATTTGCCTCTTCACGATTTATTGGCAAATAACCTATTTCGTCAATAATTACAAGATCTGAAGAATGGATTTTACCTATCCTTATTTTACTCTTTCTATAGATATCCTGTGTTTTTAGTGCATACATTAGATTATCCATTGATATAAAACTTACCTTGTATCCCATATCAATAGCCTTATAACCTAAAGCTATTGATATATGTGTTTTCCCTACGCCCGGAGGGCCTAAGAAGACAAGGTTATATATTTTATCTATCCAATCCATTTCTAAAAGTCTATTTATTTGCTTTTTAGTAATTGATTTTTGAAATTCAAAATCAAATTCTTCTATTGTTTTTATAATTGGAAGACCAGAATTTTTTAAACGACCTTGTCTTCTTTTTTCTTCTTTAGCAACTATCTCTTCGTTTAAAATATTGAGTAAAAAATCTTGATAGGATAAGTCTTTTTTCTCTCCATCCTCAATAAAATCCTCTGCTTTTCTACAAAGATTAGATAATTTTAATTCCTTTGCATATTCTTTTATAGTATCATTTTTAGTTAACATTTTATCCCTCCAATGCTTTCACATATTCAGATGTATCTCTCACCTGAGTTTTAATATTATATTTTTGAGGGATAGAAGGAATGTTTTCAGTACTTCTATTTTCTGATTTCTGGGATTCTTGTAATTTATATTTTTCACTTAAGAATTCAATTGTATCTTTAAAGCTTACAGCACTAAATAGCTCTCTTTCTATACAATATTCAAGAGATTTTTCAATAAGTTCATCTTCTGTAGCTTTACAAACCTTACATATTAAGCTATATTGATCCCTTATATATCTTGGCTTTTCAGTACTAATACTATAGAGAAAATATCTAGCCTTATCACTATTATTAAGTTCATTTAAAGTATCATTATATAATTTATCAATCTTTGATGTTTTATCCCTTTCGGGATGATCAAGCTTTATCAACCTTCCCTTTAATATACATTCTTTATGTTCTACTATTATTTCACCTGAGTCGTTATCAACTATTTTTATTACACCATCTAAATTAGTAATTCCAACTTTTTTACCAGGTTCATATGTACTCTTTGGAACCTGATATCTATTCTGCTTATATGAAACAGTATTGTCTTTTCTTACAGTATAAGTTAAAATTGTATTAGGCGATGAATTAACAAATGTTTCTGTAACCGGAAGAAGGTATTCCTTTTCAGTGGTATATACCTCTTTCGGTATCTTTTTTGTTGTTCCATGTACATTAGCATTTCCTGTTCTTTCAAGCCATAAAAGACAACTTCTGTTGAAATCATCTATGTTTGTGAAGGTTCTATGATTAGCAAAATTATATTTTAAATATTTAACAACAGCCTCAATCTTTCCTTTACTTTCTGGGTCATATCCTCTGCACATCCTTACTCTAATCTTCATAAGATCTTTAAAATTTTGAAACTCTTCTGTAAAGATTATATCTCCATAATTTTCATCAACAGCTAACAATCTATCTTGGTCATATACTATCTCTTGGGTCTTACCTCTAAAGTATTCAAATGCTTTAGTATGTGCTTTGATAAAATCACTAGTTGTAAATGGTTTGTCTTGCCAGTAGGCATATTTCATTCTTGAATGAGTAAGTACCATTGCAAAAGCGTAAACTTTAACTCTCTTTCCTTCAATATCTTTTAACCATATCTCACCAAAGTCAACTTGTGCTTGATATCCCATTGGAAGTTCAGGTACTGCCTCATACTGTCTTGTATACTTAATTTTTGGTATATAATATTTCTCTCTTATATATTTTACATAATTTCTTACACTCCTGTCAGTGCATTGAATATTGCCATACCTTTCTTTTAACCAATCAAGTATTTGTGATGAACTCATATCAGGGAAATCCCTTAGCCATCCTACTATTTCACTCTCATATTTATCTAACTTCTTCTTTTTATGTTTTCTTCCTTCCATCATTTTTCCAAACTCCTCTGCTGACATATTCCAGTACTTAGAAACTGTTCCATAGTCTAAATCTAAATATCTTGAAATCTGAGATTTCTTTAATCCTAACTCTTTCATGTTTTTTATTTCATTAAACATTTTCCATACCTTCAATCCCATCTTCACTCCACCTCCTGTAAAATATTTTACAGGAAAATGAATTTATTTTATATATAACTGGAAAATTTTCAGGGTTTTTGTTTTCCGAAATCTCATGGTTTTATTTTACCACTTACAAGAATGTAAATGATGGACTAAAGGATGCACTTATACAATTAAAAGAAGCTTTAATAGAACTAAAGTAGAATGTAAATGCAGCTTCTACAGTCCCACCAACTTCTTTCATTTTTTCTTTAATAGAACTAAAGTAGAATGTAAATTAGATAGTATAACAACTAGTGATGGTATGGTAGATGACTTTAATAGAACTA
>CCEZ01000062.1 GCA_000751555.1 Anaerosalibacter massiliensis | reverse complement strand
ACTGGCTGGGTATATGGAGAGCATGTAAAAGAAGCAAAAGAAGAAGATAATACTCCAAAAATTAGTACAGTTGAAGTAGTAGCAGATGTATTAAACGTAAGAGAGAAAGCAAGTACAGCTAGTTCAATAATAACCCAAGTAAAAAAAGGGAGCAAATATACAGTACTAGCTGAATCCAATGGTTGGTATAAGATAAGTGCTAATGGAAAAACTGGCTGGGTATATGGAGAACATGTAAAAGAAGCAAAAGAATCAAAAATATCTGTGTTTTTGGATCCAGGTCATGGAGGAAAAGATCCAGGAGCTTCAGGTAATGGATTAAAAGAAAAAGATGTCGCTTTATCTATTGCTCTTAAAACAGGAGAAATATTGAAAAAACATAATATTAATGTCAAATATTCAAGAACTACAGATGTTTTTGTAGAGTTATCAGATAGAGCTGGTATGGCAAATAATGCTAATGCAGATGTATTCGTATCTCTTCATTGTAATTCTTTTACTGAAGGATCTGCAAAAGGAGTAGAAACTTATCATTATCCAGGTAGTACAGAAGGAACAAAATTAGCTAAATGTATTCAAAATAGTATATTAAGAAATGGAGTTTATAATAGTAATAGAGGCGTTAAACAAGAGAATTTTGCAGTGTTAAGACAAACAAAAATGCCAGCTGCATTAGTTGAAACAGCCTTTATAACCAATAGTCAGGATGCAAATATTTTAAAGAATAAGCAAGATGCTATGGCTCAGGCAATAGCCATGGGAATCTTGGATTATTTAAAAATTTAAATACCAAAAGGCTTATATAGTATACTCTCCTTAAGGTAGACAGATAAAAGTAAAATCTGCTAGCTTAGGAGAGTATTTTTTATATTTAAAAGTATATTTACATCTCTATTTTTTGAAAGTGAAGCTGTCTTAATATTATTCTGAAATATTAAAATATGGTGTAATACTGTAAATACTAGATTAGGAAAATCTATAACAATATATAAATATTTACCAGAAGATATATAAGAGGGAATGGAAAAAGGAAAGCAGGAAGGAAGACGGGAAGAGAAAATAGAAGTAGCTAAAAAATTAATTGAAATGGATTTAATAATGGATAAAATAATAGCTGCTACAGGATTAAAGAAAGAGAAAATAGAGGAAATAAGGAAGAAAATGCTTAATTAATCAAAATAAAAGATATCAAGAACTAGTCAAGATAAAAATTACTTTTTTGTAACAATACTCTTATACTCAAAGCAATATTATGGCGAAATGCACTTAAAAGATTACATTCAAAAATGAAAGCGGGTTATGAAGTGTAAAAATGATTAAAAATGGACATTTTTATTGAATATATTTTAATGATTATAAAAAGAAACTAGAAAATTTATTTTCCTAGTTTCTTTTCTAATTTAAATATCTCTATGGCAGCTTCTAAGCCATATTTTAAAATCCTGTCAAAAACAATTGGTGGAATAGATTCACCTTCAACTATTATATTTTCTTCTAATAATCTTTTTAATATTTCATTTTCAAATATGCTATATAAATTATTTTTTGTATATTCTATATCATGGGTTTCTTTGCAATATATATTTCCATTCCTATTATTTGTTCTGCCAAGAAGATAATCAATTGATACTTCAAAAATATCTGCTATTTCTTTTAATAAATTTTTATCTGGAAATCTTTCATTAGTTTCATATCTTCCAACAGTTGCCCTAGAAACATTTAATTTTTTTGATAAATCTTCTTGTGTCATATTATTTTCCAATCTCAGTTTTCTCAACCTATTACCAAAAGACATTTTCTCCACCCTTACCCTTCAAATTTTTAAATCTTAATACTTTTAAACTATCTATAAATAAAACATAGCATTTCTTATGTTCTTATATAAGAGTATGTACCAAAAAGACGAAAAAACCTTGACATGCGACATAAAGGTGCTATAATATTAAATAAATCCACTTTGGTACATTTAATAACTAACTCTATTTATATTACAAGTAAAAGAATAAAACATTATTTAAAAACATAAAAAAGGGGTGATATGAATATAAAAAAATAGGCTTTTAATGATATAGAGGAAAAGATTTTTTAAAAATATTTTAATATGTTTCATATCAAATTTTATTTGTGAAGTTTAATATTTTGTATAACTAAAATAATTTAAATAGGGAGGTTTAAACATGGAAAGTTTAATAAAACCAGATCAGACTTGGCTTTTGTGGTCATTTTTAATTGGTTGGGCAGCTGTAAGTATTCATTTAGAACAGAAATATAAATGGGCATCCAAAGTCACTAGTTCAGTTATTGCTCTTTTAGGCTCTTTGGTACTATCAAATCTACATATTATCCCTACAGAATCTCCAGTATATGACAAAGTATGGACTTATATGATACCTTTGGCTATTCCAATGCTTCTTTATGAATGCAATATAAAGAAAATATGGAGAGAAAGTGGTAGATTGTTATTAACTTTCATTATAGGTGCAGTTGGAACTCTTGTAGGTGCATTTGTAGGATACTTTGCATTACGAAATCATATTCCTAATTTAGGTTATGTGGCAACTATTATGACAGGATCTTATATAGGTGGGGGAGTTAATTTTGTAGCTTTATCTGATGCTTTCAATGCACCTAGTGAGATAATAGCTGCAACAACTATTGCAGACAATGTATTGATGGCATTGTACTTCTTTGTTCTATTGTCAATTCCATCAATGGATTTTTTCAGAAAACACTACTCTCATCCATTAATTGATGAAGTTGAGTCCAAATTTAAAGCTACTACAGCTGGAACAATGGAAGAACATAAAGGTACAGACAATATGAAAAAAGCTAAAGTTACAGTCAAGGACATTGCCTTTGCCTTCGCTAGTTCAGTTATTATTGTAACTATATCTATAGGAATTTCAGATTTCTTTTCAAGAATCATCCCAACAAGCAATCATTTCTTTGGCATACTAAATTCATTACTAGGAAATATGTATCTAATATTAACTACATTAACTATGTTATTAGCAACTTACAAAGCAGAATTTTTCTCTTCCATAAAAGGAGCACAAGAAATAGGAATGTTCTTGATGATTGTATTTATGGTAGTAATAGGTACTCCAGCATCTATACCAGCTATTATTAAAACAGCACCATTACTTCTAGTATTCTGTGCAATTATGGTTGCTATAAATATGTTGATAGTATTTATAGGAGCTAAAATATTTAACTTTAATTTAGAGGAGGCAATTATTGCTTCAAATGCTAATGTAGGAGGACCTGCAACAGCACCTGCTATGGCAATATCTAAAGGTTGGACGTCATTAGTAGGTCCGTCGATTTTAGTGGCAGTATGTGGATATGTTATCGGAAACTATTTTGGCATAATTGTTGGAAACATTCTGATTTAACGGATTTATGGCATTTTAGGGGGAAGTACTATGATTATATTCAATGGGCACTCAGATATATTAACAGATATTAATTTAAGAAGACTTAATGGTGAAAGGGAGGTTTTTAGAAAATATCATCATGAAAATTTTTTGAAATCAAATGTTAAATCAGTTATATGGGTTATTTGGGTTGATCCAGAACATTTACAAAACCCAAAAGATAGGACAAGCCAAATTATAAATTCTATGAAAGAAGAATTTGACGAAGCCGCAGATATAATAAATGTTGTTAAAAGATATGAGGATTTTAAAAAGGGATTTGAAGAGGATAAGATTAATATATTAATAGGAATGGAAGGATTAACTAGTATTGAAGACAATGTGAATTTAATAGAGACATATTATAATGATATAGGCTTAAGACATGCTTCTCTTACATGGAATAAAAGAAATATGTTAGCTTCTGGAGTGGGTGATGATACTAACGGAGTTACTTCTCTAGGGATAAAGGCTATTGAAAAAATAGAAGAATTAGGTATTTTGCTAGATGTATCCCATTTAAACGAAAAGTCTTTTTGGGATATAGTTAGTATAGCTTCAGGACCTATTATTGCTTCTCATTCAAATGCTAGGTATTTTGCAAATGTTAAAAGGAATCTCAATGATGAACAGTTGTTAGCAATTGCTAAAAGTGGAGGATTAGTTGGGGTAAATTCAGTTAGTGTATTTGTAAACGATGATAGGAATAAACAGAAGATAGATGATTTAATAGACCAAATTGATTATATAAAAAGATTAATAGGTATAGAACATATTGGATTTGGGTTTGATTTTTGCGATTTTCTACCTCCATCCTATGTAGGAGAGCCAGATCCTATAACCAATTCTATAACTGTAGAAGGACTATCATCAGAAGCTGATATTAATAACTTAATTAACAGGATGAGAGAAAGAGGTTACAGAGAAGAAGAAATAGAATTAATAGCCTATAAAAATTATGATAATTTGCTTGAGAAGGTTTTGAAATAGACAAAAACCTGCCATTTTCTATTGGTAGGTTTTTTAGTTAATTTTAATTTTAGAATAGTTATATCAAGACTATTCTGAAATATTGAAATATGGTATAATACTATTAAAAGTAGGTGAATGGAATATGAAAGAAGTATCCAATCCTCATGATAAATTTTTCAAGGAGGTTTTTGGTAAAGTAGAAGTAACAAAGGATTTCATAGAAAATTATCTACCAAAAAATATTCTAAGAGTAATAGATACAAGTACTTTAGAACCTCAAAAAGATGGCTTTATAACAGAAGATTTAGAAGAAATGTTTTCAGACATGCTTTTCAAGGTAAATATAAATAACAAAGAAGGATATATCTACTTATTATTCGAGCATAAAAGCTATAAATCAAAAAATATATCTTTTCAATTATTAAAATATATGATAGAAATATGGGAAGCTAAGATAAATAAAGGGAATATATATGAATTGCCAGTAATAATACCATTAGTAATATATCATGGAAAAGGTAGATGGAATCTAAATACTAGTCTGGGAGAATTGATAACAGGATATGAAAATCTGCCAGAAGACATAAAAAAGTATATTCCAAACTATGAATATTTAATATATGATTTATCCCAATATACAGATGAAGAAATAAAAGGAGAAGCACAACTTAGAATAATATTAACCATATTTAGAGATATCTTTGTAAAAGATAATAAAGGTATTCAAAAATCAGTAGAAACAGCCGTAAAATATTTACAAGAATTAGAGGATAAACAAACAGGAATAGAATATTTCGAAACATTTATTAAATATCTAATGAGTGCAAGACCTAGTTTAACAGAAGATGATATAGAAGATATGAGGGAAAATGTAGAGAAAATCTATCCTGAAGGGAGTGAAGTGATAATGACAATAATAGAAAGATATATGGAAAAAGGAAGACAAGAAGGAAGACAAGAAGGGAAACAAGAGGGAATACAAGAAGGAAGGCAGGAAGAGAAAATAGAAGTAGCTAAAAAATTAATTAAAATGAGTTTAACAATAGATAAAATAATAGCTGCAACAGGATTAAAGAAAGAAGAAATAGAGGAAATAAGAAAGAAAATGCTTAATTAATCCTAGAAATTAACTAATGAAACTTAAAATTAATTTTTTAGGTAATAATTGAATAATAAATTAATTTTTCAGGACTATCTGTTTATTAAGATAGTCCTATTTTTTTATATAGAATTCTTCAATTCTTTTGTAGCATTTTCAACTGTTTATTACTATTTGAACGTGTTACAGTAAAATTATTAGATAAGAAAATATATTTATTATACTTGTATATTATGCTAAAGGTTAATTATAAAGGGAGGAAATCTATAATGAAAGCTGCTAGATTTTATGGTATTAGAGATATAAGAATTGAAGATGTATCTATTCCTGAAATTGAATTAGATGATGATGTTATAGTAAAAGTAAAAGTTGCTGGTATTTGTGGTTCTGATATATCAAAATATAGTAAAACAGGTCCTCATGCTTCTGGAGAAATATTTGGGCATGAATTCTCTGGAGAAGTAGTAGAAGTCGGAGCAAATGTAAAGAATGTAAAACCTGGAGATTCTGTAGCTGTAAGTCCGTCCTTGCCATGTTTTAAATGTGAACAGTGTAAACAAGGTCTGTTTTCTAGATGTGAAGATTTAAAGATTATAGGAAATGGAGATGCAGGTGGATGTTTCGCTGAATATGTGAAAATAAGCAGTAGAAATTTGATAAAATTGCCTGAAGGTATAAGTTATGAGACTGCTGCTGGGATTGAACCCGCTTGTATAGCTGCACATGGAATGTATAGGGTTAATATCGAAGTCGGAGATACTGTTGCTGTTTTGGGGACAGGTCCTATAGGCTTATTATCTATTCAGTGGGCTAAAATATTTGGAGCAACTAAAATTATAGCTATAGATATATTTGATGAAAAATTAAAGATTGCTAAAGAACTTGGTGCTGACATATGTATAAATGGAAAGAAAGATGATGTTATAGAAAAGGTTAAAGAGTTTACAAATTTCAAAGGAGTAGATGTAGCAGTAGAATCTGCTGGAACTCCAATAACCTGTGCTCAGGCACTGTCATTGCCTAAAAAAGGAGGAACTGTTTTGTATGCAGGTATACCTTATGGTGATGTAGAGATGCCAAGGGTACACTTTGAAAAAATTCTTAGAAATGAACTAACTGTAAAAGGAACATGGGTAGGGTATTCTTATCCTTTTCCAGGAAGAGAGTGGACAAGTACTATACATTATATGAAGAAAGAGGAACTTAAGATATCACCACTTGTAACCCATCGTATAAAACTAGATGAACTTCCTGAAATGTTTGAGAAGATATATAAACGAGATATATTTTTTGAAAAAATCATGGTAGTAGTTGACAATAATTAAAAATTCATATGCTTTAAGTGTTTTAATATATTAATTTGTCATCGATCTTTAAGAGATTTGTATTCCTAAAGGTTGGTGACAAATTCTTTTAGAAAGAGTATATATAAGTTATAATTTTAAAAGGAGTTTTATATTAAAGTTTATTAATTATAGGAGGGATATTTTGAATAATTACAAAAAATATAGTGATATAGCAAATACACTAAGGATAGATATAATAAAAATGCTTGAAAAATCAAAATCAGGACATCCTGGAGGTTCTCTTTCAGCATGTGAAATATTAACTGCTCTTTATTTTAAAGAAATGAACATTGATCCTACAAATCCTAAAAAGGATGACAGAGATAGATTTGTTTTATCAAAGGGACATGGAGCACCAGTACTTTATGCTGCATTGGCGGAGAAAGGATATTTTCCAAAAGAAGAATTAAGCAGCCTTAGAAAAATAGATTCCATGCTACAAGGTCATCCAGATATGAAAGGAACTCCAGGTGTAGATATGACTACAGGTTCATTAGGTCAAGGACTTTCAGCAGCTAATGGAATGGCTCTAGCAAGTAAATTAGACAATAAAGGTTACAGAGTATATGCTCTTTTAGGAGATGGAGAAGTACAAGAAGGAATTATATGGGAAGCAGCTATGTTTGCAGCCCACTATAAATTAGACAATTTAACAGTATTCATAGATCATAATGGTTTACAAATAGATGGTAGAAATAAAGATGTCATGAATATAGAACCTATAGATGAAAAATTTAAAGCATTTGGCTGGCATACAATATCAATTGATGGTCATGACTTTCAAGAAATATTTAATGCAATCGATGAAGCTAAAAAAGTAGAGGGAAAACCCACTATAATCATAGCAAAAACTATTAAAGGAAAAGGCGTTTCTTTCATGGAAAACCAAGTAGGATGGCACGGAAATGCACCTAGCAAAGAAGAAGCAGAAAAAGCAATAAAAGAACTTGGAGGTGGAATAAATGACTAAATTCATGGCAACTAGAGATGCCTACGGTGAAGCTCTAAAAGAACTAGGAAAAACAAACAAAGATATTGTAGTATTAGATGCAGACCTTTCAGGGTCAACTAAAACCGCAGTATTTAAAAAAGAGTATCCAGGGAGATTTTTTAATGTAGGAATAGCAGAGCAAAATCTTATGGGAACTGCTGCAGGTCTAGCAACCACAGGGAAGATTCCTTTTGCAAGTACTTTTGCAATGTTTGCCACAGGAAGAGCATTTGAAATAATTAGAAACTCAATATGTTATCCCAAACTAAATGTAAAAATTGCAGCAACCCATGCAGGTCTTACTGTAGGAGAAGATGGTGCAACCCATCAATCCGTAGAAGATTTAAGTCTAATGAGGTCAATACCCAACATGACAGTCCTATGTCCTGCTGACGGAGTAGAAGCTAAAAAAGCTATAATAAAAGCAAGTCAATATAATGGACCAGTATATATAAGACTTGGTAGAAGCAAAGAGCCAGTAATATTTAACCAAGATTATAATTTTGAAATAGGTAAAGGTGTTGAATTAAAAGCTGGAAATGATATAACCATTATTGCAACAGGAATCATGGTATCAAAAGCATTAGAAGCGGGTAAAATATTAGAGAACCATGGAATATCAGCAAGAGTTATAAATATGTCCACTATAAAACCTATAGATGAAGATATTATCATAAAAGCAGCAAAAGAAACTAAAAAAATAGTTACTGTAGAAGAACATAGCATCATTGGAGGGCTAGGTAGTGCTGTAGCAGAAGTTCTTGTAGAAAATTATCCAGTACCTTTAAAAAGAATAGGTGTAGAAGATAAATTCGGAGAATCAGGAACTGCAGAAGATGTACTAAAGAAATATGGTTTAACAGTAGAAAATATAGTTGAAAAAGTTAAGAAAATTATTT
>CCEZ01000061.1 GCA_000751555.1 Anaerosalibacter massiliensis | reverse complement strand
TGTAACTCATGTACATTGAAAATTACACAGTAAGAAAAATTGTTAGTTAATATAACAATTTCACTGGTCAAGCTAATAAGGGCATAGGGTGAATGCCTTGGCACCAGAAGCCGATGAAGGACGGGGTAAGCACCGAAATGCCTCGGGGAGCTGCAAACAAGCTTTGATCCGAGGATTTCCGAATGGGGAAACCTACCTAGATTTTCTAGGTATCATCTACTGAATTCATAGGTAGATGAAGGAATACCAGGGGAACTGAAACATCTAAGTACCCTGAGGAAAAGAAAGAAAACTCGATTTCCTAAGTAGCGGCGAGCGAAAGGGAAGGAGCCTAAACTTATAGAGTTTACTCTATAAGGGTTGTGGACCAGCATCACATAAATTTAATTTGTAGCTGAAAAACCTGGAAAGGTTTACTATAGAAGGTGATAGTCCTGTAAGTGAAACAAATTGATTTATAGCTGGTATCCAAAGTACCATGGGGCACGTGAAATCCTGTGGGAAGCTGGGAGGACCATCTCCCAAGGCTAAATACTAACTGGTGACCGATAGTGAAGAAGTACCGTGAGGGAAAGGTGAAAAGAACCCCGGAAGGGGAGTGAAATAGAATCTGAAACCCTATGTTTACAAGCAGTGGAAGCACTTTTTATGTGCAACCACGTACTTTTTGTAGAACGAGCCAGCGAGTTACGATATATAGCAAGGTTAAGCTTTTTAAAAGTGAAGCCGTAGGGAAACCAAGTCTAAATAGGGCTATTAGTTATATGTCGTAGACCCGAAACCAGGTGACCTACCCATGAGCAGAGCGAAACGAAAGTAAAATTTCGTGGAGGCTCGAACCGTTTAGTGTTGAAAAACTATCGGATGACTTGTGGGTAGCGGTGAAATTCCAATCGAACCTGGATATAGCTGGTTCTCCTCGAAATAGCTTTAGGGCTAGCCTCAAGTAAGTGACGTGGAGGTAGAGCACTGAATGGTCTAGGGGCACTTTGTGCTACCAAAACCTATCAAACTCCGAATGCCACAGTCATGTTGCTTGGGAGTCAGACTGCGGGAGATAAGTTTCGTAGTCGAAAGGGAAAGAGCCCAGACCACCAGCTAAGGTCCCTAAATCCAGATTAAGTGGGAAAGGATGTAAAGTTACACAGACAACCAGGATGTTGGCTTAGAAGCAGCCACTCATTTAAAGAGTGCGTAACAGCTCACTGGTCGAGTGGCTTTGCGCCGAAGATTTCCGGGGCTAAAATCTGGTACCGAAGCTGTGGATTCGTAAGAATGGTAGAGGAGCATTCTGTATGGGCTGAAGCTACACCGTAAGGAGTGGTGGACTATACAGAAGAGAGAATGCTGGCATGAGTAGCGATAAGGCGAGTGAGAATCTCGCCCGTCGAAAGCCTAAGGTTTCCTGAGGAAGGCTCGTCCTCTCAGGGTTAGTCGGGACCTAAGCTGAGGCCCAATGGCGTAGGCGATGGACAACAGGTTGAGATTCCTGTACTATTTATATGCGTTTGAGAGAAGGGGTGACGCAGGAGGATAGGCTATGCGTACTGTTGGTTATGTACGTCCAAACCTGTAGAAAGCTCCTATAGGCAAATCCGTAGGAGAGTTTCAAGAGGTGATGGGGAGCGAAAAACAAGTAGTGAAGTAGCTGAATCCATACTGCCAAGAAAAGCCTCTATCGAGTATATAAATACCCGTACCGCAAACCGACACAGGTAGGCGAGGAGAAAATCCTAAGACGTGCGGAAGAACCCTTGTTAAGGAACTAGGCAAAATAACCCCGTAACTTCGGGAGAAGGGGTGCCAACTAAGGTGAAGCATTTACTGCGTAAGCATTAGTTGGCCGCAGTGAATAGGCCCAAACGACTGTTTATCAAAAACATAGGTCTCTGCTAAGTCGAAAGACGATGTATAGGGGCTGACACCTGCCCGGTGCTGGAAGGTTAAGGGGAAGAGTTAGCGTATGCGAAGCTCAGAACTTAAGCCCCAGTAAACGGCGGCCGTAACTATAACGGTCCTAAGGTAGCGAAATTCCTTGTCGGGTAAGTTCCGACCCGCACGAAAGGTGTAACGATTTGGGCACTGTCTCAACAAGGGATCCGGTGAAATTGTAGTACTCGTGAAGATGCGAGTTACCTGCGACAGGACGGAAAGACCCCGTGGAGCTTTACTGTAGGCTGACATTGGATTTCGGTATTGCTTGTACAGCATAGGTGGGAGACTGAGAAGCTAGGGCGCCAGCTTTAGCAGAGTCAACATTGGGATACCACTCTTGCAATGCTGAAGTTCTAACCAGAGACTGTGAATCCAGTCTTGGGACACTGTCAGTCGGGCAGTTTGACTGGGGCGGTCGCCTCCTAAAATGTAACGGAGGCGCTCAAAGGTTCCCTCAGCACGGTCGGAAATCGTGCATAGAGTGTAAAGGCATAAGGGAGCTTAACTGCGACACCTACAAGTGGAGCAGTAAGGAAACTTGGACTTAGTGATCCGGTGGCACCGCATGGAAGGGCCATCGCTCAACGGATAAAAGCTACCCCGGGGATAACAGGCTTATCTCCCCCAAGAGTCCACATCGACGGGGAGGTTTGGCACCTCGATGTCGGCTCGTCTCATCCTGGGGCTGGAGTAGGTCCCAAGGGTTGGGCTGTTCGCCCATTAAAGAGGCACGCGAGCTGGGTTCAGAACGTCGTGAGACAGTTCGGTCCCTATCCGTCGTAGGCGTAGGAAATTTGAGAAGAGCCATTCCTAGTACGAGAGGACCGGAATGGACAGACCACTGGTGCATCAGTTGTCTTGCCAAAGGCACAGCTGAGTAGCTATGTCTGGAAGGGATAAGTGCTGAAGGCATCTAAGCACGAAGCCCCCTTCAAGATGAGATTTCCCATCGTAAGAGTAAGACTCCAAGTAGACTACTTGGTTGATAGGTCTCAGGTGTAAGAGTAGCAATATTCTTAGCTAAGAGATACTAATAAGTCGAGGGCTTGACCAATATATCTTACTGTGTATCTTATTTTCAATTTAATACATTATCTGGTGACGATAGCAGAAGGGTCACACCTGTTCCCATACCGAACACAGAAGTTAAGCCTTCTAACGCTGATGGTACTTGAGTGGAAACACTCTGGGAGAGTAGGAAGTTGCCAGAT
>CCEZ01000060.1 GCA_000751555.1 Anaerosalibacter massiliensis | reverse complement strand
TATTCCTATGGTTATAGGAATGATATTTTTTGCTATTCTAACGAGTGGCAACTATACTTATGTATATATCTAATGTTTAAAACATACAGTACTTTAGATGTGGTTTACATAATGCATAAATGGGGACATTTTGGGGACAAATCCTATTATTCATTAAAAATCTCCTCCATAGCATCGGCCGCGACTTCCTCTGTTTTCTTAAATGGATGAACGTATATGTCCATTGTAGTAGAAACATTTGAATGTCCTAGCCATTTAGATAATTCTTCTATGGTGAGCTTTTTACTATCTCTCAAAAGAGAAGCTCCAGTATGTCTGAGTTCGTGAAATGTTATTTTTTTAAGATTGTTCCTTTCTAAGAATCTCCCAAACCACTGCGTAGGTATATTGGGATTTATTAATGAACCATCTTTTTGTGTAAATACAAAACCTTCTCCTTTCCAAAGTTCAGCACAGATACGTTCTTTTTCTTTCTCATTCTTTTCATGTTCTTTTAGAATATCTATAATCATTTGAGGTAAAGCTATTGTTCTTATTGATGAAGGAGTTTTAGTTGGTTTTTCATGAGTTCCTTTGTCGGGGAGATATTGAGTTGCTTTCTTTATGTGGATAAGATTATTTTTAAAATCTACATCTTCCCATCTCAACCCTAAAACTTCTCCTTTTCTTAATCCGCCCATCATCGCTATTAATATAATGGCTTGGTATTTTACAGGCTCATGTTTTAGAGCCTTAACTAATTGTTGAGCTTCTTCTTTGTTGTAAAAAGAAGCTTCTTTCTTTTGCGTTTTAGGAGGTTTCACATTGATTAAAGGATTTTCATTTATCATCTTCCATCCCAAAGCACTCTCAAATAATTGCTTTAGTAGAATATGATGTATCATTATATAACTATCTGATAGTTCTCTTTCTTTAAGACACTTATACAGCCCTAGAATATGTATAGGGTTTATTTCAGATAATTTCATGCCTCCTAGCATAGGAAATATATTGCACTCTAACATGCTTTGATAATTAAACACCGTCTTAGGGGATAAGTTTAATTTTGCATAATCTTCAATCCATTTTTGACTAAACATTTCAAATGTAATCTTAGAAGGCTCTATGAAATTATTGCCTTCTATTTCAGCTACAAATTTGGCTAATTCTTTACTTGCTTGAGTTTTATTTTTACACTCTACTGTTCTTCTATATCTTTTTCTATTCTTTCCACTTCCCATAGATACTGTTAATCTGTATTTATTTTTACCACGTTTTTCTATAGACCCAGCCATATTATCATCTCCTTTTATTCTTTGTAAAAATTTTCAACAATAGAATTAAACTCTTTTAACATACTCCAGCTATGATTTTTGTCTTTACGATTAATCTCTCTCAAAAATAAAGGATCGGATTCTAAAATATTCAATCTTACCCTAGCAGCTTTTTTAGATACATGGAACCTATATGTAAGCCCTTTTATGCTCCAGTCATAATATTCAATCATGTGTTCAAAGGGCATGAGGATTTCGCCAGCAAACATGTCTGCTTCCTTATCTAAAACGCATTCCTCATAATCTGATAATTGCCTACAGTAATATTTTTCAAAGTGTCCCAAAACTATATGACCTACTTCATGAGCTGTTGTGAACCGCTTTCTTTCGGCCATTCCATAAGACTCTATACATATCTTATATTTACTTTTGTTTTTATTTTTATTTTTAATAAATAAAGTATAACCTTCCTCCCCATACAAGCAGTCAAAGTGTATACCCCAGTTGGTAGTGCTTTTTACAATTTCATTAATATTTATAGGTAGTTGTTTGAATTTTGTGTCCAATGAATTATAAAAATATCTCCCTTGAACTTTAGCTCTTTCTAATCTTTTATAATACATTTCATCTGTTAGCATTTCTATTTTCATCTCCCCCTTTAATCTTTCTACCTATTCGTCCTCTTCTTCTAGAAAAGTTTTCATTATTTTTATCATTTGTTTTTTAGCTTCGGGTGACAACTCTTTACTTGCACGTCTTAAAACGTAAACGCCTTCAGGGAAATCTTCTTCCAGATTGTCGCTATTATAACTTGCTTTTGATTCTTTAACAACACCTATCGTCTCCTTCTTTTCTTCTGTTTTTCCTAACAGATAATCTGTACTAACATTGAAGTATTTAGATATTTTAACTAAAACCTTATAACTTGCTTTACGAGCTCCAGTTTCATACATACCTACCATAGAAGTGCTTACTCCAATATTTTTTGCTAGTTCTTCTTGTGTGATATGCCTTTCTTTTCTTAGTTTTTTAAGTCTATCACCAAACATCTTTATCACCTCTCTAAAACATATTATTATCACTTTCAGTAATATTATACCTACTAATAGTTATAATATCAATCCAACTATTAGTGATATTTTAAGGTAGGAAGAGGTATGTAGAGCAATACGAAGAAAACAGCTCTTAATTTCTCACTATTAGTTATAATTACATTTGATTAATGCCACTATTAGTTATAATATTAAATCATAGCAACGGTAAAGGGGGTGAGATAAATGGCAAATCACATCACTAGATTAAGAAAAAAATCAGGGTTTGAGACAGCTAAAGAAGCCGCTAAAAAGTTGAAAATAAGCGATAGTATGATGTATCAGATGGAGGGCGGGTACAAACAGCCAAGCTCTAATTTAGGAATAAAAATGGCAGAAGTTTTTAACTGTACTTTAGAAGAAATTTTTTTACCATTCAATACAACTAACAGTGATAAAAATATTAAGGAGGTATAAAGATGAATAATAAATTACAAGGAAAAGAAACATTAGTTTTAGATAGCAGAGAAGCAGCTGATATGATGGAAGTTAATCATTGGGAGGTTTTAAGGAAATTAGAAGGTAGTAAAGATAGGAAAGGTTATATAGAAATATTGACTGACAACCAAATGGTGGTGAGTGATTATTTTATAAAATCTTCTTATAAAGATAGCAGTGGAAAAAAGAACACCTGTTACTTATTGACTAGAATGGGATGTGAATTTTTAGCTAATAAGTTTACAGGAGAAAAAGGAGTAATTTTTACAGCTAGATACGTGAAAAGATTCAATGAAATGGAACAAGCCTTAAAAGAGAAAGAGCAACCTTTGAAAATTGATAGTAAGTTTATGTATCAGATAGCACAGCAACTTGAAGAAAAAGAAAGCCGAATAGCAGAACAGCAAAAAGAAATAGAGCATAAAAAAGAAGTTATAAAAGGCGTTACAGATGATATTGATATTTACACTAAGAGAAATGTATTAAATAAAGTAGTTAGATATAAGGGAGCTAATTTTTCTGAAAGGTGGAATGAATTATATGACAGATTTAGAGAGGTTCATTCTGTAGACTTAAAAGCAAGATGTAAAGGGTATAACATGAAGCAAAAGAAAAAGAAGGATCAGTTATCTACTATCAAGTATGCTGAGAAGTTTGGCTATATAGATGAATTATACAAGATAGCTTTAAAGCTTTACGAAACAGATATTAATCAAATACTAAAACACTTACAGAAAATAGCTTAGGAGGTATGTAAAATGGGAAAATTTATAGAGGTTCACAACACAATCATTGATGTTGACAGTATTAGCAAAATAGAATTTATTTCAGATGATATTTATTTAGGGTTATTCCCTAGAGATAAAGAAGGTAATATACTGATTGATTTTATTCCGTTCACTTTTGCACAAATAGAATTATTTACAGGTGAAAAAGTAGATTTAGATGTAGATTTGTATCATCCTGAAGAAGGGGAAGAAGAAGGGGATTGGATTAAAAGGAACAGAATGTATATAAATGTTAGCTGGACTAAATTAATAGATAGCTTGGGAGATATAGAGAAAATAACAGGTTACGAATATATGGAGTTGGAGGTCTAAAAATGTCACTTGAAAAAACAATTGAGAGTTTACAAAAAACAATGACAAAACTTATAGAGGCAGTTGAAAGCATAGATACATCAAATGAAATTAAAAGAACTACATTTACTACAGATGAAGCAGCGGAATATGTAGGGGTTGGCAGAGAGGTGCTCCTACAAGCTGCTAAGGACGGAGAAGTAAAACATTTTAGAAATGGTACGAGATATTTGTTCAGAAAAAAAGCATTAGATAAATGGATAACAGAAAAAGAAGAAGAATCAATTCTTTGTAAAAATGAAAATCAGTATATGGATTATTTACAGAAAGAACTAAGAAAGGAGGCTTAAACAATGTTAATTTTACTATTTACTTTTACAACTATAGCAATTGTAAGCTTAGCGGTATCAATTTTGTTGAATAGTAGGGAGGTGGAATAGATGGAACTTTATAATTGCTATAGTTTTGATGAAAAGATATTAAGAGAAATAGAATTGACAGGTTTAGATAGTAAGAGACTTGTAGATTTAGCACAAACAATACAACAAGCCTTTAGAGAGCAAGAGCTTGAAAATGAAAATATAGTTATAGACGCTCTTACACAAATTACAGAGGAGTTGGGTGGGAGGGTGAAATAGATGGCTAACTTTGTAGCTAGTCCTTTAAGTCCTGCAATAGCCTTTATATTAGGTATAACTTACTTGGTATGTTTAGCAATAGATTTAAAAAGAGAAAATGATTAGGAGGTAAGTAAGATGAAAAAAGTATGTTGTTGTTGCAAATATTATGATTATGACTACAAAGTTAAATGCAAAGAATGTGATGATGAATATAGTAACTTTGTAGAAGCGGATGAGAGTAAATAAAGGAGGAAAAGGAGGAATTTGAAAATGAAAACATGGGAAATGATTAAGGAATTAACAGAAAATCCAAAGAAGAAATTTATACGCAAGGGACAAATAGACAAATCATATGTAAGTGTAAGAAATAATGCTGTAGTGTGGTTAGGGGAAAAGCAAGTAGGTCAATCACTGTCTTTAAGTCATTTACAAAATGCAGAATGGGAAGAAGTAAAAGAACCAGTTGATTTTATGACGGCGGTGAAGAGTGGGAAGGAAATAAGTGTAGAATATTCAGGGGCTAGTTATAAAGAACTTAGTTTGGCAAATATGCTTTATGAGCTACAGCGGGATTTTAGCGATAAAACTATAAGACAAATCATCTTAAATGGCAAATTTTATATAGAAGATTAAGGAGGTGGACAAGTGTCAAAACGTTTATTAAAAAAGAAAAAGACCTTCTCAGACTGCCATCTGAAAAAGGTCAAGCAAAAACTTTGATTAGTGTTATTATAACACATTTTAGGAGGTTTGAAAATGAAAATAAGAAATGCAACCATTAAAGATTTTGCATATCTCTTAAAGCTAGTTAAGAACATGAGAAAAGAACTAGCGGAAGGTAATGACAAAGTAGTAGATTTTCATTTATCAATAATAGAGAAAAATTTAGGTTTATATTTGGCAGAAAGAAATATAAGGGAGGAAATGTAAATGAAACTTTATGAACTTACTGAAACATATAAAAATATCGAAAATCTTTTAAATGATGAGGATGCAGATATAGAAACTTTAGAGAAAGCTTTAGAAGATGTACAAGACAATATAGAGAATAAGGCTGAAAACATAGCGAAGCTAGTTAGAAATATAGACGGAGATATAAAAGCATTAAAAGAGGAAGAAAAGAGATTAGCAGAACGTAGAAAGGCTTTAGAGAATAAACAGAAGAACGTAAAGAAATATTTAGAATATCAATTAAAATCATTAAAAATAGATAAAGTTAAGACTGGGTTGTTTACAGTATCAATTCAAAATAATGCACCAAGCGTGAGGGTAGTAGATGAAGGACTGATTCCAAGCGACTTTATATACATTAAAACATCAATATCTAAAAGAGAAATTTTACAAGCACTAAAAGCCGGAAAAGAAGTTCCGGGGGCGGAAATAAAACAAACTAAGTCTATAAGAATTAGATAAGGAGAGGATTACATGACTACTATAAATAAAGATTTTATTGTAAATTTACAAGGGAATGAATTTGTAAAATATGAAGGATTATTAGATTTAGCACACCAAAATGGACTAAAAACAATAGATGTAGACATATTACAATTTCCTACTAAAGAAAATAATATGACAGCAATATGTAAAGCTACAGCTAAAACAGACAAAGGAAGTTTTACCGATATAGGAGATGCAAGTCCACAATCAGTGAATAGAAATATAGCACCTCATTTAATAAGGATGGCTTCAACTAGAGCTAAAGCAAGAGCTTTAAGAGATTTAAACAATATAGGTATGACAGCGTTAGAAGAATTGGCGGATGATGAAGTGGCAGGAAGCAAATCACAATCTAGAGCTACAAATAAAGAACAAGCTCAAACATTACACTGTAGTGCATGCGGGGTTCAAGTAAGTAGCAATGTGGCGAACTGGTCCAAAAAGAATCACAAGAAAATATTGTGCATGGATTGTCAGAAGAAAGTTAGGTAAGGTGATTGGATGGCAGACAGAACATTTCAAAGAGCAGTTAAAGACAGGGATAATCCCTACGTAATGGTAAATAAATCTCCTGTAAAAGATGACGGTTTGAGTTGGAAAGCAAAAGGGATATTGGTTTATCTCCTAAGCCTTCCAGATGACTGGCAGATATACGAGAGTGAGTTAGTGAAACACTCAACAGACGGGAAAGCAAGTCTAAATAGTGGGATAAAAGAGCTTATAGAAAGAGGTTATATTGAAAGGATAGTTAGAAGGAATGAACAAGGACACTTTAAAGGCTACACATATGTAGTTCATGAGGTTTTACCCGAAACCCGATTTTCCGAAGTCGGTTTTTCCGAAATCGGATTATCCGAGAACGGTAAATCGGATACTACTAATAATGATTCTACTAATAAAGATAATACTAATAATATATCTAATGGTATATATCTATTTTGGAACAACCAAAACATTATAAAGCATAGAAAACTAACAAATAAGATGAGAAATAAAATTAAATCTACTCTAAAAGAATATAAAGAGGAAGAGATAAAACAATCAATTAAAAATTATGCAGAAATCTTAAACAGTAAAAAATACTGGTTTTCTTATAGGTGGACTATAGATGAGTTTCTTAATAGGGGATTAGAGAAGTTTATGGATGGAGAAGTAGCAAGGCAAAATTACTTGGATAAGGCTCATAAAGGGCAGAAACAGGAAGGAAAAAGTATATATGACAATATGGAAGTCTATAGGTAGGTGATTAAATGTTACAAAACATAGAGTTAGAACAAAGTATATTGGCTTGTATGTTAATAGACAGGGATTGTGCAATGGATTCGGGGCTACTTAGTAGTGTAGACTTTGTAGTCCCTGCAAATAGAGAGATATTTAATTCAATCAAGAGATTAACTCAAGCAGACAAGCAAATTGATTACATGACAGTATATCAAGACTTAAATCAAGAAATACCACTATCACATTTAACTACATTATCCGAGTCAATGCCAACAGTACGAAACTTCCAAGAATATGTAAAACAATTAAAAGATATTACATTGAAGAGAAATTTGTACAAGTTATCAGAGAAGATGAAGGATAAGGACAGAACAGGAAAAGAAATAGCAGAAATAGCAGAAAAAGAAATATTTGAAATGCAAGAAGATATTACAACAGGAGAAATAACTCAAGTAAGAGATATAGTTTTATCTACGGTTGACGAAATACAAGAAATGTACTATGGAAACAAACCGTCTGGAATAATGACGGGATATAGAGCGGTAGATGCATTACTAAATGGACTAAAAAAAGGACAGTTAATTATAGTAGCAGCTAGACCAGCAATGGGAAAAACATCTTATGCCATGAATATAGCAGAAAACTTAATATTACAAGATAAATCAGTTGCATTTTTCAGTTTAGAAATGACAAAACAGGAATTAACAGAAAAGCTTATACTTAGTTCTGCTCTAGTTGGGAATGATAAGTTAAGAAAAAAGACAATGACTGATTATGACTGGGAAAAGGTATCTAATGCTACTAATGCAATATTACAAACAAATTTATTTATAGATGATAACTCAACTAGAACAGTATCAGAAATGCATAGTATGTCAAGGAGATTAAAAAGAAGGAAAGGTTTAGATTTAGTAGTTGTTGATTATTTACAGCTTATGACAACAAAAAATAATAGCGAAAATAGGCAACAAGAAATATCTACTATATCAAGAGGGTTAAAAATCATGGCAAAATCTTTAAATATACCAGTTATAGCACTATCACAGCTATCTAGAGCTTGTGAAATGAGACAAGACAAAAGACCGTTGTTATCGGATTTGAGAGAATCTGGTTCAATCGAACAAGATGCAGATGTAGTGAAATTTATATATAGAGATGAATATTATAATCCTGATACAGATTTACCGGGCATTGCTGAAATATTAGTTGCTAAAAATAGAAAAGGACCAACAGGGAAGGCTGAATTGGGGTGGATAGGAGAGTTTACGAAATTTTTAGACATAGATAAATTAGAAAGAAGGAGATAGAATGACAGGCAATAAAGAGGTTTGGACAGAAAAGGAAGTTAATTTTTTAAAAGAAAACATAAATAAAATGACATATGTAGAACTAGCTAGAAAATTAAAAAAGACGCCTAATTCTGTTGCAGGGAAGGCTCATAGGGACAGAATAAAAAAGAAAAAGACAAGTAAAAGATGGAAAGCACGAAAATGGAATAAGAAAGAAGAAGATTTTTTAATAGAAAATGCAAATAAAATGACAACGGAAGAACTAGCGGATAAATTAAACAGATCATATCACTCTATCATAGGTAAAAGAAATTTATTAGTTAAATGTGGGGTTATAGAAAAAATAACTAAATGTCCTAGATGTGATTCTATCGAAAAGATAGGAGATGTAGGAAATAACACATACTTTTGTAGAAACTGTCTGATTGAGTTTAGAGGGAATGGAAAAATATTAGAACCACTTTATAAGTAGGAGGAAGTGAAATGAAAGTACCCTGTAAAGACTGCATGAGAAGGACATTAGGCTGTCATAGTCATTGTACAGCTTATAGAGAGTATAAAAATAGATTTAAAAGCAGAGATAGAGTTGAAAATGAGTATTTAGGATACGTAGAGGGAGCTATAAAAAGGATGAAAGGGGCATAAAAAATGAATAAATTTGATGAACATACAGCAATTTGTGATAAATTGAATCAAATATATGTAAACAAAAATCATGACTATGGGGATAGTTTTGGAGAGACATATAGAAAACTAGGGATTATATCGGCAGTTACAAGAATTTCGGATAAAACAAATAGACTACAGACCTTATGTTTAAATGAGCAATTAGTAAAAGATGAATCTATAGAAGATACACTGATGGATTTAGCTAACTATGCAATTATGACAATTATTGAAATGAAAGGGGAAAGACAAATATGAATCAGGTGATACTAATTGGAAGAACTACAAAAGAACCAGAACTAAAGTTTTTACAAACAGGTTTAGCAGTATGTAATTTTACATTAGCTATAGATAAGAATTTAAGTAAAGATAAAAAACAAGAATATGAGTCAAAAGGATATCCAACAGCAGATTTTATAAACATTGTTGTCTATGGAAAACAGGCTGAAAACTGTGCTAATTATCTAGATAAGGGCAGACTTACAGCAGTACAAGGCAGAATACAGACAAGAAGTTATGAAGCTAAAGACGGAACTAGAAGATATGTAACGGAAGTAGTAGCCAACCACGTTGAGTTTTTAGAGTGGAGCAAGAAAGATAATGATATAGAAGGGTTTAGCCAAGTGGATAATGCGGATTTACCTTTCTAAGGAGGGATAACATGACAACATTTCAAAAGGAGCTTATAGAGGGCATACAAGAGGTTTCAACAAGTACAGGATTAACAGTAAGCGAATGCATAAGACAAGCTATAGAATTAACTAAAAGAGAAAAGAAACAATTTGATGAGTATGAGGGGAATTCAATAGAGGAAAAAAGTAGATAAGTACTATAGTGATTTATTTAGAAAATGGAGGAATTAAATGTTTAAGAAGAAAAAGCAGACAACAATATTAGATGATGAGTTACGAATAATAACTACAGCTCTAATCAGATATAAAGGAGAATTAGACAATGCAATGAAAGAAATCAGCACGGATAAAACAATGAAAAACTGGCATATTTCATTTACTACGCTAAAAAAAGAATTACATTCTACAGAATCCACATTGAAAAAACTTAGTAATTTAAAATAGGAGCGATAAAATGTTAAGAGCTTGGATGAGATGGAGAAAGTTTACAGATTTAAGTAACAGAACATTTTTAAAATTCTATATATATGACAGATTGATTATAAGACCTAAAGGGAGGTTAAGAAGGTGGCTAAGATAAACAGCAGACAAAAAGGAGCGGCTGGAGAAAGAGAATTCGCAAATATATGTAAAAAACATGGATTTGACAAAGCGAGAAGAGGACAGCAATACAACGGAATAGAGGGACAAGATGTTGTTGGTCTAGATGGAATACACGTAGAGGTCAAGAGGGTAGAAAGGCTAAATATATCAAATGCAATGAAACAAGCTATAAGAGACAGTAAGGAAGAAGAAATACCTATCGTGGCACATAGAAAAAATCGGGAGAGTTGGAAGGTAACAATGGGGTTAGAAGATTGGTTTAAGCTCTATAAAGCTTGGCTGAGGGAGGTAGAAAAATGAACGAAAACGATAAGTTACGTAAAGAAAATAAAGAGTTAAAAGAGTTTATTAAAAACATAGCAGATGACCTTTTTCACGATGCACAACAAGACATAAGAGTAGCAAAAGGGATATATGTAGTGTTAGGCGAGTATTGGAAATGCGAAGGTGTTAAGGAGGAAAAAGAATGAAAATTTTATGTAAATATAAAAATGGTACAGCAAAGGAGTTTCCCGAAGAATTTTACAACATAGTGCAAAACATCGTAAAAGCAACTAAGAAAAAGAAAGGAATAACATACGCTAAATTTTTAGAAAGTAATCTAAGTAAGATTTATATAGATGGAAAATTAGTTTTAGATAGGGAACTAGTATTAAAACAGGAGGTAGAGAAGTGAAAAGATATGAAAGTTTTAACAAGATGCTTGGAGGAAATGAGACAGCAGAAGAACAAGCTGTAGGAATGGTAACAACGAAAATAGCAGAGGAACACAATTTAGATATAGATGTTGTAGACGGGTACGTAAAATTATTCGGATCATACGTTAATTGGCTTAATGAGGAAGTGAAAGAATGATAGGCAATGCAAGCGGAAAATATGACTTTGAACCTGAAAGCTTAGAGAAAAACATAAGGCATAAGCAAAATGGAATAAAAGAATTCAAAGAAAAGTTAATAGAAATATTAAAAACACCCTACTATTATGCTGATGAGATAAATGGAAGGTCAAAAATGAGTGAAGAACAGAAAAGAAAGATATTAGTTGAAGTAATGCAAGGGTTTATAGAGAAAGGCGAATGTTTATAGGAGGTATAAAAATGAGAGAGATTAAGTTTAGGGCCTTGTATAGAGGGAAGATATATCCAGTACTTCACTTGATAGTCGAGAAAGACAAGGTAAGTACAGTTATTATAGAGATGATTGATGATGACTTAGTAAAATCAGATGGAAGTCCCTTAAAAACAGAAAAAGTGGTAAGCGGTAATCATGCTATTTTAATGCAGTATACAGGATTGAATGATAAAAACGGAAAAGAAATATACGAAGGGGATATTATTAGAGAAAGCGACGGAGATGGTGGCTACATTTATGCGAAAGTCGTATATTATAAAGATGGATTTATGGGAAAAGAAAAAGGATTTGAACCCGAGTATCCAATTTCAGATTTTCAAAATGAAGCTGAAGTGATAGGCAACATATATGAAAACCCAGAATTGCTGGAGGTAGAACAATGAAGAAATGTGAACAGGAGATTGCAGGACATTGTTATCTTGCAATTACCTATAAAAAATATGCAGAAGTAAGAGACTGTGAAAAATATTGCCTAAAATGCTTAGAACCTTGCGGGAACATGTGTGACAAGGCTTTAAAAATAAATATGGAGGGATAAAAATGTTATCTATGAAGTATTGTGCTAGAGCGATAATTCAACATCTAAATGGAAATGCAAAGCTATTTGAGGAGTATAGGGACAAGGCTATAGAAATATATGAGGAAGAAAATAATATATGCAGTATAGAAGAGATGATACCAGATAGAACAAAGAAGAAGTTATACAAATTAGTAAATTAGGAGGAAAAGTAATGCTAACAATATTCTTTTTAGTAACAATAAGTTTAATAATGTTTAGTTTTTCATTGGCAATATTTACTCTAGCGAATACAGAGGACAAGCAATAGCAATAGGAGGATACAGGATAATGATACAAGCTTTAATTATAGCAACTATAGTAATTACATTAGTAAGGATAAAACAAGGACTAAAAAGGAAATAGGAGGGCAACATGGATATAGAAAAAGAAGAGCTTATTATAAGCATAAAAAAAATATCTGAAACCGAGATTGATGCAAATAAATTAATTAAATGTTCCAAGGAGCAATTAAAGGGCTTAATGATGTTGCTACTAGCTGGATATGAATTTGAAGAAGTATGGGACTATAAGGGAAAAGCAAACTTAAATAAACTGGTAGCATTAACAAGGCAATAGGAGATACAAAATGAATTATAAAAAAATAAAATTAATTAAAAAGAAAGAAAAATAATGGGGGGAAAGATAAATGAAATTAAATAAATTATATAAGCTACAAGAAGAATTAGACAAAACTATTTTGGAGAATGAGGTAAAAAGAACAGGTAAAGAGATAGATAAAGATTTACTACTAAAACAAACAATATTGGCTTTACAGGTAGAAGTAGCAGAGTTGGCAAATGCAACGAGATGTTTCAAGCATTGGAGTACGAAAGAAGCAGAAAGCAAGGAGAGACTACTTGATGAATATGCTGATATACTACACTTTTATTTGAGTATAGGAAATCAATTAGGAGTCAATGAAGAAAAACTTACAGTAGCTTTTAATATGAGAGTTAATGATAAAGCAGTCGCTAATATATTTATAGAGTTGATGGGAACAATAAATGAATTACATCAAGGGATAGAATACTCAAGTGTAAGTAATACGGTGTATCGTGGATATAGATATTCTAAAGTATTAAATGACATAGAGACGCTGGGAGTAATTTTAGGCTTTACAGAAGAAGAGATCGAACAAGCCTATATGAAGAAGCACGAAGTAAATTATAGAAGGCAGGAAGAAGGATATTAAATGAATAAGAAAATAGTACAAGCAGTACAAGAAAGGTCAAAAGGGCTGTGTGAAATATGCGGCAGCCCTTATATGACCCAAATACATCACATAGTAAAAGGAAAGGGCAAGAGAAGGGAACATGAAAACAAATATTCAGTAATTTTATTATGTTGGGACTGCCACATGGGAAATAAAGGCGTACATGGAAGAGATGGAAGGGAACTAGATTTATATTTAAAAAAGAAATTGCAAGAGAAATATTTTAATTTAGGATATACGGAAAATGAAGTTAGAGAAAAAATGGGAGGTAAATTATATTGATATCGAATATAATAATAGGCTTATTTCTAGGATTGGGATGTTTTACTTTTGTTGCTATAGTCTACTTTTTGATTATAGCAATAACGGACAAAATAAAAAGAAAAACAGCAGAAAAAAGAAGGCTTAAAAAATTAGATGGAAAGATAGATAAAATAAATAGGCTTATTAGGGAGATACAAATAGAACACGATAAATTTTTAGCAGGAAAAGCGTATAACAGGGCAATGCATGAATGGATTTATCTTCACGAGATTCAAGAAGTAGAGTTATCAGACAGAAAGATTGATTAGGAGGGTTAAACATGAAAAGAATAACTATAGATGTATATAACGAGGAAGATGGACATTTAAACGGATTAATTAATATGGAAAGCAAAGAATATGGATTTATATACGGGAATGATATAACAGGACATGGACTACAAAGCAAATACGAAGGAGGAACTAATGAAGATAGAAAACTAATGTTTAGATTAGATAGAATATCTGATTTAGTAAGAAAAATAGAGCTGTCAGGTGATAAATAATGCAAGATTTATATATAGAGATGCAAAACAAAAGAAAAGAGTTAAATAGAGCTATAAAAGAAGCTAAAGAACGGGGCGAAGGGATGGCTATAGCAGAAAAAGAATATAGAATAGCTCTAGCGAAAGAAATGCTAATACAAAGGGATAATAAAGTACCAGTAACGATAATTTCAGATGTATGCAGAGGTAAAGAAGAGATAGCAAAATTAAAATTTGATAGAGATACAGCGGAAATATTATATAAATCAGCAAATGAACGGATACAAGCTACTAAGTTGGAAATGAGGATTATAGAGAATCAAATGGAAGCAATAAGAAGGGGTGAGTAAGCTGGACACTATAAAATCATATAAAGATCTGTGTGAAGAAATAGAAATTTGGGAAGAGAGATTAAAAGCGTATGAAGTACAAAAAGAAGCAATAAGAAAACTAGCGAAATTAGATGGTCCACAGCCGATTACAGGAATAGACTATAGTCAACCAAACGTGCAAAATACAAGTCAAATAGATTTCTTTACAGCTATAGAAACGATAAATAAGATAAATAATCACATATATATACATCAAGATACTATAGAAAGATTAACTAAGATTAAAGAGCAGATAAAACAAAATATCGAAAGTATGGACGGGCTAGACAAGAAAGTAGTATACATGAGAGACGTGGAAGGAAAGAAACTTATAGAAATAGCAGATGAATTAGGATACTCAGAAATATATATAAAAAAAATATCGGCAAGAAACCCCTCAACGATAAATGAATAGTATACTAAGACTATACTGACAAGCTATTTTAGACATGATAATATGATAGTATAGAGAAAATATATAAAAGAAGGGCCCATAGAAATAACAAGTAAATGATTGTAATTGTCTCAAATGTTCCTCCTAAAAGGACAGATGTCTGGTGTTTCGCCGGGTCTGTCCTTTTACATATTAAAGTTACTCATAAAATAATATTAGAAAAAATATAATTTATAGTAAATAAAATAGAATAAAGACATATAATATATTGAGGCTGTTAACATGTGAAAATTAGACCTCCTATGAAAGGGCGTACCTTGCGCGGTTAGGTATGCCTTTTTCATATGCTCAAAATAAAGTGAAGGAGAATAAAAATGAGAATATTAAAATGGATAGAAAATATAGAATTTAAGGCAACTGGTGGGTTTGCAATAGCAACAATATTAATGTGGATAACAGCTATATTAGGATTTATAAAAAGAGTACTAGGTAGGTGCATAAAATGATATATAAAACAACTAAAGAAAGACTTTTAAAGGCTAGGAAAAGACTAGACAGAACAAATAAAGGTTCTGATGAAGAATATTCTAAAGCGTTATTAAAAGAAATGCATATTACAAAGGAGAATAAAAATGAATTGTAATAAGTGCGTATGGGGCAATGATACAGGCTTAAAAATATTCTGTATGTTGCCTAGATGTTTTTTGGATAGATTAATAGAAGATGAAGAAAGAAGACTAGAAGGACTATTAGATAATGAATTAGAAAATCAACTAGAAATACAGGAATGTAGAGCTAATATAGAAGCAGCAAAGACTCTCAAAAGAGGGATAAAATGAAAGATATAATAAAGAGCATACTTATTGTTTATTTGATAATGACGGGAATAGCATGGCTTGCACTTCCGTGGACTATTAATTCTATAGATAACAAACTACAAAAGATAATTAAAATACTAGAAGAAAAATAAGTTATCCTGACCGTGGAGGAAGTTCATTTAATGGCTAAAAATGCACGTTTTAAATTAATATAAAAATAATACAAAGACCATAAAATAAGGTCTTTTTTTAATATAAAAAACTCCTTAGGAGGAACTCATTATAGGGTGTGGCTCCTATAGCTCCTAAGTGTTAAAAAACAAACCTAAGGAGGTAACAAGATGAAAGATTTAACTATATTTGAAAATGAATTAATACCTGTATATCAAAATGAGAAACAAGAAAGATTAGTTGATGCTAGAGAGCTACACGAATTCTTAGAAGTTGGAAGGGATTTTACTACATGGATAAAGGATAAAATTAATAAATATGACTTTATCGAGAATTATGACTATGCAGTAACGCTCACCAAAACGGGGGAACGTCAAAATGTAATAAAACATGACTATATTTTAAAGTTAGACATGGCTAAAGAGATAGCAATGGTGGAAAATAACGAAAGAGGTAAACAAGTAAGAAGATATTTTATAGAAGTAGAAAAAAGATATAGAGAAATGAAAACCCAAGAACAAAAAAGGATTGTACAACGTGAAGCGGGAAAAATCGTAAGAAATATGCTAACGGATACTATAAAAGAAAGAATACCAGATAGTCCCAATAAACATTTTATGTATCCTAATTACACTAGATTAATATATAAAATTCTATTTAATAAAACGGTATCAGAACTAAGAGCAGAAAGAGGGCTGTCTAAGAAAGATAATCTAAGAGAACATTTTAATGCTGATGAATTAAAAGAGATACAAGCATTAGAAAATACTGTAACGGGACTTATTAATCTAGGCATGGGATATAAAGAGATAAAAGGAATATTAAATCAAAGATATTTAAAACAAATAGCATAAAGGAGGCACTAACTAGGAGCACCCTTACACAAAAAAGGAGGGACAAGTATGAAAATATTAGGATGGTATAGTTTAGTACTTCTTATATTCTCAACATTGTGCAATATAGGAGATAGCAAATCAAGTGGGGGCATGAGAGTTGCAATTGTAGCAACAGTGATGCCGATAATAGCTTATATTGGATTAAATTTATTTAGATAATAGTTCTATTCGAGCGGTGGAGCAATAGCATTTAATGTGTAAAAATAGCCGTTCTTAATTTTGCGATATTCCTTCCTGCTATGGTATAATATAAAAAAGAGGAGGGAATATAATGAATGAAGAGAAAAGGAAAAGACTAATAGAAATGGGAGAAAAGATGCAAGATACAGGTTCTAAAATGCAAGAGACAGGAGATAAGATGTCAGCACTGGGATGCTCTATGACATTAGGTATAACAATACCGATAATACTAACTATCTTCTTAGGACCTATAGGTTTTGTAATTGGACTTATATTATTCGTAGCGATGATAGCAGGGGCATTTAATAAAAACAAATAGTTAAAAACAAGAACCTTAGCGGGTTCTTTTTTATTGTATAAAAAGGAGAGGTAGCCTATGAGCGCGTTGAATATAAACTTGATATTAGTAGCTTTTATGATATTTGTTTACCATGATATTCCACTAGAATGGCAAGGCTTTACCGGCTACATAGTGGGAGTTATAGCAACTTGGAATGCTATAGGAGTAAAGAAGATTAGGAGGGGAAGGCAATGAAGCTATTAGGCTGGTACAGTTTATTAATAATGGGAATGACACTCTATTTAGTAATCAAAGAAGCTGCATTAAACAACTATAGCAGGGAAGATAAGATAACTACTATAATAACAATACCTGTTCTAGTATATATTGCTTTGACATTAAAGCTACTCTACATGACAAATTAAAGCAGGCGGGATATATGAATAAGAAACTATTAAACTATATCAAAGAAGGAAAACATATTAAGTTTTATAAGAGTAAAGAATGGAGATATACAAGAGCAGAAGTAATGAGAAGAGATAACTACGAGTGCCAGAAGTGCAAGGAAAGAGGAAAGGTAACAGTAGACAATGAAGATAATTCTTTACATGTTCATCACATAATACATTTAAAAGATAATCCATTGCTAGGATTAGATAAGAACAATTTAATAACATTGTGCGCTTCGTGCCATGATGAAGAACATCCAGAAAAATTAAATAAAAATAAAAAAATAAATAAAATAAATATACCAGAAAGATGGTAAAAATAAAAAAATGAAATTATAAAAAAATGGAAGATACCCCCCGGTTAGAAAATATGAAAATACGTCAGGGGGACTGGAAACGGGAGGGGGCCAAGACAAAAGATTTTTCCTTCTATTTCATATAAGGTGTGGTAAGGGGGTGTAGGTATGGATGAAAAAAGACAAAAAATAGAAAAAGATATGCTAGAACAATTAAAAAATCAAGAGGTAAAAGGTGAACATTACAAAGATTTAGTTAGAGATTATATGGCACTATGGGACATAAAAAACGCACTAATAAAAGATATAGAAGAGAAAGGCGTATCTATAAAATATAAAAATGGTAAGGACCAATGGGGTTATAAGAAGAATGATTCAGTCCCTGAACTAAATAAAGTGTCAGCGCAAATGTTAAAAATATTATCTGAACTAGGATTAAAGCCTTCACCTATAGGAAATGATGACAATGACTTCATCTTATAACTATCATGAATATATAGATACCTACATCAGAGATATAAGAAGTGGAAAAATTAAATCTAGTAAAAGGCTTAAAAAGGCCATGAACCTTGTTGAATTTAAGCTAGATAATAAGGATGTTTTTATAGATAGTAATAAGATTTATGATGCTAAAAGAATAATTGAAGAAAACTTTGACATGAAGTTGCTAAATTGGCAACTTTTTATTATTGCCTTGGTTCATTGTTACTATAAATCAACCGACATGGTAGTATTTGATGAATTCTTAATAATGATGGGTAGAGGTAATGGTAAAAATGGATTTATAAGTCCTTTGATTTGGTACCTAACTACACCTAACCATGGAGTCAAAGGTTATAATGTGGAGATAATTGCAAATAATGAAGAACAGGCAAAAACTTCATTTGAAGATATTCATACTATGCTAGAAGAGAATTGGCGCAAAATGAGAAAAGGTTACAAGAAAACTCTTACACGCATTGATTCACTAACTACAAATAGCTATATAAGATATAACACCTCAAATTCTAGGACCAAAGATGGTAAAAGGTCAGCTTGTTTAGTGTTTGATGAAATACATGAGTATGAAGATAATAGGACAATTAATGTTTTTACATCTGGATTTGGGAAAAGAAAACATTCTAGGGTATTTAAAATCACTACTAATGGCTATGTTAGAGGTGGGGTTTTAGATCAGGAGCTAGAAATGGCAGATGATATCCTGGACAATAAGAATGAAATGGCTGAACTATTAAATAAATTACCTTTAATATATGAATTAGACAGCGAGGAAGAAGCTAAAGATGAAGAAAGCTGGGAAAAAGCTAATCCTAGTATAAATTATTTTCCTTTATTGAAACAAGAAGTTAAAAAACATTGGATAGAATCTCAATATAAGCCTTCGTCAGCTATAGAGTTTTACACTAAAAGAATGAATATCCCTAAGCAAAATACCTATACATCAGTTGCACCATGGAAAAAAATAAAGGCAGCAAGTGAAAAAGAGATCCCTTATGACGAACTACAAGGCAAAGAATGCATTGGGGGCTTAGACTATGCAGAAGTAACAGACTTTGCTAGTTGCGGACTCTTGTTCAAACATGAAGGTAAAAGAATCTGGTTAGAACATACTTTTGTAAATCATAAGGCTTTAAAAATAGAAAGTAGGGAAATTAAATTCCCTGTACAAGAAATGGTTAAAAAAGGCCTTATAACAATAATATATGAAGAATCAATTCAACCTAGACACATAGTCGACTGGTTTGCAGAACAAAGAGAAAAATATAATATTATAAAAATTGTAGGGGATGATTACAGACTAAGGTATTTAAGAGAAGAATTTGAAAATAGGGGATTCCCACTAGAAACAGTCAGAAGAGGGCCTATTACACATGCAAAGGTAGCGCCTATAATTAGCTCTATGTTTGCAGAAGAAACTATAATCTGGGGAGACAACCCTACAATGAATTGGTATACAAATAACACCTATGCAGAAATGAATAAAAAAGGTAATATAGAATATTTGAAAATAGAGCCAAAAACACGTAAAACTGATGGTTTTTTTGCTCTTATGCATGCGATTAGCAAGGATGATGAATTGCAGGATACACAACAAAAATTTAATTTTTATGATGTTTATACTTATTAAGGAGGTGAAATATGGGCGTAGTAGACTGGTTTAAAAGCTTTAAAAACAAAGACAATATTGTAGAATTAGATGCTATTTGTATAGACCTAGCAAAAGAAGTTTATTTTAGAGAGTTAGCAATAAATACAAGTATAAACTTAATAGCAAATGCAATTTCTAAGAGTGAATTTAGGACCTATGCAGGCGGAAAAGAAGTTAAGAAAAATGACTATTACTTATTTAATGTAGAACCTAATCAAAACAAATCTGCAAGTAAATTTTGGAGAGATGTAGTCTATAAATTACTCTATAACAATGAATGTTTAATAGTGCAGGTAAATGACAAGTTGTATGTAACAGATAGTTTTAGTAAAAAAGCATATGCATTTAAAGACAATATGTATACAAATATAGTGGTAAATGATTATGAGTTATCTGACTCTATGTTTGAACCTAATGTGTTATATTTAGAGTGGCACAATAAAAAAATAATCAACCTTTTACAAGACCTTGACAAATTATATGAACAATTAATTCCAACAGCGATTAAAAATTATAAAAGTAGAAACTCTAAAAAAGGATTTTTAATAATAGATGGACATTATCCACAAACTGAAGAGGGACAAAAACGATTAAAAGATTTATTAAAAAATAAATTCAGAGAGTGGTTTGAAGCTGATAATGCTGTACTGCCTCTAGAAAAAGGGTTAAAATGGGATCATGGAGAACAATCGGCCATTAAAGGAGAAGAGGCAAGTTATACAAGGGATATACAACAAATGTTAAATGATATTTTTAATATTACAGCTATGGCATTTCAGATACCTCCTAGCTTATTAAAAGGTGAGGTAGCTGATACAGATAAGGCAGTGAATAACTTTTTAACATTCTGCATTAATCCTATAGCAAAATTAATAACTGATGAAATAAATAGAAAAATGTACTGTAAAAAAGAATATCTAAGCGGAACATATGTAAAAATGGATACTTCTATGATAAAAACTGTAGATATAAAAGAAATTGCTAATGCTTTAGACATTCTAACTAGAATAGGAGTAAATTCAGTTAATGACTCTCTAAGAATGCTAGGAAGAGCAACATTAAAGGAGGACTGGGCAGATGAAAGATATGTTACTAAAAACTATGAAAGCGTTAAGGAAATGAAAGGGGGTGATGGCGATAAAGACTAAAATACCACAAATTGAAAACAAGTTTGTTGTAAAGAATGAAGCTAGTTCAGATACTGCTACTTTATATCTTCATGGCACTATAGGAGATGGTTTTTGGGACTATGGCGAAGATAATATAGTTACATCTAAAAGGGTTAAAAAAGCTCTTGAAAACTTAGAAGGTAAGAATATAAACTTACACATTAATTCTGGCGGCGGAGATGTATTTGAGTCTATAGCAATTAGCAATATGCTAAAGCAGTACAATGGGAAAATAAATGTAATAATAGACAGTTTAGCCGGAAGTGGAGCGAGCATAGTAGCTATGGCAGGAGACACAATACAAATGTTCCCTAATTCAATGATGATGATTCATAGAGCTTGGACTTTTGTGGCGGG
>CCEZ01000059.1 GCA_000751555.1 Anaerosalibacter massiliensis | reverse complement strand
CTGTCGTAGATGACCTGGCGCGAGGCGAACTTCAGGCCTTGTCCGGTGCGCACGACGACGTCGATGTAGCGGCCCACGCTGAACACCGTCGAAAGCTCCGAGAGCTTCGTGCGGAACACGGCGTAGTTGGCCTCCGACTCGATGCGCCCCGGCTCGGCCTTCAGCACCACCGGCGCGCCCACCACGTGGCGCTGGTAGTACGGGTCGTGGAAAAGGGTCTCGCGGATGCCGTAGACGCGGTCCTTCAGCATGCCCTTGCTCTCGAACGAAAGCGTGGCGAGCGGAAAGCCGCGCTCGTGGTTCTCGCGCGGCTGCAGGCGGTAGCTGCAGTCCTCGGTGAAGAACTCGGGCCAGAGCTCCCACTGGCTGGAGCTCACCGCATGGGCATAGCTGGCGTAGAGCTGCGAAAGCTCGAAGTAGTCCTGGAAGTCCATTTCAAGCCTCCATCACCTTGCGCCAGTACTCGTACATGCCGCGGATCAGCGTCTCCGTGACCATGTGGTCG
>CCEZ01000058.1 GCA_000751555.1 Anaerosalibacter massiliensis | reverse complement strand
CTCATGCGCAAAAACCCGATATGCAGCGCCAGACCGAGCTTGTGGGCGTCACCCCGGCGCGCATTGATTGCCTCGCGCTCTGCACCATCGAAGGTGAAAAACGCCTTCATCTCGAAGTCACTGATATCGCGGGGCAGCTCACGCATCCCCAAAAACGTCGTTTGCCAGTCCTGCATCGTGAACCCCATTAGTGGGAGGCCACGATACCCGTTTGAGAAGTGAACAGGAAAGCCAACAGAATCAACGATCTACCAACACCACCCCCGCGCCAGTGCTGGGTTTGCGTACCGCCAGTTATTGCACTGAAAACGAGGGGACCCCATAAGCCACCGCGCCCATGCGCCGGTACCGGAAATGCATGCCTACCAACAGGTTCTGGTCGTAAAAATCGTGCTGCGTGCCGTCGGCCGCTACCTTCTTGCCCTCGCCCCACAGCTTGGGCAACTCGAGGCGCAGGTACAGCTCGGTCAGATCCCGGCAGGCGTTGTCCAACTGGTCCAGGCTCATGTGGCGCTGGTTGGCATACGACAGCTGATGCGGCGTC
>CCEZ01000057.1 GCA_000751555.1 Anaerosalibacter massiliensis | reverse complement strand
GATCGGAAGAGCACACGTCTGAACTCCAGTCACCGATGTATCTCGTATGCCGTCTTCTGCTTGAAAAAAAAAAAATATTCCCACCTTGTCTCATACAGACAGCACGCAACTGATATTTATCCACACCCTCATCCTGCCTACAACGACGCCACAGTTTACTCCACCTTGCCCCTCACGTTTTCTCCTTCCCCTGTCCGCCACGTTTTGCCTGATCTGTCCCTTATACCCATCTAGATGTGTATAAGAGCCGGGCCGTCTTCAAGCCGGCAAAGGAAAAATCGAGATCGCCGCTGTGCAGCAGCGGACGCGGCAGCTTGAAGGCCACGGCATCGCCGCCTTCAGCCAGCTTCGCCAGCCACGGCCCGCCGGGATACGGCAGGCCCATGAGCTTGGCGCTCTTGTCGAATGCTTCGCCAGCAGCATCGTCGATGGTCTCGCCAAGCAGCTCGTAGCGGCCCACGCCTTCCACGCGCATCAGCTGCGTGTGGCCGCCCGAAACCAGCAGCGCGACGAACGGAAACTCCGGCGGATCGGCGCTCAGGAACGGCGACAGCAGATGCCCTTCGAGGTGATGCACTCCAAGCA
>CCEZ01000056.1 GCA_000751555.1 Anaerosalibacter massiliensis | reverse complement strand
GGTACCGTTACGGCTGCTGCATACGCCACACGGCCAGATGGGTATTTCGCAGGCGGCTTCATCGAGTGGATAGATCCGGTGTACGGCGTGGAACGTCGCGGCATCGAAACCCATACCGGGAATACCATTACCATCTTTGGTACCGTAGACGGCTTGGCCGGGGGCTACATCCTCAAGACTTACCCGGGATGCCCGCGCACCAGTACCGCCTGTGATACCATCTTCAACAATCTGGCGAACTTCGGCGGTATCCCGTCGCTGCCAGACCGTTCCCCGTTCGACGGCAACCCAATCTTTTAAGGAGAATCGCTATGTGGTGGGCGTTAGCTATGCTGGTGGCCTCGGTGCTGATCAACGCGGCCCTCGCGCCGAAGCCTGCATCGGCAAAACCAGCAACAATTCAGGACTTCGACATCCCGCAGGTGAAGGAAGGCACGCCGCAGTCCGTGGTATTCGGCGAGGTGTGGACAGCCGACTGGCAGGTATTGGGCTTCGGCAACTTCCGAACCAAAGCAGTTAAAGCGAAACAGGCGAAAAAATAATGAGCAGACACGACGAGCCGCA
>CCEZ01000055.1 GCA_000751555.1 Anaerosalibacter massiliensis | reverse complement strand
CCCGATGACCAGTTAGAGACAAGGGCGGCGATCGTGGCGTACAGCGCCCGCGCCGGGCTTCCCTGCAATGTGCGTAAAACGGCGTCACTTGATCTTTTAGCGCGGTACCATGACAGCAAGGCGGCGCACAATGGATAAGGCGCAACGCTTAACGGCTGCACGTATGGCGGCGGATCGGTATGCCGGGATCGCACGGGCAAAAGGTTTTAAACGTCATGCGGATGGCGTGACGTTTAGCCGGGCCGATGCGGATCTAACGTGGGATGACCGGGCGCGAGCTTTCCGTGTGACGCTGTACAAAATGGACGGGGCCGCACGTCTTTCAGTTGCCACTGTACGCGCGAATGCGATGCTTAACGTGCTGTTAAAAGCGTTTATCTAAAACCGGATTTTCGGGGAACGCCGCACGATCCCTTTTAACCTGTTTTGACATATTCCCCATGTATCAAAGGCCGCCTATCCGGGCGGCTTTTTTATTGCCTTTCTGATATACGCGGCGTGCGTTGCGGTGCCGTGTAGCGGGCCTATGGTGTGCCGTGTGCGATGATATACGCGGCGTGCGTATGGCGGCCCGCCCTGC
>CCEZ01000054.1 GCA_000751555.1 Anaerosalibacter massiliensis | reverse complement strand
GGAGGAGAGGGGGAGAGGGAAAAAAGGGGAGAAGAAAAAAAAAAGGGGGAGGGGGGGGGAGAAAAAGGGAAGGGAGGGGGGGGGGGAGGGGGGGGGGGAAAAAAAGAAAAAAAGGAAGGAAGGAAGGAGAGGGGGGGAGAAGGAGGGAAGAAGGAAGGAAATAAGAGGAGGGGGAAGGAGGAGGGGGGGAGGGGAAAGAAGGAAGAGGGAGAGGAGAAAAAGAGAGAGGGGGAGAAGAGAAAGAGGGGGGAAAGAGGGGAAGGGGAAGAAGGGGAGGAAAGGAAGAAAAGAAAGGAGGGAGGGGAGGGGAGAAAGAGGAGAAATAGAAAGGGGGAAAAGGGAAGGGAAAAAAGAAAAAGAGAGAGAGGGGGGAGGAGAAAGAGGGAGAAAGAAAGGGGGAAGAGGGGAAAGAAAGGGGGAAAGAAAGGAGGAAAGAAGAGAGGGGGAAGAAAAGGGAGGGGAGGGAAGGAGAGAGGGGGAGAAGAGAGAGGAGGAGAGGGGGAGAGAGAGGGGGGGAAGGAGAGGGAAAGGGGAAAGAGGAAGGAGAAGAGAGAG
>CCEZ01000053.1 GCA_000751555.1 Anaerosalibacter massiliensis | reverse complement strand
GAAGAAAAATACGAAAACGACGAAGGGAAAGCAAGAATGAGGAACAAGAAAGACAAGGAAGGGAAAAAGGAATAGAAGGGATGAAACAGACGAGAAAAGAGAAGAAGAAGATGAGAGAGAAAGAGGAAGAAAAAGAAAAAGAAGGAGGAGAGAAGAGAAAAGAGAATGAAGGAAGAGAAGGGAGAAGAGGCAAAGAAGAAGAAGAGAGGAAAGAAAGGGAGAGAAAGAGATAAAGAAAAAGAAAAAAGGGAGGAAAGGAAAGAGGAGGAGGAGAAGAGGAGAAAAGAAGGAAAAGAGAAGGAAGAAGAAAAAGGGGGAGGGGGGAAGAAAAGAAAGAGGAGGAGAGAGGGAGAGGAGAAAAAGAGAGAGGGGGAGAAGAGAAAGGAGGAAAGGAGAAAGAAGGAAGAAAAGGGGAGAGAAGAGAAGGAGAGGGGGAGGGAAGAGGGGAAGGAAAGGGGAGGAGAGGGAAAAGAGGAGAGAGAAAGGGGAGGAGAGGAGAGGGGGGGGAAGGGAGGGAGGGAAAAAGAAAGGGAGGAGAAAAAGAAAGAGGGAAAAGGGGAAAGT
>CCEZ01000052.1 GCA_000751555.1 Anaerosalibacter massiliensis | reverse complement strand
GAAAGGGAAAGGGGGAGAGGGAGGGAGAAAAGGGGAGGGGGAAGAGGGAAAGGCGAGGGGAAGAAGGGAAAGGGAAAAGACGAGGAAAGGGGGGAGGGAAGGGGGGGGAAGAAGAAAGGGAAAAAAAGGAAAGGAAAGAAAGGAGGGGAGAAGAGAGAAAAGAGGAGGGAGGGAAGGAGAGGGCGAGAGAGAAAAAGAGGGGAGAGGGAGGAAGAAGGAAGGAAAGGGGAAGAGAGGGGAGAGGGAGGGGGGAAAGGAGGAAAAGAGGAGGAGGGAAGAAGAGGGGAGGAAGGGGGAGAAAGAGAAGAAAAAGGAGGGGGAGGAGGGAAAGAGAAAGAAGGAAAAGAAGGGAGAGAGAGGGGAGGAGGAAGGAGAAGAAGGAGAAGAAGGGAGGGGGGGAAAAGGAGGGGAGGAAAGAGAGAAGAGAAGGGGGAAAGGGGGAAAGGGGAGAAAGAAAGAGAAAGGGAAAGAAGAAGGAGGAAAGGGGAGAAAAAAGGAAAGAGAAGGAGAGGGAGGGAGAAAAGAGAAAAAAGC
>CCEZ01000051.1 GCA_000751555.1 Anaerosalibacter massiliensis | reverse complement strand
CTCGTTACGGATGGCGCGCTCGCGTCCGTTCGTACGAGAAATTCTTGTGGTTTAACGGCACGACGTGGCTCGACGAGGCGACCGGGGAAGACCCGGTCAACCCTGACCCCGACCCAAGCGTTAAGCCGAAATGGTCCGACATCGGCGTGACAGTGTCGGACAGCATGTACGCGAATGACCCCGTCGTGCATCTGCCGATCCTTGACCCGATGTATCGGCCCGCCAATATGGTTGGCTCACAGTTCGACATGGCCGACGGCGCAAGCCCGGCCTATTACCAATTCCGCGTGCAGCGCAACGGCCAGAACGTCGCAACGATGACCGTGGAAATCGGAAACTTCAACGCATCGTTTACCACTGCCGGGGGCAACCCGATTTCCTTCGCCGCCGGGGATCGCATGACGGTTCGCGCGCAGCAGGAAGCCGTCGCCGGGATGAAAAACTTTGGCTTCGTAATTCGCATGGGACTGGTCTAAGGGGATCACATGGCAAGTTATTTTGATGGATATGAGCAGTTCCGTTCGACGGACACGTCTAACCCGGGAACCTTTATGCGGCTCGCCGGGTACACGGTTCGAGGCGCGATTTCGGCGGGTCTTGGCCGCCCCCCGGCGAGCATCGGACTTGACACGCTGAACAGCG
>CCEZ01000050.1 GCA_000751555.1 Anaerosalibacter massiliensis | reverse complement strand
TCCATGGAGAACCGACAAAAGAAAACCCGCCGTGGCGGGTTCTCGGGGCAGGCGACGCATTGGTCGAAATGTCAGGGCTTGTCGCGCTCGTCTCGAGTCCTCTTCAACCGAAGCTCCGCTTCGCTGGCGGAGAGTTGACCCTCTGCAACCAGCTTCTTGAGTCTTCGCTCATCCGCGCGGTATAGCGCATCTTTCAGAAGCGCCATCTTGCGCTTCCTGCAAGGGTCACACTCGTAGAAATTCGGTGGACTCGCCGTCGGCTTCATTCCTGCGTAGAACTCTCCAGTGCTGATTCGTCCGTTTGGCTCAATCCCCATGGCAAGGATTTTTCCGTTCTTGAAAGTAACGATCGCCTCTCCTTCACCCCCTGTTGTATCCGTATTTTCGGGATCGTAGGCCCCCCAGGAAACCCTTCGCATATGCCGCAACGCATAGCGGACATCCTCATCCGTCAGCACTACGTCGTCGCAGTTCAGAAAGTCCTTGTTCTCCCAGGCAGTCCTGCCTGAAGGGACGGTGATCTTCACCATTTGCACGTAAGCGATGGGGTATCTCGGATCAGCGGCCTGTGCTGAAGACATTCCCGCCGCCCCGACTAGAGCACTGGC
>CCEZ01000049.1 GCA_000751555.1 Anaerosalibacter massiliensis | reverse complement strand
AAAAGTTAAGAAAATTATTTCAAACTAATAATTAGTATCTGTCATTGAATACTTTCATAGTTTTCGATGACAGTTTTTTATTACTATATCATAAATAGCATGAGAAAATAATAAATATAATATAGAGTATTTATTTCCATTTGTAGGGGGGAGTTAATGAAAAAAGTCTGGATTGGTATTATAGTGTGTATTATTATTTTAGGAATAATATTAGTTCCAAAATATTTAAATGAAGGTGATAGAGAGGTGAAATTTAAGGTTCTTCAAACTGATGAGGTTCCACAAAAGTTAAAGGATCTTCTTCCAAACTACTTATCTGAAGAGAGAGCTTTGAGCTGTAAAATTGAAGAAGAAATATATGTAGTTGTTACGAGAGGAGAAAAAAACATGGAAGGGTATTCAGTTACAATAGATAAAATTGAAAGGGGGAAAAAAGAGGACAATAAATTTGGTATTACTGTATTTGCTAAATTTAAAGATCCTAAACCAGATCAGATTGTAGCTCAAAAAATATCCTATCCCTTTACAGTTGTAAAAACCAATTTAGATAAACTACCTGCCGACATAAAATTAGAAGTAGAATATGATGATTAATTATTTTATGACATTATATATCTATATTTTAAATATACAGAAGATGTTTAAAAGAGGTTATCTTAAAATGGATAACCTCTTTTAAACATAAAAAATATCAAAGAAAGTTTTAATACATATGATTAAATATAGGGTATATATTAATTAGACAGTGTGGAGGTGTTTGCAATGAGAGAAAAATATGAACTGCCTTATAATATTTTAAGAAAAAAATGTGATCCTAGTATGTTTAAATATGATACTACTGAAAAAATTCCAGTATCTAGAGAACTTATAGGACAGAAAAGAGCAATGGAAGCATTAAAATTTGGATTGTCAGTTAAAAGGAAAGGATACAATATATATGTATCAGGGCTTACAGGAACGGGAAAAAACAGTTATTCTTATCTTGTAGCAAAAGATTTTAGTAAGAATAAAAAAACACCTAAAGATTGGTGTTATGTTTTTAATTTTAAAAGACCAAATTCTCCTAAAGCTATAAGCCTATTTCCAGGGTTAGGAAAAGTATTTAAAATAGATGTAAAAGATGCCATTAACAATATAAAGATGGATATACCTAAAATATTATCATCAAAAGAATATGAAGACAGCAAGAATATAATATATACCCAAAACCAAAAGAAAGCTGAAGATGTAATAGATGAGTTAAATGAAGTAGCAAAGGACTATGGTTTTGTATTTAAACAAACAGAAAAAGGAATACTTAGCATACCTCTAGTAGGAGATAGACCTATGACAGATAAAGAGATTGAAAATTTATCAGAAGAAGAAGTAGAAGAAATAAAAAAATCCTCTAATGAACTAAGCAATAAAACTTTTGACTATGTGCAAAGAATAAGAGATATAGAAAATAATCTTAAAAGTGAAATGAAAAAATTAAAAGAAGAAAAAGTTTTAGAAATATCGTCTCTATATATAGATCCACTTATAGAAAAATTTAAAGAACAAGAAGGAATTGAAAACTATTTTTCTAATATGAAAGAGGATATAATTCAAAATTTTCAAATGTTCTTAGATGACAATAAAGACAATTATATTGAAAATATACTATCTCCAACAAATGAGAAAGAGGGTTTTTTCAAAAGATATGAAGTAAATTTATTTATTGATAACAAAGATGTAGAAGGAGCACCAGTCATAAGAGAGATGAACCCAAATTATCATAATCTTTTAGGGAAAATAGAATATGTAAATGAACTGGGAGGGCTAAGGACTGATCATACAAAGATACGTCCAGGTTCTATGCATGAAGCTAATAGCGGTTATTTAATCATACAGGCAAAGGATATACTTCAAAGTAGGATAGCTTGGGAAGGTTTAAAGAGAGCTATTTCAGCAGAAGAAATTGTTATTGAAAATATAACTGGGTTAAATATCATTTCTGAAACATTGAGACCAGAACCTATTCCAATAGATACAAAAGTTATAATTATTGGCGATTATTTAACATACCATTTACTTTATCAATATGATGAAGATTTTAAGAAATTATTTAAAATAAGAGCAGATTTTGATGTGGAAATGGAAAGAAATGAAGAAAATATTGAGAAGATCGGTTCTTTTGTTGCTTATCAATGCAGAGAAGAAAGTTTAAAACCTTTTGACAGGACTGCTCTTGCAGCTATAATAGATTTAAGTAGTAGAATATCTGGAAATCAGAATAAGCTTACTGCTAGATTTAATGAATTAGTAGAAATACTTTACGAAGCAGATGCTTGGGCTACTAAGGAAAACAAAAATATAGTTGTGAAAGAAGATGTTGAAAGAGCTATATCTAATAAAGTATATAGAAATAATATATATGAAGAAAAATTATTAGGATTAATTGAAAACAATACATTATTGATAGATACTGAGGGATATAAGGTAGGAGAAATAAATGGCCTGGCTATTATGAGTATAGGCCAATATACTTTTGGCAAACCTAATAAAATAACTGTAAATACATTTTCAGGAAAAGAAGGAATAATAAATATAGAAAGAGAAGTAGGACAGAGTGGAAATATATATGATAAAGGAGTACTAATATTAGGTGGATATTTAGGAGAAAAGTATGCTAAGACAACTCAGCTTTCTATGACAGCAAGTATTACCTTTGAACAGTCTTATGATGGTGTGGATGGTGATAGTGCTTCTAGTACTGAAATATATGCCCTTCTTTCTAGTTTAGCAAATATACCTATCAATCAAGCTATTGCAGTAACTGGTTCTGTAAATCAAAAAGGAGTTATTCAACCTATAGGTGGTATAAATGAAAAAATAGAAGGATATTATAATGTTTGCAAATTAAAAGGATTTAGGGGAGGAGAAGGAGTTATAATACCTTATAAGAATTTAGATAATTTAATGTTAAATGATGAAGTAGTAGTTGCAGTAAAAGATGGAAAGTTTAAAATATATGCTATAAAAACAATAGATGAAGGTATAGAAATACTTACAGGAGTTAGAGCTGGAAAAATAAATAAAAGAGGAAACTATGAGGAAGGAACAATTAATTATTTAGTGCAGAAAAGATTAGAGGAGTACTCACAAATGAGTAAAGATAGGAAATAACATGGGGGAATAAAAATTGACTACACTTAATGAGAAAAGAAAGCTTAACAACGAACAGTTTAATTTTATAAATTTAAAAATAAGGTTAAATAAATATGATTTTCATCCAAAATATTTTGATATATCTAAAAAAGATACAGTTGATAATTTTTTAAATTCCCTGCCTAAAAAGTCTATAGCTTATTTAGGAACAGGGGATTTTCACTATATTAGTTATTTTTTAATAAAAAGATTTTTATTGAAACCAATGTTGGTACTATTTGACAATCACTTTGATATAGATAAAACAGATAAATATGTTATAACTTGTGGTTCCTGGGTTAGAAACTGTATAGAAGAAAATTTAACTAGTGGACTATTAATAATTGGATCAAATAAGAAATATATGCCTAAAGATATTTTAGATTGTCCATTTATACAATATATTGAAGACGGAAATAAGACTTTAGATTTCAATATTATAAAAAAAATAGAAGGAAGACGTGTATATATAAGTGTAGATAAAGATGTTTTAAAAGGGAAAATAGTTAAAACTTCCTGGGATCAAGGTGATATGGAACTTGTTAGTCTTGTAAATTGGCTAAAACTTATAAATAGATATTGTAAAGTTCTAGGGGTAGATATATGTGGAGAAGCAGAACATAATCCTTTATTAGATATAGTTAATCCAGAAATTAATATAAATAATAGGAAGATAGATAAAAAAATATCTGAAATTTTTTTAAATTAACTTTAATATAGATGAAAAAAGTGATAAAATAGTTAGATGTAATATGTAGAAAGGAGCGATAGAAATAAAAAGAAAAACAAATTATATAAAAATATTCTTTTTGTTAATAATTACATTTATTTTATTTAGGTTAATATCTAGTCAGAGCTTTACTTTTACATTAAGAAAAATATCTAAGCCTTTTATATGGGCTTTTGTTATCTCCTTTTTTTTGAATTCACTATTAGTTTATTTAGAAAGAAAGTATACCTTCAAGAGATGGATTAATATCCTTATTGTATATATAATATTTTTTGGAATAATAGCTTTATTCTTTGTATTTATCACACCAACAGTTATTGAAAGTATAAAAACATTAATTAAAGAGTTCCCTGATTATGTTAGAGCCACTGAACAATGGTTTGAATCTATGCCTTCTAAACTTGCTATAATAGATAAATATGGAGTAATTGACGAAGTAAAAGAAGCTTTAGATGAAGCTATGATTAAGGCTACTAGAAGTATAACTCCATTATTAAATAAAACTGTAACCCAAGTTATAAACTTTACTTCTGGATTTTTAAACTTCATTCTAGGTTCTATAATATCTATTTATATTTTAAAAGACAAAGAGGAATTTGCAGAAGGATTTAAGCGACTAGCTTATGCAGTATTTCCAAAGCATAGAGCAGAATCAATAATTAATGTTCAAAGAGAAATAAAAGAGGCTTTTTCTAAATTTTTTGTTGGTAAAATAATTGACTCTTTCATAATAGGCTTGTTATGTTTTGTAGGATGTTTAATTTTAAGAGTCCCTTATTCTTTATTGATAAGTTTAATTGTAGGGGTAACTAATATGATTCCATACTTTGGCCCGCTTATTGGAATGATTCCAGCAGGAATTATAACTTTATTTGATAGGCCGTTGAAGGCGTTGTGGGTTGTTATATTTATATTTGCATTGCAACAGTTTGATGGACTGTATCTAGGACCTAAGATACTTGGAGTGAAAGTGGGAATGAAACCATTTTGGATTATTACAGCTATAATAATAGGTGGTGGATTTTTTGGAGTTTGGGGAATGCTCTTTGCAGTTCCAATAGTGGCAGTAATAAGAACTCTTTTAGGAAGATATATAGAAAGACAATATAAAATAAAAAAATTAGAAGATTAATAGAAGAACAGAGTAGCTATTTAGCTACTCTGTTGCATAATTATCAAAATATCCTTGAATATATACTATAGGCGTTCCTTTATCTCCACTACCACTAGTTAAATCACATAGGCTTCCTAATAGATCTGTGATCTTTCTAGGTGTTGTGCCTAAGGATGCAGCTTTTTCTAATGAATCTTTATGTCTAATTTTTTCCTTTAACATTTCTTCTGCTTTTTCTTTATCTAAACTGTCTAATTCATTGTCAGCTAAGTATTTTAATTTTAGCTCATTTGGAGTTCCTTGAAGACCTTTTGTATATCCAGGAGAAACAACAGGATCTGCAAGCTCCCATATCTTACCTGCAGGATCTTTAAAAGCTCCATCTCCATATATCATGACTTCAACTTCTTTTCCAGTGATTTCTCTCATTTTATTTTGAATATCTTCCACATAAGATTGGGAGTCTCTAGGGAATAGCTTAAGTTTAGTTTCTGTAGCCATATTAGAACCTAATAAGCCATATTCTGGATTGTATCCACTGCCATTAATAGATTTAGTTAATATATTATCTAATCCTAATATATTTTCACCACCAGCTTTTTTAAGAAGCTCTTTAGTTCTCTCCCTTTCATGAATATTTGCAACTAATACATCCTTTGAATATTCTAAAACACTTAAAGGATCGTTTGATAGATATATTTTAATATTGTCATTTATTGCTAGTTCTTTATACATTTTTACATAATCTACACCTGTAAAAGGGTGAGCTACATTGTAACCAAACAAATTTCTGTATTCGTTCTCATTTAAGTTATCGGTATAAGGATTAATTTCTAAATCATACATTTTATCTTTATCCATTAAACAATTTCCGACTTCATCGCAAGGATAGTTGAGCACAAGGTATATTTTTTTACCTGTCATTGCTATTGCCTTAAGTATAATGGAAAATCTATTTCTACTAAGTATAGGGAAGACTATACCAACATCTTTTTTAAAATTGTTGTTTATATCTTCCACAATTTCTTCTACTCCTGCATAGTTACCTTGAGCTCTTGCAATTAAAGATTCAGTTATTCCAATGATATCTCTATCCTTAATAGCATAGTTCTCAGCTTCAGAAGATTCAATGATAGAATTAACTACAATATTTACTATGTCATCTCCCTTTTTAACAATAGGAGCCCTTATGCCTCTTACTGTTGTACCCACTGTTCTCGCCATAAAAATTCCTCCTAAAATCAAATAAATTACCCTATATATTATATCACTATAATTAAGATTTAATAGGTCTATTTAAATATTTCTTGTTTTACAAGAAATAAGTTGTTTTTCTGTTAAAATATAGTCTACAGGAATATCGTATTTACTTCTTGGCAATGAGTCTACTAATTGAAAATTATAAGCAAATCCAATAGTTACTGCATCCTTATTTAATTTTTTTAAAAATCTATCATAATATCCTCCTCCATATCCAATTCTATATCCATCTTTATCAAATACTGCACCAGGAACAATTACTAAATCTACAATTGAAGGGGACACCCTTCTGATATACTGACTTTTAGGTGTTAATATATTATAGTAGCCAATGACTAGTTCATTATCAAAATCCTTCAACTCAGATACAATAAGTTCCTTTGTTTTGTGAACTGTTATAGGGACACCAACTCTTTTACCATTAGATATAGAATGTTTTATAAACTTCTTAGTCCTTACTTCTTTTCTAAAAGCTATATAAGACATTATAAATGAAGAATTTTTGTATATTTGTAAGTCTAATAATTTATTAGTTATTATATTACTTTTTTCCTCAGCATCTTTATTAGGAAGTTTACTACGTTTTGCCAAAAACTGTTTTCTTAAAATTTCCTTATTCATGAAATCACCCCTTGATATCTATCTAATTTATATTATAATATAATATAAATTCAGAATACAAATTAATGGAAAAATATAACGAAAAAACAAATAAAATAAGAAAAATTAGTAGAAGACACTATATTAGATATGATAAAATAAATATATGTAAATAAAGTTTTTTTATGTTATAATAGGTACTTACTTTAAAAGACTCATAGTAAAGGTGGTAAGAACGTGATAAAGTTTATTAATGTGAGTAAAGTTTATAAAAATGGAACTAAGGCTTTGGAGAATATAAATATAACTATTGATAAAGGTGAATTTGTATTTATTGTAGGGCATAGTGGTGCAGGAAAATCTACAATGATTAAACTCTTACTTAAAGAAATAGAACCTACATCTGGTAAAATCATACTAGAGGACAAGGATATAACCAAGGTAAAAAACAGAAGAATACCTTATATAAGACGAAAAGTAGGAGTAGTCTTCCAAGATTTTAGATTGCTCCCAAATAAAACCGTATATGAAAATGTAGCTTTTGCTATGGAAATCATTGGTTCTCATCCAATGGAAATAAAAAAAAGAGTGCCAGAAGTATTAGAGATGGTGGAGCTAGGTGAAAAAGCAAATGACTATCCAGATCAATTATCTGGAGGTGAACACCAGAGAGTTTCTATAGCAAGGGCTATTGTGAACAATCCTCCAGTACTTATAGCTGATGAACCTACAGGAAATTTAGATCCAGATACAGCTTGGGAAATAATGAAAATTTTAAAAGGTATAAATGGGAGAGGAACTACTGTTTTAATGGCCACACATGCTAAAGATATAGTAAACTGTATGAAAAGAAGAGTAGTAGCTTTAGAAGATGGAAAAGTGGCAAGAGATGAAGAGAAGGGTGTGTATGAATATGAGTTTTAGGATATTCAAGAATGTTCTCAAACAAGGATTTCAAGGCATGTGGAGAAATAGAGGTATGGGTTTAGCTTCAGTAGGCTCTATTACTGCTGTTCTAGTTATATTAGGAATGGTACTAATTATGATATTGAGTATTAACAATATAGTAAATGAAACCCAAAGTAAATTTGATGAGGTACAGGTATTTTTAGAAGATAGTGTTAAAGAGGAACAAATTGAGGAAATAGGAAATAAGATAAAATCTTTTGGTGGTGTTAAAAATTTAAGTCTTGTCACTAAAGATGATGCAATGAAAATAATGAAAGAAGATTTAGGTGATAAGGGATATTCATTTGAAGGATTGGAAGATGAAAATCCATTACCTAATTCATATACCATTCAATTAGAGAATATAGAATATGCAGATAAAGTTGTAGAAAACGTAAAAGATATAAAGGGAATAGAAGGAGTAAAATATTATAAGGATGTAATCAACAAGCTTATTTCAACAGCTAATTATATAAGAGTTGCAGGAATCATAGCAATAGCCATATTAATGTTTATATCAGTGTTTATTATTTCAAATACTATAAAAATCACAGTAACAGCAAGGAAAAAAGAAGTAAATATTATGAAGTATGTAGGAGCTAGCAATGGCTATATTAGAGGACCTTTTATTATAGAAGGAATTCTATTAGGCCTTATAGGTGCAGTACTATCTATTCTTATAGTCAACTATGGATATGAATATATTTTCCATTTTATAAATGAAAGACTATATGTAATATTTACAGTATATTTAGTAGCACCTTATACATTGCTAAAAGATATTAGTATTATGTTTGTAGCTATTGGTGTTGGAATTGGAACTTTAGGTAGCTTAGTATCCTTGAAAAGATTTTTAAATGTATAGTTTCAGGAAGGAGGCTTTAAATTTTATGGGGCGTAGTAAAAAAGTCATAACATTGCTTATAGCACTATTGGTATTTAATTGTGTAGCAGTGTATGCAACAGGAGATGTAAACAGTTTAAAAAATGAACAAAAGGGGGTGAACAAACAAAAGCAAAATAAACAAACTCAAATAAAAGAATTAGAGAAAAAACAAAAAGACTTATCAACTGAAATAAAATCTTTAGACAAAGAAGTAAATGAAACAGGTGATGAGTTAAGTAAAGTTGAAAATAAACTTACAAATTTAAATAATGATATAGAAAAAACTACTAAAGAGATTGAAGAAGCTGAAAGAAAAATAGGAGAAAGAAAAGATTCATTTAATTCTAGACTTAGAGCTATGTATATGAATGGAAATATTGGATACATAGAAGTTCTACTTTCAGCAGCTGATATGAAAGACTTTCTATTAAGAAAAGAAATGGTTCAATCAGTAGTTGAACATGATACTGATCTACTTGATTATATGCAAGAACAAAAAAATATAATGGATACTAAGAAGAAAGAACTTAAAACTCAAATAGCTGAAGCAGAATCTACTAAAAGACAAGTAGAATCAAAGAAAAATGAATTGATGGTTGCAACAAGAAGCAAGCAAAAACTTATGAATGTTGTTGAAAAGGACAAGTCAAAATTAGAACAACAATTAGATGAATTAAATGCACTATCACATAGTTTAAATTCTGAGATTGCAGAACTTCAGAAAAAAGCTGAGGCTCAAATGGCAGCAGCAAATGCAACCAAAAAATCAAATGAAAATAAGAAAAATAATAATACAGCTGTAGTAGATAATTCAAGTAATTCAGGAAAAACTAATAACTCAAGCAATGGAAATAGCACAGGAAAATCTAATAGTTCAAGCAATTCAGGTAGTTCAAATAGTACTCCAGCTTACTCAGGAGGCAGATTATCTTGGCCTGTTCCAGGACATTATGGTATTAGTTCGCCTTTTGGATACAGAATTCATCCAATATTTGGAACTAAAAAATACCATTCAGGAATAGATATTCCAGCACCTACTGGTACACCAATAGTTGCAGCAGCAGATGGTATAGTAATAGAAGCACAATCTAAAGGTGGATATGGAAATGCTGTAATTATAGCTCACCCAGGAGGAATAGCAACTCTTTATGGGCATAATTCATCTTTGGTAGTTAGTGCTGGTCAAAGTGTAAAAAGAGGTCAAGTAATAGCAAGAGCAGGTAGCACTGGTAATTCAACTGGTCCACATTGTCACTTTGAAGTAAGAGTAGGTGGAGGAGCTGTAAATCCTATGTCATATTTGAAATAAATAAATTAAAAGGAGGATATTTTCCTCCTTTTTTCATATTTCTTTGTAAAGTAATGGTTTTAATGATATAATGTTTAAGTAGATTTAAAAAGATAAAATACAATACATATTTTCTAAAAGAGCAGAATATATAGTTAGAAATATAGTTATGGTTCAATAAATATAGATAGCATAGAAAATTGAAGTTTATTAGCAGTAACCCTGAAAAGATTTTTAAATGTAAACTCAGGAAGGAGGCTTTAAATCTTATGGGGCGTAGTAAAAAAGTCATCACGTTACTTATAGCACTATTGGTATTCAATTGTGTAGCAGTATATGCAGTAGGTGATGTAAATAGTTTAAAAAATGAGCAAAAGGGGGTGAATAGAAGAAAAGAAGAGAAAAAAAATGAGATAAATAAATTGGAGAAAAAACAAAAAAATATATCAAATGAAATAAAATCTTTAGATAAAGAGGTAAATGAAGCAAGTGATGAATTAAGTAAAGTTGAAAAAAAGCTTGCAAATTTAAATAATGATATAGAAAAAACTACTAAAGAGATTGAAGAAGCTGAAAGAAAAATAGGAAAAAGAAAAGATGCATTTAACTCTAGACTTAGAGCCATGTATATGAATGGAAATATTGGATACATAGAGGTTTTACTTTCAGCAGCTGACATAAAAGATTTTTTATTGAAGAAAGAAATGGTACAGGCAGTAGTGGAACATGATACTGATTTACTTGACTATATGCAAGAACAAAGAAATATAATGGATACTAAGAAGAAGGAACTTAAAACCCAAATAGTTTCAGCAGAGTCTACTAAAAGACAAGTAGAATCAAAGAAAAATGAATTGATGGTTGCTACAAGAGGTAAACAAAAACTTATGAATAATGTTGAAAAAGACAAAAAAGAGTTACAAAACCAATTAGATGAATTAGAACGAGAATCTAACCAAATTGCATCACAAATAGCAAATCATAATAATTCTAATAACTCTAATAATTCTAAAGGTAAAAGTGGTGGTAGTACAGGTGGTAGTACAGCTAGTATTTCTGCTAGTGTGACTCCAACAGGAGGTGCTATGATTTGGCCAACTAGTGGACCAGTAACTTCACCTTTTGGTCCTAGATGGGGCAGATTGCACACTGGAATAGATATAGGAGTGGGAGTAGGAACTCCTGTAGTTGCTGCTAAAGATGGAGTAGTTATTCTTACTAAAACAGGCTATAGTGGAGGATATGGGAACTATATAGTTGTTGACCACGGTGGTGGTGTTTCAACTCTATATGCTCACAATTCATCATTATCTGTTGGTGTAGGGACTAGAGTTAGACAAGGTCAGCAGATAGCGGTATCAGGAAACTCTGGTCGTTCAACAGGACCTCATCTACATTTTGAAGTCAGAATAAATGGAAGACCTGTAAATCCTATGGGTTATTTAAGATAAAAAAAGGAGGAATTTTCCTCCTTTTTTTTTATTTCTTTGAAAAGTTATAGCTCTAGTGGTATAATGTTAAAGTAGATTTAATAAAATAAACTACATAATGCTTGTTAAAATGAGGTGAATTGAATGTCAAAAAAGAAAGCCACGACTCGTATAATATTACTTCTTCTTATAACAAATATAGCTACTTTTACTATTAGTAATCTACTGCCTATACCTCTCAATAAAAAAGTTATAATTTCTAAAGATGAATATGAACAATTGGCAACAGTATATAAAAAATACTCCAAGGCTATGACTATTGAGGAGTCAATAAAGAAAAATTTCTTAAAAGATGTAAATGATGAGAGATTAATGGATGGACAATTAAAAGGCATGTTGGAATCTTTAAAAGATCCTTATTCCACATATATGTCCAAATCAGAATTTGATGATTTTATGGAACATACTAAAGGTGTCTATGGTGGAATAGGTGTAATTGTAAGTCCGGGAGAAGATAATTTAATAACTGTAGTGTCCCCAATAGAAGATACACCTGGGGAAAAAGCAGGTTTAAAAACAGGAGATAAAATTATAAAAATAGATGGAGAAGAATTTACTGCAGATAAAATGGATGCAGCTGTAAAGGTTATGAAGGGAAAACCAGGAACTGAAGTAAATTTAACTATTCTAAGAAAAGATAAGGACGGAAAATCAAATAATATAGATTTAAAAATCAAAAGGGAAGAGATTAGACTAAAAACTGTTAAGGCAGAAATGCTAGAAGATAAAATTGGATATATTAAAATTACTTCTTTTGATGATTTAACCTATAAAGATTTTAAAAAGGAATTTGATATATTAGCAAAGGATGGAGCTCAAGGAATTATATTAGATTTAAGGAATAATCCAGGAGGATTATTAGATGTATCTGCAGATATAGCAGATGAGTTTTTAGGCGAGGGAACTATTGTATATACAGAAGATAAAAATGGTGAGAGAGAATATTTAAAATCTGATAAAAAGAAAACAGATTTGCCTCTAGTAATGCTTGTAAACGAAGGAAGTGCTAGTGCTTCAGAAATATTAGCAGGTGCAGTAAAAGATACAGAAAGAGGGGTTTTAGTAGGAACAAAGACTTTTGGAAAAGGTATAGTTCAAAGAATAGTCAAACTTCCAGATGGTTCTGGATATAAAATGACAGTGTCAGAATACTTTACTCCTAAGGGCACTAATATTCATAATATAGGTATAAAACCAGATGTAGAAGTTAAATTGCCAGAGGAAGTTCAGATAACTGGACCAGAAAATTTAAAAGAGGATGTACAACTTAAAAAAGGTATAGAAATAATGAAAGATACTATGAATAAAAAATAAGGGAAAGAAATTCCCTTATTTTTTATTTAAGCTTATTTTATTTAAATCAATAGAATATATAATATGTCTTTCATCTTTTTCCATAGGAGCTGATAGACTTACATATCCCCTATTTAGCACTTCATCATAAAAGAAAGTTTCTCCTGTGATTTCAGCAATAGATTCAGATGAATTATCTATTATATTATATTTATTAAGAGTGTAATCATTATTACAGGAGTTTTTTGTTATGACTAATAGATTGTCTTGATCTAATTTTATATAGTTTTTAACATCTAGTTCAGTTTCAACATTTTTAGAATTATTTTCTATATCATATATACACATCAAATCTATATTTTTATCCTGTGAATTTTTTAAATATATAATTGAATTTTTATCTATAAAACTTATTCTATATCCTTTGTCAAGTTCTATAAGATTAGAACCATCTTTTGTAATATAAATATTTTGATTTATGTCTTTATCACTATATTCAGTGAATACAATTAGATTATCTTTGAAATCAAAATCTGAAATAGTTTTTCCAACTGAGAAAACCTCTTGTGAATTTTTGTCAACTATATTGTATTTAAGTAGAGTAGAACTATTTTTTTCGTTGTTGTTGACAAAATATAAATTATCTTCATTTATCCATTTTATATTCCAAGTGTGATTATAGTCAATTGGAGTAATTTTATTTGCAGTTTTTTCATTTATATTAATTAGATAAATATCTGATATATCTTCATCATTTTCTATAAATGCTATATGTTTATTATCGGGAGAAAAGCTAGCCGAATAAATAGAATGTTTAGTTTCATATATTTTTTCTTTTTCCCCATTTTTTAAATTATATAGCCATAGCATATTAGTATTTTTTCCATCATCTATTTGTTCTTGCTTATATAATATATAATGTTGAGGTATGTAATCTAAAATTAAACCATCATCAATATATTCAGAAATAATCTCTCTATTAGATAAAAGAATTTCACCAGTATTAGCATCAGCTTTTACATGTAAGTTTACAAGTGGGGATTCTAAATCATCTTTATTAAAAATACTATTAAAATCTATATTCCAAATAAAACTTTCATTAGTTTTTACAAGGTCTACTAGAGGAACAGTATTCGGAGCTATTTTATATTGAGAATATATTTTACTAAGTATTTGTGATTTTCCAAATTTTAGTTCTATAGGTTCATAGTTTTGATTTATAATATTAAATTTAATATCATCTATATTGTCTTTACTGGAAATTTTAAGATTAACAATTGCCTGAGGAATTGCAAGTTGAGTTTTGTTATCTTCTACTAATCTGTTAGTATATATATTTATTTCATTATTGTTTTTCGTTATTCCATCTATTTTTATACCAGAAGATTCTACTAAACCTAGTGAAACTAATATTTTAATATTTTTATTTTTTTTAAGAATTTCCACATTTGGTTCTAATGATTGATACCCTTTAGAAAGAACTATTTTTTCTACTTTGTATTTAATTGGTTTTTCTTTTGTATCATTGTCAGCAGGCTCTATTTTAGAATTTTGAATAGTATTACAACTAGTTAATGCTAATGACAAAAATATTATAAAAATAGGTAAAATTATTTTTCTCATATTTGGCCTCCTCCTTCCATAATAGTTTATACTATTGGAGAAATAAGTTCAATCTTCTTTTTAAAAATAAAAGCCATTGATTTTTTTAAAAAATATAATATAATTAAAGAGTAATCACGAACAAGCGTTCAAAAGATGAGGTGAATAAATTGAGTAAATTTGAGATAAAATCAAGCTTTAAGCCTACTGGTGATCAACCAGAGGCTATAAAGAAACTTTCCAATGGAATATTAAATGGAGCAAAATATCAAACTTTACTTGGAGTAACTGGTTCTGGAAAAACTTTTACTATGGCTAATATTATAGAAAAGGTTCAAAAACCTACATTAGTTATTGCTCACAATAAAACTTTAGCTTACCAATTAGCCAGTGAGTTTAAGGAATTTTTCCCAAACAATGCAGTAGAATATTTTGTAAGTTATTACGACTATTATCAACCAGAGGCATATGTTCCACAAACTGATACCTATATAGAAAAAGATGCATCTATAAATGATGAAATAGATAAATTAAGGCATTCAGCAACAGCTAGCTTATTTGAGAGAAGAGATGTAATAATAGTAGCTAGTGTATCTTGTATATATGGATTAGGAGATCCTATTGATTATGAAAATTTAGTGATTTCTCTAAGACCAGGTATGATAAAAGATAGAGATGAAATCATAAAAAAACTAGTTGATATTCAGTATGTAAGAAATGATATAAACTTTATAAGAGGCACTTTTAGGGTAAGAGGAGATACATTAGAAATTTTTCCTGCATCTTCTAGTGAAAATACTATAAGGGTAGAATTTTTTGGAGATGAAATTGATAGGATTGTAGAAATCAATCATCTTACAGGAGAGATAATAGGTCTTAGAAATCATATATCTATATTTCCAGCTTCTCACTTTGCTACATCATATGAAAAAATTGAAAAGGCAATAGTTAGAATTGAGAAAGAGCTAAAAGGAAGGCTAGAAGAACTTAGAAGTCAAGATAAGCTTTTAGAAGCTCAGAGATTAGAACAAAGAACTAGATATGATATTGAAATGCTTAAAGAAATGGGATATTGTCAAGGAATAGAAAATTACTCAAGACATTTAAGTGGAAGAGATAAAGGGAGCAAACCTTATACTCTTATAGATTATTTTCCAGAAGATTTTCTCATTATTGTAGATGAATCCCATGTGACTATTCCACAAATAAGGGGTATGTATAATGGAGATAGGTCTAGGAAAACTACTCTTGTAGAACATGGTTTTAGGCTTCCATCTGCATTAGATAACCGTCCTCTTAAATTTAATGAATTTGAAGATCATATAAATCAAATACTATTTTTAAGTGCTACTCCTGGACCTTATGAATTAGAACATTCAGAAGATGTAGTAGAACAGATTATACGTCCTACAGGACTTTTAGACCCAGAAATAGATGTAAGACCTACAGAAAACCAAATAGATAATTTAGTGAAGGAAATAAGGATTAGGGAAAAGAAAAAAGAGAGAGTATTGATAACTACTCTTACTAAGAAAATGGCAGAAGACTTAACTGATTATTTTAAAGAAATAGGTATAAAGGTAACTTATCTTCACTCAGATATAGATACAATAGAAAGAATGGAGATTATTCGAGATTTAAGGCTTGGAAAATATGATGTATTAATTGGAATAAATCTTTTGAGAGAGGGATTGGATTTACCTGAGGTTTCTTTAGTAGTAATTCTAGATGCAGATAAAGAAGGATTTTTAAGATCAGAGACGTCAATGGTACAGACTATAGGTAGAGCAGCAAGAAATTCTTCAGGAAGGGTAATAATGTATGCTGATACTATTACCAAATCTATGAAAAAAGCTATATATGAAACAAATAGAAGAAGAAAAATTCAAAGTGAATATAATGAGAAACATCATATAACTCCTAAAACTATTGTAAAAGGTATAAGAGGTGTAATAGAAGCTACAAAAGTTATTGAAGATGAAGAAGAATATGTAACTGAAAAGATATCGAAAGAAGAAATATTGGAGATAATAGAAGGATTAGAAACTGAGATGCTTAAAGAAGCAGAATCTTTAAATTTTGAAAAAGCTGCTGAATTAAGGGATAAAGTAAATGAATTAAAAAAGATGCTTTAGTTAAGAGGTGGTTTAATGTCTAAAGATAAAATAATAATAAAAGGAGCTAGGGAACATAATTTAAAAAATGTAGATTTACAGCTTCCTAGAAATAAATTTATAGTATTTACTGGTATTAGTGGTTCAGGTAAATCTTCATTAGCTTTTGATACTATATATGCAGAAGGGCAAAGAAGATATGTAGAAAGTCTTTCAGCCTATGCAAGACAGTTTTTAGGTCAAATGGAAAAGCCGGATTTAGACTATATTGAAGGACTTTCTCCAGCTATATCTATAGATCAAAAAACTACTAGTAAAAATCCTAGATCCACAGTAGGCACAGTAACGGAAATATACGATTATTTAAGACTTTTATTTGCTAGAATAGGAACTCCTTATTGTTATAAATGCGGAAGGGAAATAACTAGTCAAACTGTAGATCAAATGGTAGATAAGGTCCTTGAGTTAGAGGAAAGAACAAAGATTCAAGTACTTGCTCCTATTATAAGAGGTAAAAAAGGAGAACATCAGAAAATATTAGAATCCATAAAAAAAGAAGGTTTTATAAGAGTTATAGTAGATGGAGAAATGTATGAATTAACAGATGAAATAAAGCTTAATAAAAACAAAAAACATAATATTGAAGTAGTAGTAGATAGAATTATTGTAAAAGATGGTATAGAAGGAAGACTAGCAGATTCTATTGAAACAGCTTTAAAACTTTCAGATGGATTAGTAATTATAGATATTATAGATGGGGAACAAATGCTTTTTAGTCAAAACTTAGCTTGTCCAGATTGTGGAGTAGTTATAGAGGAACTTTCACCTAGAATGTTTTCATTTAATAGCCCATTTGGCATGTGTCCTACCTGTAATGGAATAGGTTATTATAAAGAAATAGATAAAGAATTAGTTATTCCAAATCCTTCTCTAAGTGTTAAAGAAGGAGGAATTGCTCCTTTTAGTACTTCAGCAGAAGATACCTATTATTATCAAGTTTTTAAAGCAATAGGAGATAAGAATAATTTTTCTATGGATGAGCCTTTGGAAAATGCACCTAAGAAGTTTTTAGATGAATTATTATATGGGACTAAGGATACTATAAGTTTTAAATTTAACAGTCATTATAGTGGTTATAGAAGCTATAGAGGAAGGTTTGAGGGAGTTATACCTAATTTAGAAAGAAGGTATAGAGAGACTAATTCAGATTATATGAGAGATAAAATAGATAAGTATATGACAGAAAATCCTTGTCCTAAATGTCATGGAAAAAGGCTTAAAGATGAAGTGTTGGCAGTAAGGATAAATGGGCTTAATATAGCAGAAGTTACAGATCTCTCTATAAAAGATTCATTAGATTTTTTTAAAAATTTAAAGTTGACAGAAAGACAAAAAATCATAGGTGATCAAGTATTGAAGGAAGTAAGGGAAAGGCTTCAGTTTTTACAGGATGTAGGATTAAATTATCTTACACTTTCAAGAACTGCTAGTACCCTTTCTGGTGGAGAATCTCAAAGAATAAGGTTAGCAACACAGATAGGCTCAAGTCTAGTTGGAGTTGTATATGTTTTAGATGAACCTAGTATAGGGCTACACCAACGAGATAATGCTAAATTACTTAAAACATTGAGAAATCTTACTGATTTAGGTAATACTCTTATAGTTGTAGAACATGATGAGGACACAATGTACAGTGCTGACTATATTGTAGATATAGGACCAGGTGCAGGAAGACATGGAGGTTATATTGTATCAAAGGGTACTATTGAAGATATAGAAAAGGATGAAAATTCTATTACTGGTCAATATCTTTCAGGGAAAAAGAAAATTGAAATTCCAGAAAAAAGAAGAGAATCTAATGGAAAATGGCTAGAGATTAAAGGAGCAAAGGAAAATAATCTTAAAGATATAGATGTAAAAATGCCATTGGGAGTATTCACATGTATTACAGGAGTTTCTGGTTCAGGAAAGAGTACTTTAATTAATGAAATACTTTATAAATCTCTTGCTCAGAAATTAAATAATGCAAAAACTAAACCTGGAAAACATAAAAAAATATTAGGACTTGAAAATCTAGATAAAGTTATAGAAATAGACCAATCTCCTATAGGAAGGACTCCTAGATCAAATCCAGCTACCTATACAGGAGTATTTGATCATATTAGAGATGTTTTTGCAATGACTCCAGAGGCAAAAATGAGAGGATATAAAAAGGGAAGGTTTAGTTTTAATGTAAAAGGTGGCAGATGTGAGGCTTGCAATGGAGATGGAATTATAAAGATAGAAATGCACTTTTTATCTGATGTATATGTACCATGTGAAGTTTGCAAGGGGAAAAGATATAATAGAGAAACATTGCAAGTAAAATATAAAGGTAAAACTATATCTGATGTATTAGATATGACAGTAGAAGAGGCATTAGAATTTTTTGAAAACATACCAAAAATCAAGAAAAAACTTCAAACATTAAAGGAAGTTGGGCTAGGGTATATTAAACTTGGGCAACCTTCAACTCAATTGTCAGGAGGAGAAGCTCAGAGGATTAAATTGGCTACAGAATTAAGCAAAAGAAGTACAGGAAAAACTTTATATATATTAGATGAACCTACTACAGGTCTTCATGTAGCAGATATTCATAAATTAATTAAAGTATTAGATAAACTAGTTGAAGGAGGAAATACAGTAATAGTTATTGAACATAATTTAGATGTTATAAAAACAGCAGATTATATTATAGATTTAGGACCTGAAGGCGGAGATGGTGGAGGAACTATAGTAGCCAAAGGTACTCCAGAGGAAGTATCAAAAGTGAAAGAATCTTATACAGGACAGTTTTTAAAGGATATAATAAATCATGTATAGGTTTTAAAATCCCCTTTCTTGTCTATACTCTCTTTAAAGGAGTGATGAGATGAGAAAGAGGATTTTTATTTTAATATTCCTTTTTTGTCTAATATTTTCATTATATACTATAGTATTTTCTCAGGGAGATTTGAAGAAAGTTGATAAAGTATTTGAAGATATTGTGCTAAAAGGAAATATGGGAAGTATAGATTTAAAAGAAGAGGCAATTTATTATAATAATAAATTATATGCACCTATTTCAAAAGTAGTGAATATTATGGGAGGACAAGGGTATTGGAATAAAGAAAAGACTGAAATTATTATAAAACCTTATAAAGACTTAGCCCAATATAATAGTGAAAAAGGAGAAATATTTGCATATGGAATTATAATGAGTATTAATTATGAGAATGGTGAAATAGAAATAGAACAATATTTAGATGAAAGTACCAGAAAGATACCATCTAAATTTAAAGTGGGCGAAGGTGCAGATATAGTCTTGGAAAGAAATGATAAAAAAATGAAATTGGATTTTTTAGATTTAAAGGCAGGAGAAGATATTGGCTTAATATTGGATAAAAATGAAAATATAAAAGCGATAATTTTAGAAAAATAAGTATAAAGAAATGGCCTCTATTAATTAATAGAGACCATTTCTTTATATTATAGGTTAATTAACATCGAACTTTGATTCTGGTAGTATTTGCCCACCATCAACAGTAATAGTTTGACCAGTTATATACTTTGCCTCATCAGAAGCTAAGAATAACGTTGCATAGCCAATATCTTCTGGTTCACCAAGTTTCCCCATAGGTATAGAAGCTTCTTGGGCTTTAATATATTCTTCACCTAATTGAGAGCTCATGCCTTCTGTCATAATATTTCCAGGTTCTACTCCATTAACAGTTATATTATCTTTAGCTAATTCAATGGCAGCGGATTTTATAAATCCATTAACTCCACCTTTAGATGCAGCATAGTGAGTAAGTCCTGGATTTCCTACTTTATTTCCAGTTATAGAAGAGGTAATAACTATTCTTCCATATTTTTGTTTTTTCATATAAGGTAAACAAGCTTTAACAGTTAAAAATGTTCCTCTTAGATTTATATTATTTACAAGGTCCCAGTCTTCTATAGTCATATCTTCAAGTCTTTTTTCTGGAAATATTCCAGCATTATGACAAAGAACATCTATTTTTCCATACCGTTCAATACAAGTTTCTGCCATTTTGTTCATATCCTTTTCTTTGCTAACATCACCAATAAAGTAAGAAGCTTCTCCACCTTTTTCTTTAATTTCTTCGACAGCTTTTTTGGCAGTTTCTTCACTACGAACAACTATTAGAATTTTTCCGCCTTCCTTGGCAAATACATTAGAGATACCTTTACCTATTCCCTTAGCTCCTCCAGTTATAATAACTACTTTGTCTTCCATTCTTTTTGCCATTAGAAAACACCTCCAAATAATATACAATTTCTGTGTACATTCATATTATACATAATAACTTATATTGTCAAATAAAAAACGTTAAAAACATGACTAAATAACTATGTTTTGATGCAAGTGGAGAATGGACCAGTTATGTCCTATATTATACAAAGTAACGATTCATATCATTTAGATCAAGTCTTAAATAAGAATATAAAAAGCAGGTAAAACTTAGTTTTACCTGCTTTTTAATTTATATTTTTAAAATTTAGCAAAAAATTACATACATATAATTTGCTAATACTCCCGCAATTAAACCACCTATAAAATGTACTAGCATTGATTTACCAATAAGTTTACGAGCACCAATAGCATCCATTTGACCAACTTGTACACTTAAGAAACCTGCCCAACAAATACCCATTGCAGAAAACACAGCTATATCATGAGCATTCATAAGACCCTTTTCTAACAATCCTTTAGCCATACCCATTGCTGCTCCTACTGCTCCCAAAGATGTAATAGGAAGGGCTAAAGCTTCAGTACTCTTGAAGCCAAATAAAGGGTCAAGTATGAAGGAGATTTTTTCTCCCAGTTTAGGAAGAAGTCCTATACCTTCTCCAGCAACACCTTCATATACAGGTACACCATTTACTACATCACTGGGACCAAAAGTTAAAATCATAACTATAGTGCATACAATAAGGACACCAGGGATTATACTCAATCCAAGTTCGACTCCATTTTTTCCACCTTCAAGCATAGAATCTAAAACACGTTGTCCAATACTACCTTCACGAACTTTTCTATATTTAAATGCATTTTCATCAGCTGATTTAATATTTTCATCATTTTCTTTGTATTCTTTTTTTGCAATATAAAGAATTGCTCTTATACTAAAAATACCTCCAAGTATTGCAGCTATATTTCCTATGATTATAGCTGGAATATATTCATTACCTAAACCAAGACAGTAACTAGTAACTATTAAGCCCATACCAAAAGTATTGGCAAGATTTATAAGAGCCACACTTTCAGATTTTGTGAAGTATTTTGTAAATTCTTTATCTTTAATAAGGGATAATATAGCAGGATTGTCAGATAAATAAGTTGTTACAGCACCAAGGGATGCAGCTCCAGGTAAGCCAAATAAAGGTCGCATAATAGGGGATATAATTTTATTAATAAGTGCTATAACGCCAAACTCTGACATCAGTCCAGCAGCACCTCCAGCTAAAACTGCTACAGCCATTATATACAATGTTGTATTAAGTACTAAATCGTGAGCTGTTTTCATCATAACGCTAAACATAATACCTATACCCATTTTATTTGCTAAATAAGTGAACATAGCGAGAGTAACTCCCATAAATACAAAAGTTTCGATGGAAATAGCTTTTTTAAGATTTTTATTTACCTTTGTACTTTCATTTTTTATATTTTTTATTTTTTCTACATTTTCCATTTAATAAACACACCTCCTGAGGATAAAATTTTCATTAAACTTATAATTACATGAATAAAGCTTATAAATAAGATAACAATGATATCTAGTTATCATCCTCCTTAAAGGTTAGTTAAATATCAAACAAACAATAGCAAAAAAACATATCTTTATGTAGGAAAAGGTTCATCTACTTTTTAAAAGGCCTTTATATTATTTATTACAATTTCATTATACTATTTATATAAATGAAAATCAATTCATTTTTGAAGAATTTTTTAAAACAAATTAAAAACAAATAAAATAAAAAAATTAATGATATATGGACAAAAAAACTGGATAGTAGTATAATGAACATAAATTAACAAGTGAACAATCCCTATAACATTTGAAAAATACAAATAAAATCATTAATGCATTTATTTATAACAGTTTTATGTTTTACATAAATGAAAAGATATTCATTATAATAAACTTATAGGAGGATAAAATAATTTTTATTACAATGAAATAAGTTTAAGTAGAATAAAAGAGGTGAGACTATATTTATGGACATAGGAGCTAGGATCAGGGAGCTTAGAAATGATAAAAAAATAACGTTGAGAGAATTGAGTGAAAAAACTAAATTGTCCACAGGGTATTTATCACAACTAGAAAGAGGGTTGACAACTATAGCTACAGATTCTTTAGAAGATATTGCAATAGCGTTAGGGGCAGATTTAAGTTATTTTTTTGTGCCAACTGAATCTAAAAATGATATAGTGATTCGCAGCTATGAAAAGTCTGTATTTCAGATAGAATCAGATAAATTTATTCACTATAATCTTTCAGGGAATACTGAAGATAAACACATGCTTCCTAAAATAGTATTAATCATGCCTGGATGTAATAGAAATAAAGAAGAGCTTAAAGAATTTAGACACAAAGGAGAAGAATTCCTATATGTATTAAAAGGAATATTAACTGTTTTTATTGACAAAGAGAAATATGAACTTCATGAAGGAGATAGTATTCATTTTGATTCTGCTATTGCTCACAATTGGTGTAATGGTGCAAATAATGTTGTAAAAGTCTTAGTGATAGGTACTCCAAATCCCTTTATGATAAAAAAGATGAAGAAAAATAAATTTAATATATAAAAATTTTAAAAAAGAGGTGTTAGAAATGTTGTATTTAAATGAAAAAGATATAAATAAATGCATATCTTTAAATGAAATTATGAATGAAATAGAAAAGGCATATAAAATTTATGAAGAAAATAAATTTCATATGCCTGATAGAATTCATGTAGATCATAAAAATAAAACGATTTTATATATGCCTTGCTTTTTAGAAGATACATTTGGAACAAAGGTACTTACGGTTTTTCCGGAAAATAGGGAAAAAAGTAAACCGGTGATAGATGGGCTTATGTTATTAAATGACTATGATACTGGAGAGACTGTTTCTATTTTAGATGGGAAAACATTAACAGCTCTTAGGACAGGGGCAGTAGGGGGTACTGGCATTCGATATACTACACCCAAAGATGTAAAAGTCGTAGGACTTGTAGGAGCAGGAGTGCAAGGATTTAATCAATTAAGATTTGCCTGTGAAGCAAGAGATATAGAAAAAATTATAATATTTGATTTATTTAAAGAAAAACTTCCAGCTTATATTGGAGAGTTGAAAACAGAAATTCCAGGCGTTGAAATGGTTTCAGCAGAAACTACGGAAGAACTTTTAAAAGAATCAGAAATAATTATAACTACTACTACAGCCAATGAGCCAGTATTTCCTAATAAGAAAGACCTTTTTGAGGGGAAACATTTTATAGGAATTGGTTCATATAAGCCTTATATGAGAGAATACCCAGATGCACTTATTTCTGTTCTAAATAAAGTTTATATAGATACAGAGTTTGCAAAAGAAGAAACTGGTGATCTTTCCCAGCCAATTGAGAAAGGACTATTGAAAGATAGTCAAATTGAAACTTTTGGAGATTATCTTTTGAATGAAAGGAATAAGGAGGAGATAGTAAAAGGTACTACTTGGTTTAAATCTGTAGGGATGGCTTTATTTGATATAGTTGTAGCCCAACTTATATATGAAAAAGCAAAAGAGAAGGGAATTGGACAGAGAGTTGAAGCTTAATAAAATTTGGCAATAATTTTATTTAAAATAAATTAAAAAGGAGATGTTAAATATGATGCGTTTTAAGCATTACATCAATTGTATTGACGCACATACTGGTGGAGAACCTCTCAGAATCATTACATCAGGTCTTCCTCCTATTGAAGGAGATACAATCCTTGAAAAAAGGGAATATATGCTTAAATACTATGATGGTTTAAGAAAAATGATGATGTTAGAGCCTAGAGGTCATAGTGGAATGTATGGGTGTATTATTGTTCCTGCTGTAACGGAAGATGGAGATTTTGGTGTACTTTTCACACATAATGAAGGATTAAGTTCTATGTGTGGACATGGAATAATTGCAGTAACTAAAGTTGCTATTGAGACAGGCATGATTCCTGCAGAGAATGGAATTAAAATTGTAAAAATAGATTCTCCTGCTGGAAGAATAACAGCTTATGCAGATATAAAAGATGGTGAAGTAGAAAAAGTAAGATTTCAAAATGTTCCATGTTTTGTATATGAAGAGAATGTAAAAGTGAGCATAGATGGTATAGGAGAAGTAACTGGAGAAGTAGTATATTGTGGAGCTTTTTATGTATATCTTGATGTAAATGAAGTAGGTTTAAAGGTGAATCCTGAAAACGCAGAAGAACTTGTAAGAATAGGTATGGAAATAAAGAATAAAGTAGCGGCAAGTATGGAATTTAATCATCCAACTTCAGGTGTAAATTGGCTTTATGGAACTATATTCTATAAACCTTTAAAAAGGGAAGACAATAAACTTCATACAAAAAATATATGTATCTTTGCAGAAGGACAAATAGATAGATCTCCTACTGGTACTGGAACAGGCGGAAGAGTAGCATTGCATTATAGTAAAGGTGAAATGAAAAAAGGAGATATACTTATAAATAATAGTGTTATAGATACTACTATGGAGGCAAAGATTATTGAGGATACTAAGGTTGGAGAGTATGATGCAGTAATAACTGAAGTTTCAGGTACAGCATATATAGCGGGCTTTAATCAATTAGTCCTTGATCCAAAGGATCCACTACCAGAAGGTTTCAGAATTTCAGGTAGCTAAAATAATAAAGTAAAAACCCCTGATAAATTATTCTCAGGGATTTTTACTTTATTAAAAAGCATAAAAATATAATTTCAAATATATGAAATAAATATTTACGTAAATTTAAAAGAATATACAACGATAACTCTGTATTATGCAAGTTTTTAGAAACCACACGGAAACTAATTCAATATTTTAGAAAGTGATTTATTTTTATAATAATTAAAATAAATTTAGTAATACTTAAAAAAGCCCTAGACATTTTCAAAATTATAGAGTATAATCAAGTTAAAAACATATCAAACTAATACCGTTTTGAATAAATGGAGTTTTGGTTTAGATAAAGAATCTAAAAAAGATAGGATGAATTGTATATAATAATATGACAGGTAAGTTTTCATAAAATAAAATATAGTAAGGAAGGGAAAACGGTATGAATAGTGTAGGAAAAAAAATTAAAGAATTAAGAACAGGAAATAAAATGACTTTAAAAGAATTAAGTGAGAAAACTGGTTTTTCTATTGGCTTTTTATCTCAACTAGAAAGAGGATTGACAACTATAGCAATAGATTCCTTAGATACGATAGCAAAAGAACTTCATGTAGATATATCATATTTTTTATCACCACCCAAGGAACAGAAACAAATAGTGCTTCGCAGTTATGAACAAGAAGTATATCAGATAGTAAACAATCATATATTTTATAATCTTACAAACCATATTAGTGAAAGAGAATTACTTCCAAGACTTATACATATTCTTCCAATGGAAAAATTAGAAAGTATAAAAACATATAGTCATGAGGGAGAAGAATTTGTTTATGTTCTTGAGGGAATATTAACTTTGGTATTAAATGATGAAGAATATAGTCTTTATCCAGGAGATAGTGCTCATTATAGTTCAATGAAAGTTCATAACTGGGCAAATTATACAAACAAAGTTGTTAAGTTTATTGCAGTAAATATTCCTAATACTCTTAAGGAGTAATAATGAAGAGGTGTTATGTCTATGAAGGGAACAATTGTAAATATACAAAAATATTCTATACATGATGGTCCTGGAATAAGAACCACAGTATTTTTTAAAGGTTGTCCTTTGAAATGTTGGTGGTGCCATAATCCAGAAAGTCAAAGTACTAAAAATCAAATAATGTTTTTTCAAAATAGGTGTACTGGATGTGGAATATGTGTAAAGAGATGTCCAGAGGGAGCTATTACTATAAAAAATATGTATCCAGTAGTAGACAAAAATAAATGTACTTTATGTGGAAATTGTACAGATTTCTGTTTTAATGAAGCAAGAGAGTATGTTGGACAAGAAATAAGTGTTGAAGACCTAATTAAAGAAGTTCAAAAAGATGAAATATTTTATGAGGAATCAGGAGGAGGAGTTACTTTTTCTGGCGGAGAACCTCTTTTACAAGTTGACTTTCTTAGTGAGGCCTTAGATTTATGTAATAAGAAACATATCCATACAGCTATAGATACTTCAGGCTATGCAAAATGGGAAGATGTAGAGAAAGTAGCTGATAAAGCAGATTTGTTTTTGTATGATTTAAAACTTATTGATGATGAAAAACATAAAAAATATATAGGAGTTTCTAATAAATTAATTCTCGAAAATCTTCAAAAATTATCATCATTGGGAAAAAGAATTTTTGTAAGAATGCCAATAATATTAGGAATTAATGATGATAATGGACATATTGATGAAAGTATAAAGTTTATAAATACTTTAAATAACATAGAACAGGTTAATTTAATTCCCTATCATAGTATGGGAATGGATAAATATGAAAGGTTGGAAATGAAGTACAAGCTTTCAGGTAAAGAAAAACCTGCTGACGAAAAAATGGAAGAATTAAAAGGAAAGTTTGAAAAAGCAAAAATAAAAGTAAAGATAGGGGGCTAATAAAATGATGACGGAAAGAGTTAAAAAATTAAGAGAACAAAGTCTTAATGCAGTTCCTTATATTTCAATGGAAAGAGCAAAAATAGTTGATGAAGTATATAAAAAATATGAAGGTGCAGTTCCAACACCAGTATTGAGAGCACTTGCACTTAAAGAAATTATGTCAAAGAAAAAACTTTGCATCAATGATGGAGAACTTATAGTTGGAGAAAGGGGAGAAGCACCAGTTGCAACTCCAACATATCCTGAACTATGTTGTCATACAATAGAAGATTTTGAAATAATGGACAAACGTGAAAAAATATCCTTTAAAGTTAATGAAGAAGCTAAAAATATTCAAAGAGAAGAAATAATACCCTATTGGAAAAAAAGATCTATGAGGTATCATATTCTTGAGAATATGACTGAAGAATGGAAAGAATGTTATGCAGCAGGAATATTTACTGAATTTATGGAACAAAGAGGTCCAGGCCATACAGTAGCAGATGGTAAAATATATAAAAAAGGATTTTTAGATTTTAAAAAAGATATAGAAGAGGCTATAGAAAATCTTGACTTTTTAAATGATGATAAAGCTCTTGATAAGAAAAATCAGCTTGAAGCCATGGGTATTGCATGTGATGCTATAATAATATTAGGAAAAAGATATTCAGAATATGCTAAAGAACTTGCAGAAAAAGAAGAAAATACTGAGAGGAAAAAAGAACTTCTTGAAATATCAGAAGTTTGCAGTTGGGTACCTGCTCATGCTCCAAGAACTTTCAGAGAAGCTCTTCAAATGTATTGGTTTGTTCATCTTTGTGTAATTACAGAGCTTAATCCATGGGATTCATTTAATCCGGGTAGACTTGATCAACATCTTTATCCATATTATAAAAAAGAAGTAGAAGCTGGAACATTAACAGAAGAAAAAGCTAAAGAATACTTACAATGTTTCTGGGTTAAATTTAATAATCAGCCAGCGCCTCCAAAAGTAGGAGTTACACTTAAAGAAAGTGGGACATATACAGACTTTGCCAATATAAATAGCGGTGGATTAAAAACAGATGGTTCTGATGGAGTCAATGATGTAAGTTATATAGTACTTGATGTCATAGATGAAATGAAATTATTGCAACCAAGTTCAAATGTACAAATAAGCAAGAAAACGCCTCAAAAATTCTTAAAAAAAGCATTGAAGATTGTAAGGAAGGGATGGGGACAGCCATCATTGTTCAATACAGATGCAATAATTCAAGAAATGCTTAGAGCTGGAAAGACAGTAGAAGATGCAAGAGATGGTGGAACTAGTGGGTGTGTTGAAACAGGAGCTTTTGGTAAAGAAGCTTATATATTGACAGGGTATTTTAATCTTCCTAAAATACTTGAAATTACATTAAATAATGGTCTTGATCCTGAAACAGGAAAGAAATTAGGAATAGAAACAGGAAATCCAACTGAATTTAAAACATATGAAGAATTATTTAAGGCATATAAAAAACAAATTAAACATTTCATAGATATTAAGGTAAGAGGAAATAGAGTTATAGAAAGACTATATGCAACAAAAATGCCTGTACCTTTTCTTTCGGTAATAATAGATGACTGTATCAAAGAAGGAAAAGATTACAATGCAGGAGGAGCAAGATACAATACAAGTTATATCCAAGGAGTTGGAATAGGAAATATTACTGATGCTTTAGCTTCAATAAAATACAATGTATTTGATAAGAAAAAATTAACTATGGGAGAATTATTAGCTGCAGTAAAAGATAATTTTGAAGGGCATGAAGATATATTACATCTTGTTAAAAACAAGACTCCTAAATATGGAAATGATGATGATTATGCTGATGAAATAATGAAAGATGTATTTAATGCATATTATAATGAAGTAACAGGACGTCCAAATGGAAAATGTGGAGTTCATAGAATCAATATGCTTCCTACTACATGTCATGTTTATTTTGGTTCAGTGATTGGAGCAACTCCAGATGGAAGGAAGGCTAATACACCTTTAGCAGATGGTATTTCTCCATCAAAGGGAGCAGATAAAAATGGTCCTACAGGAGTTATAAAATCAGCGGCAAAAATGGATCATGTAATAACAGGAGGAACTTTGCTAAATCAAAAATTCACACCTTCTGTTGTTCAAGGAGAAGAGGGATTGGATAGTTTAGCTCATCTTGTTCGTTCATATTTTAAAATGGATGGACATCATATACAATTTAATATAATAAGTAAAGAAACTTTAATTGAAGCACAAAATAATCCAGAAGAGTATAAGAATTTAATTGTTAGAGTTGCTGGTTATAGTGACTATTTTGGGAACCTTGACAAAGCACTTCAAGATGAGATAATAGCTAGAACAGAACAAACTTTCTAAGAAAGTGGAGAGAAGAATAAACATTTTGTTTATTCTTCTCTATTTATTAAATTTTTCACTTAAAATATAAAATAATAGTTTAAGAAATGCAATTTATTTTGTGACTTAAGTTAGGAGTATTTTTAATAATATTATAAAAAAATTGGTTAGGAGGTTAGCTATGAGTAAAAAATTAGGATTTATAGGAAATGGAAACATGGGTAGAGCAATGATGGGTGGAATAATAAATGCAGATGTTTTTGCACCAGAAAATATTATAGTTTCAGATATTCATGAAGAAGGTCTCAAAGCAGTAAAAGAAGAATATGGTGTAAATATATCACTAAATAATAAAGATGTTGCAAAATTTTCAGATATTATAATACTTTCAGTAAAACCAAATCTTTATCCACTTATAATATCAGGGATAAAAGATGATGTAAAAGAAGATGTTATTATAGTAACTATTGCTGCAGGAAGAAAGATTGAAGATACAGAAAAAGAATTTAGAAGAAAAATAAAAGTAGTAAGAGTTATGCCTAATACTCCAGCACTTGTGGGAGAAGGGATGTCTGCAATATGTCCAAGTGAGGCAGTTACAAGAGAAGAACTAAAAGAGATAATAGATATATTTGAAAGCTTTGGAAAGGCAGAAGTAGTAGCTGAAAATCTTATGGATGCAGTAACTTCTGTTAGTGGTTCCTCACCTGCATATGTGTATATTTTCATTGAAGCTATGGCTGATGCAGCTGTACTTGATGGAATACCAAGAGATAAGGCATATACTATGGCTGCACAAGCAGTACTTGGTTCAGCTAAAATGGTACTAGAAACAGGAATGCATCCAGGAGCATTAAAAGATATGGTTTCTTCTCCAGGAGGTACAACAATTGAAGCAGTAGCAACTCTTGAAGAGAAAGGATTTAGAAATGCTGTCATATCAGCTATGAGAGCTTGCACTAAAAAATCTAAAGAAATGTCAAAATAGTATATGCATACTTAATATTAATTCTCCTTATATTTATATAACATAGGGAGAATTAATATTATAAATTTATTAAAATTAGTACATATTTAGTCTTATTTATGTTATTATTTTAACATCTATATTAAATAAAATTTAAAAATATCAAAGGGAGGTTAGATGATGAAAAATATATATTTAATAGTTATAGTATCCTATTTATTAGGAATATCAATATATGGTTGGTATTTAAATAGAAAACATATTGAAACTAGTGATGATTTTGTTACAGGTGGCAGAAGTTTTCCCCTTCCAATATTAATTGGTACTTTATTAGCTACTTGGATGGGAAGTGGAATGGTCACTGGTACTGCAAATTTTATTTATACCTATGGACCTGTCGCAGGTCTAATTCATCTTATAGGAGAGCCTTTAGGGTTGCTACTTGTTGCATTATTTTTAGCTAAACGTGCAAGGGAAAAAACATCATATACAATTCCAGAACTAATTGAGAGAAAGTTTGGACCAGTAGCAAGGGTTATATTAGCTATATGTATAATTCTTTCCTATGTTGGAATAGTATCATACCAATTTGAAGCAGGAGGATATATATTAAATATCACAACTGGAATGGGTGTTAAAGCAGGTACATTATTAAGTGCGGTAATTATTATATTTTTATCAGTAGTAGGTGGTTTGGTTTCTGTTGCTTATACAGATGCTATAGGAACATTAATAATATTTTCTGCAATGATAATAGGACTTCCAATTGCTATTGCACAAGCAGGAGGGCTATCTGGAATGATTTCAGCTATTCCAGCAGAACAACTTTCTCTTACAGGAAAGTTAAGCGGTGTTCAACTATTGGGATATACTCTTCCCACTATATTTTTAGTTTTAGGAGAACAAAATTTATATCAACGTTTTGGCTCAGCTAAAAATGCTGAAGAATCTAGAAAATCAGGTATAGGGTTATTTTGGCTTGGACTCCTATTAGATATTTTGATACTAGGTCTAGTAACTCCAGCTATAATACTATATCCTAATTTAAAAAATCCTGATACAGCATTTTTTCAAGTGGCAATGGGACTTCCTGAAATAGTGGGAGCTTTCATGTTGGCTAGTTCAGTTGCATTATTTATAACCACTGCAGATTCATATTTATTGTCTGCTGGAACTAATATAACTTATGATTTTTGGGCAAGATTTATCAATAAAAATGCATCTGATAAAGAAAAGTTAATTGTTACTAGGGTCTCGATAGTTGTATTAGGTATATTGGCATTAATAATAGGTAAATTTTTTCCTTCAATATTAAGTATGCAGATGTATGCTTATTCAATATATGGTGCTGCAATAACTCCAGCTTTCTTAGCTTGCCTATTTTGGGATAAAGCAACTAAAGCAGGAGGACTTACCTCTATTATAGTTGGTGCATCTACAGTACTTATTTGGGAAATAGTTTTAAAAAACCCAATGGATTTAAATAGTATTGTAATAGCAGGCCCATTATCCATAGTATGCCTTGTTGTAGTTAGCTTATTGACACAAAATAGGGCAAGAGAAGTTTAAAATAAAAAGAATAGTTAGTCTAAATTTTTGAAGCTATGATATAATGGATTTAATCATTTTATTGTAGGAAGGTGAAGAAATGAATGTAAATAATAAAATTTCAAAATTAAGAAAACTTATGGATGAAAAAGGGATAGATGCATATATAATACCTACATATGATGCTCATCAAAGTGAATATGTAGGAGAACATTGGCAGTCAAGAGTATGGATATCAGGATTTACAGGTTCGGCAGGTACTGTGGTTGTGACTAAGGATGAAGCGGGCTTATGGACTGATGGCAGATATTTTATACAAGCAGAAAACCAATTAAAGGGTAGTGAAATAAAATTATTTAAAATGGGCATACCTGGATATCCGACTTATATAGAATGGATTAAAGACAATTTAGAAAAAGGTGAAACATTAGGATTTGATGGAAAAGTATTTCCACAATCAGATGTAGAAAGTATGTCAGAAGAACTTTCTAATAAAGGTATAAAATTTGTTGAAGAATATGATTTAATAGATGAAATATGGACAGATAGACCTGAATTGCCAATGGATGAAATATTTATTCATGATGCAAAATACACAGGTAAAACTCCAGAAGAAAAATTAGAAGATGTAAGAAAGGAAATGAAAAAGCTAGAAGTAGAATATTATATATTAGGAAGCCTTGATGATATAGCTTGGGTTTATAATGTTAGAGGTAAAGATGTAAAATATAATCCTGTAGTTACTTCATATGCTTTTATTTCAATGGATAAGGCTTATTTATTTATTCACAAAACTAAAGTGCCAGAAGAAGTAGAAGAATTTTTAAATGAAAATGGCATAGAAATTAGAGAATATGAAGAAGTAAGAAATTATGTTGAAAATATAGAAAAAGGAAGTAGAGTATTCATAGATCCAAGTAAGGTAAATAGATGGTTATATAATGGAATACCTAAAGAATGTAAGGTAGTTGGAGGAACAAATATAACAACTAATCTTAAGGCAATAAAAAACTCTGTAGAAATAAAAAATTTAAAAAATTCTTATGTGAAAGATGGAGTAGCATTAGTCAAGTTCCTATACTGGTTAGATAAAAATTTAGGAAAGACTACAATATCAGAGATTTCTGTAGCAGATAAATTAGAAGAATTTAGAAGTGAACAAGAAGATTTTGTAGAACCTAGCTTTGCTACTATAGCTGCATACAAGGATCATGCACCTATGATGCATTATAGTGCTACAGAAGATTCAGATTATACTTTAGAAAAAGAGGGTATGCTTCTAATTGATTCTGGTGGGCAATATCTTGATGGAACTACAGATATTACTAGAACTATAATATTAGGACCTATAACAGAAGAAGAAAAGAAAGATTTTACTTTAACTTTAAAAGGACATATTAATTTAATAAAAGCTAGATTTTTATATGGGGCAACAGGCTCAAATTTAGATGTTCTTGCTAGATTTCCATTGTGGCAAGAGGGAATTGACTATAAATGTGGAACTGGTCATGGAGTAGGATTTTTCTTAAATGTTCATGAAGGACCTCATAGGTTTGCTCCAATTCCTAATAAAGTAAGATTAGAAGAAGGCATGGTAATAACTATAGAGCCAGGAGTATATAAAGAAGGAAAGCATGGAATAAGGATAGAAAATGATATAGTAGTAAGAAAAGATATAGTTACTGAATCAGGTCAGTTTATGAAATTTGAAACTATATCTTATTGTCCAATAGATTTAGAAGGCGTAGATGTAGAGTTACTTGATGAAGACGAAAGACAGTGGTTAAACAATTATCATAGTGAAGTATATGAAAAATTATCTCCATATCTAAATGAAGATGAAAAAGAATGGTTGAAAAATGAAACTAGGAATATATAAATAATACTATAAAAACACTCTCTTTGGTGATTCTAACCAAAGAAGAGTGTTTTTATTTTTGACTAATAAAAAGATAAATAATGTTTAAAATAACATACAAGTGGTATATATACAATAGAATAGATTGTAATGATTACAAAGTTGAATTAAATTTAATTTTGTGTAAAATTTTTAAAATATAAAGGAGGCTTTTTAATGGATATTGGAATTGGATTAGATAAAAAAGGTAGGGAAGAAATTTCAAAAGTTTTAAATAAATATTTAGCAAATTTAAATGTATTGTACACAAAACTACACAATTATCATTGGAATGTAGAAGGAAATGAATTTTTCCAGATACATGAAGAAATGGAAGGACTATATGATGAAACAGCAGAAGAAATAGATGAAGTAGCAGAGAGAATTCTTACTCTTGGCTTTAGACCAGCTGCATCTATGAAGGAATATCTTGAGATAGCCGAATTGGAAGAAGTAGAAAGTAAAGGTATTAGAGGAAAGGATATAGTAAAGAATTTACTCAATGATTTTTCAATTTTAATCGATGAATTAAGAAAAGGAATTAAAATAGCAGAAGAATATGAAGATGAAGTGTCTATTGATTTAATGGTAGGTTCTTTAGAAAGTTTAGAAAAAACTTCTTGGATGTTCCGTGCATATTTAAGTTAAAAAAATGCTCTTTTCTGTCTTATTCATGGCAGAAAAGAGCATTTTTTCATATTGGTAGTTTATTCATTTAATTAGGAACTTTTTCTTTTTCATCAACTACATCATAAAATAATTCATTGCTATAGCGTATCATTCCGTACCTTTGTCCTTGCATTTCAGCAAGTATTTTTAGTTCCTTGCCAGATATTTCAACAGGCTCCTTTTCTATTTGCTTCTTTTTTTTATCTCGTATTATGCAGTTATAAATAGTATCGTCTTTTAGCTCTTTAACCTCTATTTCCAAATGTCGTAGCTTTTTAGAAAACAACACATTTCACCCCCTGTTTATATTTACTCCATTGCCTATATATTATCATATTATAGAATTAATTTAAGTTGTTATTCATAATATTAAGAAAAATATTGAGATAAAAAAGAGCTAGTTAACTAGCTCTCTTAAAACCTTGGAAACACAGTTATAGGAAAAACCTCTCCTTTGAAGATATCCTCCTAATTTTCTATATATTGCATTTTTATCATCTTTTTTATAAGACTTAATTTTCTTAGATGCTAGTTCCATAGCTCTTTCAAATTCATCATCTGAATATTTTTTTACTACCTCAGATGCTATTTCTTCATCTACTCCTTTATTGCATAATTCATATTTTATTCTATAGGTTCCTAATTTTTTAAGCCTTATTTTTTCCTCAGCATAAATTTCCGCAAATCGTCTATCATCAATAAATTCATATTTTTTTAAATAATTTAATGTCTCATTAATTATTTCTTCATCGAACCCTTTTTTTGTCATTCTATCTTCAATTTCCTTCTCAGTTCTCCATCTAGATGATAAAAATTTCAGTGCATAATTATTTGCATTATTTTGTTCTTCAGATTTTAATACATCATTAATATATGTTTCATCTATTTCCATACCTTTCTTCAAGTTGTATTTATATGCTATTTCTAAATCTAGTCCAAATGCAAACTCATTATCTATGTATATATTAACCCTATCTTTATTTTGTTGAGATGTAATTTTTGTGATTTTCATAAAAAATCCTTTCGTAAATCAAAATTTTTAAAGCGTATTGATATATATATAATATCATGAAATATCATTTCGGTCGAAATTGTTTGTTATTAAACAATTTTTGGGGTATAGGATATATAATGTAATTTCATTTTAATTAAAGCTTTAAGTATGATATAATTTTCATTGTTAGCTTAATTTATATAAAAATAAAAGCCTAAAAAGTTTATTTTATTTGATTAGGGAGAAAGATAATATGAAAAAGGATAAGATTATATTTTTTATCATAAGTACTGTATTAGGCGTATTGATTGGTTTTCAATTTAATACTGTAGATAGTGTTAGAGAAGCTAATATAACTCCTGGTAAAGAAGGAGAAAAGCTAATATCAGAAATTGATAAAATCAATGAAGAAAAAGAAAATTTGCAAGAAGAAATAAAAGAACGGAGTAAAGTATTAAAAAAATATGAAAAAAATATTATGGATAAGAAAACAAAAGGGTTAATAGATGAAGTTGAAAAATATAAAATGTTATGTGGATATGAAGAAGTAGAAGGACCTGGCATTATAATTGATATCAATGATTTACATGATGATTCTTTATATTATTCTGATGATCAAGTATTAATAGAGAAGAAGGAATTATTAACTTTTATTGTCAATATTTTGAGAATGGCAGGTTCAGAAGCAATTTCAATCAACGATTTGAGGATTACAGCCTATACGGAAATAGAAGTAGCAGGAAGGCATTTTGAGATAAATGGAATGTCTACTAATACCCCATTCTCAATAAAAGTAATTGGAAATCAAAATGATTTATATAAAATAAGTGAAACATTAACTGATGATGAATATTTTGATATAAAAATCAAGAAGATGAACAATATTACTGTACCAAAATTTAATAAAGTAATTGAATTCAAAGATGCAGAACCAATAATAGAAGGAACAAAATAAAAAGCGTCCATGAATAATGGACGTTTTTTATATTAGCAATAAGTTGACAACAATTTTTTCATATATTATAATGGACATAAAATTAAATACTTCTATGGTTGTTTTTACATTAATAGGGAATAAGGTGAAAAACCTTAACAGCCCCCGCTACTGTAAAAGTTACAATACTCTAAAAACGTCACTGAAATTTATTTTTCGGGAAGATAAGAGTATTAGGCTAGAAACTTTAAGTCAGGAGACCTGCCATAGAATAGAAACCATGATTTCGGTGGGAAATTATATGGACATGTACTTATCTAAAAAATATATATTTATATTTTTATATATAGACATGCTTAGTATGCAAAATCCTACCGTTATAGGATTTTTTTTATTGTTAGAAAATATAACTATTTTATTAAGGTTATATAAGATAATGTTAATAATTAAACACAATATAGAAATAAATATTATTTAAACGGTGTAGGCCTAATGTGGACTTAGTATAAATAGTTTTTGGAAGGAGGGAGTGAATGGCAAAGGGGAAGATAAGGGTTTGGAACGTGGGAAATACTTTTTATATGCTAGATAAAAGAAAAGCAAGAAGTTATGGAGAAGAAAGGCTAAAAATAGAGGAGAATTACATAAGGATTGGAAATAATGCTTTTGAAAATAATGAAATGATTAAAGAAATTATTCTTCCAAAAACTCTTGCTATAATTGGCAAAAATGCATTTAAAGGATGTAAAGCTTTAAGAAATGTTAATATTCCTGAATCTGTAAAAGTAATTGAAGAAGGAGCATTTAAGGATTGCATAAAATTAAAAAGAATCAATTTACCAAATGGAATGAATAAAATTAGTAAAGATACATTTAAAGGATGTAAAAATCTAAAGGAGATTACTATTTCAAATAAAAGTGAAATAAAAGAAATTAGTGCAGATGCATTTAATTCCTGTGATAGTTTAAAAAACATTCAATTACCTGAAAACATTAAAAAAATTGAATTTCGAACATTTTACAAAACAAAATCTCTAAAAGAAATTAAGTTTCCAGAAAGTTTAGAATATATAGATAAAGAAGCTTTTTATTTATCTGGAATAAATAATATTCAAATACCTGAGAAGGTTAGAAAAATTGATGATGCTGCTTTTAAAAATTGTAAATTTCTGTTGAATGTCACAATACCTTTAAATGTTAAGGAAATTGGAAATAGAGTTTTTACTGGTTGTAGAAGATTAAAAACTGTTAAAATACTTCATGATTTAGATGAAATAGGGGAAGAATTTGTAAACAAACATACAATTGTAATATGTAAAGAAGGCTCAAAGATAGATTCTTATTGTGAGAAATTCGAAATTAAAACTAAATACATATAAAAAAATCCTTTTAGCTAATATAGCATTTTTAAAATATTGATATTTTATTTGTTATTTGATAGTATAAGTAAAGACATATTCTTTTGCGTTTTAACCTAAAAACTTAACTTTAAACTCAAAGAAAGCCTATATATTATATAAGGCAAGATATATATTATCTTTCTGGAATCAGGTGAAAATCCTGAACAGATGCGCTACCGTAAAGGTTATATTAAAGATTATAACCAAGTCGGAAACAGATTCTTTGATGACAGAAAACTAGTTTCGCATGTGTACTAGTTTCAAGTAAAGTTCTACAGCATATATAGGGCTTCTGTCATGAGTTTTTCTCATGATAGAAGCTTTTTTGTTGCGAAAAATTTAAAAAATTAAGGAGGGAGCTATTTGAAAAATAATAGTATTAAGAAGTTCTTATCTTTTTTAATGGTATTTACAATACTGTTTTCTACGGCAAATTTATCATTTACAGAAGGGGTAGAAACATCTGAACCAAGTATTGAAACTACTTTAAAAGAAATGACCACAAAAGCAGATAAGATAACATTTGATTTGTGGGCAAAAGATTCTAGTGGAGAAAAAATAAGTACTTCAAATATTGGAGTCACAAACAATGGAAAGCCAGTTAGCATTAACTGGGATGATAAGGAAAAAACTAGCTATACTTTAAATTTAGAGATAGGAACAAATAATGTTGAAATAAATGTAAATTGTAATGGAAAGAAATATTTACAAAAATATACTTTAATTCGTGAAGAAGCAGAAGATGGAGATGTAATTGGTAGTTTTACTTTTAGTATGGAGGCATTTACAGTAGGGTTAGGATACTTAATAGAGCCTATTCAAGTTGATATTCATAAAGGGAGAAATGCAGCTCAAGAATTAGATGAGATAATAAGAAATCATGGATATGAGTATGAAAATACGGGTAATCTTGAAAGTAGTTTTTATTTAGAAAATGTTTTAGATGACACAAATACAGTTTATAAAGATACCCCTAAAATTCCAGATGCACTGAAAGAAAAACTAAACGGGGTATATGATGAAGAAGAATATGACCCAGAATATGGTCTAGGAGAATTTAATTTTAACTATATGTCAGGATGGATGTATGCTGTAAATAATGTGTTTCCAAATGTAGGATTTGCTGACAAGTATCTTCAAGATGGAGATGTAATGCGTGTACAATTTACATTAGCTTATGGAAATGATATTGGTGGTGCAGATGCCATGGGCGGGGGTTATGAAAATAACTTTTTCCCTAAGGTAGATAAAGATGAATTGACTAAAAAAGTAGCAGAAATAAATAGTAGTGATAGAAAAGATGAATATTTGAAGATAAGTAAAATCAAGAAAGCATATGATGATGCTATTAAAGTTCTTCAAACTGTCAATGCTACTCAAGAAGACATTGATAAATCTTTAAGCAATTTAGAAAAAGCTTTAAATAATATAGTAGAAGTGGTATCAATAGAAGCTATAAATGATATAGAAGTAGACTTTGGTACAAGCAAGGAAAAAGTATTAGAAAAATTACCAAAGAAAATAAAATTAAACTTAAGTAATGGAACTAAAGAAGAAGTAAATGTAACTTGGACAAGTGAAGAATATGATGGTAATAAATCAGAAGAATATGTATTTGTAGGAAACTATAAGCTATCAGAAGAAGTAATTGGAGACAAGCCAAAAGCAAATGTTAAAGTAGTTGTAAAAGAAGAAGTAGTAACAGTAAAAGAAATAGATCCAATAGAAGATATAGAAGTAGATTTTGGTACTAATAAAGAAGATGCAATAACAAAATTACCAAATAAGATAAAATTGAATTTAAGTAATGGAACTAAAGAAGAAGTAGATATAAATTGGACAAGTGAAGTATACAATGGCAACAAAGCAGGAGAATATAAATTTGTAGGAAGTTATGAATTGCCAGAAGGTGTTACGGGAGATAAGCCAGAAGTAAATGTTAAAGTAAGAGTAAAAGAAGAGTCAAAGTCAGAAGTAAATAAAGCTAAATTAGAAGAAGTGATAAATAAGGCAGAAAAAATAGATTTAGAAAATAAAACAGAGGAAAGCATAAAAGTATTAAAAGAAGTAATAGCAAAAGGTAAAGAAATACTTAACAAAGAAGAAGTAGCTCAAGAAGAAATAGACGGTGCAGTTAAAGCTATAGAAACAGCAATAGAAAATCTTGAAGATAAAGAAGAACCAGAACCTAAACCAGAAGTAAATAAAACTAGATTAGAAGAAGCAATAAACAAGGCTGAAAATATAGAATTAGAAGGTAAAACAGAAGATAGTATAAAAGTATTAAAAGAAGCAATAGCAAAAGGTAAAGAAATACTTGTTAAAGAAGAAGTAATTCAAGAAGAAATAGACAACGCAGTTAAGAATATAGAAGTAGCAATGGAAAACCTTAAAGATGAAGAAAAACCAGAACCAAAACCAGAAGTAGATAAGACAAAATTAGAAGAAATAATAAATAAAGCTGAAAATATAAATACAGAAGGCAAGACAGAAAATAGCATAAAAGTATTAAATGAAGCAATAGCAAAGGGAAAGGAAATACTTAATAAAGAGGAAATAACTCAAGAAGAGGTAGATAATGCAGTTAAAGCTATAGAAGTAGCAATAGAAAGTTTAAAGGATAAAGAAGCTTCTAAACCTCAGCCAAATAAACCAGAGAAACCAACTAAGCCAGGAAAAGTAGATAAACCAGATAATAAACCAACTAAACCTAATATAAAAAATAAACCAAAGGAAACAACACTTCCTAAGACAGGAGAATCTTCTATGCTATGGATTAGTATTCTAGGTGTTATTTTACTAGTAGTTGGAACAAAATTATGGATGGACAAGAAGAAGGAAAGAGAAGCCTAAAATTAATTATTAGGATGAAGACTTTCATGAGTTTTCATCCTTATTTTTTTGTATAATAATATTTATAGAATTATAGAAAAATGTTCCTATGAGCATGATTATAACTACATTAGAAAAATTAAAATCAGTTTGCCTTTGAAAATTAAATATGCTATACTTAAATTAAGTATAAGAATGTTCGTATAATATTATTAGATTACAATTTAACTTTATATCAAAGTAGTCTCAATAGTTTATATATTGGGAAGGATAGGTATATTATCCTTAGGGAATCAGGTGAAATTCCTGAACAGATGCGCTACCGTGAAAAGTTTAGCTTTAGTCGGGAACCTGCTCTTTGATGATGGGAAATGAGCCTCGCATAAGGGATTCGTTTTAAGTAAAGTTCTACAGCATAAATAGAGCTTCTATCTTAGTTTTTGGAGTTTGAAACTTCCTAAGATAGAAGCTCTTTTTATTATAAAAAGTTTAAAACAAGGGGGGAAAAAATTGAATAATTTTAAGAAAAAGTTTACTAGAGGTTTGACATCTTTAGTTCTTGCACTAATATTGGTTATGAACATGCTTCCTATGACGGTATCTGCTGTAGCTTATGATTATACAAAAGATTATAAGGATTTAGAAATTCGTTTTTGGGAAGATGAACAGCCAGAAATTGGGTTTTATATCAATGCAGCAGCAAAATATATAATGGAGACAGTTCCAGAGCCAACAATGGGATCAACCTTTGGAGAATGGTCTGTTATGGACTTGTTAAGAGGGTTGTATACAGGATATGGCTATACAGGTGAGCTTGAAGAGGAGTATTTTACAGACTACATAAAAAGAATTGAGAAATATGTTATTGAAAAGGATGGAATCCTTGACCGTAGTAAATCTACAGAGTGGTCCCGTCTTATGCTTACATTAACATCATTAGGATATGATGTTACAAAAGTAGCTGGAAAATATGATTTTATTGAGAAATTGTCTAGTTCTCATAGTTTTTCCTATAGGCAAGGAATTAATGGACCTGTTTGGGAAATTATAGCTATGAATACAGGAGGATATAAGTTTTATGAGCAACCTGATAATAAAGATGCAAATACTTTTAGTAAAATGATTAACTTTATATTAGATAAGGAAATTGTTCAGAAAGATGGAACAGTTGGAGGTTGGGCTCTTTTTGGTAAGATGCCAGATCCTGATATGACAGGAATGACTTTACAGGCATTGGCACCTTATTATTTAAATGAAACCAAATATAATAAAGTTCGTGAAAAAGATTCACCTTCATATGAGGAATTTGCTAAGGTAGTAGAAAGAGGTATTTATACACTTTCAGAATTGCAAGTAGATAATGGTGGTTATAATGCTTGGGGAAATGTTAACGCTGAAAGTACTGTACAAGCTATTGTAGCATTAACAGCACTTAATATAGATCCAAAGTCAGATAATGTAGAATTAAGATATATTGGTAAGAATTGTAGTTTTATTACAAAGGGAGCCAATAGGGATGGAGTTGCAACTAATAATATGATAGATGCCCTTCTAACTTTTTGGGCAGCTGGAAGTGGAAAGTCACCAGAGTCTGGAGGATTTAAGCATGTAACAGCAGGTAATGATGGCGGTGGCGGTGCAGGTACAGGAGTAAATGCAATGGCAACAGATCAAGCCCTTTATGGACTTATTGCCTACGACCGCTATAAAAAAGGTATAGAACCCTTATATGATATGACTGATATGAAAAATGGTGAATATAAATACATGCTTTCTGATGAATATAGAGAATCTAAAGCTCATAATGCAACATATGTATTAGATGGAGAGACAAAAACAGAGAAGGTAGCTCCATATGCGGCAATAGAACTTACTGAAGCAGCTGCAGTGGGTGATAAGAAATTTAAGAATTGGAATACAAAACCTGATGGTAGTGGAACAATATATAAGGCTGGTGAATACCTGTCCATGCCTGAACATGATATTACCCTATATGCACAATATAGAGGTAAAGATGAGTTACCTACAATAAAGGATATTAAGCCAATTAACTATGTTCTAGTAGATATAGGAACAACAGAAAAGGAAGCAAAAAAACTACTACCAAAAACAACAAAAATTATAGATTCTGATGGAGAAGAATATGAAGTTGACTTGAACTGGAGTATAGAAAATTATGATGGCAATAAAATAAGTGCTTATAATGCCGTAGGGACATTTGAACTTCCAGAAGATGTAAGACAGACAGATCCTCCAACAGAATTAAAAGTTAAGACTATAGTTAAGGTATCCAAACAAATTCCAGAATCAGAATTAGAATTTAATAAGGATACTAATACAATTATAGACTATAAAGGAAAAGATAAAGATGTAGTAATTCCAAATGAAATTGATGGTGAGCCTGTTATGGAAATAGGTACTGGTGCATTCCAAAATAAGGGATTGGAAGCTATCTATATTCCAGACAGTGTAATAGAAATACAAAAAGAAGCTTTTAAAGGAAACGAATTAGCAGAAGTTAATATTCCAAACAATATAATTTCGATAGAGGAAAGTGCATTTGAAGGTAATAAACTGGTTAAGATAAGTTTTCCAGAAAGGTTGCTTGAGATTAAAAAGAATGCTTTCAGGAATAATGAACTAACTAATATAAAATTACCAAATTCATTGGATCTTATAGGTTCAGGTGCATTTACAAATAATAAATTATCTAAAGTTGATATTCCAAATAATGTAATCGTATTAGGAGATTATGCCTTTAGTGATAATGAATTAATAGAGGTAAGTATTCCAAATAAAATAAAAGAAATAAGATCTTTTGTATTTCATAATAATAAATTGAAAACTATAAATATACCAAATAGTGTAGAAATAATTAAGGCTGATGCATTTTCAAAGAATAAAATAACTGAATTAGAATTGCCAAGCAATGTAAAAGATCTTGAAAATGGTGCTTTTTCCTCAAATGAAATAGAAAAAATAAATATATCAGAGGGAGTTACAACTATTGGAACTAATGTCTTTAGTGAGAATAAGTTAGCTAATATTTATATTCCAAAGAGTGTAAAGGAAATTGGAATAAATGCTTTTGCAGACAACAATATTTTAGAGGGAAATGCAAGAATTGACAATTATAAAAATGAAGTAAAAGTAGAAAAAAGTGCATTTATTAACAATGGTAAAGATGGAAAGACAAGTATAGCTCCAGTATTTTTAGAAGATGAACGTGAAAAATTATCTATTAATGAAGTTGAATTCTTAAAGAGTGGAGAGTTAATAGCTAAGGGTGAAATAAACGGAACTGAAATTACAGTACAACTACCAAAAGATTTTCCAGAAGATGAATTAGATATGATAGGTCTTGGTTCTTATACATTAAAAATTCTTGGAACAGAAGGAGTAAATATAAAACAAGATGGTGGTGCAGGAGGAGATTGGTCAGAGGGTAAATTCAATACAGTAGACGTAGATCATCCAACAAAGTTTGTTATTGAAAAATATGGTATAGATAAAGAATATATTTTAACAATTAAATCGCCAGAGATAGAGACAGTTACAGTAGTAAGTATAGGAAAAATAGATAATCTAGAAGTGGATTTTGGAACAGAAAAAGAAAATGTAGCATTGCCAGAAAGAATAATATTAAACTTAAGCAATGGCAGCAAGAAAGAAGTAGATATAAATTGGACAAGTGAAGAATATGATGGGAATAAAGCAGGAGAATATAAATTTGTAGGAAGTTATGAATTGCCAGAAGGTGTGACAGGAGATAAGCCAGAAGTAAATGTTAAAGTAAGAGTAAAAGAAGAGTTAAAGCCAGAAGTAAATAAAGCTAAATTAGAAGAAGTGATAAATAAGGCAGAAAAAATAGATTTAGAAAACAAAACAGAGGAAAGCATAAAAGTGTTAAAAGAAGCAATAGCAAAGGGTAAAGAAATACTTAACAAAGAAGAAGTAGCCCAAGAAGAAATAAACGGTGCAGTTAAAGCTATAGAAACAGCAATAGAAAATCTTGAAGATAAAGAAGAACCAGAACCTAAACCAGAAGTAGATAAAACTAGATTAGAAGAAATAATAAACAAGGTTGAAAATATAGAATTAGGAGGCAAAACAGAAGATAGTATAAAAGTATTAAATGAAGCAATAGCAAAAGGTAAAGAAATACTTAACAAAGAAGAAGTAACTCAAGAAGAATTAGACAACGCAGTTAAGAATATAGAAGTAGCAATGGAAAACCTTAAAGATGAAGAAAAACCAGAACCAAAACCAGAAGTAGATAAGACAAAATTAGAAGAAATAATAAATAAAGCTGAAAATATAGAATTAGAAGGTAAAACAGAAGAAAGCATAAAAATATTAAGAGAAGCAATAGCAAAAGGTAAAGAAATGTTTAACAAAGAAGAAGTAACTCAAAAAGAAATAGATAATGCAGTTAAGGATATAGAATTAGCAATAAAAAATCTTGAGGATAAGAAAGATCCAGAACCAAAACCAGAACCTAAGCCAGAAGTGGACAAGATAAAATTAGAAGAAATAATAAACAAAGCTAAAAATATAAATACAGAAGGCAAGACAGAAAACAGCATAAAAGTATTAAATGAAGCAATAGCAAAGGGAAAGGAAATACTTAATAAAGAGGAAGTAACTCAAGAAGAGGTAGATAATGTAGTTAAAGCTATAGAAGTAGCAATAGAAAGTTTAAAGGATAAAGAAGCTTCTAAACCTCAACCAGAACCAGAGGAACTAGAAAAACCAACTAAACCAACTAAGCCAGAAAAACCAAATAAACCAAATAAACCAACTAAGCCGGGGAAGGTAGATAAACCAGATAATAAATCAACTAAACCTAATATACAAGACAAATCAAGAGAGACAGCACTTCCTAAGACAGGAGAATCTTCTATGCTATGGATTAGCATTCTAGGTGTTATTTTATTAGTAGTTGGAACAAAACTATGGATAGGCAAGAAGAAGGAAAGAGAAGCCTAAAATTAATTATTAGGATGAAGACTTTCATGAGTTTTCATCCTTATTTCTTTGTATAATAATATTTATAGAATTATAGAAAAATGTTCCTATGAGCATGATTATAACTATATTAGAAAAAACAAAATCAGTTTGCCTTTGAAAATTAAATATGCTATACTTAAATTAAGTATAAGAATGTTCGTATAATATTATTAGATTACAATTTAACTTTATATCAAAGTAGTCTCAATAGCTTATATATTGGGAAGGATAGGTATATTATCCTTAGGGAATCAGGTGAAATTCCTGAACAGATGCGCTACCGTGAAAAGTTTAGCTTTAGTCGGGAACCTGCTCTTTGATGATGGGAAACGAGCCTCGCATAAGGGATTCGTTTTAAGTAAAGTTCTACAGCATAAAAAGAGCTTCTATCTTAGTTTTTGGAGTTAAAACTCCCTAGGATAGAAGCTCTTTTTATTTTGGGATATATTATAAATTATATTAAAGGAATAGGAGTTTGATTTATGAAAAATTTTTTTGGGAAGTTTAAGAAAGTGATTTCTAATAATCAAAAATTTTTCAGATACTTTACTGCAATATTTGTGATGATTTTTTTCATAACTTATATAGGAAATATTTTGGGTAATCAATCTATTTTAAATCCTGAAAATCCTATTAAAGGAATTGCAGAAAATAGTTCTCAAGTAGCATTGGCAAGTCATGATGATCCTTTAGTAGAAATAGAGGAATTAACTGAGGAAGATTTAGAAGAAAAAAAGGAAGATGACAAGCTTAAAGATAATGCAAAAGGAACAGAAAATAATGAAGATAAAAAAGATGAAAGTAAAAACAATAAAAACGAAGGCGCTGAGAGTGATGAAATTAATCCAGAGTCTTCTAATATTGAAATTGTAAATTCTGAAGATGCTAATAAAGATACTGATAGATCAAAAATAAATGAATATTTTACAACTAGTATTGTACATAATGAAATTGTAACAGATGAGGAGTATTCTTTTGTTATTAAACAGAAAGATCATGGGTTAAAAGTTAGAAAAACAGAAGTTTTTGTCAGCAATGGATTAGTTAAAGATTTTAAAGGGACGGTTATATTAGATGAGGGTATAAATTCTATCAAGGTTAGAGTAATATATGAAGATAAAGATGGGAAGATATTCTCAGTATCCAAAACTTATATTGTTCACCTAAATATTGATGAAATTGTTATATATTCTAATTTAAAGGATGGAATAAAAGTTACAAAAGCAGAACTTTCCTTCACGGCATCTGCTAAAAAGGGAGGAAAAGACCTTCCGGTAGATGTACATTTAAATGGTAAAAAAATAAAGGAAGAAACTAAAAATAATTACAATGTTAATTTAACTGAAGGTGAAAATAAATTTTTAATATCTGCATCAGATGATGAAGGAAATACTAAAGAAAAAAGTTATTTGATTACTTATGAAAAAAAAGATACAAAGATTAAGATAATTACCAATTTGAAAGATGAACAGTGGGTTACTGATCCAAATTTTTCTTTTAATGCTATAGCAAAAGTAGATGATGAAAAAGTAAAATTAGAAGTTGAACATCATGGCAAATATATACAAGGAGATGATAAAGGTAATTATTCACTTACTTTTACTGAAGAAGGGAGACAACGCATTAATTTAACAGCTATTCATGGTGAGGATATAAAACAAGAAACATATACAATTTATTATAGAGTATTGCCAGGTAAAGGAGATGAAGATGACAACGATCGTTTTAATCCTACTATAAAGACTAATTTAAAAGAGGGAATCACTATTAAATCATCAATATATAATATATGGGTAATAGCTAAGGATTATAAGGGAAACAGGATAGATGCAAGCAATATTATAGTGTCTTGCAATGGAAAACCAGTGTCTATTAATTGGACTGATGGAGGTCAGACCAGTTATAATCTTCCAATAAGAAATGGTGCTAATAGAGTTGATATTATTGCACGTGATTCCGAGGGAAATAGAACTAAATCAACATTTAGGAGCATTAAAGGAATTGTAAAGGAAAAAGGAGAGGTAACAGGTCATGCAACTATAAGTATCGAAGCTACAACTATAGGGTTAGGATATATTATACCACCTACAAAAGTTGAAATACGGGAAGGAGAAGATGCTTCTGTTTTATTAGATAATTTCTTAAAAGAAAGGGGCTTTAATTATGAGCATCAAGGTAGGATTAGTGATTCTTTCTATTTAGCTCATCTTATAAAGCCTGGGTTAGTGACTAATCCTGTTATACCAGAGGACTTAGCTGAACTTGTAGCAGAGGAAGCAGATCGTTTTGGACCTGAGATTTATAATACTGATAGTTTAGGAGAATTTGATTTTTCAAATGGCTCTGGTTGGATGTATAGTGTCAATGGACATTATCCAAACTATGGATTTGCGGATCAATATTTAATAGATGGAGATGTAATAAGAATTAGGTACACTTTATTTTTTGGAAGAGATATTGGAGGAGCTGGTGGTTTAGGTGGTCAAGGACAAAACTGGCATAAAGAATGGTAATTGAAATATAGAGAGGTAGTTAAATATGAAAAATAATATATTTAAAATAAGATATAGATTTATTTCTGGATTACTATCAGTTCTAATTTTAATAAATGTATTCACTTCTGTATCCTATGGAGAAGAAAGGTCCAGAGATTACAATACAGAAGAGCTTTTAGAGGTCATTGAGGGAATAATAAATTGGAAAAAGTCGGATATAGGTGTGAACAAAGAAGAATATTTATTAAATAATAAGTTTTTAGAAAATGCTGGAGATAGTGCGGGGGATTGGTATCCTATTGGCATTGGAAGAATTGGTTATCCAGATGATTATGATGCGTATTTAGCTGTGATTTTAGATAGAATTAGTCACAGATATTTTGAAGATGATAAATTAAGTGATACCAAGGCTACTGAACTTCATAGAATTTCTTTGGCTATTTTATCTATGGGTGGTGATCCTACAAATATAGGGAAAGATAAAAAAGGGAAGCCTATAAATCTTATTGCAGATGGGACTTATAATAGAAAGAAAACTAAATCTTTAGGGGTTCAGGGTATCAATGGATGGATTTGGGGACTTATTACTCTTGATAGTATGAGGTATGTTGTTCCAGAAGATTCAAGTTATACTCGAGATGAAATCATTGAAGAGATCATAAAAAAACAATTATCTGATGGAGGTTTTTCTCTTGAGGGTGGTGAATCTGATACAGATATAACAGCTATGGCAATACAAGCTTTAGCACCTTATTATAACAGTGAACAAGTTTACACATATACGCAAAAAGCAACTAAAAAGAAGGTAAGTAAAACTGTTCGTCAAGTAGTAGATGAGGCTTTGGAGACTTTGTCAAAATTTCAACTAGATGATGGAGATTTTGAAAGTTGGGGTGCAGAAAACTCTGAAAGTACAGCACAAGTTTTAGTTACTCTTTCTACCCTTGGAGTAGATCCTATTAATGATAAGAGGTTTATTAAAAATGGAAATACTTTATTAGATGGAATAATGAAATATAAGATGGAAGATGGAGGTTTCTTACATTCAAAAACTTATGATTCAGAAAACCCTTCATCTAAACCAGATGAATCAAATTCTATGGCAAGTGAACAGGTATTGTATTCTTTTGCGTCATTATGTAGGTATAATAATGGGTTTAGAAGTCTTTATGATTTTCGTGATGAAATGGATGAAAAGACAAAATCTCAGGTTAATTCTGTTAAAAAATCTATAGACAATTTGTCGGAAGGGGATGTAGAAAAGGTTAAAGAAGTTTTTTCGGAGTATTTGAAGATACCTATTTCAGAAAGATCCTATGTATATAATTATTATAAATTGTCAGATACTATGAAATCTCTTGGTATAGAGAATACTTCTGAGCCTATAGCTGCTAATATAGGAGTAAATAAAAATGGTAATGGTACCATAACTCCTATATTTGATGAAAGTGAAGAATTTTCTTCCAGTGCTTTATTTACTAAGGAAGATGTTAAGAAAGTTGAAAATTTACCTGATAAATTAACAACAGAACATTATGTGGAAGTAGTTAAACTAATTAAAAAACTAGAAAAAGCTACAAATAAAGATGAGTATATTCATTTATTAGATGAGTTAAATGATAAAAAGAGGGAAATTGAAAAAATAAAAGCAGAAATAGAATCTTTAAATGATGAAATACTAGACAAGCTATATCCATTTAATGATTTATCTATAAAAGATAAGAAAAATGTAGATGAAATAGTGTCAAGATTTAACAAACTAAGTAGTTATGACAAGAAGAAAGTACTTCGCTATGAAGATGTAATTAAATCTAAAACTCAAATAGACAATTTAATTCGTGCTCGTATTATAGCTATAGTTATAATTATAGTAGTTGGTATTCTTGCATTTGTTGTGGGGAGTAGAATGAAAAAGCGTAAAAAAGAAAGAATGAAACAGAAAATGTCATTATTTGATGATGAGGAATTTAGTGATGAGGAGGAGTAGAAGTGAAAAAAGATTTATTAGTACTTGCTTTTATAATCCTGCTCATATCTATATTAGTGTCAGGTACTAAGATTCAATCTGTTGATGAGTATTATTTAACCCATATTGATGATATAACGGAAGATTCAGAAACAGTTACTATAAGTATTCGCTGTGATACAATTTTAGATAACTGGGATAAGTTGTCGCCAGAGTTAAAGTCTGAGAAATATGTTCCAAAGGATGGTGTTATTTTAAAGAAAACAGAATATGTGTTGCGTTCAGGAGATACAGTTTTTGATATTTTAGATAGAGCTGTTCGCCATAATAGGATTCAAATGGAATTTCAAGGAGCAGATAAAAACTCCTATGATAGTGTTTATATAAAAGGAATCAATTTTTTATATGAATTTTCCTGTGGACCTCTAAGTGGATGGATGTATTCTGTAAATGGCAAATTTCCTGATTATGGAGTAAATAAATATAAATTGAAAGATGGAGATGTTATTGAATTCAACTATACTTGCAATTTAGGACGAGATTTAGGACATTCATTTAAATAAAATTTAAAAATAAGATAAGGTGATAAAAATGAAAAGTTTTTCTTCCTTCCATCCAACTATTTTGTTCTTATATTACTTGTTAGTTATATTTATAAGTATGTTTACAATGAATCCAGTGATTTTAGGTTGTTCATTAGTTGGAAGTATATTATTTTTTTCTATGATGAATTCACCAAGAGCTATATTGAAAGATATTATATATTATTTTTTGGTTTTTATATTGATAGCTATTACAAATCCTATATTCAGTCATAATGGTGAGACAGTGCTTTTTTTCCTTAACGATAAACCAGTAACCGTAGAGGCTATTATTTATGGGATTGCTATTGGTACTATGCTAATCGCAGTGATTTTTTGGAGCAAGTCCTATAGTCAAGTAATGACTTCAGATAAATTTGTTTATCTATTTGGAAGGGCGATTCCTAAATTGTCTTTAGTTCTTTCCATGGCTTTGAGATTTATACCTATGTTTAAGGAGCAGATTAAAAAGGTAAACCAAGTCCAGAAAACCCTTGGATTATATTCTAGTGACAGTATAACAGATAGAGTTTTAAGTGGTATAAGGGTTTTAAATAGTGTGTTAACTTGGTCCTTAGAAAATGCTATAAATCAAGCAGATTCGATGAAATCAAGAGGATATGGTTTAAAAGGACGGACTAATTTTTCCTTATTTAAGTTTGATAAAAGAGATATGACAATATTAATTGCTATTATTTTAATCTCAGTAATTGTAGTTTTAGGTTTTGCTTTTAATATATTTGAATTTTATTATTATCCAGCTATTTCAATATTGAAGTTATCTAGGGTTGGAATATTAGAATATATATTTATTTTTATACTAATGATTTTGCCTTTTATTATAGAAGTAAAGGAGAATATACATTGGAAATTATTAAGGTCGAAAATTTAAACTTTACATATCCGGAACAAAAAATAAAGGCTTTAGAAGACATATCCTTTTCCATTGAACAAGGAGAGTTTGTAGCAATTTGTGGTGAATCAGGTTCAGGTAAAACTACTCTTCTAAAACTATTAAAAAGAGAGCTTGCTCCTTATGGAGATAAGGATGGCAATATTTATTATAAAGATAAAAGACTAGAAGAATTAGATGCTAGAATAGCAGCTAGTGATATAGGTTTTGTAATGCAAAATCCAGAAAACCAGATAGTAACGGATAAGGTATGGCATGAATTAGCTTTTGGATTAGAAAATTTGGGTATTCCTACACCAGTTATTCGTAGAAGAGTAGGAGAAATGGCTAATTTTTTTGGTATTCATCAATGGTTCAGAAAAAAGACTACAGAGCTTTCAGGTGGTCAAAAGCAACTTTTGAACTTGGCTTCAATTATGGTGATGCAACCAGAGGTCCTTATTTTAGATGAACCAACTTCACAACTAGATCCTATAGCAGCATCTGACTTTATAAGTACTTTAGAAAAGTTAAATAGGGATTTAGGTCTTACTATTATATTGGTAGAACATCGATTAGAAGAAGTTATACCTATTTCAGATAAAGTAATGATAATGGAAAAAGGAAATATTATTTTATATGACAAACCTCAATATATAGGACAGGAATTAAAAGAAATAGATGAAAACCATAAAATGCTTTCAGCACTTCCTAGTGCTATTCGCATATTTAATGGATTAGATACTAAGGGACAAAGTCCTCTCACAGTACGTGAAGGTAGAGAGTTTTTATCGAATAATTATGAAAACAAAGTTGTTACTTTAGATAGGTTTTCAACAAATTATAAAAATGAAGAAGAAAATATAATTGAGTTAAAAAATATTTGGTTTCGCTATGAAAGAGATTTACCAGATGTATTGACTGGATTAAATTTTCATGTAAAGAAAGAAGAGATAGTTAGTATTTTGGGCGGAAATGGGTCTGGAAAGACTACTTTTTTAAATATTATATCTGGTCAAAATAAACCATATAGGGGCAAGATATTAATAAGAGGGAAAAAAATAAATAAATATAAAGGCAAGGAATTATACAAGCACAATATTGCCGTGTTACCTCAAAATCCACAAACAGTTTTTTTGAAATCAACCGTTAAAGAAGATTATAAAGAGATAGGAAAAGTCATGGGATATACAAAAGAAGAGATAAATACCTATACAAAGGAAATTGTAGAAATGCTTTCTATTAAAGAATTACTAGATAAGCATCCCTATGATTTAAGTGGCGGAGAACAACAAAAAGTAGCTCTTGGGAAAATACTTTTATTGAAACCTAAAATTCTTCTTTTAGATGAACCAACAAAAGGGATAGATGCGTTTTCTAAAAAGGTTTTATATGATATTTTACTAGATTTAAAAAAGCAGGGAGTAACTATTATCATGGTAACTCATGATGTTGAGTTTGCTGCTGTAGCTTCAGATAGTTGTGGTTTATTTTTTGATGGGGAAATTATTTCAACAGATAGACCAGTTGAATTTTTTTCTAATAATAGTTTTTATACAACTGCTGCAAATCGTATATCTAGACATATGTATAATAATGCTATAACTTGTGAAGATGTTATTGAAATATGCAAGTTAAATGGAGTGAAAAAAGACTATGAACGACAAAAAAATTAAAAATATCATTATAATTATACTAATTCCTTTATGTATTGCTTTAGGAGTCATTATATTTAAAGATAGAAAATATAATCTTATTTCTATGATTATTGCAATTTTATCGTGTATTCCTATTTTTCTTACATTTGAAAAAGGAGAGACTAGCACAAGAAGAATAGTTATTATAGCTGTAATGATAGCTATCTCAGTAGCAGGACGTGTTGCTTTTACTGCTCTTCAGGGGTTTAAACCTGTTGCAGCTATAGTGATTATTACAGCTATTTATTTGGGAGCCGAGGCAGGATTTTTAACAGGTTCAATGTCTGCAATTATCTCTAATATTTATTTTGGACAAGGTCCTTGGACTCCTTGCCAAATGTTTTCATGGGGGATGATAGGTTTTATAGCTGGGCTACCATTTATGCAAAAATTGTTGTTGAAAAATAGAGTGGTTTTGTCCATATATGGAATTTTCTCAGGAATAATATTCTCTTTAATAATGGACATATGGACTACCCTTTCTATAGATGGTATTTACAATATGAAACGCTATATGGCAGCAGTAGCCACTTCTTTTCCTTTTATGGCAATTTATGCAATTTCAAATGTGGTTTTTTTGATGCTTGCATTAAAGCCTTTCGGTGAAAAACTAGAGAGAATAAAAATTAAGTATGGAATTTAAGAAAAAAGAAAACTCAGTATATAAACTTTTGAAGGAGGAATTTTGAATGGTGAATAAATCTCAAAATGTTATAGATGAAGTAAAAAAAGTTATTATTGGTAAGGATGAAATTGTTAAAAAAGTATTTATGGCTATATTAGCAAAGGGCCATATTTTGCTTGAAGATATACCTGGAGTAGGAAAGACAACTCTTGCTCTTGCCTTTAGCAAGGTTATGAGATTGGATTTTAACAGGATTCAGTTTACTCCAGATGTTGTGGCTTCAGATATTGTAGGATTTACAATATATGATAAGGGAAAGGAAAAGTTTATATATAAGCCAGGTGCTGTTATGTGCAATCTTCTTTTGGCAGATGAAATCAATCGTACCTCTAGTAGGACACAGGCTGCATTATTAGAAGTCATGGAAGAGGGCAATGTTACTGTTGATAGTACTACTTATGCTGTTCCAAATCCTTTTACTGTTATTTCCACACAAAATCCTATAGGATCCTATGGAACACAACTTTTACCTCAATCCCAATTAGACCGTTTTATGGTGAAATTAAATATAGGTTATCCAGACTTTAAAAGCCAAGTAGAAATATTAAGAGATCGTCAAGTTGAACAACCCCTTAATAATGTTTCACAAGTAATTACAAAAGAAGAGCTTATTGAAATGCAAGAGGAAGTTAATAGAATTTATGTGTCAGATGATATATTAGAATATATTACTTATTTAACAGAAACAACTAGAGAACATCCTCTTATATTGCAAGGAGTAAGTCCAAGAGGAGCTTTAACTATAAGTAAAATAGCAAAAGCTAATGCTTATATCTCAGGCAGAGACTATGTAGTACCAGAAGATATAATATATGTTTTTATAGATACTTGTAGCCATAGAATTATACTTGACCATAAGTCTAAAATAGCAAACAATACTTCAGAAGATATACTAAAACAAATTTTAGAAGAAACAATAACTCCAGATATTAAAACTGAGACTAGTCATTAAATAATTATTTCTATCCTTTTCCTTGTTGAAATAACTAGTGGTCATAGGAGGTAAATATGTTAAAATCAAGAATTCAAAGTTTAATCTGGTCTATTCTAGTATTATTTATATATATTTTTTCTGATTCTTATTTTGCATTATTTTTATTTAGTATATCTCTAGGTATATTTCTATTTCTGGGGATTAGTACAAAGCTTATTAAGAATAAGATGGAATTTATTTTGAATACACCAGATACAATTGATAAAAATATTTTAGGCAGTTGTTATTTAGAAGTAAAGAATGCTAATTTTTTACCTATATCAAAAATAAAATGTACATTATCTTTAAAAAACTTTTTAACAGGGCAAGAGGAAAAACAAGATATATATTTATCTGTTAAAGGAAAATCTAGTGAGTGTGTTTATTGGGATATAAAGAGTAGATTTTGTGGAGATATAGAAATTAAATTGGACAAAGTAATGTATTATGATTATTTTGGAATATTTACTAATACAATTTGTCCTAGTATATCTACTCATATGCTTGTATTGCCAAATACATTCTATATTGATATAAATCTTTTTGAAAGTCAAATTGAGAATATAGAAAGTCCAATATATTCTACTGGACAAAAAGGTATTGATAGCAGTGAAGTTTTTGGAATAAAAGAGTATATGCCTGGAGATAGTCTAAAAAATATTCATTGGAAGTTAACAAGTAAATTTGATGATTTGATTGTAAAAGAACTTAGTGTGACTATAGACAACTCCATACTAATAGTATTAGAAACATCTACATTTATTGGAAAGGGGAAGGAATCACCAAAAGTATCTGATGCAATGATGGAGGCTTTTATATCTATTTCAAAATCTTTATTAGAAAATAATTATACACATTCTATAGGGTTTTTCGACCATAAAACTAATAGATTTATAATAGATGAAGTTAATTCAATGGACGATTTATCTATTATGATGAGAGGATTTTTGGAGATAGAAAAAAGGGAAAATCCATACTCAGCTATAGAATATTATTTAAATATGGTAGAATATAAGACTTTTTCACATATTCTCTATATTACTTCCCAAGGCTTTGAAGAAATTGTAGAAGAATTAGCCAATGAACATAAGATTACTGTTTTACAATGCGAAGAGGCATCAGAAGAAGAAAAAAAATTGTCAAATGCTTATGGAGTTAAATTTACTCCAGAAAATATAGAAGAAGATTTACGCCAACTTATGATATAAGGGGTGTCAAACAATGGAGAAGAATTTTCAAAATATATCTGCAGGAAATGAAATACAAATCTCATTTAAAGATACAGAAAACAATAAAGAAGGGAGAATACTACAGGCTATAGGAAATATTTTTATTTCAGGATCTCTATATATAGGTATTGTATTAAGTTTAATATCCATGTTTAATATAGAGAGTGTATCCTATGTAGCTATAGTTTCGGGTTTGGTTTTTATTTTTATAATAAATTATTTTCTTGATAATTTAAAGATATTTTCAAGGTTTTTAGCCATTTTAATATTGGTATCAATAGGACTTTTAGTTTTTCAAGGAGAATATGTTAAAAATGGCCTGTTTTTAACAATGAATCAAATCGGAAATGTTGTAGGTACACATACAGGTTTTGTTATGAATCAGTACGATATAAGTATCAGTTCTGAAACATATCAAATTGCTATAATATATTTTTGGAGCTTTTTATCTTTAATTATAGCCTTTATTTGTGCTTTAACTGTGAAAAATAATAGTAGTTTACTTTTGTGGGTTGTTGTTTTACCATTATTCATAGTAGAAGTATTTACAGGAATAATGCCTAATTTTATATATAATTTAATATTATTTTTTGCTGTTGTTTTATTAACTAATTATTCTTTTATAGGGGTTTCTGAGAACAATAAAATACTTGGTAAAAGTAAGAATAGTATGATATTATATGTAGCTTTTATGATATTTTTATTGTTCCTAGTATTTTCACTTGTGCTTATAGCGGTGAAACCAGCTTCAAACTATTCAAAAAACTCTATTGTAGCTAATATAAAAAATAACGTAGAAGACAAGGTACAAGATTTTAGATATGAAAAGAACAAAACTAATACATTTACTCAAGGAAACTTTAGAAAATTAGGCAAATTAGAATTATTAAATTCAAAAGCTTTAGAGGTAACTATGGACAAACCTACCTCTCTTTATTTAAAGGGATATACTGGTTCTGAATATACTAAAGAAGGATGGACAGATTTAGACAGTAGTATATATTATAATTCCTATGAACTTTTTTATTGGCTTCATAAGTATCAATTTAATAGTTTAAACCAATTGAGTTCAATAAGTGATTTAATGAAAGATTCAAAAGATAAAAATGAAAAGATAGATATATCTGTTAATAATATAAATGCAAATAGTAAATATCTTTATGTACCTTATGAATTAGATACTGAATTGGATAATTCTAAGGATATAAAAATATTCAATGATAGTAAACTAATGTCAACTTCTTTCAAAGGGAAAAGAAAATATAAATATAAATCAAATACAAATTTAGTAAAAAAGTATCCTTTATTAGCAAGCAATTTATATGGAATGAAAGATGAACCAAAAATAAAAGAGTATCTTAAAAATGAAAGTCATTATAATGAATTTGTCTATAAAAACTATACAAGAATTCCAAAGGACATAGAGTCTTTATTTGAAAATCAATTAGGTAAAGTTCCTAAAACTGAAGATGGACATATTCCATATGAAAAAGCAATAGAAATTATAAAAAAATATTTAAATCAAAATATAAAATATACCGTAGATCCAGAACCAGTGCCAAAGGATAGAGATTTTCTAAAATATTTTCTAGAAGAAAGTAAAGAAGGGTATGCAACCCACTATGCAACAGCTGCAACAACAATGTTTAGATATTTTGGTATTCCTTCACGATATGTAGAAGGTTATCTTATTACACCAAAGGATGTAAAGAATATTTCAGAATATAAGCCTATAAATATCAATGGAACTAATGCCCATGCTTGGACAGAAATATATATTGATGAAATAGGTTGGATACCTATAGAAGTAACACCACCTTATTATAATGTGATGGAAACTGTAGATACTTCCCAATATCCAGGTGGGGGAAGTTTGGAAAAAAATAAGAATAATAATTCACCTAGTGATTCAACTCAAGGGAAACAACAGATTATAGATGATGAACAAAAACCACATACTAAATCTAAGGAAGATGATAAAAGAACATTAACTACATTAGAAAAGCTCGGTATTGGAATTAGTTTATTATTGTTAATAACTATTTTAATTTATATTATATATGTAGTTAAAAATAGAAGAAAACTTAAAGAAATGGAAGAAAGTTTTGAAGACTCAAATTATAAATTAGCTATTTCTAGACTTTTTGCATATTCCATGTTTCTAATGCATTATGATGGACTTCCTAAAAAAGGTGGATCAACCTATGATTATATAGAAGATATAGAAGAAAATTACTCTAAAAAATATGTAAAAATATTTAAAAAAGCAATAAGTATTAATCAAGAGGCGATATTTAGCAATCATGAAATATCAGAAGAGCAATATGAATATATGAAAAGGTTTAAAAATCAAATACTTTATGACCTTATAGAATCAAAAAATATTTTCCAACGTATAAAGATGAAATTCTGGGATTTTATATACTAAATATTTGATATAATATAAAAGAAACTTAAATTGTAAGGAGATATAGAATATGAAGAAAACAGTATTAATCACAGGATCTTCTAGAGGAATTGGAAGAGCTACAGCAAAAAAGTTTGCTAAAGAAGGTTATAATGTAATTATTAATTATTATAAAAATAAAGATAAGGCATTTTCATTATTAGAGGATTTGCTTTCTAGTGGTGCTAATGCTATTGCAATACAGGCTGATGTTTCTAATAGAAAACAAGTTGAAGAAATGTGTGAAAAAGGCTATGAAAAATTTGGGAAGGTTGATGTTTTAGTTAACAATGCAGGTATAGCTGATATGACTTTATTTACTGATATTACAGAAGAACAATGGAGAAGAATCTTTGATGTAAACGTCAATGGAATGTTTAATTGTTGCCAATGTGTTCTTCCTAAAATGATTAGTGAAAAGTCAGGAAGAATTATTAATATTGCATCAATTTGGGGACTAGTTGGAGCTTCTTGTGAAGTTCATTATTCAGCTACAAAGGGGGCAATTATAAGTTTTACTAAAGCTTTAGCCAAAGAACTAGGGCCTTCTAATATATTAGTTAATGCTATTGCACCTGGGGCAGTAGATACAGATATGATTGGAGGAGTTAGTGAAGAAATTCGAGAAATAATTAGAGATGAAACTCCCCTTGAAGTAATTGCAAAACCAGAAGAAATTGCAGATGTAATATATATTTTATCAACAGAAGAAACTAAACTAATAACAGGCCAGATAATCAATCCAAGTGGTGGATTTGTAATAGTTTAGAAAAAGCCTATCTATCTTATTTTATTTCAGGAAGTTTGACTTTTAAATAAGAATATGGTATCGTATATGTAATTAGTTAGTTTTGCATATTAAATAAGGGAAAAATCTACAATTTAACTTGAGATCAAAGAAAGCTGAAGTATTATATTCAGCAGGATAATATATATTGTTATCTTTCTGGAATCAGGCGTAAATCCTGAACAGATGCGCTACCGTAAGGTTATGATATAATCAAGTCGGATACAGATTCTTTGAAACAGAAAACTAACCTCGCATATAAGGTATAGTTTCAAGTAAAGTTCTACAGCATATATAGAGCTTCTGTCTAAAGTGTTTATTCACTTATGACGGAAGCTTTTTTGTTTATTTATATTTTGCTGAAAAAGGAGGTTATATGAAAACAACTACTAAAATAATAGAAAGAGTTTGTCCAAGATGTCAGAAAGTTTTTAAGACAAAAGCGTATGACATATTAAACATCAATTTAAACTTAGAAATGAAACCAAAAGTTTTAAATGGAAGTATATTTGATTTTAAATGTGCAAACTGTGGAGCTTTGTTTAGAAACCCATATTCTATAGTTTATGAGGATATGAAGAAAAAATATATTATATTTTTAAATATGGAAGATAAAAATTATGATAAAAAAATAGAAAAGTTAGAAGAATTATATCCTGAGTATAAGATTAGAATAGTTTCTGATATGATGGATCTTATTGAAAAGATATATATATTTGAGGTTAAATTAAATGACAAGATTATAACTTATCTTAGTTACAAAATATATCAAGATGTAACTAGAAAACTTTTAGATATGAAGTCCCCTATAAAAATAAGCAAAGTTTTATTTGATTCTTTTAATCCTTCAAAAAATCAAGTTAATTTCGGAGCACTAAATAACTTTCAAAAACGTATTTTTATCTCAGCTACATATACAGATTATAAAACACTTCAAAATTCTCTAAAGTATATGCAATGTTTTAAAGAAAATTTAGGGGAATATAAAATTGATCAAAACTGGGCAAGAAGAATTTAAAAAAAGGTCTAATGTCCAGTTGAGATAATCTTATATATTGGGAGGGGTGAGGACAAGCATAGTAGGGTGGATGACATCAAAACCAAAACAGGGGAGAACTTATTTTGGTTAGGATTGACAAAAAACAATAATAAAAGGGAGGAGAAGTTATGAAGATCAAAAGAAGTGGAAAAAAAGTATTTGCTTTATTGTGCAGTTTGATTATGATTTTTGCATTTGCAGTTCCAAATTTTGCAGCAAATGAAAGTGCTACAAAGACAGTATATGTAGATGTAGAAAAAAACATTACTGGACAAGATCTTATTCAAGAGCCAGTAAAGGTAGTATTAGATGAAAATAAAACAATTGCAGATGCTACTAAAGAAGCAGTAGGGGTTTACAATGTTAGAATTAGAGGTACTCAATACGGAACTTACATTGAAGCGTTTAAAGATGATACGCCTGATTTTCAGTATCCATTTAAAGAAATATTGTCAGAATTAACAAAGGGTATTGTATTTAGAACAGATATTCCAAACCAACCTATTGTAAATGAAGAAGGATGGTTAGCAGAAAAAGAATATGATGGTATTTCAGGATGGATGTTTACTGTAAATAATACAATGGTTGATGATAATGGTATTTATTATACAGGTGATACTAAATTATCTGATTTACCTGATAATGCAGTAATACGTTGGGAATACTCCATGGCTGTAGGATGTGATCTAGGTTTAGAAGGATATCTGCCAGATGGCACATTAAATGAATGGGGATATTATAATTGGAATACGGAACCAACACCACCTTTTTTCAGTACTAGAGTGGACAAGTCTCATTTAATTAGGAAGATGGCAGATCATGAGAACAAAAATAGTGCTGAATACCTTGATGCAATGGAAGTTTTGAGAGATTTAACAACTGAAGGATATACTCAAGCTGATGTAGATGAAATCGCAGACTCTCTTTAGGAAGTAAAAATAATTAGTTATTAGATTCTTAAGAATTGAAGAGAGAAGTTTCTCTCTTCAATTCTATTAATTTTTTATATTAAAGGTGAGGAGAATTAGTATGAATAATGTAAGAAGTTATAAAAAGCTACTTTCTGTATTGTTGTTAGTAACTTTATTATTGCCGATTATATTTCCAATAGGGGCGGTTCATGCAGCTACTGTAACTATAGACCTATCCGATGAAGAACCATCACTGTCTAAAAATGCAAAAGGCATATATACTATAAAGACTGTTGAAGATATCAATACTTTCAGAGCAGATATTGATAAAGGAATTGATTATACTGGATTGACTGTAGAACTAATGAATGATATAGATATTGCTCAATCTAAAACTTCTTTAAATTCTTTTAAAACAAGACTTAATGAATATGGAGAAGAAGTAGTAGGGATTTTTAATGGTATATTTGATGGAAATGGACATACTATTAAGAATTATAATGATAAAGTGTCAGGTTTTTTCTGTGTAGCAGGTCCAAATGCAGTATTGAGAAACTTTAATATTCATGGAGATGTACTATTGGATGATGCAGATGCTATTTTATTTGATGTTTGGAATGATTCTAATAGTATTTTTAAGAAAGACACAGGATATGGTATGTTAGCAAGTTCTTGTGCTGGTGAGGTTAGTAGATGTTCATCATCAGGCAGTATTGTAAATAAGCTAGCAAATATACATATTGGTGGTTTAATAGGAGAATCTAAGGTATCTATAAAAAAACATGATGGTAGCGAGTCATACTATGGAAATATGAGAGATTGTTATAGTCGTGTAAATTTTGATAATCAATATACTGAAGATATGGGTTCTATACCTCCTGAAATTGGAGGATTAGCTTATGATGGTGGAAAGAGGATAATTAGATCTTATTTTGCAGGAACTTTTAAAGGATATAGTACTGATAGTGTAAGAGAATATAGGAAAATATATCATCCAATTAGGATAACCTGTAGTGCCTATGAATCTGAAAGTGGTGAGAGTTGTGCTTATGACAAGGAGATCTGTGGCTTCTATACACTAGGAAATCGTGGTGGTACAAAGTATACAACGGAGGAAATGAAAAAGAAAGAAACTTTTACTGCTGAAAAACATAATTTTGATTTTGAATATTGTTGGAGTATAGATTCTAATATAAATGATGGTTATCCTTATTTAGACGCTAAAAAGCTAGATAAAAAAAGAACGATATACTTAGATATTCAAGGGATAGCGGAGGATAAAATTTATGATGAAAAACTGGATATAAAAGAAAATTTAAAAACTAAGATAAAAGATGTAAATTTTGCTAATTTAACATCCGAAACAGAAAAATTAATAGATAAGTACGATATAAAATTAAATTGGAAAGTTAATCCATCCAAAAATCCTTCTTTTGATCCAATACATGGTGATAAAGTCAAAGTAAATGTAGAATATGAATCATTGGATCTTGAGTATGATGCAAATCAAGAATATTTATTTAAGATAGGCAAGATATTGCCAGTATATGCAAAATTTGAATACAATGGAAAGAATACTTTAACTAAAGAAGAAAAAGATGAAAAAATAGAAAAATTAAAGGAACTAGAAGGTTATGTAGTAAATACAATTCAAAAGAGACATGGTTTTTTAATCAAAGACATACCTGAGATGAGTTATGATAGAAAAAAAGATCAGTGGGGAAATAATATAATATTAAATGATCATGATTGGTTCGTATTTTCAGCTGCACGTATGGGCTATATTCCAGAAGAAAATCCAGAATTTTATGATGATTGGTTTGAAGAAGTACAAAAGTTTATGGCTAAGTTAAAGGAAGATGGTATTAATGTAGACGATATTCATGCAGATTCAATTAGTAAACTCGCATTAGCTGTTTCAGCTACTGGGTATGACATTCGTGATATTGAAGATTGGGATCTATTAGGTTCATTAACAAAGCCTGGTAGACAAATGTCAGGGTTTTTCTCATCTCAATATAGTTACTATGCTCGTCATTCTCAAGATTATTATACTGATTTCTATCCTAAGGATAAAGAAATGAGTAAAAAAATAAAAGAAAAAGATGAGAAAATGATACATGACCAAGCAAAGACTTTAAAAGAAAAAAATGGCGGAAGTGCAGCTGATATGGTTGTTATGGCATATCAACCTTGCTTACCATTTAATGAAAAAGAAGGATATGAAGATGTAACAGAGGCAGTACAACTTATGAAAAAGGCCTTTTCAGAGCATCAGACTGCTGAAGGAACTTTTTGGGGAGGTTTTGCAGGAGACTTTTATAACCCCTGGACAAATGCTCAAGTATTTATGAATATAAGTATGGCAGGACTCGATCCTTTTGATTCTGCATTTATAAAAAATGGAAATACTATAGTAGAATCTTATCTTAAAGGACAATATTTTAATTTTGATGAAAAAACTTTTAATGGTACCTATGAAATAGGACAAATAATTAGAGGATTTGATTCAGTCGTAAGAGCATATGAAGGACGAACCCATATATTTGATTGCAGAGATTTAGAAGATACATTAGGGCTTAAAACTTCAACAGTAACAGTAAACAATCAAATATTATCCTTAATGGAAAATAGTACTCCTGAAGAAGTATTAGCTGCAAGAGATGCTTATAATGGACCAGGAAGTAAATTAACAGACCGTCAACGTGATTCTATGAGGGAATCTACAATAAAACATTTAGAAGATATAGAACAAAAAGTAATAGAAAATCCAGATAAAGAAGCTGCAGATAGAGTAAATAAATTAGTTGATGAATTGAAATTAGATAAGTTTACAAATGAAAACAAAGAAGCTGTTATTAAGGCAAGAAAAGCTTATAAATTATTAACAGAAGAGCAGAAGAAACTAGTAGACATTGCAAAACTTGAAGAATCAGAAAAGAAAATGAATGAATTAGAGATTAAGAATTTTAAATCTTTAGTAGAAGTCATTGGAGATATTTCAAGTCCACCTACAGAAGAAAATATTAAAGATGTAGAAAAAGCAGAAAATGCATATAATAATATGTCCGAAGAACTTAAAAAAGATTCAGGAGTTATTACAGCTAAAGCTATTTTAGATAAAGCAATAGAAAAAATAAATGAGAATTCTTATGATAAAGAAGTAGAATCAGTTATAAATGCAATAAAAGCATTGCCAAAGTCTATAACATTAGAAGATAAACCAGCAGTAGAAGCTACAAGAAAGTCCTATGATGTATTAGATAGCAAACAAAAAGAAAAAGTAGGAGCTGAAAATCTAGATATTTTAGAAGAAGCTGAAAGAACTATTAAAGAATTAGAATCAGAAGATGATGAGTATGTTGGTACTATTACATTTGCATTAGAAAGATTTACCTTAGGATTAGGATATTTTACGGAACCTATGGAAGTACTAATCTATAAGGGAGAAAATTGTAGAGATATACTTGACCGTATTCTTGAAAAAGAAAATGTAGTTGGAAAGTATGATTATGTAGAAGCTATAAAAGGAGCAGATGAAGGAGAAGTAAATATTCCAGAAGAATTGTTAAGTATGATAGAAGAGAATCCAACTAATGGACAATCATTCCATGGTGAATTAAATGAGCCAGGCCAATTAGGTGAATTTGATTATAGTTCTATGTCTGGATGGATGTATTCTATAAACAATGTACTTCCAAATGTAGGGATGAATGCTTATACTCCTAAAGATGGAGATGTATTTAGAGTTCATTTTACTCTTTGGGGATATGGTGCTGATTTAGGTCAAGATTTTCCAGAAGGAACACCACCACTTCCTGTTGGAGATAAAACTACACTAACTAAAAAAATTGCCGAGATAAATGGAAGACCAGATAAAGGAGAGTTATTAAAAGATCCAGATTTTAAAAAGGCCTATGACTATTCCTATAAAGCTGTTCAAAGAGTAGTAGTTTCAGATGAAGAACTTGAAGAATGTGTTAAATTATTAGATACTTCAATGAAAAAAGCAGATGAAAAAATTATAAAAGAAGTAGAAAATATGATATCTAAACTTCCAAAAATAGATAAATTAACGCTAAATGATAAAGGAAAAGTAGAAGAAGTAAGAAAAGCTTATGATGAATTGACAGCAGAACAAAGAAAACTAGTATCTAATGTTGATAAGCTTATTAAAGTAGAAGATAAAATAGTTGAACTAGAGGCTATAGAAAAAGATAAAGAAAAAGAGAAAAACAAAAAAGCAGCTGACAAAGTAACGAAACAGATAGAAAGCTTAAAACTAGATAAATTTACAAATGAAAATAAAGAGGCTGTCAAAGCTACAAGAAAAGCTTATGAAGCTTTAACAGATGATCAAAAGAAATTAGTAGATGTGAAAAAACTTGAAGCAGTAGAAAAAAAGATTAAAGAATTAGAGATTGAAAACTTTAAGAACTTAGTAGAGGATATTGGAGAAATTTCCAAGCCAGCAACAAAAGAAAATATTAAGGCTGTAAAGGAAGCAGAAAATGCATATAACAATATGTCAGAAGAACTTAGAAAAGATTCTGAGGTAATAAGATTAAAAGGTATATTAGATGAAACTAAAAATGAATTAGATGAAGATATAGCTCCAGATAATGACAATAAAGATACAAAGGATGATAATAACAAACCTCCAAAGATTGATCCAGATGGTGACAAAACAGGAGGAAGCAATGGCAAAGTAATAGACATAAATGATAGGGATAAAAATATAAACAATAAAGGAAAGAGAAAATTACCAGCTACTGGAACAAGTGATAAAGTTAAATATGTAGGTATAGCTATATTATTGGTAGGATTACTTTTACTAAGCAAAAAGCATTTTAAATTAGCTAAGAATACTCATCAAGATAAATAGGGAAATGAGTAAGTATAAATATATTCCTGCTTTCAAAAAGAAGGCAGGAATATATTTGCATTTGCTATGTCATGGCATGTATTAAAGTCTAAGTAAAATCAAAAGTTATATAGTAAAATGAATTATTTGGTTTGATTTCTAGATTAAGGTATGATATCATTTATTCATGTGGATATTATTTTATAAAATTAAGGAAGAAATATTTTTTTATATTGTATTTTGATAATTGAACTTGAAATCAAAGAAAGTTAAAATACATTATATTTAACAAGATAACATATATTGTTATCTTTCTGGAATCAGGTGCAAGTCTTGAACAGATGCGCTACCGTGAAATTATGATAATAATTCATAATTAAGTCGGAAACAGATTCTTTGATAACAGAGACTAACTCCGTATACAGGTTAGTTTGAAGTAAAGTTCTACAGCATATATAGAGCTTCTGTCGGAAGTGTTTATTCACTTATGACAGAAGCTATTTTTGTTTATTTATTTACTTGAAAAATTATATTTTGTTCTATTTTTATAAAATATGAAGATTAAAAAATAGTTATTAATTAGATAAAAGAAAATTAAAATATTTAATTAAGATAGAAATTTGAAAGGAGTGAGTAAATTTAATTGTATTCAAATATCAATAATATGAGGGGGGATGGCGATAAAATCAAGTCAAATTTATAGTTATCACTATTTGGGAGTAGGTTAATTTATTATATAGGAGGTATAATAATGGAAACTAAAAGAATAGTATCATTACTGTTAATTTGTGCGATTTTAGTTGTAACAAATTCAAATGTGTTTGCTAATGAGAATTCTAAATTGAAAGTTATTGAATGTGTAAAAAAGGATGGAAAAACTATTAAAGAAATAAGTAAAATTGGTAATACCTATTATTATTATGAAGACAATAACAAATTTACCTTGTCTATTTCTCGAAATTCTAATGGAGACGTTGAGGTTAATATGAAAGACAAATCTAACCCTAGTATTATTAATTCAACGATGCTGAATAATAGAATTGAAAAAGATTATGTAACAGATTTTAAAGAAATTAGAGAAAATATATTAGAAGAACATATAGAATTAAATAAAAAAGTATTTATACCTGAAGATTACACTAACTTGATAAAAGATGAGCATCATGCAGAAATTGCTAATAATGATATTATGCTTATTAGAGGAGGATTGGTAGATAAATATGGTGAACCTTATAGAAATAAATATTTAGAAAGCTTAACAGAGCGTGGATTAACTGCTAAGTTATATGAAAGTAAGAATTTTGAAATATATAGGTACCACGATTGGCTTGTATATGCAGGGACAACAGCAGGCGCAATAGCAGCATTAATTTCAATTCCAATGAGTGCAGTAGCTGCAGTTCTTACCCTTGTTAGTCTAGGTTCTGGAGTATATGGTGTTGTAGAAGATATTATGGTAAGAGAATTTGTAGCAAATGTACACTATAATAAAACTGTAAATGTAGGTAATAGTTATCCCTATAGAGCAGGAAAAACAGAAAAAAATAGAGCTATTGTAGGAGATAAAGATATAGTAATCTTGCATAAAGATACAATAGCCGACCATGATTATAATGATAATTATAGTTTGTTGAAAAAAGGTATAGATAATTATATTAAGTTTAATTAAAGTTTAATGTATTTAATTAAGTATAACTCATAGTTATATAACTATGAGTTATACTTAAAAAATATAATTTTGTTTTTGAGTTAAATTATAAGGGGGTCAAAAATGAAAAACAATAAACCAAATAAAGTTTTAATTATAATATTGTTAATTAGTATTTTAATATCTACCAAAAGTATTATTAGAAATAAGAAAATAGAAAAATGGATAGATTTGCTAGAAGGGTTACATGAAGTAGATAAGATTGAGGTAATAGGTTATGAAGGTAATAATATGATATTTGAAGATAAAGAGGATGTAGGAGATATAGTGAGGAATTTTTATCCTCTCTGGAATGTTGATATAAATAAAAAGAAAATAGATAAATATGTAGATAAATCTGAGCCTTCTTTCAAGATTAAATTCCATAAGAATGGTTCATTAATAATGACAGAAGAAATTTTAAAACTATCAAAAAATATTGAAAAAGAAAATTCAGCTGAAGATTTAAGGAATTTAACATTTAAAATCAAAGGGGATTATTACATAGTTAAAATTAATAATAAATACTGTAGTGTACAAATGAAAGACGATAATGTATTAGAATTATTTGAAAGATATTAATATTGATATCTTTTATTTTGCCACTATTTATAAATTTACGAAAGCTGAAATAAATTTTATGGTAGGTGATGAAATATGTCAGTTAGAATTTTTACTTTTATTATGATTTTTATAATATCTTATTTAGTATTAACTAAAATAAACTATTTTTTAGCTGAATTGCTTCCTGGAGATAAAAATATAAATTTAATTTCAAATGCAATTATATTATTGGCCAGTTTATTATTAGCAGGCATGATTTAGTATACATATTAGGATTTATTTAATCTTAGTTTTATCAATAAAATCAGGGTATATAACATACTTCTAAAGAGGTGTGCTATTATACCCTAATGAATATATATATGTTTTATTTATTAGCAATATAAGACCATGGCAGTAAATAAAAATATTGCTCCTATTATTCCAAATATAACTTGATATTTTAATATCTTATAAAAAAACTTCTCTTTCTTTTTATTTAAGAGTACATTCCTATCTCTTTTTAAATTGTAGCTAGCTCGAAAGCTCATGGAAAGTAATCCAAAGGTAAGTCCAATACCTAAAATAATTTTTTTCATTATCACTATAGACCTTCCTAGCAAATATATTTAAAATAGAGAAATAACAATAAACATACTGCAATTAAAACATATTGAAACTTAGCTAATTTGACTAAGTTCTACCTTGTTTTTTCTTTTTCATCGTGGCTTTTTTTAGATGTTACGTAAATATTTGCTTCAATATTATAAATTACGCCTATCATAGCAACTATTATACCGATAATAAATAATAAAATAATTGGAGTAATATTAGATCACCTATTTCCTATACATATTTTCTCTTTTCCACTCCATTTTCCTTAAGTATATATAAAATTTGACTTCTTTCTTTGCCTTTAGTATGTACTGTTATTTTTCCCTGCTCTAGCTCTAGAAAGAGTTCCATCTTATCTTGTAGTGGAATGTATCCATCTATATTTGCATATGGATAAAAACCTGTAGGATTATTAAGAGGTTGTCCTAAAGGTATATCTACCCTTAAATCTAATCCTGTGATCATAACTCCATTTTTTAATAATATAATTTCCATAGTCTTTTCTGAAAATTTTAATAGAAAATGTACTATAATAAAGAAGGATACAAAAAGTAATATTTTTTCTATTGTAATAGATGTAAAGAATAATTCTTTAAATACTTGTCCAAAATATATAAATATTAAAAATATATAAATCCATAACTTTTCCGTTTTTGTGAAATTGTCTCCTTTAACTCTTATGAGTTCTTTATTTTTCTTCAATATTTTTTTATTCCAATTCCATTTTAAAAATCCTTGAAAAAACATAAAAAATATAAGTCCTAAGGATAAGAGAAAGGGTAGTATTGTGTTTTTAATTGAAGGCTTTGATATATCCTTAAGTATAGGGTCTAAAAGTATTGTAAAAAATGTAATAAATATGACAGTAACTATAAAAGATAGGAAAAAAGCCATGGACTTTTTCATTGTCTTCATTTGGAAACCTCCTAAAATATTCTAATTATTTATATTATATCTTATAGAATATTGTACTTCAAATTGTTTATGGTATTATAATAATATACCTAAATGATGTTATTTTAGAAAGGTGGTTTTATGTTTAATATAGATGAAGAACTGAAAAAATTGCCTGATAAACCAGGAGTATATATAATGAAGAATGAAAATGGGGAAGTAATATATGTAGGAAAAGCTATTTCTCTAAAGAAAAGAGTTAGACAATATTTTCAGTCTTCAAGAAATAATACTTTAAAAGTAAGAACCATGGTTAAAAATATTAGTGAGTTTGAATATATAATAGTGGACAATGAGGTAGAAGCTTTAATTTTGGAAGCAAATTTGATTAAAAAACATAAACCTAAATACAATGTTCTTCTAAGGGATGATAAACAATATCCTTATATAAAAATAACTACTAATGAGAAATACTCTAGAGTTATAAAAACTAGAAAAATATTAAAAGATGGAGCTAAATATTTTGGCCCTTATCCAAGTGGATATGCAGTAAATGATACATTAGATATAATTAGGACTCTTTATCCAATTAGAACTTGTAAACTAAAGCTTGATGGAACTAAAGTCATAAATAGACCTTGCCTTAACTATTATATAGGAAGATGTTTAGCACCTTGTCAAGGAAATGTAGATGAAAACAAATATATGGAAATGATTGATGAAATAATCATGTTTTTAAATGGAAGGGAAGAAAAACTTGTAGAAGTCATAGAAAATAAAATGGAAGAAGCGGCTAAAAATTTAGATTTTGAAAATGCAGCAAAATATAGGGATCAAATCAACTCCTTGAGAGTGATTCTTGAAAAACAAAAAATTGTTTCTACAAATAATTTAACTGACCAAGATATAATAGGAATGGCAAGAGGAGTTGAAAATATTTGTATTCAAGTATTTTTCATAAGAAATGGCAAAATTATGGGAAGGGAACATTTTTTCATTTCAAATGTAGAGAATACAGAAAGAGCAGAGATTTTAAGTTCATTTATAAAACAATTTTATTTAGGTACTGCCTATGTGCCAAAGGAAATATTTATAGAAGAAGATTTTGAAGATATAGATGTAGTTTCTAAGTGGCTCAGTGAAAAAAGAGGATCTAGAGTTTCCATTAGAATCCCTAAAAGGGGAGAAAAGAGTAGATTAATGGAAATGGTAAGAAAAAATGCAATAGATACTTTAAATCAGTATGATCAAAGTGTTATAATAAGAAAAAGGGAAGAGGAAGAGCCATTAGAGGAATTAGCTAGAGTTATGGACTTAGATGAAGTACCTTTTAGAATTGAAGCATTTGATATATCTAATATTCAAGGAGTAGAGCCAGTAGGTTCTATGGTGGTATTTGAAAAAGGTGTACCTAAAAAGAGTGACTATAGAAGATTTAAAATAAAGACAGTCATTGGTCCTGATGATTATGCTAGTATGGAAGAAGTTATAAAAAGAAGATTTAGACGAGGATTAGAAGAAAAAGAATTAATAAAAGAAAACAATATTAAAGTAAAAGGATTTTCAGTTTTTCCAGACTTAATCATGATAGATGGTGGCAAAGGTCAAGTCAATGTAGTAGAAAGAATACTTTTTCAAATGAATATAGAAATACCTGTGTGCGGTCTTGTTAAAGATGAACACCACAATACAAGAGGAATTATATATAAAAATAAAGAAATATCTTTAGAAAAAAATAGTACTACTTTTAGGTTTATTACTAGAATCCAAGATGAGGCTCATAGGTTTGCTATTAGTTATCATAGAAGTTTGAGAAGTAAGAAAATATTTAAATCTGTACTAGATGATATAAAAGGAATAGGGGATAAAAGAAAGAAAGCTCTTCTTAAAACCTTTGGAAGTATTGAAGGGATAAAAAAGGCTTCTATGGAAGAATTAAAAGATGTGGAAGGCATGAATAAAACTGCAGCAGAAGAAGTCTATAATTTTTTTAGAAAAGGATCCTAGAATACTAAAGGATGTGAATTGAAATGGACTATGTAACCCTTAGTAAATTAGTTGAAGCTTTAGATTTAGAAGTTATGTATAGTTCAAGTGATATAGATGAAGTTAAGATAAATAAAAGTGATGTAAATAGACCAGGACTCCAGTTAGCAGGATATTTTGACCATTTTGCTCATGAAAGACTTCAATTGATTGGAAATGTAGAATGGTATTATTTAAATAGCTTACCTGAAGATATAAGGCGTGAAAGAACAGAAAAAATGTTCTCTTATCCAATACCAGCAGTTGTTATATCTAGGGGATTAGAGCCTTTTCCTGAAATGATAGAATTTGCTAAGAAAAGGGATGTAAGCTTTTTAAGAACAGAGCATTCTACTACTAAGTTTATAAATCTTTTAATAAATTATTTAGATTATGCATTAGCACCAGAAATTACTGTTCATGGAGTATTAGTTGAAGTTTATGGTATGGGAGTGCTCTTAATTGGACAAAGTGGAGTTGGAAAAAGTGAAACTGCTTTAGAATTAATAAAAAGAGGTCATAGGCTAGTAGCTGATGATACTGTAGAAATAAAAAGAGTTGAAGATGATATAAGAGGAACAGCCCCAGAGCTTATAAGGCATTTTATGGAAATAAGGGGGATTGGTATAGTAGATATTGAAAGGCTTTATGGAGTTAGTGCAGTTAAAAACTGGGAATTTATAGATTTAGTTATTGAACTAGAATTTTGGGATGAAGAAAAAGAATACGATAGAATAGGACTAGATGAACGATATGCTAATATATTAGGTATAAAAGTTCCGAAACTAGTAATACCAGTAAGACCAGGCAGAAATACTGCTATGATAATAGAAGTAGCAACTAGAAATAATAGGCAAAAAATGTTAGGTTATAATGCGGCAAAAGCATTAGATAATAAGGTCAAAAAAGAAATTAAAAAAAGGAAAAGAGAAAAGCAAGAAGACTGATAAAAAAATCACAATATTTTGTTTCTTAATATGCATATGTAATCTTTTTATATTCACAATTACGACATAAATAACTATTTTTTTTCCTAGTTGACTTTATTTATAATGTTTAATATACTAAAAATATAGTAATATATGAATTTAATCCTTGTTTAATAAGGAAAGTATGTCAATTTTTATACAAAGTTAAAAATTAGTAAGTACTATTTTAAGGGGGTCTATAAATGGCAAAAGTTATGAAAACCATGGATGGTAATACAGCAGCGGCGTATGTTGCATACGCTTTCACAGATGTAGCAGCAATTTATCCAATCACACCTTCATCAACAATGGCAGAGTTAATTGATGATTGGGCAGCTCATGGTAGAAAAAACATCTTTGATCAAGAAGTAAAGGTAACAGAAATGCAATCTGAGGCAGGAGCAGCAGGAGCAGTACATGGCTCATTAAGTGCAGGAGCCCTAACTACAACATTCACTGCTTCTCAAGGACTATTACTAATGATTCCTAATATGTATAAAATGGCTGGAGAACTTCTTCCAGGTGTATTCCATGTAACAGCAAGAGCAGTTGCAGGCCATGCATTAAGCATCTTTGGAGATCATTCTGACGTAATGGCAACAAGACAAACAGGATTTGCATTACTTGCATCAGGAAGTGTTCAAGAGACTATGGATTTAGCTGGAGTAGCACATTTAACATCCATTAAGAGTAGAGTACCTTTTGTACATTTCTTTGATGGATTTAGAACTAGCCATGAAATTCAAAAGATTGAAGTTATAGATTATGAAGATCTTAAAAAATTAGTAGATATGGATGCAGTTAAAGCATTTAGAAATAGATCTTTAAACCCTGAACGTCCATATACTAAGGGTACTGCACAAAACCCAGATATTTTCTTCCAAGCTAAAGAAGCTGCAAATCCATATTATGATAGAATACCAGATATGGTTAATGATTATATGAAAGAAATATCTGAATTAACAGGAAGAGAATACAAACCATTTAACTATTATGGTCATCCAGAAGCTGAAAATATAATAATTGCAATGGGTTCTGTAACTGAAACAATAGAAGAAACTGTTGATTATTTAATAGATAAAGGAGAAAAAGTAGGTGTTATAGAAGTACATCTATATAGACCTTTCTCAGAAAAATACTTCTTTGATGTATTGCCAAAAACAGTAAAGAAAGTATCAGTTCTTGATAGAACTAAAGAACCAGGAGCATTAGGAGAACCTTTATATTTAGATGTTTGTTCAATGTTCTATGGCAAAGAAAATGCTCCATTAATTGTTGGCGGAAGATATGGATTAGGATCAAAAGATACTACTCCATCACAAATAAATGCTGTATTTGAAAACTTAAAATCAGAAGAACCAAAGAATGGGTTTACAATAGGTATTATAGATGACGTAACTCACAAATCATTAGAAATTAAAGAAGACATAAAAGCAGCTCCAGAAAGCACTATTAGATGTAAATTCTGGGGATTAGGTTCAGATGGTACTGTAGGTGCAAATAAGAGTGCTATCAAAATCATTGGAGATAATACAGACATGTATGCTCAAGGATATTTTGCATATGACAGTAAAAAATCAGGTGGAGTTACTATATCTCACTTAAGATTTGGTCATGAACCTATAAAATCCACTTATTTAATAGATGAAGCAGACTTTATATCCTGTTCAAAACAATCCTATGTTCATCAATATAGTGTAGTAGATGGACTAAAAGATGGAGGTAAATTCTTATTAAATACAAACTGGTCAGTTGAAGATTTAGATAAGCATTTACCAGGGGACGTTAAGAAATATATAGCAGAACACAATATTGATTTCTACACAATAGATGCTACAGCTATTGCAAATGAAATAGGTCTTGGAAACAGAACAAATATGATTATGCAATCTGCATTTTTTAAACTAGCTAATGTTATACCAATAGAAGATGCAGTTAAATATCTAAAAGATTCCATAGTTAAAACTTATGGCAAAAAAGGTGAAGATGTAGTTTCTATGAACCATGAAGCTGTAGATAAAGGTATTGAAGCATTAGTAAAAATAGATATACCTGAAAGCTGGAAGAATGCTGAAGTAGCTGAAGAAACAGCAGTTGATAAAGAATTACCAGATTTTATAAAAGATGTATTAGTTCCAATGAATAGACAAGAGGGAGATAAACTTCCTGTAAGTACTTTTGTAGACAGAGAAGATGGCTCATTCCCACATGGAACTGCAGCATATGAAAAACGTGGTATTGCAGTAAATATTCCAGAATGGCAAATAGACAATTGTATACAATGTAACCAATGTTCTTTTGTATGTCCACATGCTGCTATTAGACCATTCTTATTAGATAAAGAAGAAGTAGCAAACAAACCAGAAGACTTTGAAACTAAGAAAGCAATGGGTAAAGGATTTGAAAACCTAGAATATCGTATACAAGTAAGTGCATTAGATTGTACTGGCTGTGGAAACTGTGCTAATGTATGCCCAGCAAAAAATAAAGCATTAGTTATGAAACCACTAGAAGAACAAGTTGAAAAACAATCCAAGAACTGGGATTATGCAATGACAGTTAAAGTTAAAGACGACTTAATGGCAAAAGAAAATATAAAAGGTAGTCAATTCTCTCAACCATTACTAGAATTCTCAGGAGCATGTGCAGGTTGTGGAGAAACTCCATATGCAAAACTTGTTACTCAACTATTTGGTGACAGAATGATAATCGCAAATGCAACAGGTTGTTCGTCTATTTGGGGAGCTAGTGCACCGGCAACTCCATATTGTGCAAATCAAGATGGAAGAGGACCTGCTTGGGCAAATTCACTATTTGAAGATAATGCTGAGTATGGCTATGGTATGGCGACAGCTGTTAATCAATTAAGAAATAAACTTGAAGTACTAATGAAAGAGTTTATCTCATTAGACATAGACAACGAAATAAATGAAGTATTCAATGAATGGATAGAAGGAAAATCTGATGCTAAAGCTTCAAAAGCAGCAACATTAAAGATTCTTCCACTATTAAATAAAGAAATAGGAAACGATAAAGGAAAAGAAATACTAAATGAAATTGAAGAACTTAAAGAATATCTAATCAAGAAATCTGTCTGGATTTTTGGTGGAGACGGATGGGCATATGATATAGGATTTGGAGGACTTGACCATGTACTAGCATCTGGAGAAGATGTAAATGTATTGGTATTTGATACAGAAGTATATTCAAATACTGGAGGTCAATCATCAAAATCAACTCCAACAGCTGCTGTAGCTAAATTTGCAGCTTCAGGTAAGAGAGTTAGAAAGAAAGACTTAGGTATGATAGCAGCATCCTATGGATATGTATATGTAGCACAAGTGGCTATGGGAGCAAATAAAAATCAATTGCTTAAAGCATTAAATGAAGCAGAACAATATGATGGCCCAGCACTTATCATAGCATATGCACCATGTATCAATCATGGAATAAAAGGTGGAATGGGCAATAGTCAAGAACAAGAAAAGAGAGCAGTAGATGCAGGATACTGGCATCTATATAGATATAACCCAGTATTAAAAGAAGAAGGAAAGAATCCATTTATTCTAGATTCAAAAGAACCAACAGAAGATTTCGTTGAATTCTTAAATACTGAAGTAAGATATACATCATTAAAACGTACTTTCCCAGAAGTAGCAGATCAACTATTTAAGAAAGCAGAAGAAGATGCAAAAGAAAGATATGAAAAATATAGAAGAATGGCTGAATAATTGAATAGGCAAATCTAAAGTAGAGGCTTAAGCCTCTACTTTTTTACATAAAGCTCACCCTATTTGAATAAATATTTAAAGGGGTGAATTTTATGTCCATAAGAAAAGGTGAAGAAATAATTGGAATGTTATTGATTGCATTTATTATATTCTGGTCTTTTTATGTTTCTTTAAATGACCCAGATTTATTAATAGAAGAACCAGAAGAACGTTATACTGGAATTATAAGGGTGTGGGATTATCCAAGGTTAGATATTGATACAGGAAGTAGATACAGTTGGATTCAAGCTAGAATAAAGGAATTTGAAAAGGCAAATCCTGGAGTGTATATAGATTTTACACCACTGGATTGGGAAAGTGGGCCTGAAAAGATAGAAAATGCTATTAAAGATGATGAAAGTCCAGATATTGTACCTATAAGTTATGATTTTCCTTGGATAGATAAATTAGAGGTATTAAATGATTATTTAAAACATGACGAACTTAAAGAGTTTAAATTTGAAACTTTAAAAACAGTAAACTATAATGAAGATATAATTGGTTTGCCTTTTGCGATGACAACCTATACTATGTATCTAAATTTAGATTTATTTAATGAAAGAGGAGTTTCGCCTCCACTAGATGGAAATTGGACCTATGAGGAGTTTGTTCAAAGTTTAAAAGATCTTACCTTTGATTCTGATAATGATGGAGTAGATGATTCTTTTGGTTTTGTTTCTTTTATTGAACCTAATTATTATAATATTTGGGGAATAATCCTTAGTGATGGTGCTGAAATAATAAATTTCAAAAAGAATAAATATAGTTTTTATGGAGATGAAGCTATAAAGGGAGTCCAAAAGGTGGTAGATTTAAAATATAAATATAAAGTAACTCCTAAGGATTTCGGTATTCTTGGAGAAAAAGAATGTTGGGATATGTTTTATAAAGATAAAAAAATAGCTGTATATCCAACTGGGTCTTGGGCATTGAAAGTCTTAGAAGATCTTCAAAACAAAGGAGAAGGATTTAATTTTGATGTGGCAAATTATCCTTTAGGAGATGAAAAACTTCCAATAGCTTTAAATAATGGGGTAGCTTCTTTTGGAATATTTAAGCAGGAAGATGAAAAAAAGTTGGAAATGTGTATTGAGTTTTTAAAATTTTTAACTCAAGATTCTAGTCAAAGGACTTTAGAAGAATTGGGAGTATTTACAGTTAAAAAGGGAATAAATGATATGTATAAAGATAATCCAAAGATGAAAAGAATTGAAGAAACATTGAGTTATACTAAAGTTGTATCTAGAGACGAAAAGTGGAATTCTATAGATATTATTTTACAAGAGGAAATAAAAAAGGCAGTATTGAAAGAAAAGACTGCAAAAGAAGCTATAGAAGAAGCTAAGATACGGGTAGAAAACTTGACAAAATAAAGTATAATATTAGATATGAAAGAAAAAATAAAGGTAGGAGTGGTTTTGTTGGAAAAAATAGATGTTAAAAAGATATTTAGTAGCAATGTAAATGTGGGAAAAGTTCTTTTAGATGAACCTATGAAAAATCATACTTCTTTCAAAATAGGTGGTCCAGTGGATGTAATGATTGTACCTAGTAATGAAAGTGAGTTAATTGAGGGAATAAAAATATGTAGAAATAATAATATAGATTTTTATATAGTGGGCAATGGCTCTAATTTATTAGTAAGTGATAAAGGTATGGAGGGCGTAGTTATTAAAATCTCAGAAGAATTTGGAGATATAACAGTAGAAGGAGATATTATAAGAGCAGAATCTGGAGCCCTTCTTACTGTTGTAAGCAAAAGAGCTTTAAAAAACTCTCTCACTGGATTAGAATTTGCAAGTGGTATACCGGGAAGTATTGGAGGAGCCATAACTATGAATGCAGGAGCCTATGGTGGAGAGATGAAGGATATAGTAACTAAAGTAAGATGTTTAAATAAAAATGGTGATATAGTAGAATATTCTAATGAAGAGATGAATTTTAGATATAGAAAAAGTAGAGTAGAAGAAGAAGGACTTATAGTTTTAGGAATTGAAATGAAACTTGAAAAAGGGGATTATGATGTTATAGATGGAAAGATGAAAGAATTGACGGAAAAGAGGACTTCAAAGCAACCTTTAAATTTTCCTAGTGGAGGAAGTACTTTTAAGAGACCAGAAGGACATTTTGCGGGTCAATTGATTGATGAATCAGGACTTAGGGGAATAAAATATGGGGACGCTCAAGTATCTGAAAAGCACTGTGGTTTTGTAATTAATTGTGGAAATGCCACAAGTAAAGATGTTAGAACTTTAATAAAAGTAGTGCAAAAAGTTGTAAAAGATAAATATAATGTAGAATTAGAACCAGAGTTAAAGATTATTGGAAGAGAATAAAAGGAGAAATATATGAAAATTATTGGAGACTATCATACCCATACTATATATAGCCATGGAAAGGGCACTATAAGAGATAATGTGGAAAAAGCCTTTGAAAGAGGATTAAAAGAGATAGCTATTTGTGATCATGGACCAGGCCATTTTACCTATGGTGTAAAAAGAGAAAATATAAAGAAGATGAGAAAGGAAATAGATGAACTGAATAAGGAGTTTCAACCTAAAGGTTTGAAAATACTTTTAGGAATAGAAGCTAATATCATAGGGTATGATGGTACTCTAGATATAGATGAAGAAATATTAGAAATGCTGGATATTCTTCTCTTAGGATATCATTTTGGAGCAATGCCAAGAACATTTAAAGATGGCTATAAATTGTATTTTTTAAATTTTTTATCTAGGATTATACCAAAGATGAGAGAATCTACAAGAAAAATGAATACTTTAGCTTTGCTTAGAGCTATGGATAGATACCCTATTGATTTAATAACACATCCAGGTTCTAAAGTATATGTAGATATAAAAAAAATAGCTAAGAAGGCTAAGGAAAAAAATACTGCACTAGAGATAAATTCTAGTCATAGCCATTTAACAGTTGAAGAAATAGAAATAGCTTTAAAAGAGGGAGTTTATTTTTATATAAATAGTGATGCTCATCACCCAGAAAATGTTGGAAATTTAAAGAATGGAATAGAAAGAGCTTCAAAGGGAAAGGTACCTGTGGAACGGATAAGAAATATTATAGACTAAATTTTGGAGGTGGCTTTATTTGGATATGGAGTTTGTTATAATCACAGGGCTATCGGGAGCAGGAAAGAGCCAAGCCATGAGGGCATTGGAAGACATTGACTATTATTGTATGGACAACCTGCCACCCCAGTTATTGCCTGAATTTGCAGAGCTTTGTTATGAATCTAAAAGAGATATTAAAAAGGTAGCAGTAGTAGTAGATATTCGAGGGGGAATATTTTTTGATGCTCTTTTTAATAGTTTAGAAAAACTTGGGAAAAAAGGTTTGAAATATAGAATACTATTTTTAGACGCTTTAGATAATGTATTGATAACAAGATATAAGGAACAAAGACGTCCTCATCCTTTAAGTTTAAATGGGAGACTTATAGATGGTATAACTAAAGAAAGGAAACTCCTTAAGGAAGTGAAGGAGAAGGCAGATTATATAATAGATACTTCTAAATTGACTATTGGAATGCTAAAAGGTGAAATAAGGAGAATATTTGTAGAAGGAGGAGAATCAAAAAAGCTTACTATATCAGTAGTTTCTTTTGGATTTAAACATGGTATGCTTTTAGATGCAGATTTAGTATTTGATGTTAGATTTTTACCAAATCCTTACTACATTAAAGAGTTAAGAGATTTTACAGGAAGGGATGAAAATGTAAGAGATTATGTATTAAAATGGGAGCAAACAAAAATATTTATTAATAAGCTTTTAGATATGTTAAATTTTCTCATACCTTATTATATAGAAGAAGGTAAAACTCAATTAGTCATAGGCATAGGATGTACTGGAGGAAAACATAGATCAGTTACTATAGCAAATGTACTATATGAAGAGTTAGCTAAAGAGGGGAATAGAGTTATAATAAATCACAGAGATTCTTAAAGGGTTCTATAAACCCCAAACCTATTTAGTTGGGAGGAATAAAATAAATGGCATATAGAAATAGGATATTATCAAAAGGGCCTAAAATAGTAGCTATTGGAGGAGGAACAGGCCTTTCCATACTCCTAAGAGGGCTAAAAGAATATACTTCAAATATTACAGCTATTGTAACAGTTGCAGATGATGGAGGAGGCTCAGGAATTCTTAGAGAGGATCTAGGGATGCTACCACCTGGAGACATAAGAAATTGTATATTAGCCCTTGCAAATACAGAACCTGATATGGAAAGAATACTTCAATATAGATTTAAAGAAGGTAGCTTAAAAGGACAAAATTTTGGCAATTTATTTATAGCTGCTATGAATGAAATATATGGAAGTTTTGAATTAGCTATAAAAGAGACTTCAAATGTGTTAGCAGTGACAGGAAAAGTTCTTCCTATGACATTAGAGGATGTAGTTTTATATGCGGTTTTAGAAAATGGAAATGTAGTAGAAGGTGAGTCAAATATACCTTTAAAGAATAAAGAAGCATCAAGTAAAATAGACAGAGTATACATGGAGCCAAAGATTAGTTATCCTGTAGAAGAAGCTGTAGAAGCTATAGAAGAGGCAGATATAATTGTATTGGGGCCAGGTAGTTTATATACTAGTGTTATTCCAAACTTATTAGTAAACGATATGGTAGGACATATTTATAAATCTAAAGCTAAAAAGGTATATCTACCTAATGTAATGACTCAACCAGGGGAAACAGATGACTACACTGTATTTGACCATGTAGAGGCTATACTTAAGCATAGTAGAAAAGATTTATTAGATTATGTAATTGTAAATATAGAAAAGATACCAGAGGAGACTTTAGAAAAATATAAAGAAGATGGTTCCAAGCCAGTTATTTTAACTGAAGAAGATGAGAAAAGATTAAATAATTTAAATATAAAAATGATAAAAAGCAATTTAATAGAAGTTAAGAAGGATTATATTCGTCATGATAGTTTAAAAGCTAGTGAATTAATATTTAATTTATCAGTAAGGAAGGATAAATTAAAGAAAGCTTATTCTTAAGCTTTCTTCTAATGTTTTTTATTCTTCTCATTTAACATTCTAGATATTAAAGTTCCTGCTGTTCTTTTAGTTAAATTTTCATAGGGGATTACAAAATTTAATTCATCTGATAATCTTTTTATGGTGTTTAATTGTCTTTCAGTAGGTGGTTCTTCATAGATATTATCAGATGGAATATTTTTATTTTCCTCTTTATCTTCATCTAAAGATACTTCCTCAAAGGAAGTCATACCTATATTATTTAAATCTCTTAAAACTCTTGCTTTGGCCCTAGTAGAAGCCATTCGTATTAGATGAGGAGCTATATTTGAATTTACTGATTGAGGACTAGCATCTCCTATATCAGAGAACTTTTCATTGTCTGTAATAGCAGTGGCCTTGCAAATAGCAGTCATGTTATTTTCTACTGTAGGGATTTGAATAAGGTCTACATCTATAGATTTTAAGTTTTTTTTATGGGCTAGATCTAATAGACCTTCATAGGTTATGAAATTTTTTCCTTGTAGATTTATAATGAATTTTTCGTTTATATTCATATTAGCACCTCCAATATTAGTGTTTGAATTATTTTTAAAAATAAACTGGAAAAATCGAGAGGATTTACAATAAAAATATAAGGGAGTTTTAATATGGGCAGTATGGAAAAGCTTGTAGAATATATAAAGAATGAGAATATTATTTATTTGGGGAAGATACCAACGAATAATATAATAATAGATGAAAAAGTAAGGGAATATTGCAAAGATAATAAATGTGGACAGTATGATAAAAATTTTATGTGTCCTCCAGATATAGGAGAAATAAAAGATTTTAAAAATAAATTAGAAAAGTTTAACTATTGTATTGTAGTTTTAATAAAACAAAAAATTTTGAATAAAGAAGATAGAGAAGAATACTTTAGACTAGCAAGGAAACTTCATAAAATACTTTTAGAGATAGAAAAGAAAGGAAAAGATTTAGGATTTGAAAATGCCCTTGCATTAATTGCGGGAAATTGTAAACTTTGTAATCCCTGTAAAAAGGTGTTGGGATATAGAGAGTGTCCCTACCCAGAGTATTCAAGGCCTTCTTCAGAATCTTTAGGAATAGATGTTATAAATACAGTAGCCAAAATGGGATTAGAGATTGAATTTAAAGATACAGAAGTGACTTGGGTAGGGATGATTATTATTTAGTTAGATATAATATACCTAATTTAATAGTATTTTCTAATGCTTCCTTGTGAGTTCTTTCAAAAGAATGAGAAGCATCTACTCCAGGACCAATAAGTCCAACTTTAAAATCATATCCAGCTCTTAATGCAGCACTGCCATCAGAACCATAATAAGGGTATATATCTACCTTATAGTTTAGATTATTATTTTTAGCTAGATCAATTAAACGTCTTTTTAAATCTAAATCATAAGGACCAGTAGAGTCTTTTGCACAAATAGTAACACTATACTCATTAGAGGTCTGGCCTTCTCCTGGAGCTGCCATATCGATGGCGATAAATTTAGTAGTTTTTTCAGGAATAGCAGCACTGGCACCATGGCCAACTTCTTCATAATTGCTTATAAAAAAGTTAGTAGTGTAGTTAGGAGTTATATTATTGTCTACTAAATATTTTGCAATGCCTAATATGGAAGCAACACCAGCTTTATCATCTAAATGTCTAGATTTAATAAATCCAGAGTCAGTAATTTTAACTCTAGGGTCAAAGAACACATAATCTCCTACAGATATTCCAAGCTTTTCTATATCTTCACTATTTTTAACTTTTTCATCAATCCTTATTTCTATACTATCTTCATTCCTTTCAAGAGTACTAGTATCATCGCCATGAACATGAGTTGAAGCTTTTGTGGTTAAAATTGTACCACTATATAATTTGTCATTAGCACTTTCTATAGTACAATATTCCCCTTCAATTGAGTTCCAAGGGTATCCACCTATTTGAGTTATTTTAAGCCTCCCATTGGATTTAATTTCTTTAATCATTCCACCTAAAGTATCTACATGACCTGATAAAGTAACTTCTTCATCTTTATTTTTTCCATCAATAGTCCCTATAATTGCACCTTTATTAGTCTTATAAGTTTTTATACCTAGTGAATGAAATTCATTTTCTACAAAATTTATAGCTTTTAATGTATTTCCTGAAGGGCTAGGTATATTTAACAATTTATAAAGTATATCTACTACATAATTCATTGAAATTTCCATATAAAACCCTCCTAAGTTTTTAATATATATATATTTATATTCTATAAAAGCTGAAAAAATCCTTTATAAAATGTTATAATATAAATATATAGAGCATAATGTTTTAAATGATACAGGAGTGGGAAGAATGATTGAAGAGGTGAGTGCTGGAGGAATAGTTAGATTTGGAAATGCAATTTTATTGTTGAAAAAATTTAATGGACATTGGGTTCTTCCTAAAGGAAGGGTTGAAAAAGGAGAAGGATTGAAGGCTGCAGCTTTAAGAGAAGTTTTTGAAGAAACGGGAATAAAAGCTGAAATAATAGAATATATAGGTAAAATTAATTATAATTTTATGAATATTAGGGGAGATGAAAATATAAACAAAACTGTACATTGGTTTTTAATGACAGCTAAAAATATGGAATGTATTCCGCAAAAAAAAGAGGGTTTTATTGAAGCCCAATTTATTCATATAGATAGAGTATTAGATAAATTAAGATATTTAGATGAGAAAAAAATAGCAATAAAAGCTATAAAAGTGTATAAAAATACTTTACAATAGAGGTTACATAGAGTATATTATATTAAAGTAATAAAGAATTAGGAGAGATATAATGTCATTTTCTTCTTTTACAAAAAATGAACTTTCACGAATACCAATAAAAAACAAATGCTGTGCAAAGGCTGAACTAGCTGCAATTGTACGTATGAATGGAATTATTCAAATAAATGGTGCCTATGGAATAAGTCTTAAATTCACTACGGAAAACGCTGCCATAGCCAGAAGGATTTTTTCACTGTTGAAGGCTATGTACAATATAGATGTAGAGGTAATGGTGAGAAGGAATAAACAATTAAAAAAGAATAATAATTATTTAATTGTAGTAAAAAATACAAGAGCTACAAAAAAAATACTAAGAGATATTGAGCTGATAAAATCTAATGAATATGATTCTTTCCATCTAGATTATAGTATATCTAAAAGCATAATAAGTAAAAGATGTTGTAAAAGATCTTTTATAAGAGGTTCTTTTCTAGGAGGGGGTTCTATTAGCAATCCAGAAAAAACCTATCATTTAGAATTCGTTACTAATAATGAGGAACATGGGAAAGAACTTTCAAATTTAATTAACAGCTTTGGATTAAATTCCAAAATTGTGACAAGAAAAGAAAATTTCGTCATATATTTAAAAGAAGGGGAACAGATAGTGGATATTTTAAATATTATGGAAGCCCATTTAGCATTATTAGAATTAGAAGATATACGAGTATTGAAAGATGTAAGAAACAATATAAACAGAATAGTTAATTGTGAAACAGCTAATTTAGGTAAAACCATAGATGCATCCTTAAGACAGATAAAAAATATTGAGTATATAGATAGTACTATAGGATTAGAAAAACTACCTAAAAACTTATTGGATTTAGCATATTTAAGATTAAAGCATAGAGATGCTAGCCTGAAAGAACTAGGAACTATGCTAAGTCCACCTGTAGGAAAATCTGGTGTAAATCATAGGTTCAGGAAAATAGAAGAAATTGCAGATGATTTAAAAAAGGAGAGGGGGAGTTAATATTGGAATCAAAAAAAGTTGTAGTTAAAAATGAAATAGGACTTCATGCAAGACCTGCAGCATTATTTGTTCAAACTGCTAACAAATATTTAAGTAATATATATATAGAATTAGATGGAAAGAAGGTTAATGGAAAAAGTATTATGGGGGTAATGAGCCTGGGAGTATTTCAGGGAGAAGAAATAAATATTATTGCTCAAGGAGAGGATGAAAAGGAAGCTGTTAAAGATTTATCCGATTTAATAGAAAATAGAATACTAGATGCTTAAAATAGTAGATTTTTGTTCTTTTATTTATAAATGCTAGTGGGATACTAACTTAATAGTGAAGGCTTAATAGCATTAAAATAGAGAACTTTTTAACAAACTCCTAGGATGCCCTAGGAGTTTTTAGATTATTATTTTTAGTATTTTTATGATAGAATCATATTTATAATAAGAAAACATAGAAAGGGAATGGATATGACTGAAAAAGGAAAATTTGTTCACCTTCACGTTCATACAGAATATAGTTTACTTGATGGTGCCAATAGAATAGGAGAATTATTAGATAGGGTTAAAGAACTGGGAATGGATAGTATTGCCATTACAGATCATGGTGCCATGTTCGGAGTTGTTGATTTTTACAAAGAGGCAACTAAAAGAGGTGTAAAACCTATTTTAGGATGTGAAGTTTATGTGTCTATGGGCAAATATACTGATAAAAATCCTAGAGAGAAAAATCAATATCATCTAGTTTTACTAGCGGAAAATAATATAGGTTACTTAAATCTTATGAAAATAGTATCTGAAGGATATGTAAATGGGTTTTATTATAAGCCAAGAGTTGATTATGATGTACTTAGGGAATACAGTGAAGGAATAATTGGATTAAGTGCTTGTCTTGGAGGAGAAGTTCAGAAAAAAATTTTAAATGGCAATTTTGAAGGGGCTAAAGATGCAGCTTTAGAATATAAGGATATTTTTGGAGTGGAAAATTTTTTCTTAGAGCTACAAGATCATGGAATTAAAGAACAAGAACTTGTAAATAAAGAGCTAATTAGGCTTAGTAAGGAAATAGATATTCCACTAGTTGCTACTAATGATGTACATTATTTAAAAAGGGAAGATGCAAAAGTTCATGATGTACTGTTATGTGTTCAAACAGGGAAAACTATAGATGAAGAAAACAGGATGAGATTTCCTACAAGTGAATTTTATTTAAAATCCTATGATGAAATGATAGAATTGTTTGGATATGTAGAAGAAGCAATAAAGAATACTGTTTTAATTGGTGAAAGATGTAATGTAGATATAGATTTTGATACATTACATTTACCAGAATATGAAACTCCAGAAGGATATACTGATGTAGAATATTTAAAAAAATTATGTCTAGATGGACTAAATGAAAGATATGATGATATTACTGATGAGATATTAGAGAGATTTGAATTTGAATTTAATACTATTGTGGACATGGGTTATACAGATTACTTCCTTATAGTATGGGATTTTATTAAATATGCTAAAGACAATGGAATAATGGTAGGACCAGGAAGAGGTTCTGCAGCAGGGAGTTTGGTTTCTTATGCCTTAGGGATTATAGATATTGATCCACTTAAAAATGGTTTAATATTTGAAAGGTTTTTAAATCCTGAAAGAGTTACTATGCCAGATATAGATGTAGATTTTTGTTATGAAAGAAGAGAGGAAGTTATAGATTATGTAGTTGAAAAATATGGAGAAGACAAAGTAGCCCAAATAGTTACTTTTGGTACTATGGCAGCAAGAGGTAGTATAAGAGATGTAGGTAGAGCTTTGAATATGCCTTATGGACAGGTAGACTTTATAGCTAAACAAATACCTATGGAATTAGGTATGACTATAGATAAAGCATTGGAAGTAAATAAAAGCTTAAAACAGATTTATGATGAACAGGAAGAAATAAAAGAACTAATTGATATAGCAAGGAATGTAGAGGGTCTTCCACGACATACATCTACCCATGCTGCAGGAGTAGTTATATCTAAAGATCCTATTACCCAATATGTACCTCTATCGAGAAATAAAGATTCTATAACTACTCAATTTACAATGACTGAATTAGAAGAATTAGGCCTTTTAAAAATGGACTTTTTAGGTCTTAGAACTTTAACTGTGATAAGGGATGCAGTGAAATTAATAGAGGAAAATCATGGAATTAAAATAGATTTTTCAGATTTTACCTATGATGATCCTAAGGTATATGAAATGTTTAGCAATGCTGAAACTTTAGGAATTTTCCAATTTGAAAGTGCTGGTATGAGACAATTTTTAAAAGAGTTAAAGCCTACTGGTTTTGAAAATATTGTAGCTGCTAATTCATTATTTAGGCCAGGACCTATGGATCAAATTCCTAGATATATAGAAAATAAAAATGATCCTTCTAATATAAAATATATACATTCAAAATTAAAGCCTATATTAGATGTTACTTATGGTTGTATTGTATACCAAGAACAGGTAATGCAAATAGTTAGAGATATTGGTGGCTATTCTATGGGAAGAGCAGATTTAGTAAGGAGAGCCATGAGCAAGAAGAAAATGGATGTAATGGAGGAAGAAAGAAAGCATTTCATATATGGGAAACTAGATGAAAATGGAGAAGTAGAAATTCAGGGTGCTATAAGAAATGGAGTAGATGAAAAGTCGGCAAATATAATATATGACGAAATGATAAGTTTTGCTAAATATGCTTTTAATAAATCTCACTCAGCTGCCTATGCTGTAATAGCATATAGAACAGCTTGGCTAAAATATTATTATCCTGTAGAATTTATGGCAGCTTTAATTACGAGTGTTATGGAAAATACTAATTCTGTTTCATTATATATTCAAGAATGTAAAAGATTAAAGATAGAAATACTTCCTCCAGATGTAAATGAAAGTGGTGGAAAGTTTACAGTATCTGATGGAAAAATCAGATTTGGCCTTATGGCTGTTAAAAATGTAGGTAAAAATCTTATAGATACTATAGTAGAAGCTAGAAAAGATGGGCCTTTTGAAAGTTTTACTGAATTTTGTCAGCGAATAGAAAACATAGATGGAACAGTTATGAACAAAAGAGCTATTGAAAGCTTGATAAAAAGTGGGGCTATGGAATCGTTAGGTGGCAATAGAGCTCAATTTTTAGCTGTATTTGAAAAAATAATAGATGGAGTTCATGAAGATAGAAAAAGAAATATACAAGGACAATGTTCATTATTTGATAATATTGAAGATCAGGTATCAGAAGATAATTTGCCAGATTTAAAGGAATTTCCTCAAAAGAATTTGCTGACTATGGAAAAAGAAAGGCTGGGTATATATATAAGTGGACATCCACTAGCTCCCTATGAGAAGGAATTGAAGAAAATATCAACAATAACTACTACGGAACTATTCCAAATGTCTGATGAAATATCTGGAGAAATGACAGATATAGGTTTAAGGGATGGGCAAAGTATAGCAATTGGAGGAATAATAGCTAATAAGAAAAATAAAATAACTAAGAACAATAATATGATGGCTTTTGTTACTTTAGAAGATCTATATGGCGTTGTAGAAATAATTATTTTTCCTGCAACTTATGATAAGTATCAAAAGTATATAGAGGAAGATACTATAGTAGTAATTGAAGGTAGACTGAGTATAAGTGAAGAAGATGAACCTAAAATAATTAGTGAATCTATAAGGCCATTAAATAAATATAAGAAAGAAAAACTTTATATAAAAGTTGAAGAAGGTGATTTTAATACTGCTTTTAATAATTTAAAAGAAATATTTGAAAACTACAGAGGTGATGTTCCAGTATATGTGTATTTAGCGAAGGAGAAAAAGGTTGTAATGGCAGATAGGAATTATTGGGTTAATGCAGAAGATGATGGATTATTAGATGAAGTACGAAGGGTAGTAGGTAAGGATAGTGTGAGAATTTGTTAAAGAAAATCAAATCTAATAAAAAAACAAGATATATTGTGTTATAATATTATTTAATAATATTATTTTTAAGGAGTGCGAGAATATGTGGACTGCAATTCATGTAGTTGATGATTATAGCAGGGCAAAAGAAATAGAAAATATACTAGTAGAAGAAGGTTTTTTAGTTAAAATTAGGATATTTGATAAAGATGGAGATAGCTCTCTATATAAAATTCTAGCACCGGAACTTGAGGCAGAGGATATTCAATTAGCATTAATGGATTTAGGAATTATTTAACTATCATTATGTATTAATGTAAGGAGGATTTTAAATGAAAACTATAGGCGTTCTAACTAGTGGAGGAGATGCACCAGGTATGAATGCAGCTATAAGAGCTGTTGTAAGAACTAGTATTTATAATAATGTAAGAATATTAGGCATAAAACAAGGGTACAATGGTCTTATAAAGGGAAATATTGAAGAAATGAATCTTTCCAGTGTAGCAGATATTATCCATAGAGGTGGAACTATATTAAGAACTGCAAGATGTGAGGAATTTCAAACAGATGAAGGGATTGAAAAAGCATTAAATGTAATAGAAGTATTTAATATAGATGGTTTGATAATACTGGGCGGCGATGGATCTTTTAAGGGAGCAAAAAAATTAAGTGAAGCAGGAGTCCCTACTATTGGAGTGCCCTGTACAATAGATAATGACATGGGATATACAGATTATACTATTGGCTTTTTTACAGCTGTAGAGACAGTTGTAGATGCAATAAGTAAGATAAGAGATACATCTAGCTCTCATGGTAGGGCAAATATAGTTGAAGTAATGGGAAGAAGTTGTGGAGATATAGCACTATTTGCAGGACTTGCTGGTGGAGCAGAAAGTATTATAGTACCTGAAGAAGCTATAGATATAGATAGCGTTTGTAGGAAAGTAATCAAAGGTAGAAACAGGGGAAAGCTTCACAGTATTATAGCTTTAGCAGAAGGAGTAGGAAATGCCTATGAACTTGCAAAAGAAATAGAAGAGAAAACAGGTGCTGAAACAAAAGTAACAATACTTGGACATATACAAAGAGGAGGAACACCTACAGCTTTTGATAGAATTATAGCTAGCAAAATGGGCAATAAAGCTGTGGAACTTTTAATAGAAGGAAAATCAGGAAGAGCAATGGGCTTTAAAGATAATGATATTATTGATTTAGATATAGATGAAGCACTTTCTCAAGAGAAAGCTTTTGATAGAGAAATGTATGAAGTTGCAAAAATACTTTCCATTTAAAAGGGTGGGTGAAAAAATGAAAAAGACAAAAATAGTATGTACAATAGGGCCAGCTTCCGAAAGTGAAGAAATTTTAGAGAAGCTTATGTTATCAGGATTAAATGTAGCGAGGCTTAATTTTTCTCATGGAGATCATGAAGAGCACAGAAACAGAATAAGAAATATAAAAAAAATTAGAGAAAAATTAGATCTTCCAATAGGAATTATGTTGGACACAAAAGGTCCAGAAATTAGGCTGAAAAATTTTAAAGATGATGGAGTAGAACTTGTAGACAATCAAGAGTTTACTTTGACTACAAGAGAAGTTTTAGGAGATGAAAAAATAGTTGGAGTAAGCTATGAAGGTTTAGCTTCTGATGTAAAAAGTGGAGATACTATATTAATTGATGATGGATTAATAGAATTGGAAGTTATTGAAGTAGTTAAGGATACAGATATAAGGTGTATTGTTAAGAATGGTGGGTCAGTAAAAGACCATAAAGGCGTAAATGTTCCAGGGGTAAAAATAAATTTACCAGCCGTTACCCAAAAAGATATAGACGACATAATATTTGGAATAGAAAATGGTATAGATTTTATAGCAGCTTCCTTTATTAGAAAGGCAGAAGATGTTTTTGATATAAGAAAGATATTAGAAGAAAATGGTGGAGACTATATTCACATTATATCTAAAATAGAAAATCAAGAGGGAGTAGAAAATATAGAGGAAATAATAAATGTTTCTGATGGAATAATGGTAGCAAGAGGAGATCTTGGAGTAGAGATTGAAACAGAAGAAATTCCAATTATTCAAAAAGAAATAATTAAAAAATGTAATGAAGTAGGTAAGCCTGTAATTACTGCTACCCAAATGTTAGATTCTATGATAAGAAATCCTAGACCTACAAGGGCAGAAGTAACTGATGTTGCCAATGCAATATTTGATGGTACAGATTCTATTATGTTATCTGGAGAAACAGCAGCAGGTAAATATCCATTAGAAGCAGTAAAGACTATGCACAATATTGCTATGAGAACTGAAGATTCCCTTGATTATAAGAAACTTTTAAAAGAAAAATCAAAGAATAGAGGAATATCTACGACTAATGCTATAAGTAAGGCAACTTGTACAACAGCAGAAGATTTAGGAGCAAGTGCTATAATTACAGCAACTTCCTCTGGATTTACTGCAAGTGCGGTATCAAAGTTTAGACCTAAAGCGCCAATTATTGCGGCAACTATTACGGAACAAATAAGAAGAAGAATGGCTTTACTTTGGGGAGTTTATCCTGTTTTATCTTTGAAAAGTGTTTCTACTGATGAGGTAATAGACCTTTCCATACATAGTGCATTGGAAAAGGGCTATATAAAACAAGGAGATTTAATAGTTATTACGGCAGGAATTCCAGTAGGAGTATCAGGTACTACTAATTTAATTAAAGTTCATACAGTAAGTGAAGTGCTTCTTAAAGGTGTAGGAATAGGAAATAAAGCTATTTCTGGCAAAGTGATTATAGGAAATACAAAAGAAGAATTGGAAGGAAAGTTTGAAGAAGGAGATATTTTAGTATGTACTTGTACAGATAAAGATACAGTGCCATATATGGAAAAAGCCTCAGCAATTGTATCAGAGCAAGGAGGACTTACATCTCATGCAGCTATAGTAGGATTAAATCTAGATAAACCTACTATTGTAGGAGTAGAAAAAGCAACAGAAGTATTAAAAGTGGGTGATATTGTTACAGTAGATAGTATTACTGGCTCAATATATAAAGGAGAAGCTAGAGTACTATAAAGGGGGCAATAAAATGATACAAGAAACGACTATAAGAGCTAGATATAAAGAAACAGATCAAATGGGTGTAGTATATTATGGCAATTATTTTACTTGGTTTGAAGTAGGAAGAAATGAATTTTTTAGAGAATTAGGTCTAGCTTGTAGTGAATTAGAAAATGAAGAAGTTCTTTTGCCAGTAATAGAAACAGGATGTAAATATATAAATTCAGCAAAATTTGATGATGAAGTTATAATAAAAACAAAATTGACAAAACTAAAAGGTGTAAGGCTTGAATTAAGATATGAAATATATAGAAAAAGCAATAATGAATTATTAGTAGAAGGTTTTACTAAACATGCTTTTGTAGATAAAGAATTGAAGCCTGTAAGGTTTAGAAGGAAATTTAAAAAAGAATGGAGTATATTACAGAACTCTTTAGAAAAGGGAGAATGATAAATGGGGAAAATACTATTATTTATAATAGTAACACCTATAATAGATCTATACATTCTGATAAAAGCCTCTCAAAATATGGGATTCTGGACAACAATAGGACTTATAATAGCTACAGGAATTGCAGGATATTATTTAGCTAAAAGTGAAGGAAAAATAGTATTATCCAATATTAATAATCAGCTATCCCAAGGTAGGGTTCCAGGAGAAGAACTTTTGACAGGACTAAGTATTTTAATAGGTGGAATATTTTTAGTAGTGCCAGGTATTGTAACAGATATAATGGGGATAACTATGATACTTCCTGGTACAAGGGAGATATATAAAAATATTATAAGAAGATATTTTACCAATAGGATTAAACGTGGAAATACAAGGATCTTTCTAAGATGGTAGTTATTTCATAGCATATAGTATATAAAAAATTATATTGGTCTATAATCCTAATATGATATAAGAGGACAAAGGTATACTGATTCTATTAGCGGGCACACTGTTGGTGTGCCTTCTTTTTTGTTAAATTGTAAGAAGTTTTTTGCTTAATTATTAGATTATTTGGATTAATTTAAAAAAGTGTAATATTAATGTAATTAAATTGCAGGGAGAAAATTATATAATGTATAAGAAATACTATTGGATTCCTATTAAGACAAAATTAATAAATATAGAGATGATATAATAGATATGGTAGATTATGCTAAATCATATCTAAAAGAAGGCGATGCACTTTTTTAGTGAGAAAGTAGTATCTATAACTCAGTGACGGGCATATAATGTTTTAATTATTAAACCATCTAAATTTGCTATAAAGGAAGAAATGTATAGGGAATTTTAAACAATTGTTTAACTGTAGATAAGATATGTGTAAAGAAATATTTGTAGATAATCCACTAGGTCAAACTCATTAACAAACGCCAATGGCAATTGTAAGAAAAGTTGAATAAATAAAGCTATGTTTGAGAAATTAGTATAAGTTTTATTTTTCAGGACCTTTTAAATATTCGGCTTTTTGGTAAAATAATAGTTGAACTTTAGCATGTTTTATTGTTAATAATAAATAACATAATGCTAGAGTTTTTTATGAAGATCTAATATACTAGGTATTAATAAAATATTTAAAAATCAATCTGGTAGGAGGAGTAGCATATGAAAACACCAGTTAATATAGGCGATATATTAGAACTGAAAATAATAGATATATCTAGCTATGGATTGGGAGTAGGAAAGGTAGATGGATTTACTATATTTGTTGAAGGTGGATTTCCAGGAGATGAAATAATAGCAGAAATTAAAAAGGTGAAAAAAAGATTTGGAGAAGCTAAATTAATTAAAATAAAAAATCCTTCTTCAGATAGACAGATATCAAAATGTAAATACTATAAAGATTGTGGTGGCTGTCAGTTACATGAGATTAACTATAAAACTCAATTAGAAATAAAAACAAATATAGTAAAAGATGCAATAGAACGAATAGGAGGACTTAAAAATATTAAAATAAACCCTATAATAGGCATGGATACACCTTTCAGATATAGAAATAAAGGAATGTTTAAGGTAAGTGGAAAATCTATAGGATATTTTAAAAAGAAAAGCCATGATGTAGTAGATATAGAAGGATGTATTATACAGAATGAAACTTCGGATAAAGTTCTAAAAGCAGTAAAGGACTATGTGCATAAATATAATATAAATAAAAATATTATTAGAGATATAGTAGTTAGGACTGCTAAAGATGGTTCTACTATGGTGATTATAGTAACAACTAATGAAAAACTACCTTATATAAATGAACTTATAAAAAATTTAAAAAATATAGAGGGTGTAATATCTATATACCAAAATATAAATAGAAAGAAAACTCCAGTAGTATTAGGAAATGAAAATATTAAACTATATGGAAAAGATAAAATAATAGATTACATAGATAAATTTAAGTTTTATATTTCACCAAATTCTTTCTTTCAAGTAAACCCTACTCAAACAGAAGTATTATATAGAAAGGCATTAGAATATTTAGAGGTTAATGACAAAGAAACTGTATTTGACTTATATTGTGGAATAGGTACTATATCCTTATTTGTATCAGAAAAAGCTCAAAAGGTTTATGGTGTGGAAATTGTGCCAGCAGCTATAGAAGATGCTAAAGAAAATGCAAAATTAAATAATATTGAAAATATAGAGTTTATAAAAGGAAAAAGTGAAGAGATAGTTCCAAAACTTCTAAAGGAAGGGATATCTGCAGATAAAGTAGTAGTAGATCCACCAAGAAAAGGTTGTGATGAAAAATTATTAGAAACAATTATAAAAATGAATCCAAAACGGGTAGTATATGTATCCTGTAATCCTTCAACATTAGCAAGAGATTTGAAATATTTAGATGAAAAAGGATATCAAGTCATGGAAGTCCAACCGGTGGACATGTTTCCTCAAACAATGCACGTAGAGAGTATAGTGTTGCTACAAAGACAATAAGGCTGGAAATCCTTAATTTCAAGCACTTTTACAAGCATATGGTATTTGTATCAAAGGGTGATAAAATCAGAAATAAGGAGTTAAGGAACCATATCAATGTTTCAGTAGTTATCGACCTAGAGTGTGGGAACACAACAGATTGTTCACGCAATTGAATTATCACGGGATGTTTTGATTGGTGATTATTCTACATTTAATGAACATTTTTGGTGGACAATTGGATATGCAGTTTTATCGTTAATTATTACTATATTAGCTTTCATTAGGATCTGTAAAAGATGAGAAAAAAGGGAGGAGTTACTGATGTTATCTAAAGTAAATAAGAATTACATTTGGGCATATTTTATATCATTCTACGCTTTATGGTGTATTAGAGAATTATGGTTGGTTCAGTATTTAGATTTGATGGATTCTGTTCCTAGGGCTATAATATCAGCTACTATTAAAATGATTATTTGGGTTATTCCCGTTATCTTATTAGTTAAATTGGTAGAAAAAAGTAATCCGTCTTCTTATTTAGGATTACGCCATAACTTTGGGAAAGGCATAAAATGGGCAGGATGGATATCCTTAGTCTTTATAGCCTATTTTATCATTTTAAATCTTATAGTTTTAAAAAATGACATCGATTTTCATATAGGGTTTAATGAATGGCTTAATACCATTCTATTAGTTGGCATAATTGAAGAAATTGTTTTCAGGGGCTTTTTGTTAAGAAAATTTATGGAGTTATCTAGCTTCTGGAAAGCAAATACAATTACATCATTACTCTTTGTATCGATTCATTTTCCTATTTGGTTTTATAAAGGGTTGTTCGAATTTCCTTATATTATAAGTTCCATAGTAGTAGCTTTTGTTTTGAGTATTATATTTGGATTAATATATAAGAAAACTAACTCGCTTTGGTCAGTAATTATTATTCACTCTTTGTATAATTTATTAGTGTCACTCTTCTACTAAAGAAGGGGTATTTGAGCTGGATTTGATTTGATACGAAGGAGTCCCGCCCATTAGCGTGTAAATACCCTTCCTAGGGGGACGAATCGTAGATCAGGTTTAAAAACTTAATTGGTCATCTTATTTTGAAGATGATGGAAACAATTCCGGGACAAAATCCACAATCCACTTTCTCCATTACTGGAGCGATAAGTAATAAAATGCGTTTTGATCTTTTGAGCTTACAACATATTTCTTCACACACTAATACAACCTAAAAACCGTGGATTGTCAACACTTATTTAGACAGTTTTTTTAAGGTTATGTAATTTATATTCTTTAGGACTCAAATACCCTAAAATTGAATGAATCCTAATATTGTTGAACCAATTTACATAGTCAGCTAACATAATTTCTAACTGTTCTAAGCTTTTAAAATGATAGTTATTAGCGAATTCAGTTTTAAATATCTTGAATGTAGCTTCAGCTACAGCATTATCATAGGGACAGCCTTTCATGCTTAATGAACGCTTAATTTTAAAAGTATCCAGAACTTCATCTATTATTTTGTTTTTGAATTCGTTGCCTCGATCTGTATGAAATAGTGTAATATCATTTAATCTAGTTTTAACCCTTGCAAATGCTCTATAAACTAGAGGTGCATCTTTATTAGGGCCAGCACTATAACCAATTATTTCTCTATTAAATAGGTCAACTAATAAACATACATAGTTCCATCTTTTATTAACTCTAACGTATGTTAAATCACTGACTACAGCTGCGTACGGTTCATCTGCATTAAACTCTCTATTTAGTTCATTAGCAATTTTTGATTCATTACATTTATCCACATAAGGCTTATACTGAGCAACCGTATAGTTTGATACTAAGCCATTTTGCTTCATTATTCTACCTATTTTTCTTCTAGATACTATATAGCCTGCTTTTTTAAGCTCGACTTTAATTTTTCTAGTACCATAGTTATTTCTACTCGCTTTAAATATTTCTATTACTTTAGGTGTTATTTCATCTGTAGATTCTTTTGCTTTTGATTCATAATAATAGGTACTTCTAGGGATTTGTAGGATTTTACACATTGCTGATATACTGTATTTGTGAGCATTGCTTTTTATCACATTTACTTTCGTCCTAATATCAGCGCCGCTTGCTTTAAAATATCATTCTCCATCTTTAATTGTTGATTTTCTTTCCTTAACTTTATTAGTTCATTTTCTTCTGGGGAACGATTATCTTTTTCCTTAAAAGATCCAGTAGTTTGGCTTCTTTTTATCCAGGTATTGAAAGCAGTAGGTGTTAAGTCATATTCAGCCATAATATCTTTCTTAGGCTTACCACTTTTAAATAGTTTTACCATTTGTTCTTTGAATTCAGGGGTATAGGTTCTTCTTTCTCTCTTTGTCATATAAACTCTCTCCTTTTTCTATTATTAGTTTACATGACCTTATTTTTATTGTCTAGTTTATTGTAGCCTATCCACCGTTGTTTGTTAGGAGTGCAAAAACTATATGGATAGTTAAAATATCAAACGGCGGTTTTGAAAATAAGAAAATTCAAAGCCGCCGTTTTTCTAAAAAAATAGAATTACGGAAGATGTATTAAGTTCGCCCTTTTTTTAGAACACGGTGGTATGAAGGAGGTTATCGCCGTGTTTATTTATGTTTACTCTGATTGGATTTCACACGACATATCGAGAAACGTCTTGAAGTGTTATGGGATTATTGTGGCTGTAATGTGCAAACACACAATTTCTAATAAAATATATCAACTTTTATGCCCAGCTGGCTTATGTTCAGTTGGGCTTTTTTTGTGTTTAATAAGATTTTTTTCAAAAGAATTGCTTCTATTTTCGGCATTTAGAAAAAACGCTTGTTGAGGGCTATGAAGGGGGAAATCATCACCCGCCTTTGCAGTTGCGAAGGGAGGCGAACAAATGGAACCTGCTCGTATCCAATGGCAAGTGCGATGTGCTTTTAATGGATTTTGCAAAAGGGTGTTGAAAAATGAAGCAATTAATGCCTATAACCAAAGGCGGCAACGACAGTCACGAGAAATGACTTTTTCCGATCGGACTGACCCCTTAATATTGGACAAAAACTCACGAGAACTTTCTTTTTCTTAGATTATCTATATTTTAATATTTTTCGCCTTTTTATTATACATAAATATTTATCTTCATCAAGGGTAAAGCCCCTGCTGCGGCAGGCCCTTGATTTCAGCTAAATATTTATGTATTGTTTTTCCTAAGTGAAAAAACATTAAAGCTTTACTATTAAAGATTTTGCTGTTCCATCTAAGATTTTCTGATAGAATTCCATTGGTGAAATATATCCTAAGGAACTATGTATTCTAACCTTATTGTAGGATTTCATATACTCCGATACTGTTTCATAAGATTCAGCATAGCTTTTAAATTCGTACCTTGATAAACATTCATCTTCCAGTAATCTATGGAAAGATTCTATATGAGCATTTTTATTTGGGCTTTTAAACGGTATTCTTTCATGCTCTAAATTTAGTTCTTTGCAGGTATCTTCAAACTTATGACTTATAAATTGTGGCCCATTATCTGACCTTATTACTAAACCAGTTTCTTTATTATATAGATTTCGCTTCATTAATGCTCTCTTGAGGGTTATGACTATATCTTCTGCAGTACATAATAGACCCATATGGTATTCTACTATATTTCTATCATATACATCTAAGAAAGAAGCTATATAGAAGAATCTGTCTTCACCATTGATATAACCATATTTAATATCTACTTCCCAAAGAGAATTTGGTTTTGTAATCTCCCTATTTTGGGCTATCTTTCTTGGATGTTTTGGTTTAACTTGCCTTTGAGACCTTAGTACATTTAATTCTTTACATAATCTATATACTTTCTTTTTATTTATAATTAACTTAAATTTTCTTTTTAGCATTATGGTTATTTTATAGTAACCATAGCATAATCCTTTGGATTCAATGATTTCACAAATATATTCTTTAACTTGTTCATCGGAAATTACTTTACCATTATTAGTTTTGGATAAACCTGAAATTGGTCTACCGCCTTTATTTACTATGTTTTGTTCTTCTAATAATTTAGTATTTGAATCTTTATTTATATTATAATAATAAGTTGATTTATTTAACTGAAGTATTCTAAGTACTTTAGTTACTGGATATCCATAACTTATCCACTTATTAGCTATGTTTACTTTATCTTCTATCTTTGGCTCGTTTTTTTTAGCAGGTCTCTAAGAATAGCTATTTCAAGGTCTTTTTCACCTAATAGCTTCTTTAATTGCTCGTTTTCTTTATCTAAAGGTGAATTAGTACTATAATATGTATTAAGAGGGTTATTGGTTTTATTAGCTTTCTTTGATTCTCTAACCCATCTTGTAACTGTACCTGGGACTTTTGTCTGCTTTCTTGCTACTAAAGTTGCATTGCCAACTTCCTCTACCTCTTTAATGATTTGATTTTTAAATTCTTCTGAGTATCTTGTATTTTTGCTTCTCATTTTGGCAACCTCCTGTTGATTATATTTTAATATAATCGTGTGCGATTGTCCAAAATGGTTAGGGGGCTAAATAGAAAGAGTATAGAGCGATAGCTCATTAAAAATGAGATTTTAAATTTAATACTTTAATTTTATAGATTTGCAAAAACCTCCTATTAGTGTTAACATTCAAGCATTTATATGCCGTTAGACAGCTTTATTTAATGATTTACTTTAGTTTACTGCAATAGTTCTAGATATTAAAATTATGCAATTTAATAGTGCATGTACTTTAACTTAGTAGTGTAAATAAATCTGTGCCTAAGTGAAAATAAATGCTCTTTTCTGACAAAAATCAAAATAAGAATAAAAACCAGAAAGGAGCATTTTTATGTCAACAATACCAAAAGAAGTTTTAAGAGAAATGATTAATGATGGGAATCTGAAAACAGCAGGAGACCTTCATTCATATTTAAAAGATGTTTTTAAGGATGCCTTGCAAGAAATGTTAGAAGCAGAGCTTGAAGTAAAGTTAGGATATTCTAAAGGTGATAGAAAAAATAAAAGAACTGATAATCGTAGGAATGGATATTCACAAAAAACTGTGAAAACTCAGTTTGGAGAAATGGATTTAGATATACCAAGGGATAGAAATGGTGAATTTGAACTAGTAGTTGTTCCTAAAAATAAAAGAAATATATCTGGTATAGAACAGAAGGTGATTTCTCTTTATGCTAGAGGAATGTCTACAAGAGATATACATGATCAAATTAAAGATATTTATGGAATTGAAATGTCTGCTGAAATGGTTAGCAAAATAACCGATAGGTTGATTCCTGAAATAAAGGAATGGCAAACAAGGCCTTTAAAGCCCATATATCCATTTGTTTTTATAGATGCAATACATTACAAAGTTAGAGATGATGGTCAAATTAAAAATAAAGCAGCTTACGTTGTATTAGGAGTTGATTTAGATGGATTTAAAGACATACTAGGTATTTGGATAGGTGAAAGCGAATCTTCCAAGTTCTGGTTAGGAGTACTTAATGAGCTAAAAAATAGAGGATTAGAAGATGTATTAATATTTAGTGTTGATGGATTAACAGGACTTAAGGAAGCTATTCAAACTGCTTATCCTAAAGTTGAAGTACAAAGATGTATAATTCATCAGCTTAGAAATTCTTTCAAGTATGTTAGTTATAAAGATAAAAAAGAATTTGCAAGAGATTTTAAAGCAGTATATACAGCTATCAATGAAGAGGTTGCATATGAAGCATTAGGGGAACTTGAAGAAAAATGGAATAGTAAATATCCCTTTGCAATTAAAAGCTGGGATATGAATTGGGATGTATTATCCCCATTCTTCAAGTACCCTAATGAAATTAGAACCATAATGTATGCAACAAATATTATAGAAAGCTTGCATAGACAATTTAGAAAGGTTACAAAGACTAAATCAGTCTTTCCTTCAGATCAATCTTTAGAAAAAATGCTTTATCTAGCAAGCCAAAATGTAATGAAAAAGTGGAGTAGACGTTATAAAAATTGGGATTATATCTTCAATCAGCTAATTATATATTTTGAAGGAAGGATAGAACCTTACCTGTAAAATAAAACTACAATTTGATTGAAAATTAGTCATCTAATAAGTAAAAAAGTAGCATTACTTCTTACTTATTAAGCTCACTTATCTATTATAAGAATTATTGCCATTAGTATCTCTTTTCATTCCCCAGTTAGGGTTGGTACCATCATCTATGATAGATTTCTTAGGCTTGGCAGCTTCATATGAATCTAATTTTGTTGAATCAATAGAAACGTGTTCTCCATCAACAATATTTAATTCTTTAGCCTTAATAACTAGATCATAAAATAATTGTCCAAGTTCTTGTATATCAGTGAGTTTATCCAAGAATCTACTAAAAGTAGACTCAGATGGAACTTTACCAAGAACATCAAAACCACAGTAGTATCTTAAAACTAGATTTTCTTTAAGTTTCAAAACTAAATCTTTAATGCTTTGAATTTTTTCTATTTGCATAGCTATTAAAGAATATATTAATTGTTTAGATTCATAGCCCTTCGGGCCTCTAGAATTACTAGGTTTTCTCAGAACATTAGCAAGTTTTGATACATCAATTTGAGATAAAATTAATTCTAATTTAGTTTCTTGTTGAAATTCCATAATTTCCTCAAAGGAAAATAGAGTTGTTTGTCGAATATACATATTAAGTGGTTTCACTCCTCTCGGATGATTTTTGTTTGCACTTAATTAATTCGACAAATTGGGGTGAAACCCTTTTTGTTTTAAGATAAAATTAAGTAAAATCAATATTTTAGAATTATGAAATTTGCTCATATAATTAAATTTAAAATATCCAATTTAAAGATTAAGATATAAGAGTAAAAGCATAGGACGTTTTTTCCTATGTTTTTCAAATAATAAGCCAATCATGTTAGGGTTAGAATTTTAAATCAAACTACTGGCAGAAAATTATAGGGGGTGAGGATTTATATGATTTTAGAATCATATTACATATATGCTGGAGAAGTTATGTCAAAGGATTTTATTATCCAAAAAGATAGTATTAGTCTAGATGAAATTTCATCTATATTGATTAAAAGTAAAAATGAAGAAATTTTTATTGTTGATAACTCAAATAAATTAATAGGGATTATTACTTTAAAGGATTTATATGAAATTTATAATAGTGATAATAATGTTAAAGAGATAAAAAGATTTTTTTATAAAGATATAGTTTATGCAAAGCCTGAGGATACATTATTAAACTGTAGAGATATTATGTTAGATAAAAAGATTGGAAGATTACCAGTCTTAAAGGATGGAGAATTTGTTGGTATTATTAGACAGGAACATATTAGAGATTATTTATATATGGGAATTGAGCAAACTGGAGTTATATTAAATTATATATTGGATAATATTCAGGAGGCAATATGTGTAATAGATTCCCAAGGTAGAGTAATAATATGGAATAATAATTCAGAAAAATTATATGGAATTAGTGCTTCTGAGATAATGGGTAAATATTTGACAGACTATTTTCCTAATGCTATAGATGCAAAAATAATTAAGACTAGAAAACCAGTGAAAAATGTATTTCATACTCCTAAAAAAGACTGTCATATAATTATTAGTTCAGCACCTATTTATATTAATGATAAATTTATTGGAGTTGTAAGTACTGATAGAGATGTATCAGAAATCACAAATATTCAAAAAGAATTAAAAAAGGCAAATGATATAGTGGAATTTTTAGAAAAAGAGGTTAGTAGGTATTCAGATAGTAATTTTGGACAGGTTATATGTAAAAGTAAAGCTATGCAAGAAAAAATAGAAATGTCTAAACAAGTTGCAAAAACCAATACATCTGTATTAATTATAGGGGAAAGTGGTACTGGTAAAGAGGTATTTGCTAGGGCGATACATGATTATAGTGGAGTAGAAGGATATTTTGTTCCTGTAAATTGTAGTGCAATTCCAACAGAATTATTCGAAAGTGAATTTTTTGGATATGAAGAAGGTGCATTTACTGGTGCAAAAAAAGGTGGGAAAATCGGATTGTTTGAATTAGCGGACAATGGAACTATATTTTTAGATGAAATTGGAGATTTGCCCCTATTTATGCAGGCAAAACTTTTAAGAGTTCTTCAAGAAAAAAAGATTCAAAGAATAGGAGGAGAAAAACTTATTGATATAAGTGCTAGAATTATCTCCGCAACCAATAGAAATTTGGAAAGAATGATAGAAAAAGGTGAATTTAGGGAGGATTTATATTATAGAATAAATGTAATAAAAATAGATATTCCCCCGCTAAGGAAAAGAAAAGAAGATATTGTTTTGCTTTTTAACCACTTTTTAAAGAATATATGTGATGAAAACAATATAGAAATTCCTAAGGTAGATAGCGAAGTTATGGATATATTGATTAAATATTATTGGGAAGGCAATGCAAGAGAATTAAAAAATGTTGTAGAACATATGGTGGTTTTAAACAGAAGAGATACAATAACTAAAGATTTATTACCTAGTTATATTAAGGAAAAGGCATTAAATGAAAAGAATATAGGGAATAATACAAGTAATCTAGATTTGAATAGTTCAGTTAGGGATTTAGAAATATCATTAATAAAAAAAGCATTGGAAATTTCCAATGGAAATAAATCCAAAGCGGCTAAATTATTAAATATACCTAGAACTACATTGCATTCTAAACTAAATCATTATAATATAGATTGACTAAAACTCGACTATGTTTAAAAATAGTCAAACTGTATATAGGTGTGACTATATATAGTTTTAAGCAGAAAATTAAAATAAAAAAAGAATTAAGATTGACTAATATTAGTCAATATATAAAAATAAAAAGATAAATAAAAAGAAGGTTTAAACTCAGCTTTTTTAATGAGTTTAGACCTTTCTTTAATATTGGCACATCTTTTGCGTTTAATCTATGGCGTAAAAGAAATTAATAATAAATGGGGGGTGAAGTATTGAATATAACAATACTACTAAAACAACATGTAGGAGGATTATGCAAGGCAATTGTAACAGAAGGACAAGAAGTTAAACGAGGAGAATTAATTGCAATACCTGATGGATTAGGGTCAAATATTCACTCGAGTGTATCAGGTAAAATTAAAAGGATTGAAGAAGATAGAGTAATAATTGAAGCTGATGAAAAGCAAAGTTCAAAATATGTAAAAATCAAAGTTTATGATGATTATCTAGAAAGCGTAAAAGCAGCAGGAGTTGTTGGATCAGGTGGGGCAGGTTTTCCAACCTATATAAAACTAAATGTCAATTTGGAAAATGGTTATGTAATAGCAAATTGTGTTGAGTGTGAATCTGCACTTCATCACAATATAAAGCTTTTGGAGGACAACCCTGAGATAGTTATAAAGGGTATAAAATATGCCATGAAAATAACAAAGGCACCAAAGGCATATATAGCAATAAAAGAAAAAAATACTAAGGCAATTGATTCTATAAAAGGGTGTTTGTCAGGCGCTGATGATATTGAAATAAAAAAATTAAAAGATATATATCCAATGGGAGAAGAAAGGGCCATTATCCACGCTATATTTGATAAATGGCTTGAACCAACACAGCTTCCACTTGAAGCTAATTGTGTAGTTTTAAATGCAGAAACTTTATCTAATATTACAAGGGCCATTGAGAACAGAAAACCTGTTATAGACAAAGATATAACTGTTGTAGGAAAAATAAAAGGTGGAAACAAAGCCCATGTTCTTTTTCAGGTACCTATAGGAATGCCAATAGCAAATCTTATAGAAAAATGTGGTGGAATTGATGGAGAATATGGAGAGATAATCATTGGAGGACCTTATACCGGAAAGGCTGAAGACATAAATAATGCATTTGTAACTAAAATGTCAGGTGGTTCAATAGTAACCATTCCTTTCCCGAAATATGAAGGACCTGTTGGACTTTTAGTATGTGCTTGTGGAGCTAATGAAGAAAGATTAAGAGATATTGCTGAAAAAATGGGTGCAGAAGTTGTTGGTGTAGTGGAATGTAAGAATGTTATAGATGTAAGAGGAGCTAAGAAGTGTAAAACTCCAGGAGATTGTCCGGGACAGGCACAAAAGATTATGTCTCTTAAGAAAAATGGAGCTAAGAGAGTTATTATTTCAAATTGTAGTGATTGTTCTAATACAGTCATGTGTTGTGCACCAAAAATAGGGGTTCCTGTATATCATCATACAGATCATGTCTTTAGAACATTGGACTACCCATTGACTAGGAGATTGTCCCTTTAAGAAAATAAGCGAAAGGAGATGTTATAAATGTCAATAAGTGCAGAACAGGCAGCAGAAATGAAAAATGAAGTAGCTGTTGTATGTTGTAGGACAGAAGAAGGCACAGTAATTGAATCAGCACATTTAGAGGATCCAGATATATTTCCAGACCTTGTGGATTCTGGATTATTAACTATTCCGGCCAATTGTCTAAAAATAGGGGAGGTTCTGGGAGCTAAAGTAACAAAAACTATAGATTCATTGACACCACTTACTTTAGATATAATTGATGGAGCAAAAGAAATAGAAGAAGAAATAGAATTAGTAGAAGAAGATGAAAAGGCTGTTTTAAAATACAATAAAAAAGCAGGAGAAACTATAAATATAGAGGATTTAGAAAACCCAATGCATTTTGACAAACTATCAGATTCCCTTCTTTTAGATTTAGATGACAAGGTACTTACTAGAAAAGAAGTTGTAGGTAAAAAACTAATAAAAGATGTAGTAGCTTTAACTCCTATAACAGGGAATATGCTTGAAGGATATGAAAATACTGAGAAAGAAATAGACGAAGTATCACAAATTCCTATGAGTAGTAGAGTTCTAAAAATAAAAATTGATGAAGGAAAGGGAATAGATATAGAAGTTCCTTTAGGATTTGGAGACATAAACACTAGTACCATAGAAAAATCTCCAAGTCTTGAGGTAGTCGGAAATGCTACAGAAGAAATAACAAAAGAGGAAAATGAAGAAATAGTTGTAAGAAAATTAATTAGAAAACATTTTAAAATAGATGAAGTTAAATTTGGATCAGAAACTAAGATAGAAGGTACAACTTTATATATTAGAGAAGATATTTGCAAAGATGCTATAGAGGTAGAAAAATTAGTTACAGATATGAAAATAGATATTATTACTCCAAATGAATACGATCAATTCAGCAATACTATTATGGACGTACAGCCTATAGCTACCAAAGAGAAAGGTGAGCTAGGTGAAGGAATAACCAGAGTGATTGATGGGGTAGTGGTATTAGTTACAGGAACAGATGAAAAAGGAGTCCAAATTGGAGAATTTGGTTCTTCTGAAGGAATATTAGAAAGAAATATTATGTGGGGTAGGCCTGGATCTCCAGAAAAAGGAGAAATATTTATAAAAACTGATGTAACAGTTAAAGAAGGTAAGGGTATGGAAAGACCAGGACCTATGTCAGCTCATAGGGCAACAGATATAGTAGTGCAAGAAATTAGAGACGCATTGAAAAAATTAGATGAAGATTTAGTTATAAATACTGATGAATTAGTTCAAAAAAGACGTCCAGGAAAGAAAAAAGTTGTTATTATAAAGGAAATAATGGGACAAGGTGCTATGCATGACAATTATCTATTACCAGCCGAACCTGTAGGTACTTTGGGAGCAAAGGCAAATGTAGACTTAGGTAATGTTCCTGTTATAGTATCTCCATTACAAGTATTAGATGGATGTGTTCACGCTCTAACATGTATTGGACCAGCTTCTAAAGAAACCTCTAGACATTATTGGAGAGAACCTTTGGTATTAGAAGCTATGAAGGATGAAGAGATAGATTTAGCAGGAGTAATATTTGTTGGTTCACCACAGATAAATTCTGAGAAATTTTATGTATCTAAATTATTAGGAATGACAGTTGAGACAATGGATTTAGATGGTGCTATAGTCACTACAGAAGGCTTTGGAAACAATCATATTGATTTTGCATCTCATATAGAACAAGTAGGTAAAAGAGATATACCAGTAGTAGGAGTGACATATTCAGCAGTTCAAGGTCAATTAGTCGTTGGCAATAAATATATGGATGCTATGGTTGATTTAAACAAATCCCGACAAGGTATTGAAAATGAAATCTTAGAAAACAATTGTTTAGCGTATGAAGATGCAGTGAGGATTTTATATATGCTTAAAGCAAAAATGGCTGGAGAAGAAATAATAGCGCCAGAAAGATCCTGGAATCCAGATGTAAAATTGAATAATATTAATTTAATAGAAAAAGTAACTGGTAAAAAAATAGAAATTGCGCCAAATGAAACTTCTTTAAAGATGAGTAAAAAGAGAAGAGAAATCTATGAAAAAGATGAATTAGAGGTTGCAGAGGAGAATTAAACCATGGATAGATTAAATTATATTTCCAGTGAAAAATATTTTGAAGGTATAATCGTAGATGTAAATGATTGTGCCATTACTATAGATTTTAAAGGCAGATTAGGTAAATTAAGAATTCCAAAAAGAATGCTTATTAGTAGTTATGAATTGGAAATAGGGCAAGAAGTCGGTTTTATGATGAGCTATCCAGAAGTTTTAGGACCAGAGATTAATGAAGATTATGTTAATAATATTAAAAAAAGAAATTGTCAGAAGAAGGAGGAGAAATCATGAATTTAACAGTAATAAAAGGTTTACAATCGGAGATATATGTACCAATAACGCCTCCTGTAGTATGGACTCCGGTTGAAAAACCATTAAAAGAAATGACTGTAGCTTTAGTAAGTGCTGCAGGAGTTCATCTTAAAAGTGATAAAAGATTTAATTTAGCTGGAGACACAGGTTTTAGGATTATACCAGGAGATGTCAATAGTAAGGATTTAATGGTATCTCATGGGGGATATGACAATAGTGATGTAAATAAAGATATAAATTGCATGTTCCCGATAGATAGATTAAAGGAATTAAAAGAGGAAGGTTTTATTAAGGAAATAGCTACAAAACATATAGGGTTTATGGGTGGAGGTGGCAATGTAGAGGCATTTACCAATGAAACAGGACCACAAATTGCCAAAGTATTGAAAGAAGAAAATGTAGATGCAGTTTTATTAACAGCTGGGTGAGGAACATGTCACCGCTCTGCCGTGATTGTGCAGAGAGCGATTGAGGAAGCTGGAATTTCAACTATAGTTATTGCAGCTCTACCTCCAGTAGTTCGCCAATGTGGCGCACCTCGAGTAACAGCACCGTTAGTGCCAATGGGTGCTAATGCAGGTGAACCAAATAATCCTGAAATGCAAGGAAATATAGTAAGAGATACATTAAAACAATTAGAAATTATTGAAACACCAGGAAGAATAGTTAATCTTCCATATGAATATATCGCAAAGATTTAAAATAACCCTCTAAACATATTATATAAGGAGTGTTAAAATGGTAAATATACTTTTTGCTATCTTAGGCTGTATATGTATATTCTATTTAATTTATTTTATCAAAGATTTTATACAACATAAAGATAATTTGGAAGATAACTCATGGTGGAAATTATCAATAATAGCTTTTGTAACTAATTTTTTTGATGTACTAGGCATAGGTTCTTTTGCTACAGGAGCATCATTACTTAGGATATTTAAACAAAGTAATGATAGGGTCATCCCTGGAACGTTAAATGTTGGATATTCTATTCCAGTTATGCTAGAAGCTTTAATATTTATTAAAGTAATAGAAGTTGAACCTCTAACACTAATAGGAATGATCATATCAGCTCTTATAGGTGCTTGGTTAGGAGCTGGAATTGTATCACGTTTTTCAGAAGAAAAAGTACAAAGAGTTATGGGAGGTGCTCTTGTAGCCACAGGTATATTAATGCTTATGAGCCAAATAGGATTAATTCCTAGTGGTGGAGAGGCCATAGGTCTTGAAGGTGGTAAATTAATATTTGCATTAGCTGTCAATTTGGTACTGGGTGCTTTGATGACTGCAGGAGTAGGTCTTTATGCGCCATGCATGGTATTAGTATATTTTTTAGGTATGTCACCTAAAATTGCATTTCCAATTATGTTTGGATCTTGTGCTTTCCTAATGCCTATAGCTTCAATAAGATTTATTAAAGAAGGTGCTTACAACAGAAAAGCTGCTATGGCACTTTCTACAGTTGGAGTATTAGGCTTATTAATAGCAGTCTATTTTGTTAGATCACTGCCTATCCATATACTTACTTGGGTAGTCATATTAGTAGTATTTTATACAGCTATATCTATGCTAAAAGCATCATCAAAGTCAAAAGTGGAATCAGAATCAAAAGTGAAATCAGAATCAAATGTACGAAAAGTACAAGAAATCAAGAATTAAAAAACAATCCCTTAAGTAAATACTTAAGGGATTGCAGACTGAAGACAAAACAGAATGGATTTCCTTTACTTATAAAAAAGGAAGTCCATTTTTTATATATTTACTATAATATATATTCAGAAAAAAATCTCGTAGAGAGAGCGAAAAAATGATTGCTAAAAATATTAGAAATGTAAATTTTCGCAAGTATCTTGAAATTTATTACTTATAAATTGAGAACCATTATCTGACCGTATTACTAATTCTATTTTTTTATTATTAAGGTTTCGTCTCATTAAAGCTCTTTTAAGAGTTATAATAATATTTTCAGTTTTACATGAAAGTCCAATGTGGTAATCAACTATACTTCTATCATATATATCTATGAAATAAGCTATATAAAAAAACCTATCTTCACCGTTTATATAACCATATTTAACATCTACTTCCCAAAGGGAATTCGATGTAGTTATTTCTCTATTTATAGCGATTCTTCTAGGGTGTTTAGGTTTAATTTTTCTTTGTGGTCTTAGTATATTAAGCTTTTTACATAACCTATATACTTTTTTCTTATTTATAATTAAATTAAATTTTCTTCTTAATAATATAGTTATTTTATAATAACCATAACATAATCCTTCATCTTTGATGATTTATAGTATATATTCTTTTATTTGTTCATCACATATACGATTGCCATCTTTATCAAAAGAATAACCAGGAATTGGTCTACCACCTTTATTTGCATTTGTATTTTTTTCTTTAACTTTATTATTAATATTATAATAATAAGTAGATCTACTTAAACCAATTATTTTAAGAACAGTAGTTACAGTATGTCCTAGATCAATCCACTTTCTTGCTACAGCGACTTTGCCTTCTATCGTCGGTTCGTTTTTTTAAAAGATCTCTAAGAATAGCAATTTCTAAATTCTTTTCTCCAAGTAATTTTTTAAGCTGTTCATTTTTCTTTTCTATTGAATCACTATTAGTATTTGAAATATAATGATTGTTTTGAGTTAATTTATTGTTTTTCTTAGACTCCCTAACCCAACGAGTAACTGTACCAGGGACCAAGTCATGTTTTCTTGCGACTAAAGTAGCATTGCCAGTTTCCCCTACCTCTTTAACAATTTGACGTTTGAATTCTTCTGGATATCTTTTGTTTTTACCTTTCACTTCAGACAACCTCCCATTAATTTTTATTTTACTAAATTAGTGTGCGATTGTCCAAAGAAGTTATGGGGCCTAATAGAAAGTTACAAGGAGGATTTTTGATGAAGAAACATTCTGTCCGTTCTCCCACTGAAAAAACTGTAATCAGTGAATCAACTAAAACTAATTTACAGGAGGAAATCAATTACGGAATTAAAACATGTTATCCCAAACATGGAAAAAACATTCGGAAAGTTAGAATACGCTGGTGAGGGTGAAATCGAACAGCCAAGAATCAACAGTCGCATGACGGTTTGATATGTCAATATTTTTTTAGACATTTTTTTACCGAACAATTAAATACTTCTTTAAAACTTCTTGGACTTGATATTCATATTAGGTTAAAAACCAACCTAACATAAATATCAAGTGGTATAGTTTGTTTTTAAATTCCTAGACTCAAGGTGTCATATAATCTAGGGAACCATGAATTCTTAGATTATTATACCAATTCACATAATCAAATAACTCAGTTTCTAAAGTTTTTAAACTATCAAACTTTCTTTTCCTCTAGCACCATTTGATATACAGGAATTAAGGGATTTAATGAAGGAAGATTTCCCATACATGTAAGATTACTTTTAGATTAGTTTGCGAATAGTGGACAAATTCCTAAATTTGAAAAGCTGATTGCAACTATAAGAAGTAGAGAGATTTCAGCAAGTATTATTCTTCAATCACAATCACAACTGGAGGCAATTCATAAAGATAACTGTGATACCATTGCCGGAAACTGTGACACCATTGCCGGAAACTGTGACACCACTATGTTTTTAGAAAAAAAGGAAAAAACTACTCTAAAAGAGATAACAGAGATATTGGGTAAAGAGACAATTGATTTATATAATACTTCTGAAAATAGGAGGCGGGAAAAATCTCATGGACTAAATTACCAGAAACTTGGGAAAGACCTTATGTCTATGGATGAACTATCATTAATGGATGGTAGAAAGTGCATAATGCAACTTAGAGGAATTCTCCTTTTTCTATCTAATAAATATTATACTAACATCAGAACGTACTGATATTTTTTGTTAAATAGGAACTGTACTAACGCCCAAGTTATGGATTATTGGGCTTGCTTGTTTTAACCTTATTTATTATAATAAACTCTCCATTATAACACCAGACTTTAAGTATGGGTTATGATAAGGTTAAACGGAGGTGAAAATATCGTGGAAAATAAATATAAGACAGCACAGGTAGCAAAAATAATTGGAATACATCCTAATACCGTACGATTGTATGAAGAACTTGGTTTAATACCTAAAGCGCAGAGGTTACCCAATGGATATAGAGTTTTTACAGATTTACATATTGCACAATTCAAGCTGGCAAGAACAGCACTTAAAGTTGAGGTACTGCAAAATGGTCTTAGAAAAAATATGATTAATATTATTAAGCTATCTGCCAAAGGTGATTTCCAAAATGCAATTGTATGCACAAATGAATATATAAATCAGGTTAAAATAGAGCAGAAAAACGCAGAAGAAGCTATTGAAATTGCAAAAAAATTGCTTTCTGGTATACAAGAGGAAGGAAATGAGGTGTACTTGACAAGAAAACAAACAGCAGATTATTTGCAAGTTACAATAGATACGTTAAGAAATTGGGAAATGAATGGATTACTTTCTGTAAAAAGAAAACAGAATGGATATCGGGTATATACGAAAAATGATATTCAATTATTAAAGATAATACGTTCTTTACGATGTGCCAATTATTCCCTTGCTGCAATTTTACGGATGATAAATGCCCTGTCCAATAATGCGGAAATTGATATACGAGAAGTCATTAATACACCCAAAGCGGATGAAGATATTGTCACAGCTTGTGATAAACTTCTTACCTCACTAAGCAATGCAGAATTAAATGCAAATTGCATTTTAAGTCAGCTAAAAGTTATGCAAGAAAAATTTAATATAAACTCTACAGTTTAACACCAGACTTCTTTCTGGTGTTATTCTTTTTTATATACTAAGAAAGAGGAGGTTTATAAATATGAAAACAATTAGAATAGATGCTTTGTGCAAAGCATACGGAAGTACACAGGCTGTAAATAACGTTAGCTTATCAGTTGAACGTGGCGAAGTATTTGGATTGCTTGGTGCTAATGGAGCTGGGAAAAGTACAACTATTGAATGTGTTTTAGGTACAAAGAGGTTTGACAGTGGATCAATTTCAATTTTAGGAATGAATCCACAAACAGAGAGAAAGGAGCTATTTGAAAGAGTTGGAGTCCAATTTCAAGAATCAAGTTACCAAGATAAAATAACAGTAGCAGAACTTTGTGAAGTTACCCAAGCTCTTTACAAATATCCTTTAGATTATACAGGATTACTAAAACAATTTGGAATTTCAGATAAATACAAAAGCCAAGTGAGTGAGCTTTCGGGAGGACAAAAACAACGCTTATTTATTGTACTTGCTTTAATTCCTAATCCAGATGTTGTTTTCTTAGATGAACTAACAACAGGGTTAGATGTCAGAGCAAGGAGAGATGTATGGAAATGCCTTTCGAATTTGAAGAGGAAAGGACTTACTATCTTTTTAACTTCGCATTTTATGGATGAAATAGAAGCACTGTGTGATAGAATTTGCATTCTTAAGAAAGGAACCAGCATTTTTTATGGAACTGTGCAAGAAGCAATTGCAGGAAGTCCATTTGAAAAATTTGAAGAAGCTTATTTATGGTATACAAACGAGGAGGAAGATGATAATGAAAGTATTTAAAACAATGTTAAAAACTGAGTTGAAATTGTCTATACGGGGCATGGATATGTTCATTTTTGCAATTTGTATGCCAGTAGTTGTAACAATCATTGTCGGAATCATCTACGGAGATAAAATAGCCTTTGATGGTGCAGAATACACATTTTTAGAACAATCTTTTGGAGCTATTGTCACGATTGCAATATGTGCAGGGGGTGTGATGGGGTTACCGTTGGTCGTGTCTGACTATCGTCATAAAAAAATTTTAAAGAGGTTTAAGGTAACACCTATAAGTCCAGCTATGATTTTAGCAGTACAAGTAGTAATTTACGCACTTTATTCTATTGCTTCACTTATATTTGTTTATGCCACAGCAACAATTTTTTTTGGTTTTCGATTTAGCGGTTCATGGCTTCAGTTTTTAGGTTTCTATTTTTTGGTAATGATATCTATGTTTAGCATCGGCATAATGGTAGGCGGTATTGCCCCAAATATAAAGATAACAAGCATTATTGCAAGTGTATTATATTTTCCTATGTTGATTTTTTCAGGAGCAACGCTACCTTATGAAGTTATGCCAACAGCACTTCAAAAAATTGCAGATATCTTACCTCTAACACAAGGAATAAAACTTCTAAAAGCAGCTTCACTTGGTTTGACTATAGAAAGCGTAATGGTGCCTATCATTGTAATGATTGCTCTTGCAGTAATATGTACTGGTGTAGCTCTTCGCTTTTTTAAATGGGAATAATATAAAGGACCAGATTGAAATAATTCTGATGCAAAATAAAAAGTTAAATTACTATAAATAGAATTTGAAAATGACAATTATTATATTTTGGATTATTTATAAATAAATGTATAGGTTTTAGAATATGAAATATTAGATATGCAGGATCTCAATGCCAAAGGCTAATATTTCATATCAATATTTAATGTATGAAAATAGATATAGGGTATATGATTCAAGAGTGGGTTCTTTAAGTTATAGAATAAATAAAAAAGATGAAAATTTAACAGAGGGAATATGATTAATCAATAAATATTACCCGAATTATGCTCCGGATTGTTTATATGATGAAGAAAGAGGGAATGTTATTCATTAGAAATGATTTTAAATTTTCTTCAAGAGTATGATTTTCAAAAAGAGTTTTTAAAGAACCTATTTTTAGTAGGGAATATAGATAGGTATCAAAATAATTGGGCTATTTTACAAAGGGATGAAAACATTAGGCCTTATCCTTTATATGATAATGGGTCATCTCTTTGTTGTTATATACAAGTAATGGATATATCTATATGCTATACCCTAAAAATGATAATCTATTTTAAATTATGACTGAATTACAGACAAAGAGTTAATTGGACTTATATAAAAACACATGAAACAGTTTTGTGTGGACCTTATTTTAGTCTAAGAGATACAAATGTAACTAGACTAAATGATTTAGCAAAGCAATATAAAGAAATGGGCAGTAATAATATAAGATATTTTTAAAAACTTATGGACTATATAAAGCCAAGAACTGTTAATAAAATCTTTGCACTTGCAGACTCTATGTATGAATTTGAACTATATGATGAAATAAAAAATACTGAAAGTTATAGCAGATATATGATTTGTAAATCAGGACATTTTGAATATGATGAAAATCTAGAGAAATACATTGACTTTAAAAGATATGGAGGAGAAAAAAATGCTCATGAAATAGGTGCATTTTCAAATAAGGGATACCTTTCTTATCGTGGTTATAATGAAAAACTTTCAAATTTATTGTTTGAAAATCTTAGTGTGGTAATTCCTAAGTCAAGGGAAGTAAAGACTTTAAAGCTATATATGACTCTTAGAGTTACCACATATGTTGTGGAAAATGATTATGGGTATTATGAAACAGCAGATAATCCAGAGGAATTAGATAGTTATGAAATAGTTTTAATACAATAGAAAAAAACAATCTGCCAGAAGAAGCGCAAAGAGGTCTAATAAGGCACTATGATAAACATGACAGCATAAGAGAATATCTCTACATGTAACTTATAGAAGATAAAACAACAACTCTATGGAGATAGGAAAAAGAGAAGCAGCGAATTGAACTATGCCTCTCTTTTCATTTATTTGGTACTAGCTAGTAGATTATTTTGATTTTGCTTTTATTTGCACTAAATTGATTACATCATCTAGAATGAGACGGTCGGTAACATTTATCATCAGCCAACTTCCAACGGTGGAAAAGGCAGTCTTTTGATATAAGTCCTGCGTGTATCTACTGCACAAATGTATTATATTCTCGGCTTGATGAACTTCTTTATTGCCGATTACCAGAAGAACAATAAAATAGCCTTCCATTGGATAAAGTGTGCATAACGATTTCCCATTTTTCTGGTATTTGACATTCCATCCCGGTTGCATCGAACATTTACTGTAGGAGAGCTTGGGTTGAATACGGTAGGCATTTTGCAAAAAGGCATTTAAATCTTGCCAAAGCTTGCTATTAATGTATTCATTGATGTCATCTATCGTAGGCGGATTATACGAATTGTAAAGTTTGTTCCACTCCATATGAACTTCACCTCCACAACGGAAAATTATCTGCTTATTCTAAAGTTACAGGTAAAACCCATATTTCCATGTTGGTTGTATTTGGACTATGGCTGGTATAGCGTTCCACTGTAAAAGGCTTAGTAGCAAGCTTGTGATTCGGAAGCCATGTTTCAAATATATACTTATGAGCCTTGTACACTGCATCCATAACGAGATGTTCAAAATCCTCTGCTTCAAAAGAGCAGACAATATATTCACCTTTGGGCAATTCCCAGGAAGTGTAGCCTTTAACTGGTTCATTTGAAACAGCTTCGGCACCAGCAAAATAGCGGTAATAGCCTTCCTTTGTCCCAGGATAGGCAACTCCAAGCTCATCGCCATCTGCTTTTAATTCCCTAATGATGGATTTGCTTTGGTGGAAAGCGTCCCACAATTCTCCGAGTGTGTCTACACCGGTTTCACCGCCGCCAGGCATTTGATAAATAGGTTCTTCTGCTGTAAGTCCAATGAAAAATTGAGGAGATAAAATTTTTCGCCGTGTAATTTCAAGGACGATTCCATCAACAATCAACGGCATATTTTCATCAATAAGCGTGTAATTCAAAAGCAACTGTGGTTTTACAAAATTGTTAAGCCGGACGGGGTCAGTACGATATTCCTTAGGCGTCATCCCAAACGCATTTTTAAAGGAACGTGTAAGGGTCTCATGAGAGGAAAATCCAAAATCTAAGGCAATATCCAGAATTCGCTTATTTTTATCTAGTAAAGCTTCGGATGCTTTTGCAAGGCGGCGCAACTTGATATACTCGTTTACAGGCTTTTTAACCAATCGGCTGAATAGCCTCTGATAATAAAACTGAGAGAGTGAAGCAAGCTTTGCCAAGTTTTCAATTTTTATTTACTCTGAAAGATGTTCCTCAATATAGTCCACGGTTAATTGTATTTGTTCCCATGCGTGCATATTTAAGCACCTCCTTATAAACAGGATAGCACCTTAGCAGCGATCTGGTTTGACAGCCAATGCCCTTTTTGATGAGTTAGGATAAATCCAATCAGTCTGTCTGTAAATAATTATACCATAAAGTTGCAAGCTGTCTTCTCCTAAAGCCATCATAACAAGTGATGTTTTTACTATAATAACCAAATTCAGAAAAGAAAAATAAAATTTAGTTTACTACTGCAAGAAGATGTCCGCATCCAAGAATTCCTCGATATGATTGCCCCATCTATTATTAGATTTAATGCTGATCACTTCATCTGTGACAATACATTTCGTTGTGTATGGGCACTTCGAGAATATCCTACAAATACTAATGAACAGACAATTCTCCACAATTTAGGAGAAAAAAGATGGAGTCACTTTACGAATCTATACAAGACAGGTAACTCCCTCAGAGGAAAAGAAAATCATTCATAATGTGGCCAATAAAAATTGTATGAATACAGCTAACACTAATGATTTACAGCAAACTGTAACAGCTGAAAGCAATTTACAAGATGTAGTTACCCTTATTTCTACTATGCACAGAAACAGAGAGCCACTTCTTCATTATGCTGTATATATTGAACTTATAGCAAATGATTATGATGGTTTGAAGTTGTTGCAGACCGATGTGTTGATAGAGCTTGTGAGAAGTAAACTTATCAACCTAGCCAAGTTTATTTTCCACAAGATATGATTGACAAAAATGATAAAAACGAGTTTGCATCCTATATTAGAAAAAATTGGAGAAATGGCGAAGCATTAATATAGGTGTTTATGGAGGTGCTAGTGTGGCATTTAACATAATATAATAATGTTTTTAATGCAATATTAGTAGGATTTAGATCCACCTTTTAATGCTTACAATTATTATTCCTATCTTTGACTTTTATATTTAATCTACCAAAACTTTATTAAATTTTCTGCAAATGTAAAGGGGATAGCAAAGCTATCCCCTTAGTAAAAGTATATGTTTAAATATAAAAAGTTAAGTATTAATAACCAGTACTAGCTTAGAAACTTATTTTTTATTATTGATAATTTAATATACTATGGTTGGATATTTACGTTCAATTCAAAGTCTTCTATATTCATATTTTACTTGAGATAATTCCTCCTATTAATGTATAAAGGTATTATTGCATAGAAATTTTTAGTTGTTAATACTGGTCATATTTAATCTGTATTTTATTTATAAGTTTCAGAATATTGTTTATTTGATTTTGTTGATGAAGTTTCAGAATCAAATATTGAAGGTTCTCCAAGAGATTTAATTTCTTGATATCTAGGTAAATCTGTATAAAGTTCTTTAAGATATGGGTTTCTTTTTGTAGTTACAATTTTATAAATCATATATGCAAATACAGCAATGTTAACTACTAGTGCAAGGAAACTTACAATAAAGTAGATTTTTGGATTATATGTTGACATTACTTGATATTTCCCTTGATCCTGAAAATGTGGAAATGTTTGTGCAAACATGCACCAAATTGCTAAAGTATGTGCTCTATGTTGTAGCCATGCACCTTTTCCTAATGTAAAAGCACAAAGAGTTGGTGCAAGTAACAGTGCAAAACCACAATACCATGCATGACCTGGTAAGCAATTATAGGTATATGCAAAGTTCCATATATCATAAGCTACTATCCAGAACCACATCATATCAGGCCATAACATATCCATACTTTTATCATTTTCTGTTTTCTTTCTTATGACAATTCCAAACCATCCAGTAATAGTTATAATATTAAGAATACCTGCAATACCATTCATATAATTCCATGGACCACTCATCATGATTTCACCCTCAAATAAGTCTTTCATAAGGCCAAGGCTACCAACTTGGAAATCACGGGTTACAGCCTCTATGATATTAATGGCAAGAATTAATGGTGGGAAAATAAGAGCTACTTTTTTTTCAGAAAGACGCCATAAAACTTCTCCTGTATTTTTGTCTTTTTTCTTATAGTGTCTTATAAACCAGAATCCTATACATCCTGCAGTAGCAGAATAAACTTTTGCTAAATGAAACCAATCAGTATAAGTTTTTTCTTTTAGAACCGTAAACCAAAGTATCGACAAAACTGTGGGTAAAATTATAAAACTAATAAATGCACCTGTTTTTGATCTTCTTGAAAATTCATTGAATAGAAACAATGCAGCAAATACTATAAACCACATCCCCCAAGCTGAAAATATAGTTGCTCCTTCGGAGTAATTAAACGTAAACATATGCAGTCCCTCCTAATTTGTTTGTTATATAATTATCAATATATATATTATATATTAGTTTATATGGTAATACAACTAAAATTTAACAGTAAAAAGAAAAATAACTAATTATTAATATTCGGTACTAATTAACAAATATTTAAGAATATTATACATATATGGAATTATATTTATATAATTCACATCATAAAGTAAATAATATCGCTATGTAAACTAAATAATGGCAAGATCCCAGAATGAGGGTCTTGCCATTATTTTTTGCTAAAAAGATCCAAGATTCAAAAATATATAATTTCCTATTTAAATAAAAATCAAATAGTAGTATTATAGAATAATGGTACAAAATAATAACGAAGAGAGAGTGGGGCAATGAAAAAATTAGTTTTAATAATTATTATTGGATCTATGGTATGTTTAAGTGGTTGTGGTGAAGGACAATCAAACAATGAAAAAGCTAAATTATACAATGACAATGAAGCAATAGTTGAGAGTTATGATTCATTTAATTATCTCTTTAGAAACAGTGAAGGGAAAAATTCTGAATTTGAAATGAATTTTAAAACATTTTCTGGTACTGATACTATTATGGAGATTAATTCTGATGGGAAGGAAGAACTAACTCTTACATATAATACAAAGGTTAATAGAGGCAAACTAAAATTAGTATTCATTAATCCAAATAATGAATTTGAAATAATAATTGAGGGGGAAGGAAATGGAGACTATACAACTACCCTGGAAAGTGGAAAGTACAGAGTTAAGGCAGTTGGTAAAGATGCTAAAGGAAGTTTAAAAATTAAAGCTGATACTGATGCCAATGTTAGAGTTAATGGGGAGGAATGAGTATTTGGTATAAGTGGTGTAATATATCCCTTAATCATAGAATAAAAGATAAATTCTATTTATGCTAAATAAAAGTAAAGTTAGGAGATAAGATTTAGATTGTAGTGAAGTACTTATGTATTAATTTGTAAATTAGATACTCTCTTTTTAACTATGTTTTATAGTGTTCGAAAAACTGTGTCTATAATATTAGACTAACATTAAGCATAATAATAATTTTACCTTTGATTTCTTCATTTAGGTAATTTTCACTAGTTACTGGTATATTATAACCTTAGTAAGGGATAATTTATATTATTGAAAAGTTCAGATATAAAGGATTTTAGTATAAATGGATGTTATTTTTTATAGAAAATAACATCCATTTTTTTATTATGTTTGAAAATATTCAAATATTTATTAGGTCTAAAAAATATGAATTATGAAAAAGAAAATTTAAAATATAATTATACAGCTTAATTATTTGCTTATAATCTTTTATCTTGAAATATTTTAATCACAGTAATACTGATATTTTTTAAATAATCTTTTAGTATTTTCAACCTCATCCTGTATTTTATCATTTTCAAGTGCTAAAGAGGTAAATATAGTATCTATTATGATTAACTGAGAGATTCTTGAAGTTTGAGATGTTAATCTGAGATTGTTTTCAATATTTGCAGTACTTAGCACTATATCTGCGCAGGATAGGCTCTCAAACGCAGACCTGCCCTGCTTTTTATGGCTTCAACACGATTGCAATATTGAAATCTGCGAATTCAGCCTTTATTTGTGTACAGCTAAACTGATTTTAAAAATAAAATCAGTCTGATTTTGAACGGACAATTTACCCAATAGATATTCCTCATAGGCATCGCCACATACGGTCAGTCCCTGCTCTTTAAGCTGCCGAAGAAAGGGCTCATAGACCTCCAATACTGATTCATATGGGCCCTTATGGTAAGTGACCGCATAAAGTCCTGCCGGCTTCAACTCGGCATCCGCATTGTCCATACGGACAAACAGCCGATCAACCCTTTCAAATCTTCCCGTCAGCAGATCTTCCTGGCTTACAATAGATCCGACATAAGCTGGGCCTTTTAGTTCCGTTTTTTTCAAAAAGTGATCATAATAGTTAAACCACTCCTCGCCACTGATGATATCAATCTCCTGGGGGATTGGATCGCTATATAAAACAGGCTCCGCCGGAAGCTCCATGAGAGAGATTTCATCCAAGGGAGCGCTGAGGGCTTCCTCCGAATATGTGACGATGCTGCTTAATAGCCAGTGAATTTGTTCTAACTTTCTTATTTCCTGCTTTACTCGGCTGAGTTGTCCCTTGGAAAGTGCAATTAACTCTTCTGGCGAGTGCGCATTGAGATAGTGTTTCAATGTTTTCAAAGGAAAGTTAAGCTCTCTCAAAGATTGAATCATCCAGAAAACATCAAGCTGTGGAACCGTATAATACCGATATCCATTGTCATTCACTCCCGCTGGATGGAATAAACCGATTCGGTCGTAATAGTATAAGGTATCCTTTTTTATTCCAAATCTTTGCGCAAATTCTCCAGTTGTAAAGGTTTTTAATTTATTTTTATCCATTTATTTTCCTCCTTGACTATGGAGTTACTCCATACTATATAATACATATTGTTAAAAAAAATTGCAACAATAAAAGGAGAGGAGTTTTTACATTATGGAGATGAAGCTATATGTTAACACTGGACCTCTCATATTACAGTATGCTTTACGGTTTCTCCGGAAACTGCCGTCTTTCATATTGTAATAGAAATAATTAAAAAGGAGATGAATATAATGGAAAATTTTAGAACTGTAGGAGAATTTGAAAAACAAGAATCTGTGCTAATCATCTGGCCACCGTGCGCCAATGCAACCAGAAAGTTAAGTACAGATATAGTTAGTGCTCAAGTGGTACTAGCATTGATGGGAGAAGTAGAAGTCATCGTTTGCTGCTATGATGAGAAAGTGCAAAAACGTGCAAAACAGGAATTGGATAGACAAGGGGTTGATACTGCATTAATTCGATTTGTAATATTCCCCTCCCCTATCATCTATCCGCGTGATTTTGGTGCTGAAGTTATGATAGGTGATCTTGGAAGCCGTGCAAGGGTTGACTTCCGTTTTGACATGTATGGATACTATCCGGAGGATGATGAGCTTTCTCACCTATTACAAGGATTCAGTGAATTTCATGCCAAATGCATCGGAATTGAAAATACACGATACTCTGAACTGATCAGCGAGGGTGGCGATCGAGAATTCAATGGATGTGGTGTAATGATGGCAATACAGGAAACGGAGGTAGATAAACGTAATCCTGGCAAGACCGTAATGGAGGTGGAACAGGAGCTGAAAAGGGTATTTAATCTGGAGCAGATTATTTGGCTTCCGCAATGTTCCTATGCCGATGAATATGCTTATTCCGGGCCAATCCCTTCTGCCGACGGCACATTCCGCTCTTTCCGTTCTGCTTCTGCCAACGGACACATTGATGAGATCTGCCGTTTTGCCAACACCGATACTATTTTAATTGCACACATTTCCGAGGAAGAAGCCCGTGAAAGTAAGCTACACGCTCTGGACAAAGAACGGTTGGACCGAGCATATGATGTGGTAAAGACTGCTTGTAATAAGGATGGGCAGCCTTTCCGTATTCTGAAAATGCCTGTGCCTGAGCCAATCTATATAGACCTCTATCCAGAAGATGACGCATATAACCTTTGGAGGGAACATAAGGTGCTGTTAGATGTAACTCCCTTTCCTGACGGTCCGATTAACGTTCTGCCAGCACTCAGCTATTGCAATTTTCTGATTGCTAATAACGTAGTAGTTGCTCAGAAATATTATGAGGAAGGAATGTCGGAACGAATCAGGGAAAAAGACGAACAGGCACTGCAGGTTCTGCAAACTGCATTTCCTAACCGTCGTATTATACAGATTAACCCGTTGGCACTAAACTTGTATGGCGGTGGAATCCATTGCCATACGCGCAATGTCCCATTTGCACAACAGGTATGATTTTTCAAGCATTCGAAAGACTAGAGGTAGAATATTAATGAGTCGGATTAAGAATGTATTATTAGAAATAGATAGAGAAAAAATTGCTAAAAACACCGTTGTAACAAAAATAAAGTAAGTTTGTTTGGTTTTTCAAGATGGGGTTATAAAAGAAATTATAAATATCGTTCCAGCTTGTGCAGAAGAGGTTGTAGATGCTAAAGGCTATTTAGCTTTACCCTTCTTGCTGATATGCACCTAGACCAATAACTTGTTTTGCTTTATCCTGATCAGGGGATACAATATAATATGTAGCGTCTTTGGGTTTCTCTGAAACTGAAGGGCGCTTTTTCTATTTCAAAAGGAGATGATCAAATGGCAGAAAAAGAAAAAGTAATGACCGTAACGCTCATACGGTCAGATTTATACGATTCGCCTGCCTATACTGGTGCTTATCTAATTCTTCCTGCTGACCGTGGTGAGATATAGGATGCACTGGATCGTGCAAGGATCACAAATCATCAGCCGTATTAAGTCGTGGAATGTTTCAACATGCAGGGAGAAACCCTTGATTTTGTTCCCCACAAGTCATCTCTTGTTGAGCTGATATCGGATCAACGAGCTGAGTAAACACGACCGTATGGCATTCACTGGCTGTGCTTTAATGAATGATGGCTATCTAATCATCAATATCACTTACAATCTGGAGGACGTTAACTGCATCCAAGCAACGAATGAGAGGGAGCTTGGTAAATTCTATCTGGACAACGATTTTGTGAATGCGGTTAACAATAGGAGTAAGTGCTAGGTGCAAAGGATCCAATCTTTGCTGAATATTATTTAATAGGTTCATTGTACAGCATATTATCAGTTTTAATATGTTATGGAATTATTTTTGTTTAAATTATGGTGATAATAAGGAGTTTTAACAATAGGTACTTTTAAAAAACATTTGTAAACGAACTGGTTGGATATAAATATTCATTATATATGGAGAAATTATTTATGGAAATTAGATATTATGCTATTTTGATTATAGTGAGTATGATGAAAGTGAAGAAAAATATGTAATATCTATATCGTTTTCAGATGTACCTGAATGTATAAGTACAGCTAGAAGTTATGATGAAGGTATTTTAATGGCAACAGAAGCTTTAGAATTAACAACTGTAGGGATGTATGTTCATGAATTGTCTAAAGCAACTAGATTGGAAGATATAGTATTAAAAGATAAAGAAAAAGCTGTTTTTATATGTTATAACACTGAAGATATAAACTTATAATAATTGACATTTTAGAGCGATTAATGCATGAAAATAGTTTATTAGTAAAAAATTTGCTAATACTATAGAAAGGTTTATTAATATAATTATATACGCATAGAATTCAGAGTCAAAAACTATATAAGCCACTATAGTAAATGATATTTAAAATCAAGTTTTAACATTATCTCTTGACAGTTTAAAAAATATGAATTAAAATTAACTGTAAAAGATAGAGTAAAAAATACACTTTAATTTGGTCCTGTGAGGCCAGGAAGAGGTATGACTATGGATATGTTTTTTTGTTGTGTGAAAAAAAAGGTAAATAATATAACTATAAGAAGTACTAAGAGGATTAATTTTTAAAAATTTAATCTTCCTAGTGCTTTTTTTGTGTGCAAAGAAAGGCCTTCAACAAAAGTGTATTTTTACTGTACCAAATTGAGGAGGTCTATTTTATGAAAGCAAAACTTATATTAGAAAAAGGAACAACATTTCAAGGCAATGCATTTGGCTATCTAAAGGACAGTATTGGAGAGGTTGTATTCAATACTGGAATGACAGGATACCAAGAGGCTCTTACAGATCCATCCTATTATGGACAGATTGTAACAATGACTTATCCACTTATAGGAAATTGTGGCATAAATTTAGAAGATATGGAATCAAAGTCTCCTAAGGTTAAAGGAATCATTGTTAGAGAAAAATGCAGTTTATCAAGTAATTTTAGATCTGAATTAGAAATAGAAGATTATTTAAAGCAAAATAAAATCATAGGATTAGAGGGAATAGATACAAGGGCTTTAACTAAAATATTGAGAAATAATGGAACTATGAAAGGAATAATAACTTTAGAAGATGTTTCTTACGAAGAAGTTAAGAATAAAATAGAAGCTTTTTCTAATAGAGAAGCGATACAAAGGGTAACTACCAAAGAAAAGTATGTAATAGAAGGAAGCGGAAAACACGTTGCTATTATGGACTTTGGTATGAAGCAGAGTATAATTAGATCTTTCTTAAATAGAAAATGCAAAGTAACAGTTTTCCCAGCATCTACAAATGCTGAAGAAGTTTTAAATGCAAATCCAGATTTAGTATTCTTATCTAGTGGTCCAGGAAATCCAGAAGATTTAACTGATATTATAGAAAATATAAAGAAGATAGTAGGTAAAAAACCTATTGTAGGAATATGTTTAGGACATCAGCTTTTAGCTTTAAGTCTTGGAGGAAAAACAGCAAAGCTTAAGTTTGGCCATAGAGGTTGTAATCATCCCGTTAAAGATTTAGAGGCAAATAAAGTTTATATAACATCTCAAAATCATGGATATCATGTGAATATGATGCCAGAAAACATGAAGGTAACGCATATAAATTTGAATGATGGGACTATAGAAGGAATGAAGCACAATAGTTTACCTATTTTTTCGGTGCAGTTCCATCCAGAAGCATGTCCAGGACCAAGGGATAGCGATTATATATTTGATAAATTTATGGAGTATGCGCTTTAAGAGTTAGAGATATAAGATAAAAATTGTAAAAATATGTATTCGGAATTTAGGAGGTGGTAATATGCCATTAAGTGAAGATATAAAGAAAGTCTTAGTTATAGGATCAGGTCCAATAGTTATAGGTCAGGCAGCAGAGTTTGATTATTCTGGTACTCAAGCTTGTGAGGCATTAAAAGAAGAGGGAGTAGAGGTTGTATTGATAAATAGCAATCCGGCTACAATAATGACAGATAAAGAAATAGCAAATAAGATTTATTTAGAACCTTTAACAGTGGAATTTGTAGAAAAAGTTATAGCAAAGGAAAGACCAGACAGCCTTCTTGCAGGAATGGGAGGACAGACAGGTTTAAACTTGGCTGTAGAACTTTATGATAAAGGTATACTAGAAAAGTACAATGTGAAAGTTATAGGCACATCTATTGAATCAATAAAAGAAGGAGAAGATAGAGAGCTTTTCAGAAATATGATGAATAGAATAAACCAACCTGTTATACAAAGTGAAATAATTACTGACATGGAAAGCGGAAAGACTTTTGCAAGTAAAATAGGATATCCAGTTATAGTTAGACCAGCTTATACATTAGGAGGAACTGGTGGAGGAATAGCTAACAATGAAGAAGAATTAGAACAGATTTTAGCACTAGGTTTTCAATTAAGTACTATAGGTCAGGTACTTCTTGAAAAAAGTGTTAAGGGATGGAAGGAAATCGAGTATGAAGTAATAAGAGATAGCTTTGGAAATTGTATTGTTGTATGTAATATGGAGAATATAGATCCAGTAGGAATACATACTGGAGATAGTATAGTTGTAGCACCAAGTCAAACTTTATCAGATAAAGAATATCAGATGCTCAGAAGTGCATCCATAGATATAATAAATGCTATAGGAATAGAAGGAGGATGTAATGTACAATTTGCACTAGATCCACATTCTTTTGAGTATGCAGTAATAGAAATAAATCCAAGAGTAAGTCGATCTTCAGCATTAGCATCAAAAGCTACAGGATATCCAATAGCCAAGGTAGCTGCAAAGATTGCACTAGGTTACGGATTAGATGAGATTAAAAATGCAATCACTCAAAGGACCTATGCATGTTTTGAACCATCATTAGACTATGTAGTAATTAAAATACCAAAATGGCCTTTTGATAAATTTCAAGGAGCAGATAGAGCTTTAGGAACTAAAATGATGGCGACAGGAGAAGTAATGTCTATAGGAAGTAATTTTGAGGCTGCTTTATTAAAGGGAATAAGATCCTTAGAGATAGGAAAATATTCACTAGAGCATAAAAAATTTAGAGAATTAAGTATGAAAGAATTGAAAGAAAAAGTAATTACGCCAGATGATGAAAGAATATTTGCCTTAGCTGAAATGCTTAGACGTGATTATAAAATAAATAAAGTTGCAGAAATAACAGAAGTAGATAAGTTTTTCATAGAGAAATTTAAGAGTATTGTAGAGGAGGAACAGAGATTAAGATTTAGTAGAATAGGTGATTTAGATAAGGAATGGTTATATAAATTAAAGAAAAAAGGTTTCTCAGATAAAGGAATAGCAGATATGCTAAGAGTTTCTCCAGAAGATGTATATAAACTTAGAATTATATGGGGGATAATTCCAGTATACAAAATGGTTGATACCTGTGGAGGGGAATTTGAAGCTCTTTCGCCATACTACTATTCAACTTATGAAACTGAGGATGAGGTAGAGGTTTCAGATAAGAAAAAAGTTATAGTTATAGGATCAGGTCCAATTAGAATAGGACAAGGTATAGAATTTGACTATGCTTCAGTGCACTGTATAATAGCTCTTAAAAAATTAGGTATAGAAACAATAATAATAAATAATAATCCTGAAACGGTAAGTACTGATTTTAATATATCAGATAAATTATATTTTGAGCCTCTTACAGAAGAAGATGTATTAAATATAATAGAAAAAGAAAAACCTAATGGGGTAATTCTTCAGTTTGGAGGACAAACAGCTATTAAACTTGCTGAATTCTTAAAGGAAAAGAATATACCTACCCTTGGAACTACTGCAGATCAGATAGACATTGCAGAAGATAGAGAAAAGTTTGATGAATTACTTGAAAAATTAAAAATATCAAGACCTAAGGGAAAAGGAATCTGGAGTGTAGAAGAAGGATTGGAAGAAGCTAAAAGGCTTGGGTTTCCAGTACTTGTAAGGCCTTCGTATGTAATTGGAGGGCAAGGTATGGAAATAACTCATGATGAAAAGGAACTTATATATTATCTATCAAATGCATTTCAAAAGGATAAAAAGAACCCAATACTAATTGATAAGTACCTTATGGGCAGAGAAATAGAAGTAGATGCTATATCTGATGGGGAAGATGTACTTATACCAGGAATAATGGAACATCTTGAAAGAGCAGGTGTACACTCAGGAGACAGTATAACTATATATCCAAGTCAAAATATATGCCCTAATATAAAAGAAAAAATATTGGAATTTACTAAAAAGATTGCTTTAGGAATAGGAATAAAAGGAATGATTAATATTCAGTTTATAGAATTTAAAGGAGAACTTTATGTTATAGAAGTTAATCCAAGAGCATCAAGAACAGTACCGTATATAAGCAAGGTAAGTAATGTGCCTATAGTAGATATAGCAACTAAGGTTATGCTTGGTGAAAAATTAAGAGATTTAGGTTATGGAGTAGATATATACAAAGAACCTGAATTAGTATCTGTAAAAGTGCCTGTATTTTCTACTCAAAAGCTTCCGAGAGTTGAAGTTTCATTAGGACCTGAAATGAAGTCTACAGGAGAGGTTTTAGGAGTAGGCAAAACAATATATGAAGCTTTATATAAAGGATTTGTAGCAGCTAACATGTTCATTAGCAAAACAGAGTCAACTATACTTGCTACAATAAATGATCATGATAAAGAAGAGTTCTTACCAATAGCAAAAGAACTTTATAATCTAGGATTTAAATTTGTAGCAACTTCAAAAACAGCAAGACTTTTGAGAAATGCTGGCATAGAAGTTAAAGAAGTTAGAAAGCTTAACGAAGAGCATCCTAATATAATAGATGTGATTAAAAATGGAGAAGTAGATTTAGTAGTTAATACTCCAACTAAAGGTAATGATTCAAAGAGAGATGGATTTCATATTAGGAGAGCAGCTATTGAAAGAAATATAGGTGTTATAACAGCTTTAGATACTTTGAAAGCTATGGAAAATGTTAAAATTAAAGGAATAGACCATGAAGAGTTGGATGTATTTGATTTAGCCAACTAGAAAAAGTCTTAAATAAACTATAAGCTACAAAAATATTCTTGTAGCTTATAGTTTAATATTTATTGGGAAATAGAAGAACGAAAATCGATGGAGTTAGTGAATAATAACTCCAATAATAGTATTAGTATGAAAATTATAGGAGTTGATAAAAAATAGGAAATTATATGGTATATTAAAATGGGTGATATATTATGAAAAGAAAAATTTTAATTGTTGATGATGAAATAGATTTGGTAAATATGTTACAAAGTTTTTTAAATATGAAAGGCTATGAAGTGATTACAGCTTTAGATGGTAGAGAAGTACTGGAAAAGTTGAATGAAAGACCAGACTCGATTCTTCTTGATGTAAATATGCCACAATTAGATGGTTTTAAAACATGTCAAATGATAAGGGATAAAACTACGATACCAATACTGTTTTTAACTGCACGTACTAATGAAAGAGATCGAGTAAAAGGATTGATGATTGGAGGAGATGACTATATTATCAAACCATTTCTCTAGCAGAACTATTAGCAAGAATTCATGCTCATTTAGTGAGGGAGAACAGAAAAAGTAAGAAAAATGATACAGCATCTTTTGGAGAATTGTGGATTGACTATAGTGGAAGACGTATTTTTTATAGAAATCAAGAAGTGGTTCTTACCAAGACAGAATTCGACATTATAGAGCTTCTATCTTTAAATTCAGGTCGAGTGTTTGATCGAGAACATATCTACACTTCTATTTGGGGGTATGATGGTCTTGGTGATAGTTCAGTTATTGCTGAGCATGTGCGTAGAATTCGCGGAAAATTATCTCGACATACAGATAGAGAATATATTGAAACGGTTTGGGGAGTTGGTTATCGATGGATTGGCTAAAGGAATGGACAAAGAAGCTAAGTTTAAAAAAGAGCTTTGCTATCTATTTATCCATATTTCTTTTAATAGGTATTTTGTTAGCTAAAGTAAATGCTATATTAATAAGTTCCTACGAAATTGAATTAATTAATAAACAGTTTGACAAGGTTTTAGAGGTAAAAGAAGGAGAAGAAAATACCTATTATACATTAAAAAAACTACCAGAATCAAAATTAGCTGGGTTAATCTTTAAATCTTTATTGTGTTATAAGAATTTTGCTATAGAAATACATTGTTTACTTTTTGCAATATTAGCTTTTTCTACTTTTTATAAACATAAGATTCAAAAACCTATAGACTATTTTAATTCATATAGTAGTGGCGACAGAGATATGACAATAGCATTGCTAGATGAAGAAAATGAACTAAGCAATGCTTGTGAGAAAATAGAATCTTATACAAAAGATTTACATGAACAAAAAATAAAAGTTTGGCGTCAGTATGATGCATTTAATCATATGGTTTCTTCCATAGGTCACGATATTCGAACACCCCTTACTATATTAAAAGGGAATCAAGAGATGATGAGGTGTTTTGATGAAGAGAATTCTAAATATAATGATAAAAGGTTGGAAATATTAGATTCTATGGAAAGACAGACAGAAAGAATTGAGGAATATATAGAAAAGATTAGTAACCTTCAGTCAATAGATGAGCTAACAATTAAAAAAAATGAAATTTCTTTAAAAGAGTTTATTTTTACATTGGAGCAAATTGGAAATGATTTATCTAAAAATAAAAGAATTCATTGGATCAAGTCGCAGAAAGATAGAAAAATTCTAATTGATTCAGTTCACATACAAGAAGTTTTTGAAAATATCATAAACAATGCTATCCGATATGCAAAAGAAAATATTTATGTAGAGTTTTTAATTAATAATAAAGAATTTAAAATTCGAGTTCAAGATGATGGTCCTGGTTTTAGTGAAGACGCATTGAGCTATGCAACTTCTCCTTTTTTTTGTGAAAACAATGTAAAGGGTCATATGGGGCTAGGACTGAATATTTCTAGTATAATTTTAGAAAAACATGGAGGGAAGCTTCAGATTAGTAATACAGAATATGGGGGAGTAGTAGAAATAATAATTATTTTATAAATTTTGATAGAATATTGGAAATCATTTGTTACACTCTCCTTAAAGTATAAGGAGGGTGTTTTATGTCAGAGAAAATTATAATTGAAAATTTAAATGTAGCTTATGGACGAAATCAGGTGCTTTTTGATATCAATATCGAAATTGGGAAAGGTATGTTCGGGTTATTGGGAAGAAATGGCGCTGGCAAGTCAACCCTTATGAAAACATTGGTGACTTTATTACCTGTGAAAAGTGGAAAGATTGAGATATGCAATGTACCTATTTCCAATCGAAGAAAAATTCGCTCCATGGTTGGTTATCTACCTCAAGATTTCAATATGTATCCAAATATGACCGTTGTGGAAGCATTAGAGTATTTAGCTATTTTATCCGAAATGGAGCCCACTGAAATAAAAGGTCGTACAAAAAAAGTATTGGAATTAGTTAATCTTTGGAAGGACAGAAAACTCAAAGTGAAGGCTCTTTCAGGAGGGATGAAAAGACGTCTAGGAATTGCTCAGGCAATTGTTCATGATCCAAAGGTATTAATTGTAGATGAGCCAACAGCAGGGCTAGATCCAGAAGAGCGAATTCGTTTTAGAAATATTTTAGCCAATTTAGCAGAAGATAAAATTGTGATTTTATCCACTCATATTGTAGGAGACATAGAAAGTACCTGCAACCATTTAGCAGTTTTAAATCATGGTCATATACTGTTCAATGGTGAAGTCAATGATCTTGTAGAAGGTGCAAGAGGTTGTACTTACCGAGCAAATATACCTAAGGAAAAGCTTCATGAATATCAGAATCGCTATGTTCTTACTTCCCAACAAGACTATGGTGATTATGTAGATATTAAATTATTATCGAAAGATAAGGTAGAAGAAGAATTTGTACCATGCGAGCCAAACATTGAAGATGGATATCTAAATCTTCTCTATGATGTGGGAGGTGCAAAATAATGAAGCTAATGTTTACTGAAATGAAACGGATACTTAAAAACCCTATATTTTGGATTACAGTAGTATTGATATTTGTTTTTATCCAAAGTCAGTTTGGCAGTGAATTAAATATGTCAAAAATGAATAGACCATTGCCTAATCAAGAGAACTATGGGATGACTAAGACTAACGATATGGCAACTATCCGTGAAAATGCTATGGGGCACCTATTACAGGAGTATTCTATTAATTCTTACACTACTTATCCCTATGGGTTTTATAGAGATATTGAATTGAATAAAGAAAAGAATGAACAAATATCAAAGGTTATTTCTGCACTATCTGGGATATCACTAGAAGATATTAAAAAATTACAAAATGATTCTGGAACATATCAAGCAAAACCAGATGATAAAATATTTAATCCAAAGGTTACAGATGAACAATTCATAGAACTGATGGATAAAGTGGATGAACTTTTGGGAGGAGGTTCTGTTTATAGCAAAAAGTTAATATCATCAAGATTTGGAGAAAGACCTAAGACTTATGATGAAGCAGTAAAAGATTATGAATTGATGATTAAAAAAGATAAGATATCAGGTGCTTATGCTAGAGTATTTTGTGACTATGCAGGAATTGTTATAGGAATAATACCTGTATTTTTAGCAGTGGCATTTTGGTTTCAAGATAAAAGAAGTAAATGTGAGGATTTGCTATTTACAAGAAGTGTATCCTCATCAAAGTTAATTATTAGTAGATACCTAGCTCTGCTTATCCTACTAAGTATATTTTTGATGGCTATTGCAAGCTACTATAATTTACAAATTATCAAAGATTTTGGGTGGAATAAGACAAATCCTCTTTATTTCTACGGATATACTTTAATATGGCTTATGCCCACATTGATGGTGGTACTATCCCTTGGCATCTTTAGTACCGTAGCAACTAATTCCCCATTGGGAATTCTTGTTATGATGATTTGGTGGTTTTTAGATGTAATGAAGGGAGCAAGGAGTATTGATGGAGGATATGGTCACAGTTTAGTTTTAAGACACAACATTGTTGGCAATACACAGCTTTATCTAAATAATAAAAATATGATTTTTATTAACCGTGGAATATATGTACTTCTTGCAATAGTAATACTTTTTATTTCTATGAAAATTTATGATTTAAAACGAGAAGGGGAGGTGTTTGTTTATGGGATTTATAAGAAGTAAAATTTTAAATAATGAAATCAAACACCATATTCTATTAAATGTATCGCTATGTTTTGTGATTTTTCTATTGATTTATATTATATTTGGAATTAATGAATTAAAGAAGGATGTAGTGCTTATTATTACTGAAAGGTTTTTGCCTCTGATGGCTATTATATTGTTAACTTCTTGTTTTGAATGTGAATTGGATAAAGGTATCAATGAAGTGATTCGTTCAAAGACAATATCAATAGGTGAGATTTATTTCATGCGTTTGATATTAAGGATTGTTGTATATATATTGTTATCTTTAATATTTATGTATGTATTAAAAACCAAAGGAGCATTTGTGGAGTATCCCTCCTATGCTTTAGAGTCTATATCAATAGGATTATTGTTGGGTTCTTTAGGGGTTTTTATTTCTGGTATTAGCTCTAGTTTAATTGGAGGATATTTTGGACCTTTGATGTACTATTTAATTCAATGGTTGGGAAATTGGAAAAGGCTGGGGGTTTTTTACTTATTTAGAATAGGAAAGGGACTTGAGCCAATGGTTCAATTGAACATGGGAATTGCTTTGTTGTTTTTAAGCTTAGGATTTTTAGGGAAGTATATTATGGAGCGAAGAGAATAATATTTAAATATTTTTGTCGATACAATCTATAATTATCCTTCTTAGTTATAAATAGTAAAAGACTGTTATTTATAGCTGTTTATCCTAATTTCATTTTTAGATGATACAATATTTTAAATTTATAGAGGATAAATATCTTTTAGTACATGCAGGATTTGAACCTAATAGATTATTTGAGGATGTAAAGAACATGTCTATAGATAAAGCTTTAGAAAATCAAAGACATAAATTGGTTTGGGTTAGAGAAGATTTTTACTTAAATAAAGCATTAGAGGGTATTGTAACTATATTTGGACATACTCCTGTAAATGAGATAGAAAAAAGTTTAGGTATAGAAGAAAAAAGTATTAAAAAAATTTGCGTTGATAATATTTATAAAGATAAAATTGGTATTGATACTGGAAACTGCTATGCTGGTGGAAGGCTAGCTTGTTTGAGATTAGATGATAGCAAAGTTTATTATATAGATGATGAAATATAATTGTTTAATACAACCAATTGAATCACTAATTTTTCTCTATTGGTTTTTAACATAAAATCACTCCCTCATATTAATGTTATGTTAAATTATATTACAAAAATTAAATAAATAATAGTATTGCTGTTGATGATATGTTGATGTTAGTATAATATTATAGATGTAGACACGATTTTCGAACATGGTTAAGGAAGGAGTGTCTAAGTTGGCAAAGAGATATACAGAAGAATTTAAAAATACAATTGTAGAACTTTATAATTCTGGTAAGCCTTGTATAAAGGATCTTAATAGTAGAAAAATAGTTGGATATTCTATGTTTAAAAATATAGATACTAAATTAGCTATAAAGGCTTTAGAAAATGCCTATAAATTTCAGAAACCTAATGAAATTTAATTCTCTATAGTGATTTAGGAAGTCAGTATACAAGTTTTGAATTTGAAAAAATATGTTTACTTTATTGACATAAGTCCAAGAAACAAAATTCTATGATAAAAGAATAATTAGTCAGTTTTTGTACAAAATTAAGGGGCAATCTATTTCTTAAAGATAAGTACTTAAATAGAATTTTTAGGAATTAATTAAAAACTGTACAAAAGTTAGGTTATTTATCTGAAAAAATAGAATATTATATAAGTACATCATGATGTAAAATTAGAAAATTACTAGTAATTTAGTGTGATTAGGAGGGAGAGAATGTTCAAAAAACTTGTAAAAAGTTTAATAATTATGGGTTTGGCTCTAATTTTAGTATTACCAAACATTAGTTTAGCTAATGAACAAGAAAAATATCCTTCAGCGGAAGAGATATTCACACAAGAAGAAGTAGAAAGATTGGAAAAAAAAGTAGAGAGAAAGGATTTAGAGTTTGATAAGGATGGTAAATCTTTTGTTAATCTAGAGTCATTTGGAACATACCCAAGAAGAAAAGGAGTTATCCTTGTAACCAAAGATAAGTTTAAAGGTATAATCCCAACGGGACATGCAGCTATTGTTTATAGTCATGGTACGGTAGTAGAATCACTATCTGGTGGAGTAACAACAGGAGCGAATGATTGGTATCAGACAAGGAAGACTTGTTATGGAGCAACGGTTAAAGGAACGAGTATCACTCAAGATGAAAAAGCAGCAGACTGGTGTTATGGAAAGATAGGAAAACCCTATAATTGGAACTATCTTAATCCTTATACAAGGGAAAAATTTTATTGTTCTCAACTAGTGTATGCAGCATTTTTAGATAATTACGGAATTAATTTGGATACATCAGATTTTGGAGCCGCAGTTCATCCTATGGAATTAGTAAATAGTACTAATACGTCTAAGATATATGAAAAATAAAAATAAGTTACAAACCAAAGGGACTACTGATTCCCTTTGGTTTGTAACTTATAAATGAGGAGATTAAGGTGAAAAAATTTGTTTATATTACTATAATCATAGGGGTTTTATTTACTATAAATGGATGTGGTCATAAAGTATATAATTCAAAAGTTTTGGAGAGTAAAGAAATTGAGATTGGAGTTGTAGAAACAACAGCCAGTGAGTACAAGAGTATTATTCATTGGTATGATGGAGATTTAAATAAAGTTTCAGAACAAAAATTAAGTTATGCAATGTTAGGTTCGGCTTTTCACAATCCAGTTTATTATGACAATGAAATATATATGATACCTCAGGGATTAGGAAATAAAAAAGATAGTAAAAAGGTAATAAGTTTTAATAAAAAGGATCTCTCAATAAAAGAATTTTCTTTCAACAATATAGCATTAAATGATGTTGCTGTAAGTGGAGATTATATTTATACGATAAATACTCTTAATGGAGATACGCACATATGCAGATTAAATAAAACTAATAATACAGTAAAAGAACTAATAATAGAAAAAGAATATATTAGTGGATTTACAGCAGTTAAAGGTAAGATATATGCTTTTAGTTCGAATTTGTCTACATCATTACCAAAATTTTATTTATATATATATGATGAGAATTTAGAGCTACTAGATAAGAAAGATATTACTCAATATGGTACTAGTCAATATAAATTTATGAATGATGATGATTATCTATATGCTGGAGTAATGATGACAAAAGAAGAAAAACCATCTAGTATAATATTAAAGATTTCTCTTGATACAAATGAGATTGAGACTATAGATACTAATCAAGAGGTTCCCAATGATATCTTGCAATATAAAAATAAAATTATAGTAACAAATCATGATCTTGTTATAAATCAAGGAACTAAAATGACTATATTGGACAAAAATAATGAAGACTCTGAAGTTATTGACTTAAATAATAAAACTGAATTTGCAGGTATAATAGGGAATATGTTAGTTATAACTAATCAAGAGAAAGTAAGTTTATATGATATTGAAAAAGATTTTAAATTAATTAAAGAAACTAATATTGAAAAGGATGATGATTGCTATATTTCTAGTATAATTCTTCTTAAATAATTCATATATAGAAGTAGGTGATAAATATTGAATAAATCTAAAAGGCTTCAATTTAAAAGTTATGTAAAAAGTTATTTAGACAAGTATCTTGAAAATACGAAATAGAATAAAGAAGATTTTAATGTAGAGTTTTATGATTACTTACTAAATTAAATTTTTGCTATTTCCATAAAAACAGTATTGACTTTGTTTTTTGCTTTTAAAAAAGAAGATTTATTAAAAGGGAATTCTTCAGAAGAGCGATATAATTATTTTGACAATTGTTCATCAACAGAAGAGTTTTTTAACTTAGTTGATAAAATGTATCCTCTGCTGAAACCAGGGTTAGATAGAATCCTTAAGAAACATATAATAAATTATAATAATTTAAAAATGAGAGCTGAAAAAGATAAAACTGATTTTATACCTAGTTTATTCATAATTCTTTGAGTCTTTTTGAGACTTATGAATATATTTTTAGATTTTAATTTTTCATATATTTTAGGAGCTCCATAGCGACCTTTACTAGATCTATATATCAAGAATTTGTCCTTCTAAAAATCTGTTTTCAATACTTCTTTTACTTTCTTTTTTATTTAAATGTTTATAATATGAGCTTCTAGATATTTTAAAAACTTTCCATATTAGCTTCATACTATGTTTATCTTTATTATTAGTAATAAATTTATACACTAAATTTACTTCCTTGCAAATATAGCCATTGCTTTTTTAAATATTTCATTTTCCTCCTCTATTCTAGCTATTTTCTTTAATAAAGCTTCATAGTCAGATTGAGTAATTACTTTATCTTTATTGATTGCTACAGGTTTAGCTTTTTTTACCCATGTTAGTATTGTAGATTTAGGTAGGCCACATTCGTTGCTAATATCTTTCAAAGGTTTATCAGCATTATAAAGTTCTACAATTGTATTTTTAAATTCTTCTGTATATCTTTTTACAAATTTATACACCCTTTCCTTAAATATATTTTATAGCGTTCGGAAAATCGTGTCTACAATATTATACTAACATCAATACCAATACTCTTTTTATTATGGAAAACATAAGTTGTTTTTTCAAATTTATTGATAAGGTTAAAACTATAAAAGATTATAGAAATACCAACTATATAATTTACAGAACTATTTTTGGAATAAGATGATAGTTTTTGAGCTGATACTTTTGGGCAGATATGAAAGGAGATATTAAAAAAAGAGAAGATTGATTATAAGTTGATTTGGATATATATAGATAGATAATATTTGTATACATGTGAGGTAATAGTTTGAACGATTATAAATGTACAGTATGTGGCTATACTTATAGACCTGAAAGAGGAGATAAGCTACATAGCATAGATCCTAATACTGATTTTAAAGATTTGCCAGATGATTGGAAATGCCCTACTTGTAACCAACCTAAAATGGCCTTTGAAGAAATAAAGTAATTTATAAATTAAGAAATATTCTAATAAAGAATATGAAAAACTATTCATTCTCTTCCATCAATAGGAGAGAATGAATAGTTTCTAAAATAATTCTCTTCTAAGAGATTTTTGTATAAAGGAGGTGGATAAATTTTCCGCAAAGATTAACCTGTTTATGTTTTGATCTTATTTTATATTAAGATAATTTGCTATATTGGCATATTTAGTTTTTATTCCTTTAAGTTTAGAAGTTTTACAACTTAACAGTCCAGTAACTCCTGGTCCGTGTCCTGATAATATACAATTACTATGTACTATAATTCCAATGGTTACAGAACCTTTTAAGAATTGACGACCATAAGTGTTGTCACAATCTTTGAGTAGGACTAAATCCCCAAATCGTAGTTTGTCTATATCATATTTTTTTATTTCCTCTTTATCTCCTGTAGTTATGTCATAGTCTCCAGAGAAACTAGTTGGACTACCAATTCCTGAACCCATTAGATGAGCAGGTATTTCAGTCACTATAGGAACTTCTAATTCTCCATTTTCATTTTCTTTAATTCCTAATTTTTTAAATAAATTTGGATCAATATTCATTACTACTACATCTTCATGTCCTTCTATTTGTAAACCCTGCCCGCAAGCTTTAATCAAAATTTTATCATCTATAGCCATTTTATCTAAATCTTCTTTTGGGAAATATACCATTACATGCTCAATACCACCATGCATTCCAGTTACATAGCCTTTTGCACCTTTTGCATCTCCTGATACTACTTTAGCTTCATTTCCAACGCAAGATAAAACTGTTAAAGCTCTGTTTTCAGGAGTTTCTTCATTTCTGATGCTAACTCCTGGTTCTATATGATCACCTACAAGTTCCATACATGGATCTCCAATTTGATAATTGTAAGTGATTCCACCTACACCATGTAAAATCATAGGCTTTCCCTCATTATTAATTTTATAAGGGTTTTGACCCATTATAGGACTGTGAATTTTACCTTGCACTGATTGAATCACTAATTTTTCTCTATTGGTTTTTAACATAAAATCACTCCCTCATATCAATGTTATGTTAAATTATATTACAAAAATCAAATAAATAGTAGTATGAACCATAGTATATTCATTATAAGTTTTGGTAGTGTTAACGGTTGACAAGGTTTAATGTATAAAGGATTTTAGAATTTACTTATTAAAATTTGGACTATATAATATAAATAAATCCAAAGTATTTTATATAGGGGTGAAATATTTGAGGAAAATTTTATTAATAGAAGATGATGAAAATATATCCTTTGGAATAAAAACATATTTAGAAAAGGATGGTTTTAAGGTAGATATAGGAGAAAATTTAGCTAGAGGAAAGAAAAAATTTAATTTTAAATATGATTTAATTATTTTAGATATGAATTTGCCAGATGGAACAGGTTATGAATTTTTTTCTTTTGTAAAATCTAAATCCAATATTCCAATAATTTTTCTTACTGTAGTAGATGAAGAAGAGGAAATAGTTAAAGGTTTAGACTTGGGAGCAGATGATTATATTATTAAGCCTTTTAAGCTATCTATATTGAAATCACGAATAAATACAGTATTAAGAAGAGTAAAAAGAGATAAAACGTTAATAGATACATTATTCTGTAAGGATTTGAAATTAATTAAATCTCAAACTAAGGTTTTTAAAGAAAATAAAGAAATTGACATAACTAGTAGAGAATATAAATTACTTGAACTATTTATGGAAAACCAGAATCAAACTTTAACAAGAGAATTGATTATTAAAAGGCTTTGGGACATTGATGGAGATTTTATTAATGACAATACTCTAACTGTTACGATTAAAAGATTAAGGGAAAAGATTGAGGATAATCCAAATAAGCCTATAATTATAAAGACTATTAGAGGTATAGGATATAGAATGGAGAATGAGTATGATTGATTCAAAGAAAAACTTATTTTGCAGAATAGGATTATTGATTTTTATTCTAATCTTATCATTTGTTTTTTCTATTTCAGTATACAGCTTCTTTGAAAGTATATTCTTCGAAAAATTGGCAGTTGTAATGGGAGTTGTGACTAAAGATTCAAGAAATTTAGAAATAGAGATTATGAATCAACTAAAGTTTGAACATAGTAAATATGCTTCTATAGGAAAGGGAACCTTGGGAAAGTACGGATATAACTTAGATAGATTTATTTTTTTAAAGGATAGAAAAAAGATTATTTATATAAGTTTTTTATTTTCAGTTTTAATTACTTCTATATTCTGTATTTATATGTACATATCTACTAGAAACAAAAAGAAAAATGCAGAAAATTTAAAGAATTATCTTGAAAGAATTAATGAAGGTGATTATTCTTTAAATTTAGCTACTGATGAGGATTTTTCTATTCTTTCTGATGAACTTTATAAAACTGTTATAACTTTAAGAGAATTAAAGGAAAAGGCTATACAGGATAAAATTAGTTTAAAAGATAATATAGCAGATATATCACATCAGTTAAAAACTCCAATTACAGCTATTAATATTATGTCTGAATTAATAGAAAATAATGATTCTAAGGATGAAAATAAAGAATATATTTATAGATTGAATAAACAAGCAGGTAGATTAGAGACCTTGACTAATTCTTTACTTACTATATCTAAATTAGATGCAGGCACTATAAAATTTAAAAAGGATATTGTGTATATTAAAGATATAATAGATTTGGCTATTGAACCTATTATGTTTTTAATAGAAAAAAAGAATATTAAATTATATATAGTGGGAGACAATGCTATAATAAAAGGAGATAGTTATTGGTTAGGTGAAGCTTTTTTAAATATTATAAAGAATTGTATTGAACATTTAGAGGATAATGGTGAGATAAATCTTTTTATTGAGTCTAATCCTATATTTACAGAAGTAAAGATTGAAGACAATGGAAGTGGATTTTTAAAGGAAGATTTACCCCATATTTTTAAAAGGTTTTATAAAGGGAAAAATGCGAATAAGGATAGTATAGGAATAGGTCTTTCTATAGCAAAGTCCATTATTGAAAAGCATAATGGAGAGATTTCGGTGGAAAATAAAAAAGAGGGTGGAGCTAGATTTAAAATTAAGTTTTATTAAATAAAAAATGTCATCGAATTGTCACATTAAGATTATAAAATTAGAACTATAAATTATAGTCTTGATGTGATTTTTTATTTTGGAGATACTATTATAGGAGTGGAGGAAAATAGATGAAAATGCCAAGAATACGAACTATTTTATTTATGATTATTCTATTATTTATTATTTTGCAACTATTTTATGGGCTTTCTTTTTTAATAGGAAGATTTTTTGGGACAGGTAATATTATAATAGTAGATCCTGGACATGGAGGAAAAGATTCCGGGACAATTGGAATTAATAATAGTTTTGAAAAAAATATAAATTTAGACATATCTAAAAAATTATCTAAAAGATTAAAACTAATGGGTTATAAAGTTATTTTAACAAGAAATACAGATGAATATGTTGATAATAATCAAAGAGCAAACTTGGCAAATAGGAAAAAGGCTAAAGTATTCATCAGTATTCACTGCAATTCTGTTGAAAATAATAGTAATGCTAATGGTGTTCAAGTTTTATACTATCCTAGTGAAAAAAACAACAATGATGTCCCGGGAAATGAATTATTGGCTCAAACAATATTAGATGAAGTACTAAAAAGTACTAAAGCAAATAATAAGGGAATAGTAGAGAGAAAAGATTTAATAGTACTAAATCAAACTAATATGCCTGCTATGATAGTAGAATGTGGTTTTTTATCAAATAAAGATGAGGCAAACTTATTAGAGGCTAATAAATATCAAAATAAGATAGTAGATGGTATAATAAATGGATTAGAAAATTATTTTAACTATAAATAATTGAAATTAAAAACGTAACTTATGATATAATACTTAGTATAGTGATACATTTGGAGAGATTGAAATGGGTAATGAAGAATTTTAAAAAATAGTTCTAGAAGAATTAAGAAGTTTAAAAGATGGACAAAAAAATTAACAGATAAAGTATCAAAGCTAGAAGAAACAGTTGGTACAGTCCATGATTAAACAGTAGAATTGACTGAATTAAGAGTGGAAACTAAAAAAGAAGAACTTGTAGATATAAAATCAACCATTTCGAGAATAGAAATAGCAACTACTGATAATTAGAGCCATATAGCAAAGTTAAAATCAATTAAATAAAACTTTAGCTTGAGTCATAAGATTTTTATTAATTCTATATATTTTAATAATTAAATATTAATAAATGCTACATTATTTTCAAGAAATATATCAATATAAAACCGTTCTTGATATTTGGAAGAAATCTAGTTATGAAAGCTATGATGATGAGGATTATTATTAAGAATCCTTGCTATGGCAAGAAGAAGTAAATAAAAAATAGGCGATATGTTATTTGATTTTAAAGATAATATATCGCTTTTCTTATATACAAATGTTTTATAGGAGAAATACTTTGGAGAGTATGTCACTTAAATGTCACATTTAGGCTATAAACTATAATCATAGGAGGGACAAAAATGGATATATTGAGAACAAAAAACCTTACAAAAGTTTATGGCGAAGGTATATCAAAAGTTATAGCTCTTGATAATGTGACTTTTTCTATTGAAAAAGGTCAGCTTGTAGCTATTATTGGTGCCAGTGGTTCTGGTAAATCTACTTTGTTACATTTGTTAGGTGGAGTTGATAAACCGACAAATGGACAAATATTTATAGAAGATAGGGAAATTTCTAGTCTAAAAGAAAAGGAATTAGCATTATTTAGGAAGAGAAAAGTTGGACTTATATATCAGTTCTATAATTTGATTCCAACAATTGATGTAAAGAAAAATATTTTACTGCCTATGCTTTTAGATGGAAGAACACCGGATATGGAGTATTTTAATGAAATAGTAGGTGTCTTAGGTTTAGAGAATAGACTTACACATTATCCTGGACAACTTTCTGGAGGACAACAACAAAGGGTTGCTATTGCTAGATCTTTAATTTATCGTCCAGCAATTATACTAGCAGATGAACCAACAGGAAATTTAGACAGGAAAAATTCTAATGAGATTATAGAGTTATTAAAACTATCAAATAAGAAATATAAACAAACTATATTATTAATAACTCATGATGAAAAAATAGCGTTAGAGGCAGATAGGATTGTAGACATAGAAGATGGAAAAATAATTTCAGATGAGGTGATTAGATAATGAAAATCCTCATTGAATATACATTAAATTATCTAAAGAAGAATAGGAAAAATACAATATCAATACTTATTGCCATAACTATAGGGACTATTTTATTGAGTACTGTAGTATTAGCCACATATATGGCTTGGAATTATGATATCACTGAATCTGTATTAGAAAGAGGTAATTATCATGGCTCTTTTACTTCCTACATTGATAAATCTCAAATTCCATATTTAAAAGAAAATCAAAAGGTAGATAAGGTTTATCTAAGAACAGAATTCTATAGTAGTAAGATTGACATGAAGAGACCATATTTAAATATTTCTTATTTAGATAGAGAATATTGGAATAATATGTATGAAAAAAACTCTATATTAGAGGGAAGGGTCCCAAATAATTCAGATGAAATTGTAGTTATGGGAAACTTTTTAAAAGAAAATCCTCAATATAAAATAGGAGATAAAATCAATGTAAAATTAGGGTATAGGCAAGAAGGGAAGGAAAAAATAGATCCATTTGACTTTATCCACGAAGATGAAAATTTTATAGGAGAAAAGAATAAAGAATATACTATAGTAGGTACTATTTCAGGAAAAAGCTTATCTTATGAGCCATATTATGGAGGATTAGGATTTTTAGATGAAAGTTCAATAGGCGAAGGTATGAAGTTTTTTCCATATCTAAGAATGAAAAATCCTAGAAAGGTATATAAGGATTTGCCTGAGATTGGTAAAAACTTAGGTTTTACAAAAGGCAAAAAAGGTAATAGTGAGGGTTCATATAACGCTGAATATAATATGTTTTATTTAAAATTACAAGGTATATTTCCGCCTTGGATTAAACTATCGGAAAGAATTCCTTTGTCTATACTTGTATTCTTTATTTCTATACTAGTTGTTATATTTCTATTTGTTATAATAATCTATAATGTTTTTACAGTATGGTCTAATAATAGACTGAAACAATTGGGAATTTTAAAAAGTATAGGGGCAACTCCAAGACAAATAAAGAGAACGGTTAAAATAGAAGCTGTTTTTAGTTCTATAATACCGATAATCATAGGTGTTGTTTTAGGACATCTATTTTGTTACATAATGATAGATAGAATAAATAATATTGTAAAAGATTTTAATATTAGTGCTGGAAAAAAAGTTTTTGAACTATCATTTAAAACCTCACCTATTATAGTGGGGATTATAATGATTTTATCATTTTTAACTATTTTGTTGTCTATTAATAAACCAGCAAGAAAACTAAGCAAAATACTACCAATTGAAGCTATTAAACATAGTGGATTAGATTATGAACATATGAAAAAGAAGGAAAAGAAAGCTAATAATTATGGTCCTAATAATATAATATCTAGTTTAGTAAGAGATTCATTAAACGGTAACAAGAAAGGCTTTAGAACTACTATAATATCTATAGCTATTAGTTTTGTAATAATGTTTATTTCTCTTGTAGGAATAGGAATTGTTAAAGCAGATAAAAAATTAAATTCTATGGATAGATATTATACAATGAATGTCCAAGTATTAACTAATGAATTGGCTGATGAAAATATATTTAAAGAAATTGAGTCAATACCTGAGGTGAAGGAAAGTATAGTTTATAAAGATGTATATTTGAATTCTAAAATTAAGTCTAAATATGCATCGGAAGAGTTTAAAAATACAGGAGGATTTGAAAGTATAGATTTAAAAAGATATGATTATTTATGGAAGATAGATAATGATTATATGATACCAGTAAATTTAATAGGTCTTGACCATGATAATTTTGATAAATATGTTAAATCTCAAGGAGGAAATCCAGAGGAATATTATGATAAAGAAAAACCAAAGGCCGTACTTTTAAATCTAGTAAAAGAGGATATGAATCAACCTCTTGCTAGAACAAAATTTATTCCTTACTTAAATAATGTGGATAGTTTATGTCTTAATGAATCTTATGGTGGAAAAGGATATAGTTTTAATATTGATATTGGATTGAAAACCTCTGAAAATCCATTGAAAGATTCTCGTTTGATGGATTACAGAATATGTATGTTTGTACCTAAGGAAGTTCTAAATTCTTTAATGAAGGATTTAGATTTACCAGGAGACTATAGTCATTCAGAACTAATGAAATTATTAGTAAGTGAAGAGAATATTGTTAAAGTTAAGGAAGCAATAAAAGATATTAACAAATATTATTTACCAGAAGATGATTATAGTATCTGGAGTATATTAGATGATGAAGCAGAAGAAAAAACGTCAAATAAAATTTTTTCTTTAATTACTTTTTCTATAGTGTTTTTCTTAGGAGTTATAGGTGTATCCAATGCATATTCTAGTATAAATAACAATTTGAGAAATAGAAGACGAGAATTTGCTATGTTAAAATCTATGGGGATTGCTAAGGATAATTTAAGGAAAATGTTAAATTTAGAGGGAATTTATTATAGTATCTACCCCTTTATTTTTTCAATTCCTATATCCTTATTGCTTTTAGCAATCATTGTTAAAATAAAGAAAATATTTAGCTTTAAAGATTTATTAATGTTTTTAGATTATAAAGTTATAATTGGATATACAGCTGTAATATGTATTAGCATCTATTTAGCCTATTATTTTGGAATTAAAAAAGTTGAAAAGGATGAAATAGTAGATGTTTTAAAAGATGAGAGTATTTAAGAACATCAAAAAACAAGTATTCAATCTGATCTAAAATCACATGATCCTGTAGGTAAACTTAATTTTACTGATAATAAAATTGCTCTACTCAAAGACCCTTATGATGAATATATTCTAGGTTAGCTAACATAATATATACTCTATAATAATGAAAACTGTTGTAGAATATATATTATGTTTTTTTATTGATAAATTAAATATGTTAAAATATAAATTAATAATATTAATGTTTATATTGATATTATTAATTATATTTTATATTATATATTTAATATGATTATTTAGGGGGAGACAAAGTTGGAGAAATTTCTAGAAAGTAGAAAACTTGATATATTTAAAAACAAGGACTTTATGCTTTTACTATGTGGGCAATTGGCATCAAATATTGCTAATGCAGTACATAGTGCAGCGGTAGCATGGTTTATAATGAGTGCAGTTGGTGAAAGCAGTTCAGGAAAATATATAGCGATATTAGGAGCATGTAATATTATACCTTCCATATTATTTGGTCCAATTGCCGGAGTTTTTGTTGATAGATTTGATAGGAAGAAAATTATATATGGAACTGACTTTGTTAGAGGATTTTTATTTTTGATATTGGCATTGCTTACTTATTTTAAATTTTATCCAATGTTTTCCTTGTTTGTTTTAACAACCATGAGAGCACTTCTGGGAAGTTTATTTAATCCTGCAATAGATGCTTCTATTCCAAATGTAGTCAATGATAAGGATCTTACTCAGGCAAATTCATTAAATGGAATATCTAGACAATTGACTTGGGTTATCGGTGCTGCTATTTCTGGATTTTTGTATTATCATATAGGCATAGTAGGAATATTTGTTTTTGATGGAATATGTTTTGTATTATCAGCAATTTCAGAGATGTTTATCAATCTTCCTAAAAAGGATATTAAATCTAAAGTTAATTTCAAAAAATTCAGTAAAGTTTTTTGGAGTGATCTTAAAAGTGGAATTTTTTACATTGTTAAGCAAAAATCAATTATGATATTGTTGGGTTTCTCTTTGTTTTTAAATTTCATTTTTAGCCCACTGTTTACAATTATACTCCCAAAGGTAGTTAAATTCACGCTGAAAATGTCTGCAAAGGAATATGGTATTATTGAAGCAGTATTCCCTATTGGTTCTATAATAGGAATGGTAATTATATCAATAATGTCAGATAACAAAAAGTGGTTTAAGATTATAATGTTTTCTCTTATTACTCAGAGTGCTCTAATTATTTTATATGGAATTCCTATATTGCCTAGTGTACATGAAAAGCTAACAAATAATACTATTTTTATAATGTTTTGTACTATAGGTCTAATATTAACTATATTTAATGCTTTAGTAAATGTACCTATATACACTGCTTTTCAAAAGCTAGTTCCAGATGAGTATAGAGGAAGATTTTTTGGTGTTTTAAATATGGCTTCACAAGGTATTGTACCTGTTGGTTTGGCAGTAATGGGAATTATTTCTGATAAATTTGCTCCTTCAATAATATTTATTGTTTCAGGAATAGCATGTACACTCGTGTCTGCAAGTATGTTATTTGTTCCTGAACTGAGGAGTATAGAATATTAATATGTTAGTTTAAAAAAGGCTCAATATTTTGTTAAGTTGTAGAACTAGTTGTACCTCATTTTGCTTCTAGAATAGTGAATAAAAACTGGGCAATACATGATGTAAATAGAGAAATAGCTGTATTTTATAATAAAAAGGAATGGGTTATTGTAGATGTAGAATTTAACGATTCGTTAATAATAAAAAAAGGAGAGGAATAATATTAAGAACATTGAAATAGATTACAGATAGTGCTTGCATTTCTTGTGCAATGAAATAATATTTATTTCTATTTTTTTATGTTCTGTTTTTTAAGGAAGATAAAGACACAGTATGGTTGGTATCTTGAGTGCAACTTATGGCTATCAGTACTAGGAGTTATTTAATAAATCCAAAACAATAGTTTAAAATACATAAATAATAGTTTATAATTAATGGAAAAGATCGATGTATGATATACATTGAAATAATTATTTAGAATAAACTGAGGAAGAAAGGTGATAAAAGATGTTGAGCTATTATGGTAGACTGTCTTCAGAAGTATATGATATGGATAAACCTATAGGTCATTCTTTTGGAGATGTGCAATTTTACATGGATAGATTAGAGTCGTGCAAAGGACCTATTCTTGAACCTGCAACAGGAACTGGTCGCATATTAATTCCTCTTTTAGAAAAAGGATTAAATGTTGATGGATTTGACAGTTCAAAAGATATGTTAAATATATGTGAGAATAATTGTAAAAAAAGAGGTTTAAATCCTAAACTTTATGAGGCAAAGATGGAGTCTTTTTCGTTGGATACTAAATATGATGCTATTATAGTGCCAACGGGAACATTCCTTCTACTATATAAAAGAGCAGATTCAATAAAAGCATTAAAAAACTTTTATAAGCATCTATCTAATGATGGTAGATTAATTCTTGATATATCTTTACAAACTGATATTTCAATAGGTACAGTTTCCACAAAAACTTGGAAATGTTCTAATGGAGATATAATTACATTGGAAAATAAAATTGTAGAAGTTGACTATATAAATCAATATACTATTTCCCATGGACGATACGAAAAGTGGCGTGAAGGGGTACTTATACAAACTGAATTAGAGTATTTCCCATTACGTTGGTATGGAGTAGAAGAGTTTAGATTAATACTTGAAAATATAGGATTTAAAAATATTGTGATTTCTTCAGACTATAAATTTGGGCAATATCCATCAAATTCTGAAGAAATAATCACTTTTGAGGCTGTTGCTATTAAATAAAAATAATCATAATGTATAATCACAACAAGATACAACATCATAGTTTAAAAACAATCTATGCAAATAATTGATTGAGAAGAACAACGGATAGAATATTACTCTGACTCAAAATCTATTATAATAAATGGAAATATGGATATTTGTCTTTAGAGTAATTCATTTTGTTGTGGCTATTAGTGGACAGCTTATTAAGGATTATGAAGTATGGAGAAGGTGATTCAATATATTTTTATGATTATGATAATCATCTTTTTGAACTTCATACAGGAACATTAAAAATCCGACTTCTTTGCTATCAGAAAGAATAAACTGATTAAATTTAATAGTAACAGAATAAGCATAATAGGGAGAGGTATCAATGACAAAGCAATTATCAGAGATGACCTTAGAAGAATTATGGGATTTGTTTCCCATTATCTTAAAAGAGCATAACTCAGATTATAGTAAATGGTATGAATTAGAAAAAGAAAATATCATAAAATATGTGGGGTTAAAAAATATTAAGAGAATCAACCATATTGGAAGCAGTGCAGTAAGTGGTTTAATTTCAAAACCGACAGTAGATATTCTAATGGAGATTGATGAAAATTTAGATATGGAACAATTTAAAATTGTTCTTGTGAATAATGGATGGATCCTAATGTCTGATGAAAATAAAAGACTTGTATTTAATAAAGGATATACACCTGATGGATTTGCAGAAAAGGTATATCATCTACATGTCCGATATTTTGGGGACTGGGATGAGCTCTATTTTAGAGATTATCTTTTAGTGCATGATGATGTTGCTCATGAATATGGAGAACTTAAATTAAGTTTACTACCAGAGTACAAGCATAACCGTGATGGATATACTAGAGCAAAGTCAGATTTTATTTTGAAACATACAAAACTGGCAAGAGAAGAATTTGGGAATAGATATACTCCTAAAAAATGAACATATTTTATATTACTCAAAATTATAAAGGCATTGAGATAAAAAATCTTAGTGCCTTTATTTTTATATGGTCAAAATAAGTTAATAACTTTATTCTTTATAAGACACTGAGTTTTATTTTCCTGTTTTTAAGAAAATATTTAATGAAAATAAATTCACAAATCTGGGCAATAAAAGAGAGGATATATATTTTATATTATGCTAAACTTTCAATCAAGGAGGTAAATAGATGGAATGGTTAAAGAAGTTAAGCAAAGCAATTGATTATATAGAGGATAATTTGACTGGCAATATTTCTTATGAAGAAGCAGCTAGGATAGCTTGTTGCTCCACATATTATTTTCAGCGTATGTTTTCTTATGTTGCAGGTATTCCATTATCTGAATATATACGCCGTAGACGTATGACAGTAGCAGCTTTTGATTTGCAGACAAGTGATGCAAAAGTAATGGATGTTGGTTTAAAATACGGTTATGAATCTCCTACATCATTTAATCGTGCATTTCAAAATGTTCATGGTGTTCCTCCGACTGCTGCTCGAAAGTCGGGAACTTCATTACAAGCTTATCCACGTATTAGTTTTTCTATTAAAGTGACTGGAGGCGAGAGTATGAGATATCGAATCGAAACAAAAGATGCCATAAGAATTGTTGGAGTTAGAGTCCCATTACAAGAGAATCAAGAAGAAAATTTCCAAATTGTTCCTAAATTCTGGGATAAAATCTTAGAGGGAAATTTATATTCAGAAGTTTGTAAATTAGCTAATCAAGATCCCCAAGGTATTTTAGGTGTTACTGCTTATAAAAGTCCAAAAGAAATCTATTATTATATAGCAGTAGCTACAGATAAACCTGTACCAGAGGGAATGATGGAATTTAACATACCAGCAGCTACATGGGTTATATTTGCTGTCATGGGCATTTTCAAGAATCCATTCAAACAATTTTCAAACGATTTCTTACAGAATGGCTTCCTTTTTCTGGATATGAATATGCTGAGTTACCAGATGTAGAAGTTTATCCTATTAGCAATCCAAACTTAAAAGTTGGACATTCAGAAGTTTGGATTGCAATAAAAAAAGAAAACAAGGAGGAATAGAAGTGAATTATAAAATCGAAATTAGAGAAATTGAACCTATAAGGGTGGCATTTATGCGATATAAAGGTATTGTCACCGAGGCAAATAAAGTATTTCCAAATGTATTTAAGTCCATTGGAGGAAAAGCAAATGGTGTACCTTTTTTCAACTACTATGCTATAGATCCTCAAACTAAAATCGGTGAATTGGAACTGTGTGTTCCTACTGCTGAAATACCGACAGCAGGTGGTGTTGAAGTAAAAGAAATTCCGCGTATCAAAGCAGTTTGTGCTACACATATAGGTCCTTATGAAACGATGCAGAGTGCATATGTAGCTATTGAGCAATACGCAGAAGAACATAATTTGATATTACAACCACCATTTCGGGAAGTCTTCATAAAAGGACCAGGGATGTTTTTAAAAGGCAATCCTAATAAGTATATTACAGAAATTTTGTTTCCAATAAAAGAGGAGGAATAGAATGCTAGCAATTGAAACTCATGAATTGGTTAAACAATATAAGAATGGCGTTAGAGCCTTGGATAATTTAAATTTGGAAGTAAACAAGGGAGAAATTTTTTCTCTTCTAGGACCTAATGGTGCAGGAAAATCTTCTTTGATTAATATTCTCACAACTTTTTATAAACCCACATCTGGTAATGTAACTATGCTAGGTAAGGATATATGTAAGGAACCTGCTTGGGTTCGTACACAGATTGCCTGTGTTGCTCAGCATATTTCCATTGATGAACATTTGTCTCTTATGGAGAATATGACGTTTCAAAGTAGGTTGTACAAGGTAGAGCCTAAAGTGGCAAAGATAAGAATTAATTCTCTAATTGATATCTTTGAGCTTTCAAGATATTTAAAATATCCTACAGCATCCTATTCAGGTGGAGTAAAGCGTAGATTAGATATTGCCATGAACATGGTATCAATACCTAAGATTTTGTTTTTGGATGAACCTACAGTGGGAATGGATGTCATGTCGCGAAAAGCTATGTGGGAAATGTTGTTGAAAATTAGGGATGAATATGGAACAACTATTTTTCTTACAACCCATTATCTTGAAGAAGCTGATAGATTAAGTGATACCATCTGTATCATGAAGAATGGAAAAGAAGTGGCCCAAGGGACACTTGAAAGCTTAAGAGGTTATATTAGACAAAATATGCTTTGTATTGTATTTCCTAATACTAGGGAAGCAAAAAAATACAAAGGTATTCTTGAAAATATGGAGTTCACTAAATTTGCTGGTGTACGGGGCAATTCTGTTGTATTGGGTGTAGAGGACAGCAGGAATTCTTTCACAATAGTAAACAAATGGCTTTTGGAACATCATGTGGCATTTGACGCAATTGAAATCGTAGAACCTAGTTTGGAAGATGTATTCTTGGCATTAACTAGTTCAGAAGAAAATAGAGGGGGGAGAGGGTTATGATGAATATTTTGTGGAGAAATATAAAATGGAGATTTAAAAATAAGTTCACGATTATCATTACCATATTGCAACCTTTATTATGGTTGGTTTTATATAGTGCAGTTGCAGGATCAACAATGAAAGATACTGGCATTACAAATTATACTGCTTTTATACTTCCAGGTGTTATGTTTCTAGTAACATTTTCGTCTTGCAATAGTGGCGGAATCATGAATTTTCTTATGAAATCCAGTGGGAGTTTTTATCGTATTTTGATTTCTCCAGTAAGTCGCAGCTCTATTGTTTTTGCACAAATGTTAGAATCTATATTAGTATCATTCTTTGAGGTTACAATCCTATATGTAGTAAGTATTTTCTTTTCAGTTCATATAAGCTCTGGTATTTCGGGTATTATACTTATGGCAATATTAATTTTTTTGTTAGCATTTTTCTTATCTGGGCTTGCCTACACTATTAGTCTTTGTTTACCAAATGAAGTGGTCTATGAAACAGTTATGACAGCGATTGTATTACCTATTTTTTTCTTGAGCTCAGCTCTTTTTCCTCCTGAAAATCTGTCTGGAGGGCTGGCAGTATCTGTGAAACTCAATCCATTTACCCATGTTATAAATGCTCTGCGTAGTTTGATATTTGGAGAGAAGATAGTGTTTAGTGAGATACTACCTGTAATATTACTATTTGTATTGATGTGCTGTGGTAGCTATGCATTAGCAATGTGGAGGCTTAAAAACGAAACCAGTATTTAGCTGAAATTTAATAATTAAGGATAACCAAAACTTATAAATTAACTACTATTGGATATTCTATTGATGAAGTGAGTCCTAGATTAAGAAATGAAAAAAGTCAAGAAATGTTTCTTGACTTTTTTCATTGACATAGAAACATAGTAAGAATGAATTTTGTATTTGATCTAAATAATGCAGGAAAATGATGGTTGTTGTGTGAAGATTTTGATATAATAAATTTGTGCACTGATATGGGATAATACCTAAGCAAGATAAGGAAACTTGACCCAGAGGAAGTATAAGCAACAGATGGGAGTATCTACTATAAGGAATGTTAGATGACATATGTGGAAAAATAATAATTATATATAATTTTAGAGTAAAAGAGTGATTGCATAGAAGTTTTTAGATTAATTTTATTAAAAGCAATTGTTAAAAAATGTTAGCTAAGTGGTGAAGGGTATTATGGATAAATTCATTATTAGAAAATGTACATATGATGATTTAGAGGATGTTGTGTATTTACAACAATAATGGGCTACAGAGGATATAACTTATAGGTTTATTCCTGCGGATAAGAATTATTTAGAAATAAAACTTGGTATATATTTTTTAGTTGCTGAATTAAGGGATGAGATTATTGGATTTATCTATGGAACAGTTCATAAAGCAGAGGATATGGCTATTATAGATAGTGGACAACTTTATATTGAAGTAGAGGATATTTATGTTTCATTAAATAATAGGGGTACAGGGTTAGGTAGTCTTTTATTAGATAAAATATTAGAGTTAGCTAAAGAAAATGGAATTGAGAGGTCTTTAATTTATTCATCAACAAAAGATATGGATAGTATTATTAAATTTTATAAAAAACATGATTATAAAATATGGTGCATCCAAATGTTTAAATAATATTACTATAGTAGGAATTCCAGAAAAATCTGGACTGGTTATTAATGATGGTACAGTTAAAAATATAGGTTTTATAAAGAAGTTTACTCTGTAATTAAATAAGTCACAAAATTCGTTCTAATTATAATTCATAGTTTGCCATATGTTAGAAAAATGAATCATAAAGATTAATGTCTCTAACCTTAGGAACGTTAGGTGTAATTCTGGGAAAAAGCATATTAAAATAAGAAACATTTTAGAGGATAATTATGGATTTAGATAAACAGGTAAACACAGCGGGATATTCATTGGTTTTATTGATTTTAGGCAAAAGAATTGTTAGATGAAGAAAAACCGAATTTTGATTTAGCATTAGACCCTAAATATGACTGGAAACTTCATAATATTTATTTATTCTCAGTGGAAACAAATAAAAAGTTTTTAATATTTTAAAGGATGTTTACAAACTAACAAGTATTTGTAAGTTCTTTTTGTTTAAACAGAAACATAATACTGCTGATTGTGCATTGTATGAAAAAGCTGAAGGAGAAAAATTAAATGTATCAAGTCATTTCAAAGTTTAGTAATAAAGAAATGGAAAGATCATTTTAATCAATTTGGGAATTAAATATTTTAGAAAACATAAATAGTTCATATTAGAAAATAAAAAAATTCAAAGAAAGATTAATTTATCAAAGGTATAAGAAGGGCAAGCATGTCTTGAAACAAAAATATATAAATATATTATTGTTTCAATAAATAAATCAATGCCAGACTAAAGGTATAAAAGAGGAGAGACTTTATTTTGATAGAATTTAAATTAGCTAAAAAAGAAGATATAAAGAAAATTTCTAGTTTTATAGCAAAAATTAATAGTAAAGAAGAAAACCATATTGGTTACTGTGGCACTAACAGCGAGGAAATAGCAAATTCATTAATGAAAGACATAATAGATATTTCTTTCAATGAGAGCTTTATAATTGGTATTGAAGATGAGAAAATTATTGGAGTATTAGGCTTTGATACAGACTTTGAGAGTAATAGTGCTGAAATATGGGGACCATTCTTAAAGGAAGATAAATGGGATATTGTAGCTGAAATGTGGAGTAAGATGATAGAAATATTACCAAAGGGAATAGGCTTAATAAGTATGTTCATTAATAAGAAGAATAGAAATTGTTTAAGGTTAGCAGATAGCTTTCATTTTATCAAAGAGAGCGAAGAAATAATATTAAGTTTTGAACGAACTTATGCTCATAAGTTACAGGATACATCTATAATAGAACTTTCTACTGTCTATTATGAGGACATGCAGTTGCTCCATGATAAAGTTTTTCCTAACACATATTATAGTGGAAGCCAGATAATAGAAAGGCTAAATAATCATAGAAAAGTATTTATAGACATAAAAAATAATAAATTAACAGGGTATATCTATGTTGAAGTTAATCCAAAGTTTGGAGAGGGAAGTATAGAATTCTTTGCTGTAGATGAATTACAAAGAGGTAAAAGTATAGGAAGTAAATTATTGACTATGGCATTAAAATGGCTATTTACTTTTGATTCTATAAATAATATCATACTATGTGTTAATTCAGAAAATAAAAAAGCACTGGATTTATATAAGAGAGTAGGTTTTAAGCAAAAACATCAGTTGTACTATTTTACCAAGAAGTGTTAGATTCTTTGTATAATAAGAAGGGGTCACTAGAACATTTTAGTATAACATACCTATTCATTAAATATGGTTGCAGATGAGCTACGAAGGGAAATAGAAAAATGGTAAAGTGGTCTAAAACTTCTACTGATGATTTAAAGGCAATATATGATTATATTGCAAAAGACTTGGTGGTTTATGATAGGCGGTTTGTAGAAGAAATAATAAATAAATCTGACTACCTAAAAGAATATCCTAATATAGGTAGAGCTGTTCTAGAGTTAAGTAATCCAAGAATAAGATAATTAATTATCTATTCTTATATAATAGTATATCAGATACATAATGGAGATGCTGAGATATTAGCATTAGTCTATTCAAGGAGGAACTTTAATTTAGAAATTAAATAAAATATAATCTATGGAGAAAGGGCTTGACAGTATGATTAATTTAGTAACAGTTACTTATTTTATTAAGCCCTTTCTTTATACCTTATTTCTATAGCAGATGTTATTAAAAAATATTGTAGGCCAGCCGTTAACATTTATTATGTACAGTGGTGATATAAAGATTGGGTTTTGAAATCATAATTGTTGAGTTTAATATAGAAATAGTTTATTTTAGCATTATTACATGTAATCATAATTATTTATATAAATAGGATGCTGAAAATGAATATAGGATTTAATGTGCTTGCTGTTTTTGATAGCAATGGTAAGCATATTCTTAATGTTATAGGTTACTTTAGTAGGAGGGATTTGGAAATGAAAACTGATGTCTATTTTGTTCGTCATGCTCAGTCCGATCTTTCAATTAAGGATGATTTCATGCGTCCTTTATCAGAAATGGGAATTGTAGATACTAAGAAAGTCACAGACGCATTAATTGATAAGAACATTACTTCTATCTATTCAAGCCCGTTTAAAAGAGCTGTTGATACCATAAAGGATTTTGCTGAAAGGACAGGGCTTGAGATTAAAATTGATAATGATTTTCGTGAACGTAAGGTAGGGGAATGGGTAGAAGATTTTAAGACATTCTCACAAGGCCAATGGGAAGATTTTGATTTCAAACTTGCTCAAGGGGAGTCATTGAGAGAAGTACAAGAACGCAATATATCAGCACTTTTTGAAGTGGTAAAGAGTAATCTTGGTAAAAGTGTAGCTATTGTAACTCATGGCACTGCATTAAGTACCATTATAAATTATTTTAATCATGATTTTGGACATGCTGACTTTTGGAACATCGTTGAAAAAATGCCATATGTTTTACATTTTAGATTTGATGGTATGGAACTTGAGTATCTAAAAGAGATTGAGATTAAATAATATACAAAGGAGTGGAAATTATGATAAACAAAGAATTTCTCATATTAGAATTTGATGGGATATCAGAAAATATTATTGAGCCTTCAAAATTAATTAAAAAATAGATATATCTGAACGAGTTGTAATATGTTTCTATAGCAAAGTACTTGAGAAATTAGTTCAAGAAGGAAAGCTTTCAAGAAGGAAAGCTTAAGGAAATAAAAAATCTTTACTCTCAGATGGGTAAGCATCCAGTATATGAGTTAGAGTATAAAGGTGAAAAAGTTAGTGTATTTCATCCCGGAGTAGGAGTTGCACTTATGGAAGAGATTATTGCATTAGGAGGTAGAAAATTTATTTCTTACGGTAGTGGAGGGGTGTTAGATAAAAATATTGCAGCTGGTCATATTCTTGTACCTATTTCAGCTGTTAGAGATGGAGGAACTTCGTATCATTATATTAAACCAAGTAGAGAAGTTTCTGTAAATAGCCAAGCTGTAAAAGCAATTGAAAAAGTTTTAAAAGTACATAATTGTAGTTATATTCCTGTTAAAACATGGAGTATTGACTCTTTCTATAGAGAAACCAAAAATAAGATGAAATTGAGAAAAGAAGAGGGAGTTTGGCAGTAGAGATGGAATGTTCTGCTTTCTGTGCAGTTGCAAAATATAGAAATGTTACTTTTGGTCAAATAATTTATAGTGGTGACGATATTAGTTGTGAAGAGTGGAATTCACGTAGTGAGGTAGATAGAAAATTTACTAAGAAAGCATTATTTTGGTTTGCAGTTGAGGCAAGTCTAGAGTTATAAATATTTGAGGTAGTCATTGTGGTTTTAAGCATAAGGGTGCACTAGAACATTATATTTTTTACCCGGTGAAAAGTTTCATCAGAGTTTTTTAGTTCAGGGATGTTACAAATATAAAGATGTTAGGGCATTCCAATATAAATCTACATAGTAATAAAAAAAGAAGGGGTTTATCTTAATGACTTCATTGAAAGAAGCTGAATTCTGGTAGATATAATTGAAAATAGTTTCCACTTAAGGAAAGTCGCAGAAGCTTTATATGAATTTAAAATTGAAGATTGTTATATTGGTGCAGGTGCTATTGTACAAACTGTGTAGAACATATCAACTAATCGATTAGTTGACTATGGGATAGATGATATTGATATAGTTTTTTATAATTCGCAAGATATTGAGGAAAAACATGAGAAAAAAATTGTTGAGTATTTAAATCAAGAGTTAAGAGATTATTTTCTTTGGCTTGATGCAAAGAATGAAGGGAGAGTTCATTTATGGTATAAAGATAAATTGGGATATGATATTGAGCCATATAAGTCTATTGAAGATGCAATAGATACTTGGCCAACAACAGCCATTTCATTAGGAGTAAGGAAAATATCTGAAAAGTGTTGGGAGATTTATGCACCTTTTGGACTTAGGGATATTTTTAAAATGAAAGTAGTAGCTAATAACAGGCAAATAACGAAGGATATATATGATAGTAAAGTTAAGAAATGGGTTCAAAAATGGTCTGAATTAGAAGTAGTTCAGTGAGATAACAAATTAATCCCATTTGTTAGGAATAAAAAAGTATATATAAGAAAACCGCGTTGAAGGAGGCTATTTTTTTATGGAAAATAAAATGCTTTATGAAATAGAAACAAGGGTTTATTTTAGCAGTCAAGAGGAAGCATTTAATACCTTACCTTTTTTACATGAATGTTTAAAAAAGAAAACAGAATTTGAAACAAGAATGTATGGAATTGAATTATTTAACTCTGGTAAAATTCTTAGAGTTTCTCAAGTAAAAGATAATAAGAAGTTAAGAACGTATTTGGGCTATAAGGAACCAGATATAGGTAAAATATTTAATATAAGAAATGAAATTGATGAAGAAATAACTTACGGAATAAATGAAAGTTTTATTTTAAAATTTATTCAAGGAATAAAAAAAGAGGTTAATACAGGAAATATAAATAAATTACTTGAATCATTGGGGTATAAACAGTTCATGTCACTTACAGGTACTAATATAACAGGTTACTATGAAAAATTTCAAATAGATTTAAAGCTTATGAAATGTTCTACTTTAAAATATCCATTATTATTGGAAATAGAAAAATCTGCTGAAGTAGTTGAAGAGGCATTTTGTAAAGAGCTAGAACTAAAGAATTTTATATCTGAATATAAATTAGAAAGTCGAATTGTAAAAGAAGAACCGCCGATTTTACTAAGAAAGAGTATATAGCATAGGGGGGTATAAGGTTATGGAATTATTTTCTAAACCTGCTGTAGGTGGAATAATTGAAAAAAATATATCTGGAATAGATTATATATTAGTTCAAGATAGGTATAAGGATGATGCTAGATCAGAATTAGGATTAATTGAAATTCCTTCAGGTAAAATTAGAGAATTTGAAAATATTTTTAATTGTTTAAGAAGAGAGATTTGGGAAGAAACAGGGTTGGAAGTTACATATATTGAAGGCGAAAATGAAGCTATAATTTTTGAGGAAAATGATTATAAAGTTTTAAACTACATACCTTTCTCATGTAGTCAAAACATCAAAGGGATATACCCAATAATGGTACAAACATTTATTTGTAAAGCTAATGGAGAGTTGCTAAAACAGACAAATGAGACAAAAAATATTAGATGGATATCATTGAGCGAGTTACAAGAATTATTAGAAAATAATGAGGAGTCTTTTTATCCTATGCATGTTTTAACATTAAAGAAATATTTAAAATGTAAAACTAAATCTAAATAACTTATATAAAGGCCGAGTTTTTCTATATGCCTGTATCTAACTTAAAAAAGCATGAAGAATATTGTAGGTATTAGCAACAGCCGGAAATGTTTACAATATAGAATGTTAGATGATATATGTCTGGATACAATAGTTAAGCGTAATTATAGACAAACAGAGTAACAGGTTGAAAATTCTTGCATTTGGTTTTATTGAGATAGAATTGTAGGTTAGGGTAAACTAATTGAGTTTATCAATTAAGAATAGGAGAATAAATGGTATGATGATACTAAATAAAGCTTTGGAAAATATACAACTATTAAAATGTGAGTTGCAAAACATAAGTACATCAATACAGAATGAAATTATTAGCGTAATTATTGATGGAAGTATTATAAGAGGGAATTTTATTGAGGATTCCAGTCATATTGATATTACGATTACAACGTTACATAAAAATGTAGATTTACAAATTAAGAAGTATATAGAAAAAGTAATAAAAAATATTGAAAGTAAATTGCCTAAAAGAGAATATCCAAGAAAGCCACTAATTTACGATATTCAATGGCAAGATATTAACATTGTAAAAGACTGTGGACAAGAGGATTAAATGAATAGAGATTATAAGATTATTTCAATAAACGAAAATCAAGATTTAAAACAAAGCTTATTAGATTATGTAAAAATATCGGGATGGAGAGTTTTCCTTTCTTTAAAGAACAGTTAGAGATCAGATTAGACTCAATAGATGGTGTTCAACAGACTTTTATTCTTATGCATAAAACAAAAACAATAGAGTTTTATTAGTTTGTTAAGTATGAGCCAATTAATAATCAAAACTTGACACCATGGATATCTACTTTATTTATCGATGAGGAATATAGAGGAAATAGATTAACTGGATTACTGATTGAAAATGTAAAAAATTATGCTAAAAAGTTAAGTTATAAGAAATTATATCTTTCTATAAATCATATTCAGCTCTATGAAAATTTTGGTTTTAAAGAAATAGGATTAGATATAGATAAATGGGGACATCTAACTAAGATTTATGAGATAAATACTGGATAGTAAGCCAAATTAGAATAATTAGTTGAAGAATGTTTTGGACAGGGACAAGCGTTGAACTAGAGTATATCTTTTAAATAAAGAAAATCTTAAATAATCATCAGCAATGTACATTTTCAAGCCCAAGTGTGCTTTCTTTGAAGTTTGAGAACGTCAGCAATTTGAAACTTTGATATGGTATGCTAATGAAAGTTTTAGTTTTGTTTTAAGTTTTTTATTTGGGCATATTTGTAAAAAAAGTATGATACATAAGAAAAATTAGGGGGATATTAATGGATTATATAAAACAGATTATTGAGTTTACGCCTGCTAACGAGCAAGAAAACCAAGATAGAAGAATAATTCTTGATTATATAGAAAAGTTTCCATGCAATATTTTATTAAGAGAAAGTGAATTTGCACATATTACAAGTTCAGGATTTATAATGAACAAAACGTTAGATAAAGTGCTAATGGTTCATCATAACATACGAAATACTTGGGCTTGGACCGGTGGACATGTTGATGGTGATACAGATTTTTTACGTGTTGCAATTAAAGAGGCAAAAGAAGAAACGGGTATAAATACTGTGAAAGCTTTTACAGAAGATATTGTGTCTATTGATATTTTACCTGTGTTTGGACATATGAGAAGAAATAAGTATGTTAGTGCACATTTACACCTTTCAATAGCCTATATTCTCATTGCGAGTGAAAAAGAAACACTCATAGTAAATGAAGATGAAAATAGCGATGTCGATTGGTTTACTTTGGACAAGTTTACTAAAGATTATTTTGATGTTAGTGATGTTTATTTATATAAAAAACTAATTCATAGGGCTAAACAAATTAATAACAATAGAGAATTCTATACTAATGGAATGTACTCTTATTAATAGTGATATCTCAAATTAGTCTCATTGTGAGTTGCCATCTATATTTTATCTAGGATATATTAATAATGTTTTACTGAAAAAGGTTAAGTTTTCTTTTAAGTATCTAGTATAAAATCAAGACATGACTAATAAATGTCACAACTATATTGTATGAGGAGGAAAATTAAGATGAGAAGGTTTTTTTGTTTATTAATGATAATGGTGATTTTATTGGTTGGATGTAGTCCATCTAAAATAATAGAAACAGAGTCATCAGAATCGTCAGATCAATCAGAGAAGTATAATACGTTACTTTCACCAGATAATAAGTTGGGCATTGTAAGGAAACCTTATGCCACAGATTATTCTTCTATTAATTCAGAAAAAATGACTGATTTACCAAGTTATAATTCAGATTCAGATGAGATATGGCAGATAGACTTAAGAAGTAGAGATCTAACAAACATTGATTTATCAAAAAGGTTTGACGATTTGATTTATGCTGATTTTGATAATAAGACTCAATGGCCTGATAAATTACCTGACGGTTTCGATCCTCAGATGATAATGGAATTAGGGAAAAATCCTGGATTGGGATTAAGAGAACTTCACAAAAAAGGGATTACAGGAAAAGGAATCGGTCTAGCAATAATCGACCAAAGTTTGTTAGTTGATCATATTGAGTATAAAGAACAGTTAAAAATGTATGAGGAAATTCATTGTTGGGGAGAAAAAGCACAAATGCATGGATCTGCAGTTGCATCTATTGCTGTAGGGAAGACGGTTGGAGTAGCACCTGAAGCCGATCTTTATTATATTGCTGAAACTCATGGAGTTTATAATGAGCAAGGAGAATATGTTTTGGATCTTACTTGGACTTCACAATGTATAGATCGTATTGTTGAGATTAATAAGACACTCCCTGAAGAGAAAAAAATTAGAGTTATATCAATTTCTTTAGGAATAGGACAAGAGTTGAATGGCTATGAAAAAGTATTTGATTCAATTGAAAAGGCAAAACAGGACGGGATCTATACTATATATGTAGAGAGTGATCCATATTTAGGACTTGATCGTGATCCTCTAAAAGATCCAGATGATATTAATTCATTTACAAAAGGAAGGTTCTGGAAGGATATGACATATAGTAATGATAAACTTTTAATTCCTATGGATTCTAGATGTACTGCTAGCCCTACAGGGGTTAATGATTATGTGCTTTATAGGAATGGTGGTATAAGTTGGGTGACACCTTATGTTGCAGGATTATATGCATTAGCTTGTCAAGTTAGACCTGATATTACACCTGAAATTTTCTGGAGTTACGCATTTAACACAAGTGACACAATATTTATTGATAACAGTAATGAAGAACAGTTTGGAAAAATAGTTAATCCAGTAAGATTGATTGAAAATATTGAGAAAATGAAATAGAATTGAAATTTTTCTTTTAAAAGAATTTTAAATGTATAGACATAATTTTGATTACAATCATGAGTATTTTTAAGGATTAGAAGTGGATAATGGAAAATGAGAAGAACAGCACAAGCTTTAAATATGATATCAGATGGGATCAAAGGGAAAAAGTTTTAGAAGTTGCATGTGGATGTGCAGAATTTTCTATTGAGGTAGCAAGTATTGCTGATGAAATACAATGTATAGACTTAGATAAGTTTTAGACTATTACCTGAGATAGAAAATTATCCAACGATTATTTTTAAACAAATGGATGCTACTAAAATGGAATATGAAGATGGATATTTTAATTCCTGTATACTGTATAATGCTATAGGACATTTAACAGACTGTATGGAAGAAATTTTTAGAGAAATGTATTAGAGTCATAGCTTCTAATGGCAATATCTATGCTATTAGTTCTTTTAAAATGGACAGAGCTGCTATTGAAGATCAACTAATTTCATGTTTATTATCTAATAATAATACATATATTTTAACAGAGAAATCCCAGTTTATTTGTGTGGCTATTAAAAGATAATTTTATAATTTTCCTTCACTGTGAGCGAAACTGCGCTAGGATATATTCATTTAAAATTATTCTAGGGATGTTAAAAATATTAAAGAAAACTTAGGTATATTGAAATTTTTCTTCATATGATTAGAAATTTTATATTTTGTGGAGTTATTAGTATGACTGAGTTAAAGAAGTATTTAGATGAGTATCAAGATAAAGTTGTGGAAGAAATCATTGAATTTTGGAAGGTTCACAATTCCATATCAACGGTAGATGATGCTCTAGAAGGTATAAAAAAATGGACTGATAAAGATCATTTGTTGTTAATTGTATTTCATAGGTTATATTTCAAAGGTTATAAAAGTTAATTCAATTGCAAATAGAATAGATAAGCAAGATTTAAATGGAGAAATGACAGATATTAGATTAGAAAAATAGAATAGCAATGTAGATAAGGTAGACAGTTTTTGCCATCTACCTTACTTGTTTATAGTGGAAAATATATTAGATAAAAGGAAGACTTTGGTAAGATTTGTGGAATAAGTGGTAAGATGGGTGAATTTGTGTGAGGGGAGGATGAAATCTTGATGACATATTTTAATGATATTCCTGAATCTAATAATTGGAATATGATGAAACCCATTAACAAAGGATGGTCAAATGATAAAAAAATTTATATAAAAACTATAGATGGGAAAGAGTTATTACTTAGAATATCAGATATAACTCAATATGAAAATAAGAAAGAAGAATTTGAAAGCTTAAAACTATTTACTAACATGGATATATTAATGTCTCGCCCTATTGATTTTGGAATTTGTAATAATGGTCAATTAGTTTATTCTCTACTTACTTGGATTAATGGAGAAGATGCTGAAGTTATTCTTCCTAAACTTGATAATAAAGAACAATATTTTTTAGGAACAAAGGCTGGTGCGTTTCTTAAGCAAATACATAGGATTCCTGCTCCTCAAAGCTTATTAAACTGGTCAGAAAAATATAATCATAAAATTGATATTAAGATAGCTAATTATAAAGCTTGTGGGATTCATATTCATGGTGTTGATAGAATAATTGAATATATTGAACACAATCGTTCTTTTTTGTTAAACAGACCACAGTCTTTTCAACATGGAGATTATCATGTTGGGAATATGATTATTACACCAGAAGGAGAATTAGGTATAATTGATTTTAATAGAATGGATTATGGGGATCCATGGGAAGAATTTAATCGAATTACATTTTGTGCAAGTATAAGTCCTACATTTGCATCAGGATATATTCACGGATATTTTGATAATATAGTGCCTGATTTGTTCTTTAGATTAATGGCGTTATATATTGCGACTAATCAGATTTCGTCTATACCTTGGGCTATTCCTTTTGGAGAGAAAGAAGTGAATACAATGCTTAAACAGGCACAAAGTGTTTTGAAATGGTATGATGATTTTAAAACATACATTCCAAACTGGTATATCCCAGACTATGTATAATGAGTATGATTGTAATTATATTTATGTTAGCATCATTTGCATTTTACAAAGAGTATAATAAACAATCAGTTTTCAAATTCGTAAATGAAGTTTATAGATATAACATTAAGGAGAGATTTACTTTGAAGAAATTAGAAATTGCCGTTGAATTAAGGAAAGAAGGAAAATTAAAAGAATCAAATGAAATTTTAATAAGTCTTGTAAAGGAATATCCTAATGACCCAATAGTCAATTATCAATGTGCATGGAGTTTTGACGTTTTAGGGTTAGAGGCAAATGCAGTACCTTATTATGAAAAAGCTATTTTAATTGGCCTGCCAGATAAGGAGTTGCAAGGTGCGTTTTTAGGCTTAGGTAGTACATACAGAACATTAGGACAATATGAAAAATCAAAAGAAGTACTTGAACAAGGTTTAGTTAAGTTTACAGAGAATAGAGCGATGAAAGTTTTTTATGCAATGACATTATATAACCTAAACGAATATTCTAAAGCAATGGAAATATTACTATATAATTTAGCTCAAACATCTTCAGATGAAAATATACAGAATTATAGAAAAGCAATAGAATTTTATTCTGATAAGTTGAATGAGGTATGGTAATTTATAGGATGCCTATATGACATATAAAAAGAATAGATAATATAGAAAACTTTTTATCTTAGAAAATATAACGATATTTATATTAAATATAATTACTTATTTCATACCATATTTCCTCTAACTATTTAGTTATTTCATGTTTATAGAATGTGGCGAGTTAGCTGTAGTTTTATAATGAAGGGAGGATAATTATGAAAAAGCAGATGAAGTATTTTCTATTGTCATTTATTATAATACTGTTAAGTACGCCCTTGGGATATGCAGCAATTAATATAGTATATAATAATAGAAATTTAACTGGTGAGTATACTCCTATTTTAAACGGATTTATACATTCATTTATGTTGATTGGTGTATTAATATTTTGTATAGGATTAATAGAGGTACTAATAAACAGAGATAATAAGTTGTAGAATTTTATTGATATTAATTTTATAATGTTTTATTACACATTTATTTTTATAAAAGAAAGAAGAAATAATATCCGTTATTTATATTTCTCAAATTAATAGTGAAATTTTGTGAAACAACGATAATTTATATTAATAATTAAAGTGGTGTTTAGATGTGAAGATGATGGAAGATGTTTTCAAGATAAAAAACGAAGAGGATAGAGTTTCAGCTCTTTATGATATTTTTGATGAAAGTACAAGATTATCTACAAAAGCAACTCAAATTGAGTTTTTAACAACAATAAGACAAATAGAAAAACATCTTAAACCAGGTATGAAAATCCTTGATTTAGGAGCTGGGACAGGAGAATACAGTTTATATTTTGCAAGAAATGGATTTGAGGTAACTGCAATTGAGTTGGTTGAAAAACATGTTATGCAAATTAAAGAAAAGATTAATTCCGAGATGTCGCTTCAGTTGTTTAAGGGTAATGCAATAGATATATCTATGATTGAAGATAAAAGTTATGATATTGTATTATGCTTTAGACCATTATATCATTTAGTAAAAATTGAAGATAGGATGAAATGTATAGAGGAAGTAAAACGAGTTTGTAAGGATAATGGTAAGATGTTCTTCGCTTTTATTTCCAATGATATGGTTATTTTAACTGAAACTATGTGTTATAATTCTGGTTTTTTAAATGGTGATACATATAATCATGAAAATTTTAAGCTCGTAGATTTTCCCTTTGTTTTTCATACAGTAGAAGATTGTAGAAAACTATTGAGAGATTCTAATTTGGTAATTAATTCGGAGGTTGCTGCAGATGGGCTAAGTGAACTCTTGGCAGATAAGATAAATAATATGGACGATGAAAGTTATAGGTTATGGCTTAATTATCACTATTATTGTTGTGAAAAACCTGAATTTTTAGGTGCAAGCAATCATCTTTTATTTATAACAGAAAAGTCGACATTAGATTAATATAGAAAAGGAGGACAATATATGACGATAAACTATGTAACAGAAGATTTACCACTTTCTTTAAAAGAAAAAAATATTTTAGTTACAGGAGTTAGTCGTTCAATGGGAATTGGTACGGCTATTACAAAGTTGTTGGCGGAAGCGGGAGCAAATGTAATAACACACGGATATTCAGGCTACGATAAAGCTTTAAAATATCGTGATTATAATAATGATTTTACAAATACATTAGAGCAAGAGTTAAATAAAAAGGGTTATAGTGTAACTATACTACCTCCATCTGATCTTTCAGAAAAAGAAATACCTGAAAAAGTAATTGAACAAGCAATTAGCAAGTTTGGGTATATAGATGGACTTGTACTTAATCATGCTTATTCTGTTTGTGCTCCAATTGGAGAATGGACATCAGAGCATATCGACGCACATTTGAACACAAATGTCAGGGCTACCATGCTTATGATACAAGCTTTTGCAAACCAATTGCCAAAAGGTAAAAGTGGAGTTATAACGTTGTTTACCAGTGGTCAATATTTGGGACCGATGATAAAAGAAATTGCTTATGCTGTATCTAAAGAAGCAGTTATAGGACTTTGTAAGCAGGCAGCTGTGGCACTAGCACCACAAAACATTCGAGTAAATTGCATAAACCCTGGTGCAACAGATACAGGATATCTTGAGGACGAAGATTATAAAACAGTAGCCAAAATGTTTCCATTTGGTCGCTGGGGAATGCCAGAGGATGCAGCAAGATTAGTACATTTTCTACATAGTGATTATGCACGCTGGATTACAGGAGAGGTTATTGCAAGTGAAGGTGGATTTAGGCGAGATGTTATTTTAGAATAACATGCAGATAATGAGCATAATTGTTATTTATCTTGTAATAGGGATAAGATAAGAGCTGGACTTATGTCAATAAAGTAGACACATTTTTTTTGAACAATTTTTATGATACCCTCCTAGCATTATCTTCTATGTTGGGGAGTGATATATCCTAGAGAGCTATGTATTCTTTCTCTGTTGTACCAAGACTTAATATATTCAAATATTGCTAATCTAGCAGCATCAAAGTCAAAATATTTAACCAAATTAACCTCTTCTTTTTTTAATATTTTATTTTCTCCTCTATCCTAGCCACCTTTTTAACAAGGCTTGATAGTTAGCTTGAGTAATTATTTTATCTTTATTAATTGCTACGAGTTTAGCTTTTTTACTCATGTTAATATTGTAGATTTAGGTAGGCCATATTCGCTGCTAAGATTTTTTAGAGGTTTACCAGTATTATAAAATTCTACAATTGTATTTTTAAATTTTTCTGTGTATCTTTTTGCCACTTTAGACACTCCTTCCTTAACTATATTTTACAGCGTTCGGAAAGTCGTGTCTACAATATTAAACTAACATCAAGAAGAGTGAAGAATTATTCAAATGGCTGACTAACATTAGTATCAAAAATAACTTTATACCAGTGTTAGAATTAGATGTATTAAATAAATATGTATATGGTAATGATTTACTTAAAACCTTATTAGAACAGTATCCCCAGGTCAAATTATGTCTAGATGTAGGTAGACTTCACTCTCAAGATAAATTAGACAAAAATTTTGATTCATTTGGATTGACTTTAAGGTTTGCGAAGTATGCAGAAGTTATTCATTTATGGAATGTCAAAGTCACTGACAGTTTAGAGAATAGTCATTTTCCAGTACTACCAAATTTAATTTCAGAAGAAGGCTGGGCAGATATTGAGAAATACCTTAAAATCATAAAAAGAGAAAATAAATTCCGTAAAATATTATTTGAACACAGATCAGACTTAATATCAGATGAAGAACTTGAAAATTGCTATAACTGGATAAACAGCATTTTATAGAAAAAGCATCAACATTGGCGACTATTATAAAAGAGCGATTAAGTTGCATAATATTAAATCAGTATTATTTAATAAAACATTAGTAGATTATATAAGGTCAGATTTAGAGAACGACCTTGGTGTTTATGGTTAGAAATTATATATTTCATTGACAAGAATGAGGTGAATTTAAATGATGGAACAATTTTGTCTAAATAGTATTGTAAATCTGTTTATAGAAGAAATGCAAGATAACTTGGTAGGAGTGTATTTACACGGTTCAATGGCTATGGGATGTTTTAATCCAATACAAAGTGATATAGACTTATTAATTATTTGTAAAGAAAAGCAACCAAGCGAAACATATAAAAGAATTGCAAGAAAGCTTCTAAAAATTGAGGAAAGCATACCAAGTAAGAGCGGAATTGAATTAAGTGTTGTCTTGGAATCATTTTTAATAAATTTTGTTTATCCTACCCCATTTGAATTCCATTATTCTGCTTTCCATAGAGAGAAATATAAAAGAGACAAGAATTATCTATGCGGTGGATTCGAAGATGAAGATTTAGCTGCTCATTTTGCTGTTACCTATAACAGAGGAATTCGACTATATGGTAAACCTATTAAAGAGATTTTTAAGCCTATAGATAGACAAATATTTATTCGTTCAATTAAATCTGATATTGATGGTGTGTATAAAGGTATAATTGATAATACTGAATATTTCATATTAAATTTATGCAGATTTCTTTTATTTTTAAAGGAAGATATTATATCTTCAAAGAGAGAAGGTGGTCAATGGGCGGTAAAAGTATTACCTTTTAAATATATAGAACTGGTTAATAAATGCCTTGCTAAATATAATGGAGAGGTTGTTAGCTTAGAGTTGAAAGATCAGTTACTATTAGATTTCGCCGATTACATGACAAATGAAATAGAAAAGTTATTATAAATTAAATGAAATGAGAAAAGCAAGTTGGAGGAATTCATCAGAGGGTAAGTATAAGGAGGAACTAGGAATGGAAAGAGTTACCTTTAAAAATTCAAGAAATCTAATATTAGTCTGAAACTTATGTCCATCCGTTTCTAAATCAATAATCATTATGTGTCATGAGTTTATGTCTAGTAAATACTCGAAAGGAAGGTTTGAAAGACTTGCTGCAGCTTTTAATAAGTTGGGTTATAATGCTTTAGCTTTTGATTTTAGTGGTTGTGGAGAAAGTGATAATGATAGTCTAACCGTTGAGAAAGAGATAGATGACTTAAAGTCCGACATTTCATTTACTAAATCAAAAGGTTATAAAAAAATAGATTTATATGGGCATAGTCTTGGCTTTCTAGTGATTCAAAATTAGAAATTATTGATGGAGTAAATCATAGTTTACTTGAACATTTCCATATAGTGATTAAGCTGGCTACTGATTGGTTTGGAAAGTATTTAGGTTGATAATACATTATAAGGAAAGAGAAGGGTTTCTAAAGTTAAGGCATCTATAATATAATATTTAAATATAGTTGAGAAAAAATTAATAAAGTTAAAGGAGAATGTATATGAACGATGTGTTAATGTTAGCAATAATACAGCTTTCTTTTGTACTTATATTATCATAGGTCTTTTATTTCATGTTTTACAGGAGAAATAATGATTTTTTCAATTGGATTGGGTTATATCTATCGAAAAATAGAGGCTGAATTAAAAGTAGCCTTTTAGTTTTTGTAGTATCTTTGCTCATAATGGTTGGTCCACTTATCTTGTTTCAATACTTAGGATATATTACTAGTGAAATGCTTCATGATAAAACCATAAGCAGATAAGGGATTAGTGTGAATATAGTAATTATAATATTATTAAAAGCATTAATTCAAATATCCCTATCAGAAGAAATACTTTTCAGAGGTCTTATTGGTAAAACATTGCTAATAAGTTTGGATATTTAGTAGGTAATATTATTCAAGCTTTGCTATTTGGTTTGCCACATGGGTTATCGTTTATCATTGTTCACAAAAAATATGTTGTAGGGATAATGCTTATAGTAACGGCTGGAATAGTAGGTTATCTATAATTTTGGTTAAATGAAAAAAGGGCAGATGGAAGTCTGGTACCTAGTATATTATTACATGGCATAATGAATGTTATGTCATTTACATCAAAGGTAGTTCGTTAGATTTTTTAAAACTATGATGAATAAAAATAATACAGGGTCTTGTTGTCTAACTGGGGAGGTATTATAATTAAAGAGAATTATTTAGGTAGAAGTATTTATTATTGTCAAAGATGTTAAAAAATCTAGTATTTAAAGTCAGAAGTCATATTAAATAATTTTGAAAGGAAGGGATATTATGATAAAAATAGTTGCAAGAAGTGTAATAAAACCTGGTAAGAAGGAAGAATTCTTAAGCTTAGCTGAAGAGCTTATAGCAGAGAGTAGAAAAGAAAAAGGGTGTATGTCTTATGATCTTTATGAAGATATAAACAACCCTAACTGTTTAGCTTTCATAGAAGAATGGAAAGATGAAGAAGCAATTAAGATTCACAATGCTTCACCACATTTCACAACCGTAGTCCCTAAGCTAGGTGAGCTAAGAGAAAAAAGTCCAGAAATCAATTTGTATAAGATAATAGATTAGTTTATAAGGTAAGGAGTTGCAAAGGTAGAAAACTTATTGTGGATATTAAGATTATATATAAGAAGATGTACAACAGTTTAATAATTAGTTTGAAAATAACTCTGGATTAAAATTTTCTTCAACAAACTCAACTGATTTTGAGGATTTAGACATAATTTCTGTACTAATTATATGTTTAAAATCTAAATTGCTTTTTTCATTTTTATAAAAAGTTATGCGTTCTTCTATTGTTCTACCTTGATCTAAAAATTCTTCTATATCTTGTATAGTAATTGTAGGATATTTCTTTTTTAAAACTAAATTTTCATCTGAAATATAAAAAAGTTTGTATCCATTATCTATTTTTTCTCCTACTAAGATTTTCTTGTCTTTTAAAGAATTAGACTTATTTATAATACATAAATATTTTAAAATAGTTAATGTATTTTTATAAAATGAAGCTTTCTCAAATTGTAATAGTAGGGAAGCTTCTTTCATTTTACTTTCTATTATATATTATATTTCCTTGGGAATTTTTCATTTGGTATATTCTTGGTTTTTCAGGGATGTATTTGATTTTATTTTTTAGATGTTTAGATATATTCAATTTTATCACCAACTATATATTTAATATAATTATTTTTTCATGTTCTAAAACGTCTGTCAAATGGTTAAAGGATTTTAGTACATAATGTAGAATAGTTAACCTTTGACAAATAGGACAGAGATGCTAAGCTAAATAAGTGAAATAAAAATCTTAGGGTCAGTTTCTAGTTCAAGAGAACAGGGAAATTGTTCAAATAATATGAAATATTGTTTAGATAAAATGAAGATTGAAGGTAATGAAATTGAAATAATAAACATATAAATATAAATTTGCATAGGAATTTATGAGACTGTGTTCTTGTCAATTGAGAAACATGGTCTTTTTCTTTATGCAAAAAATTAATCCTTATAAAATCCTTATAATTATTGTTTATATTATAATTATAGATTAAGTTAATTTTAATATAAGAATAAATTAGGGGGAATTATCATGTCAGAATATATTTTAGAGACAAAGGGATTAACAAAAAAATTTAAAAATCAAATAGCTGTAGATAATATTTCCTTATCTATAAGAAAAAATTCTGTTTTTGGTCTACTAGGACCAAATGGTGCAGGAAAATCTACTACATTAAAAATGATTACAGGAATTATGAAACCATCTGCTGGAGAAATATTATTTGAAAATCATCCATGGACTAGGAAAGATTTAAAAGATATTGGAGCATTAATTGAAAATCCTGCAATATATCCGAACTTAACAGCGATGGAAAACTTAAAACTTGCCTGTACTCTTTATGGACTTCCTAAGATGAGAGCTGAAGAAGTCCTTAATATTGTAGGTCTTGAGAAATCAGGTAAAAAGAAAGTGAAAAATTTTTCTATGGGAATGAAGCAAAGGTTAGGACTTGGTATGGCTATTATCAATAATCCAAAGCTGCTTATTCTTGATGAACCTACCAATGGTTTGGATCCAATCGGTATTGAGGATTTAAGAGAATTGATTCGATCTTTTCCTTCTAAAGGGATGACAGTTATTTTATCTAGTCATATTCTATCAGAGGTAGCACAAGTAGCTGACGAAATAGGTATTATATCCAATGGTGTTATTGGATATAGTGGTAAAATAAAGAAAGAGGATAATCTTGAAAAGTTATTTATGGATGTTGTAGAAAGAAATAGGGGTGAAAACTAATGATAGATATAATTAAAGCAGAATTTCAAAAGAGTAAAAGAACATCAACAAATAAATTTATTATAGTAACACCACTACTTACATTTTTGTTATGTCTTTTATGGGGTGGAGGTCAAAATGGAGCATACAACTGGTGGTATGTTATGTTTCTTCCAGGAATGTTAGCTATTATTTCTGCCCAAGTAGTCACAAGGGAGAAGAGCCTTTCTTACAAAGGATTGCTTTTATATCCACAAGATAAAGGTTCTATATGGCTAGGGAAGATAATATATATTAGCATTTTACTTATATTTACTAGTTTAATATTTATGATAGGGATTATAGGTGTTGGTTTAATAGATAAATCTACCATTCCATTAAAGGCTAATATTCTTGCAACAATTATATTGATACTAACATTATTATTCCAGATTCCAATTAGTTTGTTTTTAACTGTGCGACTTAATATGTTTGTTACTGTTCTTTTTAATATAACTATGACAATGATTGGGGTAGTATCTTTTGGAACAAGTTCAATTTTAAAATTTTCACCTTATGGGACAATCTCTGCACTAATGTGTCCAGTTCTTCATATTTTACCAAATGGTCTTCCAGTACCAGACAATAGTCCATTGTTAAATGGAGACATGATAGTAAAAGATACTATTATTAGTGTTATTATTTTTATTATGTTAACTATTTTAACAACTATATGGTTTAGAAAAAAGGAGGTAAATTAAATGTTACAGTTAAAAAAACTACTAAAAGCTGATATAATGAAACTAAAATCTACTCAAATGATATGGATTCACTTATATATTCCTGCTTTAGGATTGATTATGTTTTTAAGTTATTATTCCTATACTCCATGGAATAGTTCTAGTAAGGTTTCAGCTTACTTACAGGTATTGTGCATAGTTTTTCCTATATTAATTGGAATAATAACTTCAATGGCATCAGATCAAGAATATATAGCAGGAGGTTTTCAAAATATTTTAGCTAGTTCAAAAATAAAATGTTTATCATTTATTAGTAAATATACATTATTTTTATTGTTGGGACTTTTAAGTACTATATTATCTGTTATTGGTTTTTATGTAGGTTTTTCTTTTATAGAAAATGATATTTTTCCATTTACTATGTATTTAGCTGTTGTTGGCATATTGATAGGAAGCAATATATTTGAATATATTTTACATTTCTTTTTAAGCCTTAGATTTTCAAAAGGAGTTTCCATTGGTGTGGGAATTGTAGAATCTCTTATATCAGCTTTATTTCTGACAGGTATGGGAGATGGCAGATGGGCATTTACTCCATGCTCCTGGAGTATTAGATTTATTGGTTCTTTATTAATAAGATACCAAAATATTAATTTTATAGATCCCGATTTACATCTTGGAATTATTATTTGCATACTTGGGACAATTTTATCCTTTTTAATTATGCTAGTATGGTTTACAAAATGGGAAGGAAAGAAGGCAGAAGAGTAGGAGGTATTGTTGTGGCAAATATTTTAATTGTAGATGATGATAAAGCCATTTTAGACTTGATTGACAATATATTAAGTAAAAGTGGTCATTATATAAAAAAAGTAAGTAAACCAGAAAAAGTTTTACAAGAAAATTTGAGTTACTATCATTTAATAATCTTAGATATTATGATGCCTGGTACTGATGGATTTGAATTATGTTCTGAGATAAGAGAACAAGTGGATTGTCCAATATTATTTCTTACAGCAAAAGTAGACGAGGGAGATATAATTAAAGGTTTAGGATTGGGAGCAGATGATTATTTAACTAAACCTTTTGGAGTTCAGGAGCTTCGTGCAAGGATTGATGCTCATCTTAGGAGAGAACAAAGAGAAAAGGTAAATTCTATTAATATAGGATATGTTAGATTTTCAATTTTGAGTAAAGAGTGTTTCATATTAGATAATAAGGTTCCCCTTACTAAAAGTGAATATGAAATAAGTGAATACTTAGCTCTTCATCATGGGCAGGTATTTTCAAAAGAACAAATATTTGAAGCAGTTTTTGGTTTTGAAAGAGAGAGTAATTTGAGTATAATTGTCGAACATATAAAAAATATTCGGGCTAAATTTCTATTATATGGTGAAGAGCCAATAAAAACGGTTTGGGGAGTAGGATATAAATGGGATTAAAAAAAGGCACGAAACTTCGTACAATTTTTATAAAATATATTATATCTCTTGGCATCTTTATTATTGTTTTAATAATGGTTAATTATTATTTATTTTCTGTAGTTTCATTTGGAGTATATCCAGCAAATTACTCTGAAAAAATAATTCAGAATAATTTTGAGAAATTAAAAAACACACCTAAAGTAACAATGGATTTATTGACACCAATGTGTAGTTTTGGAGTTTATTCAAATGATGGACATTATTTATATGGAAACTTTTCTGATAAGGATAAAAAAGTAAAGTGGGAGAACTATCGACAGGGAACAAGATCTACAGGCTATATTATAAGTATTGAACGTGAAGAAGGTATATTGATTATTAACTATCCTTTAACTATGCAATATAAAAGTGAAAAAATGAGAAGGGTTTTACCTAATGCTGAAATTACAATAGTATTTCTGTTTTTCTTAGAGCTTATTGCAATAATTATTTTATGGTCTAATAGATTTGCTAAAAAGATTAACAGTGAACTAAAATCTCTTTTATTGGCAACGGAAAAAATAGAAGAACAAGACCTAGATTTTAATATAGGTGCAAGTAATATAAAAGAGATAGACATGGTTCTTCAAGGAATTGATAAGATGAAAAGTTCTCTAAAAACTGCTTTGGAGGAGCAATGGATAATAGAGCAACAAAGGCAAGAACAAATCTCTGCTTTGGCACATGATGTAAAAACACCTCTTACAGTAGTTAAAGGCAATGTAGGATTACTTGCAGAAACAGATATGACAAAGGAGCAGAAAACTTATTGTCATTATATTGAAGAAAGCAGTGGACAGATGGAGAAATATATCCAAAATCTATTGGCTATTACAAAAAAAGAAGTGGCTCATGAAAATTCCAATGAAATAATTTGTATTATAAATATATTAAATTTCTTGAAAGAACAAGGTATGGCCCTAGGTAAAGCAAAAAATATTGATATAATTTCGAAAATGAATATTGAAGAGAATCTGTATATAAAAGGACATAAAAATGAATTACATCGGGCATTAATGAATATTATAGCTAATGCAGTAGATTTTTCTCCAAACAATTCAATTATCACCATTAACAGTGTTGTAGATAATTCCCAGTTGATTATTCAGGTAATAGACCAAGGTGAAGGTTTTTCTGAAAAAATGTTAAAATATGGGAAAGAACAACTTTCAATGGGAAATGAGAGTAGAACAAAAAACGGACATTATGGATTGGGTTTATATATAGCAGATACTATTATCAAAAAACATCATGGAGAACTTATATTGTCTAATAGTATGAATGGCGGAGGACTTGTTACAGTCAAAATCCCAATTTATAAGGAATAAAGAATATAATTGGAGATTTAGAAATAAAGGATATTTATTGTGTGAAAATTTTGATATAATGAATTCATATTTCAGTGTAGTTTCTTGGAGCAGCTTTATAATATGGAGGGAAGTATATGGAGAAAATTGGAAAAATATAAAAATGTTATGAAGAATAGAAGATACTAAAATCAAAAGGGATATTATCTTTAGCATATATAAATAGGTTTGCCTAATATGTTATCCATATAAGTAGAGATAAGAATTATGTTAATGGTGAACTTTTAAAAATATTGTTGATTTTGGAACAGAATTCTGAAATATCTAATGAAAACAATTAGCAAAATCGTACATAGAAATATTGGCACAATAGTTCAAAATAATCTTGACATTAATATTTATCCACTATATTTTTCATGTATTAAATGGGAAAAATGATTTTACTGATATGTCAACACCTTTTTAACTCACCCCATAAATCACCATAAACATCCTTTACAATATATGCAAATGCAGGAAGTATAATTTATGTGAATCTCCAAATATTCCAACATATCATTTCCCCCTTATCTTATTTTAATCATAATTACTCTCTTTACTATACATCCTTACATTAAAGTAGTTCTATTTCATTTGACAAGGCTTTTATTTACGTGATCCATTTTTAGCCCCCTTATTTTTTCACTAACTGCCAAACTTCGTCAAAAATATTTTTTCTAAATGTGTCATCTACCCATTTATTTAGGGTTTTCTCCTCCATTGCAGTCTGTATTTTCATAGCTTTTTCTACATCTTTGCTAATCTCAAACGTCTTTTTCTGCTTTTTAATCTTTTTCTTATTTACTTGTTTATTTTGCATACTTTTTTCTTCCCTTCTTCATTTTCTAGAATATTTTTTAGTATAATATATTTATTTATTTTCTTATCTTGATATATGCCAACTTCTTTTATATTGTCATAAAAAAAGAGCCCTTATTTCAGGCTCTAAAATAAAATTTAATCCATTTTATTAATAATAAATAAATTTAATATGAACGATATAACAATTAAAACAAAAGCTGGAAAGAATAAATAAGCAAAAAAATTGTCAACCCAACTACCAATCATTGCATCTAAATATTGATAAAGCTTACTGAATAATAAAGTAACAACTAAAAGTACAATATGCAAATTAATTGATTTTAAATATAATTTTAATTTGTTATCCATAAAATTCCTCCTCCTAATTTATAATATCAATTAATATTATAAACTAAATTAACAATTAATGAAACAAAAAACATTTAAGTTAATAAAAAGGTATTGATGTAAAATTTGGATATAAGGTAAATGTATGATACACTTTTATATACAATATTAATATCAAAAGGGGGAAGTAAAATGTTTAAATCAGTAAAAAACAGCATTGCCTTACTATTAATGATGATATTTTTAATATCATTAGGTACTCCTAGCAATGTAGAAGCAAATTCTTTTAATGAATTAAAAGAAAATAAAGCTAGGGTACAAATAACCAAAGAAAAAATTATAGAAAATGAAGATTACTTATCAACATCAGAAGATATAACAGATATAAAACTAGATTTATTAAATGTTCAAGTCCCATATAATGCAAAAGATATAGATGTAAAATACATCGAAAAAGATGATTCAGTAACCGCTGTTATTTTAGATAAAAAAACAAATGAAGAAATTGACATATATACAGAACAATTTGAAGATGAAGAAATAAAAAATAGTGCTGCAAACAACACAGTTTGGAGAACATTATTTAGATCAAAAACCTATAAGCCTGCTGCGGTTGAAGTAGGCGTTAGAGTTCAAATTTGGTCAAGTGGTTCTTTTAGACAATTCAATAAAATTCAAGATGCTTGGCAAAGACCAGGTAATAGTGGTAAGTATACTTTAAAAAGCACTAGAACTTTTAACAACAATAAATTACCAGCAACTAAAATATCTATAAATGCAAGTGGAATAATTGAAGTAGCTACCAATGAAAATATAACAGGAACTTGGAGTATTAGTTCCTTGAAAAAATATGGATTCTCTATAAGTGCTGGTAGTAAGAAAACCTATTATGCTAGAAAACATTATAATAATGATTTTATCTTTAGTTTATATTAGACTATGTTAGAATTTTTATATAATAAAAAGAGATAAAAACTAAATATCTAGTCTTTATCTCTTTTTATCTTTAATTATTTTAATCATAGTTAACTTGTGCTTGAATTTTAGCTTTAAACTCATCTATTTCATTGAATATAGTGGTTTTAAGATAAGCTACTGTATAATCTATTTTTTTATATTCACTTTCTTTTATAATAATATCAATTACATTTTTATTATTTCTATTTCTAGTTTTTGTAACTTATATACTACATCAAATCTAGCTATCTTTTTTCCATATATGGTAGTGTCATCAAAATAATACATTTCTCATATTGCTTTTTTAATAGATTCTGTCCATTCAGAAGCAGGATATTTAAAATATGTTTTATCTTCTAATCTTAATTCATATACCAACTCTTTATAACTTTTAAATCCTTTATTTTTTATTTGAATATCTAGAATGTCTAAATCTGTTAATCTGTCAAAATCTAATTTGTTTGATTGATTGGTTATAATATTCCCTGGTTCAATTATATTATTTACCTTTCCATTTTGGGAAGATGAGTCTTGAGTATTTTTTTCATCTATATCCTTATTCTTACCTCTTCTAAATTTATTCATTTCTGTATCCCATTTCCTATACATTTTAAATTTAAAATTATTTTTCTTAAAGATGTCTACAGGAGGGTAGTCATGCAATATATAGCTTGTCCTGTGTTTTACTTCTTTAATAAATTTTTTAGGTATGTGGTATTGATTTTCTATTAATTTCTCAACGTTACCTTTTAAAAGCGGAGATAAATAAAACTAACTTAGATTAAGTGTTAATAACATATGTTAGAAATACAGCATTCAGAGGAAACTACATTTTAGAGTGATTTTCTAGAGTAATATTATAAGATGGAGGTTATGTTATGAAAATAGGATGCTTAGCAAGGTATTTTAATCCGTATAAAGAAGAAATAGAGTTTGCTAAAAATAATAATTTCCAATTTATGCAAATATGATATGATAGAAATGGGATTACATTGAATAAAGATTCAAATCCATTAGAAATAATTAAATATTATGATTTTCCAGCAATAATTCATGCTGTTTTAGATATAAATGAATTTGAAAAGCATATACCAAAGCTAGTTGAAATATTAAAATATTTAGGACATGATGAGCTAATAATTCATCCAATATGTGAAAGTGAAGAAATAACTCCAAAAACAATATATAAGTTATCATATAAAGTAAGAATTGCTTTATATGAGCTAGAGAAGGAAAGTATTACTTTATATTTAGAGAATAATAGTAGAATAGATCCAATTTTTAATGAATTAAATGATATAGAGATTATGTTTCAACAAAATCCAAAATTAGAGTTTCTTCTTGATGTAGCTCATATAGATAATTATGAGCATTTTGAATCTATGATTAAAATAAAAGCTCCTAAAATATTACATATTGCCGATAGACATCTCGAGATAGCTCATGAACATTTACCTATAGGACAGGGTAATATAGATTATAAGCATGTTTTTACTAATATATTGAATAAATTTGATGGCAAGATAGTTTTAGAGATTGTACAAAGTTTAGAGGATATAATTGATTCAAGAAATAAAATAGAAAAATACTGTAAAATTCAGTAAACAAGTTAAAGTAGTCTTAGACTATATAAAAAATATTATTTTATGAATTTAATTATATTGTTGAGGGGTTGGAAAGGTAGATATAAGCAATTTTATACGATTTAATAAATTTGCAAGGGGAATACATATTCACAAAATCAGTGTGAAGATCTTGATTTCAATCTTGCTCAAGGAGAGTCATTGAGAGAAGTACAATAAGGCATCATATCAGCACTTTTTAAGTCGTAGGAGTTTCAGACATACTTTATATAATTTTATCTTAGGGAAAGGTAGTTGACAAAGAAACAGCTATGTCTATTAATAAAGATAGATTATTTAACAATTTGAAATAGCCCCATAGCAATTAAATTTAATTGCTATTAATATTTATTATAGTAATCATTATGTCTAAATGAAATTTTACATGAATTAATTGTTTATACTTCATAATAGTATATAGGGATTAATATATTTATGTTGTAAGAATATGAGAAGTATATTATAATGTATTATGTAAGATTGTAGAATATTTTGTTTGTTTTCAAATAAACAAGTCTTAAAAGCCAGAGTACTTCTAAAAATGGAGGGAAATGGTTTAATGAAAAAGTTTAGTTTAAAGCCACATATTGTGCATGAAAAAGAGTCTATAGAATATTTACGAAAGATAAATATTAAGAATTCATTAATAATTACGGATAAATTTATGGTCAAATTTGGTATAACCAAAAAAGTAACAGATATTTTAGAAGAAGAAAAAATTAATTATGAAGTTTTTTCTAAAGTAGAACCTAATCCATCTTCAGACTTGGTTATAGATGGAATAGATCTTATGTTAAAGTTCAGGCCTGATTCAATTATAGCTATAGGAGGAGGTTCTGCAATAGACACAGCAAAAGGCATAATATTATTTTATATGAATATGATGAATGAATCTAATAAAAAACATGTTAAAAAACCTTATTTTATAGCAATACCTACAACAAGTGGTACAGGTTCTGAGGTTACATCATATTCAGTGATTACAGATAATGATACTCATGGAAAAATGGCGTTTAGTGAAGATATTATGCTAGCTGATTTAGCAATTGTAGATCCTGATTTTACTAATAGTGTTCCTCCTTCAGTTACGGCCGATACTGGAATGGATGTATTTACTCATGCATTGGAAGCTTTAGTATCAAATCAATCATCAGACTTTACTGATACTTTAGCAAGTGGAGTTTTAAAGATAGTTTTTAGTTATTTATTAAGGGCATATCGTGATGGAAATGATACTTTAGCTAGACAAAAGATGCATAATGCATCATGTATGGCTGGAATAGCTTTCACAAATTCTGCACTTGGTATAAATCATAGTATGGGACATGCTTTTGGAGCAAGATTTAAAGTATCTCATGGTAGATCAGTTGCTATATTTTTACCATATATTATAGAATATAATTCATTGGATAATACATGTGCATATAAGTATAATGATGTAGCAAAATCTATTGGATTGCCTGCATCTAGTATAGAACAAGGAGTTTCTTCATTAATTGAGAGTATAAAAGTTCTTAATAGAAAGCTTGGTATACCAGTATGTATAAAAGAAATGGATATTGATGGAAAAGAGTTTTTTGATGAAATTGAAAATATGTCCCAAACTGCTATGGAAGATGTTTGTACAATAGGAAACCCTAGGAAACCCACAAAAGATGATATAATAATGATATTTAAGAAAGCATATGAAGGTTAGAAAGATGATTCTATACTTTAAGAAAACATTCTTAAGGTATAGAGTTTTCCTGTACCATTATTTATGCCGCTAGTGGTAGTGGCAGAATGGAGGTTATTATGAATAAATTTTTTCATCTTTCTGAGATCATAGATGTTGATGTTTTGCAGAAAATACAAGATTATTATTCTAAAGCTACAGGTTTAGCTGTTGTTACGGTAGATTATATGGGCAATCCCATAACCAAATTTAGTAATTTTTCTAAATATTGTAGTCTTATTAGAAAAGATGCAAAATGTAATGAAAAGTGCTGTTATTCTGATGCACATGGAGGTTTAGAAGCAGCAAGAATTGGCGAACCCTATATATATACATGTCATGGAGGGTTAGTGGATTTTGCCATCCCCATAGTTTTAGAAGGACAATATTTAGGATCTATAATGGCTGGACAAGTAAAGGTAGATAAAAAGCCCTTTGATGGTAAAAAACGCATGGAGCAGATTAGTAATCAATGGCATGATAAAGCCGAAGTTATTGATGCGTATAATAAAGCACCTGTTATATCATATGAGAAGATAAATGCTGCTGCAAATATGATGCATATAGTTGCAAACCACATAGTTGAAAAGGGACTAGCAAGTGTTTATCAAGAAGAATTGAATAAAAAAAACATGGAATTATTGAGAGAAACTAAGATTAAGTCAGAGTTAGAAAGGGCTTTAAAAACTGCTGAACTTAAGGCTTTGCAATCTCAATTAAATCCCCATTTTTTATTTAATGTTTTAAATACTATAGGGAGATTAGCCTTATTGGAAGGAGCAACTAAAACAGAAGAATTGGCTATTTCTTTTTCTGAAATAGTAAGATATACACTTAAAAAATCAAATCAGATTGTAACTTTAGGAGTTGATGTAGAGTATATTGAGAAATATTTAAATATACAGAAAACTAGATTTGGTGATAGGTTAGATTATGATATTGATATACAAGAAGAAATATTAAACATCAAGATTCCTTTTATGACATTGCAACCCTTTGTTGAAAACTCTATCAATCATGGCTTGGAATGTAAGGAAGATGGAGGATTTGTAAATATTACAGGTAAATCTGTAGGGGAAGATGTAAGTATAAGTATAATAGATAATGGTGTTGGAATTCCTAAAAATAAGATAGATATGATACTAGATAATTCATCACAAGAATACTTTAAAGGTAGCTCTACAGGTATAGGAATAAAAAATGTAGATAATATTCTTAAAAATTACTTTGGGAAAAAATATGGTGTAAATATAGACAGTAAGGTAAACAAGGGCACAATTGTTACGGTTAAAATTCCTAAAATAAGGAATGCAAGGGGTGCTTTAGGTGTATAAAATACTATTAGTAGATGATGAATATTTAGAAAGAGAAGCTTTGAAAAAAATTATATATGAAAATTTAAATTATGTTGAAATTGTTGGGCAAACTAGTTCAGGAAGAGAGGCAGTTGAATTAAGTGAGAAATTAAATCCTCATCTTATATTTATGGATATTAAAATACCTGGAATAGATGGATTAGAGGCTGCAAAGATAATAAAAGAGAAAGATGCAAACAAAGTAATAATAATGTTAACTGCATATGATAATTTTGAATTTGCTCAAAGAGCTATAAGGGCAAGAGCAAATGATTATATTTTAAAGCCAGTACGAGGAAGAGAAATAATAAATATAATAGAAGAACATTATAATAAGATAAGTAGAAAACCAGAAGAATTATCAATAAATGATGTTTGTGTAGATAGTGTGGTTTCTAAAGAGCTTTTAAAAGCTATTGAATATATAAAAGATAATTTTCATAATGGGATATCGTTAAATGATGTTGCTGATCATGTAAATTTAAGTGCTTATTATCTAAGTAAATTATTTAAGAAAGAATTAGGAGTTAATTTTATTGACTATATTACTTTTTATAGAATGAAAAAGGCAAAGGAACTTTTAAAAGATACAGATATACCTATTATAAATATTGCAATTGAACTAGGGTATAGTGAGCCTAATTATTTTAGTAAAGTTTTTAAGAAGAGCTTTGGAATAACTCCCTCTCAATATAGAGATAAAAAAAAGAATGAAAAAATAAAAAAGTTAAAAAGTAATCTTTTCATTAAACATACACCTAAAATTAATGGTGGATGGTATATATGATATTTTCAAGCTGTTAGTTTATAAGACTAACAGCTTTTTTTATGCATATAAGCATAGGTATTAATTTGGAAATGAAACATTGAAATATATAGGCTGATATTTTAAGTTTGGATATGACAAAAAAATATAATATTAGGACAAGAAAATATCTTTTTGGTATATAGGTGTATATTTTTGTTTTTTAATACATAGATATATGACTTTTTTTTATAGCATCAAGCCAAGATAGTATAAAGACAAAATGGGTTAAAAATATTATGCTTAAGGTAATGAAACACATTATATATGGCTTTTAAGACTTGTTTTAATTCCAAAAATGTGGGGAGGTTTAAATAATGGGAAATGAAGCCCTAGGAATGATTGAAACAAAAGGATTAGTCGGTGCAATTGAAGCAGCCGATGCAATGGTAAAATCAGCAAATGTTCAGTTAATAGGATATGAAAAAATAGGTTCAGGATTAGTTACAGTAATGGTAAGAGGGGATGTAGGTGCAGTTAAAGCAGCTACTGATGCTGGAGCATCAGCAGCTAATAATGTGGGTGATGTAGTTTCAGTCCATGTAATTCCAAGACCACACAGAGATGTGGAAAACATTTTACCTAATAAATAATAAAAAACATTTTGGAGGTGTATATAAATGCAAGAAGAACTGAAAGGCAAAATAATGGAAGAAATAATGAAAAAACTTGATGATGTTAAAGAAGTAGAAGAATCTGAAAGTGAATCTAAATCTTCTAGTAAATATTGTGGATTAACAGAATTTGTTGGAACAGCTTTAGGAGATACTATAGGTTTAGTTATAGCTAATGTAGATTATAATTTACATGAATTTATGAAATTAGATAAGAAATTTAGATCTATAGGTATTATAGGTGGGCGTACAGGAGCAGGCCCTCAAATAATGGCAGCAGATGAAGCAGTTAAAGCTACAAATACAGAAATAATTAGTATTGAACTTCCAAGGGATACAAAAGGAGGAGCAGGTCACGGTTCATTAATCATATTTGGTGCAGAAGACGTATCAGATGCAAGAAGAGCTGTAGAAGTTTCATTAAAAGAATTAGATAGAACTTTCGGAGATGTACATGGAAATGAAGCTGGTCACCTTGAGTTTCAATATACAGCTAGAGCAAGTTATGCATGTGAAAAAGCTTTTGGAGCAAAAGTAGGAAAATCATTTGGCCTAATTGTAGGTGCACCAGCAGCTATAGGTGTTTTAATTTCAGATGTTGCTGTTAAAGCTGCGAATGTTGATATAATTTCTTATTCTTCTCCAGCAAATGGTACAAGTTTTTCAAATGAAGTTATATTAGCAATAAGTGGTGATTCAGGAGCAGTTAGACAAGCTGTTATAGCTGCAAGAGAAGTAGGATTGAAAGCATTGGGAGCTTTAGGTGAAGAACCAAAATCTACTACAACACCATATATTTAATAACAAAAAGGAGGGGAAATAAATATGAAAAGATCTAAAAGATTTCAAATTCTTGAACAGCGAGATGTAAATAAAGATGGATTTGTAAAGGAATGGCCTGAAGTTGGATTGATAGCAATGAATAGTCCAAGTGATCCAGAGCCAAGTATTAAGATAGAAAACGGAAAAGTTGTAGAATTAGATGGAAAAAAACGTGAAGATTTTGACATGATAGATTTGTTTATTGCAGATTATGCAATAAATTTAGATAATGCTCTTGAAGTGATAGAAATAGATTCTACTGAGATAGCAAGGAAGATAGTAGATGTAAATATTCCAAGAGAAGAAATAATTAAATTTACTACAGCTATGACTCCAGCAAAAATGGTGGATGTAGTTTCAAAGATGAATGTAGTTGAAATGATGATGGCAGTACAAAAAATGAGAGCTAGAAAAACTCCATCAAACCAATGTCATGTAACTAATGTTAAAGATAATCCAGTTCAAATAGCTGCTGATGCAGCGGAAGCAGCTTTAAGAGGATTTGACGAAATGGAAACAACAGTTGCAGTAGTAAGATATGCTCCATTTAACGCTTTAGCATTATTAGTTGGTTCACAAGTTGGAAGAAGTGGAGTATTAACTCAATGTGCAGTAGAAGAAGCTACAGAATTAGAATTAGGTATGAGAGGTTTAACTTGTTATGCTGAAACAGTATCAGTATATGGAACAGAAAGAGTTTTTGTAGATGGTGATGATACACCTTGGTCTAAAGCTTTTTTAGCTTCAGCTTATGCGTCAAGAGGACTTAAAATGAGATTTACTTCTGGTACAGGTGCAGAAGTATTGATGGGAAATGCTGAAGGTAAATCAATGCTTTATCTAGAGGCAAAATGTATATATATTACAAGAGGTGCAGGGGTTCAAGGACTACAAAATGGTTCTATAAGTTGTATAGGTGTTCCAGGTTCAGTTCCTTCTGGTATTAGGGCTGTACTTGCAGAAAACCTTATAACTACAATGTTGGATTTAGAGGTAGCATCAGGAAATGATCAAACTTTCTCACATTCACCAATGAGAAGGACAGCAAGGACTTTAATGCAAATGTTGCCTGGAACTGATTTTATATTTTCAGGGTATAGTGCAGTTCCAAACTATGACAATATGTTTGCAGGTTCAAATTTTGATGCATCAGATTTTGATGATTACAATATTATTCAAAGAGATTTGAAAGTAGATGGCGGATTACAACCAGTGACTGAAGAAGAAGTAGTAGCTATTAGAAATAAAGCGGCTAAGGCCATACAAGCAGTATTTGAAGGTTTGGGACTTCCTACTGTAACTGATGAAGAAGTAGAGGCAGCAACATATGCTAATGGAAGTAAAGATATGCCAGAAAGAAATATGGTAGAAGATATTAAAGCTGCTGAAGAAATGATGAACAGAGGAATAACAGGAGTAGATGTAGTAAAAGCACTTTATAAAAACGGTTTTGAAGATATAGCGGAAAGAGTGTTAAATATGTTGAAACAGAGAGTTTCAGGAGATTATCTTCATACTTCAGCTATATTAGATAGTGATTATAATGTCATAAGTGCAGTAAATAACTGTAATGATTATATGGGACCTGGCACAGGATATAGAATGAGCGAAGAAAGATGGGACCAAATAAAGGATATTAGAAACGCTAAAAGTCCAGAAGATTTTGAATAATTAGATCCTGAGAGGAGGCAATAAAATGGCTGTTGATGAAAAAATTATTCGTGAAATAATTGATGAAGTTATGAAGAATTTAAGTGTTAAGGATAAACCAATATCAAAAAGTGAAAAAACAGAGCCAATTTCATTGGGAACTTTAAATATACAAGAAATAGGAATAGCTAAAAAAGGGATTAGAAGTGATGAGGTAGTTATAGGAGTAGCTCCAGCTTTTGCAAAATATCAAAATAAAACAATAATTCATTTACCTCATGATAAAGTGTTAAGAGAAATAATTGCAGGTATAGAAGAGGAAGGTTTAAAAACTAGGATTGTTAGAGTAAATAGAACTTCAGATGTTGCTTTTATAGGACTTGAAGCAGCTAAGTTAAGTGGTTCAGGTATCGGTATAGGGATACAATCAAAAGGTACTGCTATAATTCATCAAAAAGATTTGCAACCATTAAGTAATTTAGAACTTTTTCCACAAGCACCAGTATTAACATTAGATGTATATAGAGCCATAGGGAAAAATGCAGCAAAATATGCAAAGGGAGAATCACCAAATCCAGTGCCTACTATAAATGATCAAATGGCAAGACCTAAGTATCAAGCATTAGCAGCACTTCTTCATATAAAAGAAACAGAACATGTTGATTTGAATGGTAAATCTGAAGAACTTAAAGTAGAGTTTTAATTATTGGAGGTGAATATAATGAATCAAGAAAAAATGATAGAAGAAGTTGTTAGACAAGTTATGATGTCAATGAAAAATGATTCAGATAAGGAAATATTCAAAGAAAGTGAAAATAAATCCTCAGGTGTTGAAATAGATGCGAAGAAAGATTATCCTTTAGCAACAAAATGTCCAGAATTGGTTAAGACTCCTACAAATAGGAAGTTAGAAGAGATAACTTTAAATAACGTTTTGAATGGAGATATTAAATCTACTGATGTTAGAATATCACCAGAAACATTGGAATTACAAGCAAAGGTAGCTGAAGGAGTAAATAGAGATGCATTTGCTAAAAATTTAAGAAGAGCATCTGAACTTACAGTTATCTCAGATGAAAGAATATTAGAGATATACAATGCATTAAGACCAAATAGATCAACTAAACAAGAATTATTGGATATAGCTAATGAACTAGAAGAAAAATATAATGCAACAATAAATAGCAATTTCGTAAGAGAAGCAGCAGAAGTATATGAAAAAAGAAATATGTTAAGAAAAGATTAATTATGTGTATTTATAAGTAGCCAGGAGGTTTTATAGATGGAGTTGATAGTAGGTATAGATATAGGAAATGCTACTACAGAGACAGCTTTAGCTAGAATTTATGATGATAATATTGAGTTTTTATCTAGTGGTATTGTTAAAACTACTGGTATAAAGGGTACACGTGAAAACATTAATGGAATATTTGCTTCTCTTAAACAAGCACTTGATAAGGCAAATATAGATATTAAGGACTTAAATTTAATTAGAATAAACGAAGCTGCTCCAGTAATTGGTGATGTAGCAATGGAAACTATAACAGAGACTATTATAACAGAATCTACAATGATAGGTCACAATCCTTCTACACCTGGAGGAATTGGACTAGGTGTTGGTTACACTATAGATATTAGAAAATTAAAAGAATATGATGATAAAAAGCCATTGATAGTCATAGTTCCAAAAGAAGTTGATTTCATGGAAGCTGTATCTTTAATAAATGAAGCTTTAAAAAATGGAAAAGATATACAAGGGGCTATTATGCAAAAAGATGATGGAGTTTTAGTTAATAATAGATTAATTAAAACTATACCAATAGTAGATGAAGTAGCTTTGATAGATAAAGTACATGAAGGAGTAAAAACTGCTATAGAAGTAGCACCTGTTGGTGGTGTAGTAGAAGTTCTTTCAAATCCTTTTGGTATAGCTACTCAATTTGGATTAACTCCAGAAGAAACTAAAATGATAGTTCCTATAGCTAGAGCCCTTATAGGAAATAGATCAGCCGTTGTAATAAAAACCCCTAAGGGAGATGTTAAAGAGAAAAGAATTCCATCAGGAAAAATAAACGTAATTGGCGAGAAAAGAAGAATGTCTATAGATGTAGAAGAAGGAGCTTCTGCTATAATGGATGTTTTAAGATCGTGTTATCCTATTCTAGATGTAAATGGAGAACCTGGTACTAATGCAGGAGGCATGTTGGAAAAAGTAAGACAAGTAATGGCAAATCTTACGAAACATCACCCAAGTGAAATTAAGATACAAGATTTATTAGCTGTTGATACTTTTGTTCCTCAAAAAGTAAAAGGAGGAGTTGCAGGAGAGTTTTCTATGGAAAATGCAGTAGGAATAGCAGCTATGGTTAAATCTGATAAATTACAAATGAGTATGATAGCAGAAGAACTAGAAAAAGAGATAGAAGTTCAAGTTGAAGTTGGCGGAATAGAAGCAGATATGGCCATAAGGGGAGCCCTTACAACTCCTGGTAGCAGTACTCCTTTAGCAATATTAGATATGGGAGCAGGTTCTACAGATGCCTCTGTTATAGATAATAATGGGAAAATAAAATCTATACATTTAGCAGGTGCAGGTAATATGGTTACTATGCTTATAAATTCTGAATTAGGATTAGACGATTTTGGTTTAGCTGAAGATATAAAGAAATATCCACTTGCTAAAGTAGAAAGTCTTTTTCATATTAGACATGAAGATGGTTCTGTAGAATTTTTTGAAAAACAACTAGATCCTAAAGTTTTTGCAAGAGTAGTAATTTTAAAAGAAGGAAATATGATACCTATACCAAGTGATCATTCTTTAGAAAAAATAAAGATAGTTAGAAAAGCTGCTAAACAAAAAGTATTTGTAACTAATGCAATAAGAGCATTGAAGATAGTTAGTAAAACCGGAAATATAAGAGATATTGAATATGTTGTATTATTAGGTGGTTCAGCTTTAGATTTTGAAGTTCCTCAATTGGTTACTGATGCATTATCTCAATATGGAATAGTATCAGGTAGGGCTAATATAAGAAGCGTGGAAGGTGCTAGAAATGCCGTAGCAACAGGTCTTGTATTGTCATACAAGGAGGATGTAAAAAATGAATAATGTTGATAGGCCTACAATCAATATTTATTATTCATCACAAATAAAGGATAAATCTTCATATAACCAATTATTGTGGGGAATTGAAGAAGAAGGACTTCCATATAATATTGAATCGAAACCTTTAGAAAATTCTATAGAATTAGGATATAGTGCAGCAGAAGATTCAAAATTAAATGTAGGCATTGGCATAGGTAAAGATGGAAATATTATAGTACATTATCAGAAGTTGAATAAAGAGGAACCTTTATTTAGTTTAAATATAAAGGATGAACACCATAATTTAAGAAAACTAGGTGCTAATGCAGCAAGATTAATAAAGGGAATCGCCTTTAAATCATTTTCAGATGATGCTGAAATAGATGAAAAAGAAAATGGAAACAAAGATGATTCAGATAACTATGTAGATATTGAAATGATTGTAAAAAAAGTAATGGAAAGTCTTTAAAGAGGGGGTGTAATATTGTTTAAGTTTGCACTAGGTATGATAGAAACAGTTGGATTGGCTGCAGCAATTGAGGCTGCTGATACTGGAGTAAAATCAGCTAATGTTAAGCTTTTAGGATATGAATTAACTAAAGGCGGTGGACTTGTTACAGTAAAATTTGCAGGAGATGTGGGAGCAGTTAAAGCTGCAGTTGAAGCTGGAAGTATTGCAGCAGCTAAAGTGAATAAAATATGGAGTAAACTTGTTATACCTAGACCCCATGATGAAATTGAAAAGTTAATAAATAGTTTAGAAACAGTTGGAAATTTTAAAGAGACAGAGAAAATTGAAAATAAGGATATAGGAATAAAAGATGATAATGAAGTTAAGAAAGTTATTAATGAAGAAGTAACAGAACAAATTAAAAAAGAAACAGAAAAGAAAACTGATAAAGACAGTAATGGAAAAGTTGAAGAAAAAATAAATGATGTTTCTTTGAATAAAAATGTTAAAGATATATGTAATATTTGCGGAGATCCTAAATGTCCAAGGAAAAAAGGAGAACCTAGGGTACTTTGTATTCATAATAAAAAATAAAGGGAGGAATAACAAATGGGAGAAGCATTAGGAATGATTGAAACAAAAGGATTGATTGGAGCTATAGAAGCTGCAGATTCTATGACAAAATCAGCAAATGTTGAATTGATAGGATATGAAAAAATAGGTTCAGGATTAGTCACAGTAATGGTAAGAGGAGATGTAGGTGCAGTTAAGGCAGCTACTGATGCAGGAGCTGCAGCAGCAGAAAGAGTAGGAGAATTAGTTTCAGTACATGTAATTCCAAGACCTCATATTGATACAGAAAAAATCTTACCACATGCACAAGCAGAACAAGCAAAATAGTTTTAGCAATATTATAGGTTATGGAAGGAGAACTTTATATGGGGGAAATTAATGAAGCCTTAATTAGAAGAATTGTGTTAGAAGTAGAAAAAAAGCTTGAAGAAGAAGAGGGCTTAATCCCTGTGGGAGTATCTAATAGACATGTACATCTTAGTGAAGAAGATCTATATAATTTGTTTGGATATGGCTATGAACTAACAAAGTTTAAGGATTTAAGTCAACCAGGACAATTTGCATCTAAAGAAACAGTAACTATAAAAGGACCAAAAGGTAAATTTGAAAATGTAAGAATATTAGGACCTGTAAGAAATAATACCCAAGTTGAAATTTCTATATCTGATAGTTTTAAATTAGGGATAAAAACTCCAGTGAAAGAATCTGGGGATATAGAAAATACTCCAGGAATAATTATTGAAGGTCCAAATGGAAGTATAGAAAAAGATAAAGGCGTTATAGTCGCTTTGAGACATATACACATGCCAGAGGATTATGCTAAAAAGCGTGGATTCAAAAATGGGGAAATGGTAACAGTACTATCCGAAGGTATAAGAAAAACAGCATTTTATAATGTTCTTGTGAGAGTTTCAAATAAATATAGTTTAGAAATGCATATAGATATAGATGAAGCTAATTCTTCAGGTCTAAAAAATGGAGATAAAGTAAAAGTAGTTAGAAAATAAGGAGTATTTTAATATGGATTTATCAACGGTAAATGAGTATATTGGGAAGTTTAATAATCTCATACAAACTAAAAGCTGTAATTCCTATGATGGAAAATTAAAAGTAGGGGTAGATTTAGGAACAGCTAATATAGTTTTAGCTATAGTTGACCAGGAAGGTAATCCAATAGCAGGAGCTTCTCAAGAGGCTAAAGTGGTAAAAGACGGCATAGTTGTAGATTATATTGGAGCTGTAAATATATTAGAAAAATTAAAACATGATATAGAAGAAATGCTTAAGATTAATTTAAACTACTCAGCTATAGCCGTTCCTCCTGGAACAATAGATGGAAATGTTAAAGTTATATCTAATGTTGTTGAATCTGTAGGAATGGATGTAGTAGATATTATAGATGAACCAACTGCTGCTGCTACTGTTCTAGGAATTCAAGATGGAGCAGTAGTAGATGTAGGTGGAGGTACTACAGGGATAAGCATTTTAAAAGAAGGTAAAGTTATATATACAGCAGATGAACCTACAGGAGGAACTCATATGACCTTAGTTTTAGGAGGAAGTTATGGAATATCTTTTGATGAAGCAGAAAAATTAAAGAGAGATCCTAAAAAAGAGGAAAAAGTATTTGTAGCTATCAAACCAGTAATTGAAAAAATGGCTGAAATTGTAAAAAGACATATACAAGGATATTCTGTAGATAAGATTTATGTAGTAGGAGGAGCATGTAGTTTTACTAAATTTGAAGAAGTATTTACAAAGTATATAGGAATAAAAACAATAAAACCCTTAAACCCCCTTTTAATTACACCTCTTGGTATAGCATTAAATTGCAACGGGGAAGGTGAATAAATTGAATATAGAAGAAATGATAAATATTATTGTGAAAGAAGTAACTAAAAGAATAATAAGTGAAATGTATGAACGAGAGAAAAAAGCGTTAGTATTGTTTACTGGAGGAAAAATTGGATTTGAAAGTTCAATTGAAAATATAAAAAAACTAATTAATGATGGATGGAATTTAAAAGTTGTTTTATCTAAAAAAGCTGAGTTTGTTTTGGGTTCTGATATTATAAAGCAAGAATTAGGTATAGAAGATGTTTTTGTAGAGGATAAAATAAAAGATATAGATTATTTAAAACAAGATATAAAGAAAATAATAATACCTGTTTTAACTATGAACTCAGCTTCAAAAATTTCTTTTGGAATATCAGATACATTAATTACCTATTTAGTATCTTGGGGAATAATGAATGGAATTTCCATTATAGCTGCAAAAGATGCTTGTGATCCTGAAAATAATATAAGATTAAAATTAAGTTCACAAGTTCCTATAGCTTATAATAATATGATTAAAGATAATTTAAAGAGATTAGAAAGCTATAATATAAAGTTTACTAGTGCTAAAAAATTATATGATGGTGTAGTAAATTCTTTTGAATCTTTAGAACCCAAAGAGAGCCAATCAATTTTATTAAATAAAAAGTTAATTACAACAGAAGATATAATGAAATCACAAAAAGATAATTGTGAAATTGTAGTTTCAAAAGATACTATAGTTACAGCATTAGCTAAAGATATGGCACATAGCCTAGGTATAGATATAAAAATAAAAAATTAAAGGCGGTTTTTAAATGTATATAGGTAAAGTAGAAGGAGTAGTTATAGCTACTACTAAAGATGAAGGCCTTGTTGGTAAGAAACTTCTAATAGTACAACCTTTAGATATGAGATATAATCCAGTAGGTAATTGTGAAATAGCAATAGATTCTGTAGGGGCAGGTACAGGAGAAATTGTACTTGTAGCTACAGGAAGTTCGGCAAGACAAGCATTTCAAGATTTGAAAGCGCCAATTGATAGGTCAATAGTAGCTATAGTAGATAATATTGAAGTTAATCAGTAAAGGATGTGATTGACTTGAGCATATACACTAGAACTGGAGATAAAGGAGAAACTAGACTGTTTGGAGGAAGTAGAATAAATAAAGATAGTCTGAGAGTAGATTGTTATGGAACTATAGATGAATCAAATTCTATGATAGGGGTAGCGTATTCTATTGTATCAAATGAAGATATAAAAAAAGAATTGAGAAATATACAAAAGAGATTATTTGTTTTAGGAGCTCAACTTGCTAGTGATGATAATGGAAAAGAAAAGTTGGATGATAAGATTTCCCAGTCTGATGTAGATTATTTAGAAAATATTATAGATAAATATGAAGCTCAAGTAGGTCGTCAAAAAAGTTTTGTGCTACCTGGGGAAAACACATCATCTTCTGTATTACATGTTGCCAGAACTATGGTGAGAAGAGCAGAAAGATTAATAATATCTTTGAGCAGAGAAACTAATATTGATGAAGTATTAAGAAAATATTTAAATAGGCTTTCAGATGTTTTGTTCATAATGGCTAGAGCAGAAGAAAGATACTTGTTTATACAAGAAGTAAAGGAAAAAGTTTTAGAAAAACTGGGACATGCTTCTAATAAGTTAATTTTAAATTTAGAAATTGCAAAAGAAATAGCTGAGGCAGCGGAAAGAAAAGGAAAGGAAATAGGAGTTCCCATAGTAGTTTCGGTACTTGATTCAGGAGGTAATTTAATATTGCTTCATAGAATGGAAGATTCATTATTAGCTAGTATAGATATATCTATGAACAAAGCTTATACAGCGTTAGCATTGAAAATGCCTACAAACAAAGTTTCAAATATAGTTAAAGAAGATAGTGATTTATATGGAATCCAATGGACTAACAAGGGAAGAATAGTCCCTTTTGGAGGTGGATATCCACTTGAGATAGATGGAAAAGTAGTTGGGGCATTAGGTGTAAGTGGAGGTACGGTGGAAGAAGATACAAAGGTTGCTTTATATGCTCTAAAAACTTTTGAAATGGAAGGAGATAATATTAGATGGAATTAGATAAAATGGATTTAGAACAGATAGTGAATTTAGTAGTAGAACAGTTAAAGGGAGAAGATACTTCATCTTATTGTAAAGAGGAAAGTAAAAACGGTGTATTTAATAATATGAATGAAGCTATAGAAAAAGCTTATATAGCTCAAAAAGACTTTTTTAAAAACTATAACCTTGAAGACAGAAGAAGAATTATAAAAACCATCAGAAAAGAACTTATGGAAGATGTTGAATTGTTAGCAAAATTGGGCGTAGAAGATACAGGTATGGGAAGATATGAAGATAAATTAAAGAAAAACAAACTTGTTATAGAGAAAACACCAGGTGTAGAAGATTTGAATTCAGAAGTATTTACAGGGGATAATGGACTTACTCTTGTAGAATTGTCCCCATATGGAGTAATAGGAGCTATAGCACCTTCAACAAATCCATCTGAAACTGTAATTTGTAATTCAATAGGAATGATAGCAGCAGGTAATTCAGTAGTATTTAGCCCACATCCAGGTGCTAAAAATATATCTATGAAAACTGTTGAATTGATAAATAAAGCAATAGAAAAAGCTGGTGGACCTAAAAACCTTGTAGTTACAACTAGTAATCCAAGTATAGAAAATGCTGAAATTATGATGAAACACGAAAAAATAAAAATGATAGTAGCTACAGGAGGACCAGGAGTTGTCAAATCGGCATTATCTCAAGGGAAGAAAGCAATAGGAGCTGGTGCTGGTAATCCACCAGCAGTAATAGATGAAACTGCCGATATTGAAAAAGCAGCTAGAGATATAATTGCAGGTTGTAGTTTTGATAATAATTTACCATGTATTGCAGAAAAAGAAGTTATAGTAGTTGATAGTGTAGCAGATTATTTAATATTTTCAATGAATAAAAATAATGTATATCATTTAAAAGATGAAGAAAAAATAGATAAATTGGCCAGTATGGTAATAGATAAAAATGGTAGGATAAATAGAAAATTTGTAGGAAAAGATGCAAAAGTTATACTTAAAGCTGTAGATATAGAATGTGAACATGATGTAAGAGCTATAATAGTTGAAACAGAGAAGGATCATCCATTTGTAGTAACTGAACTTATGATGCCTATATTACCTATAGTTAGAGTTAAAGACATAGATGAGGCAATAAAACTTGCTGTTGAAGTAGAGCAAGGAAATAGACATACAGCTATAATGCATTCTAAAAATGTGGACAATCTATCCAGATTTGCCAGAGAAATAGAAACCACTATTTTCGTAAAAAATGCACCATCTTTTGCTGGATTAGGATTTGGTGGAGAAGGATATCCCACTTTCACTATAGCTGGTCCAACTGGAGAAGGATTGACTTCTGCTAGAAGTTTTGCTAGGAAGAGAAGATGTTCATTAGTAGGTAGTTTTTCAATTAAGTAAAGATTAATGGATAGGAGATGAGAAAAGTGGGCATACAGACAATTCTTTCTGCATTTGGTGGAGGGCTTTTTGGAGCGGCTATAGGAGCACTTCCAGCATTTATCTTCACAGGATTTATAGGATTGATAGGCATAGCTGTTTTGGCTAGTGGAGGTTCTCCAACAATATTAAATGATGTTACATTTGGTAGTTTATTTGGTCCTCATATTGCCTTTGCAGGTGGGGTAGCTGCTGCTGCCTTTGCTGCAAACAAGAAAAAATATTTGGAAAATGGGACAGATATATTGACATCTTTAAACAAATTTGGAGATTCTACGGTACTAATAGTTGGTGGACTATTTGGTATATTAGGATATTTACTAAATAACTTATTTGTTTCAATGAATTTGAAATTGGATACTCCAGGCTTAACAGTATTTATTTTAGGAGTATTAGCAAGACTTTTATTTGGGAAAACTGGTATTTTTGGAGAGAAGAAAGATTCAAGTGGAGAAAAGAAGAAAATATTACTTGATGGTAAAACATTATTCTTTAATATAGTTCTTGGATTTGGATTAGGATTTGTAATATCATATTTAGTTATTTTAACTCAAATAAATGTATTAGGATTCTGTATAAGTGCAGCATTGTTGATATTTGCACAAATGGGATTTGAAATTCCTACTACTCATCATATTAGTATGGTTGCAGGATATGCGGCTATAGCATCAGGCAATATTTGGATTGCTACTGCTTTTGCTGTATTGGCAAGTATAGTTGCAGAAATAGCAGGTAGAATATTTAATACTAATTGTGACTCACATATAGATCCCCCTGCGACTACAATATTCGTGTGTAGTGCTATAATATTTGCATTATTTTAATATAGTTTTCCACTTAAAGAAGGGATAAATTTGGAGAAAGCCTTAGGGTTAATAGAAACATCAAGTATTTCTAAAGGCATGGAAATACTTGATAATATTCTTAAGCAAACAAAAATAGGATTAATAACAGGTAGTTCTGTTTGCCCTGGAAAATATCTTATAATAATTGAAGGTACAGTACAATCTATAAACTTTGCATTGGAGATATCCAGAGCAATAGGAGAAGAATCTATACTTTATAGTCATGCAATAAATAATTTAAATCAACAAGTATTTTATGCATTAAAAGAAAAAAAGAAACCTGAAAATATTAAAGCATTAGGGATAATAGAAACAAGAACTTCTGTTGCATCTATAGTATTAGCAGATGTTTTATGCGATTCATCAAATATAGAATTAATAAGACTTAGATTGGCAAATGGTATAGGTGGTAAAGGTTTATTGATTTTTACAGGGGATGTTTCTTCTGTAAAGAATGCTATACAATCTGCAAAATATCATGATATACAATATAAAAAAATTATAGATATTGTCTTATTATCTCATCCAGATAATAGATTGATAGAGAGTATATAATTTATTATTTACGACGGGTTTGTACTCGTTTAGTGAATATGTCTGCAAAGAAAAGGTGTTACTATATGAAAGGAGTATTATTATATGGGGAAGGAAGAGAAGCAAAGGGTAATACAAGAGTACGTTCCAGGGAAGCAAATCACATTAGCACATTTAATATCTAATCCCCAAGAAGATATATATATATAAAGCTTGGACTTGATAGGAAAAAAGGCGATGCTATAGGCATATTAACCATTACTCCCGGTGAGGGAGCTATAATTGCTGCTGATGTTTCTACAAAATCAGCAGATGTGAAAATAGGATTTTTAGATAGATTTAGTGGCTCTCTTGTAATAACAGGAGATACTTCAAGTGTAGAGTCTGCTTTAAGACAAGTTTTAAATATGATGTCTGGTGTTCTTTTATTTATACCTACAACTATAACTAGAACTTAAGGAAAATTAAAACAATGAAAAATGTTTGATAAAAGTTCTTTTCTATTTTCAGAGAAAGGAACTTTTTTTATGTTATAATATCTGTAATTATTAATTTTATTCAAAGGAGAATCTGACTATGGCGGCATCTAAACATTAATTGCATGAATAAGTAACATTATAAGATAAATTTTTGCCTTATTATATAAGGTTTTTTGTTGTGCAATTAATTGTGGAGGTGTCAAAATGAATAGAAATAGAAATGTATATTTACTTTGTATTATAGCTTTTTTACAAGGTTTAGTTTTTTATGGACCTGTTGCTACATTGTTTAGACAAAATAGAGGCCTTTCATTAAACAATATTTTCACTATAGAAGCAATTTTTATAATCCTTATGTTTGTATTTGAAATACCTTGGGGATATATTGGTGATAGAATTGGCTATAAAAATACATTAGTAATATCTTTTTTCTTGTTTTTCTTGTCAAAAATAATATTTTATAATGCTCATTCTTTTAGTATGTTCTTATTGGAAAGTATTATAGTGGCTATATCAATATCAGGTATATCTGGTTGTGATTCTGCCCTCATTTATGCTTCTATAGATGGAAAAGATAGCTATAAAGCTTTTAGCTACTATTCTGCTTCTTCCACAAGTGGATTCTTAATTGCTTCATTTATGAATTCATTTATAGTAAAGTATTCTTTAGATTTAACTGCATTTCTCACTATTATTCCTTATGGAATAGCTTTTGTTCTTTCATTCTTTTTAGTAGATAATTATGAACATAGAAATGAAGAAAAAGTTAGCATAATAAAAAGCTTTAAAAGCTTAAGGCATAATAAAACTATATTTATTTTCATAATATCTATAGCCCTAATTGCAGAAAGTACCCACGCATTATGTATCTTCTTAAATCAACCTATATATTTGAGAAGTGGCATTAATATTAAATATTTTGGATTTTTAACAGCATCCATGCAAATATCTTGTCTCTTATCAGCAAAAGCATACAAGATGAACCAGAAAATTGGAACAAAGAAATTATATATTATCCTAATTGGAATGATAATAGTAGCTAATATATTGCTTATTTATATAAGAAATTGGATATTAGTTATAATTATTATATTCATGATAGAGGGTGCTTTTGCTATAACTCAACCTTTAACAAATACAATACAGAATGAAAGCATTGCTACACTCGATAGGGCGACAATTCTTTCTGTCTATGCTATGATAGGAGATATAGTTGGAGGATTTTCAAATTTAATTATAGGTAAAGTTTCGGATATTTCTTTAGAAAAATCTATAGGAGTATGTGCAGTTTTAAATATGTTAGCATTAATTTTAATTTTATTTTTCTTTCTAAAGAGAAAAAGATAATTTATTTAACACTACTTTTTAGTTAAGAGTGATATAATTGACTTAATTTCATATTTTGAGACTAATATATTTTATATATGAGTTAAGGGGGCAAAAACTATGAAGTTGGCAGAAGCATTAATACTAAGAGCTGATTTACAAAAGAAAATAGAACAACTTAAAAGTAGGCTGGAAAATAATGTGGTGGTTCAAGAAGGTGATAAACCAAGTGAAGAACCTGATGTACTTTTAAGAGAGTTTGAAAATTGTGTAATTGAACTAACAAATCTTATTAAGAGAATAAATAAGACAAATAACCAAACTAGATTTAACGAAGAATGGACTTTGGCTGATGCATTGGCAGAAAGAGATGGTATATGGGAAAAAAGATTAGTATTATCCCATATAGCTGAAGCTGCAAGTATTAAACAGGATAGATATTCTAGAACAGAAATTAAATATATTAGTATAGTAAATGTAAAAGAAATGCAAAAAGAAGTTGGTAGATTATCAAAGGAATTTAGAGAATTGGATACAAAAATTCAAGGATTAAATTGGACTGTAGATCTAATTTAAATAAAAGTTGGTAGCTTTAGATTATAAAGGTGAGTACAAACCTTATAAATAAGTCAAGTCATATAGGTGGCGGCTTTGGGGCGAGGCCAGTGGTTCGATTCCACATATAACAAATTATGCCCATAAATGTTACAATAGTACAATTAGATTGTTATTGTTACTACCATGTACTAATTTATAATTTAAAGTGAGGGTGGGTTAGGGGATTATATTAATAAAAAATATAATGAAATTGTCCATAATTACTAATTGAGGTGATTATAATGGAGTGGTGGAATAGTGATTATTACATAAGATCTATTAAACTACTTAAGGAAAACATACCTTCCTTTTCAGAATATCCTTTTTCCTTGGAAGTTATACAAAATTTAAATTCATTAGAGCTACACCCAAAGGTAACTTATATAGTAGGGGAAAATGGTACTGGGAAGTCTACAATATTAGAAGCAATTGCTATCGCTTATGGATTTAATTCTGAAGGAGGAACAAAAAATTTCAATTTTTCTACTACAGAAACCCATTCTAATTTGTATAAATTTTTAAGGCTAGTAAAAGGAATAACAAAACCTGAGGATGGATTCTTTTTAAGAGCAGAAAGTTTTTATAATTTGGCTACAAATATAGATAATTTAGATCAGGAAACTTTAGGGAATAAAATTATAGATTCTTATGGTGGGCTTTCGTTGCATGAGCAGTCCCATGGAGAATCCTTTTTTTCTTTATTTTTAAATAGATTTAGTGGGAAAGGATTATACATATTAGATGAGCCTGAAGCAGCCTTATCACCATCAAGACAAATGTCCATGTTGTCTAGGCTACATGAATTAGTTCTTAAGAATTCTCAATTTATAATTGCTACCCATTCACCAATAATAATGGCATATCCAGATTCTATTATCTATGAAATAAAAGAAGGAATTAATAAGGTGAAATATGAAGATACAGAACATTATATAGTTATGAAATCATTCATGAATAATACTAACAAAATGCTTGATATACTTATGGATTATTGATTAATTGATAGTTAAGACTCTAAAGATTTAGCAGTAGGAAAAACAATGGTTATACGAGTACCTATGTCTACTCTACTTAATATTTCAAAATAGGCTTCGTGGCGTTCTATTATCCATTTGGCAATTGATAAACCTAAGCCAGAACCACCTGTTTTCCTTGCCCTTGATTCATCTGAACGATAAAAGCGATCAAATATATGGGGCAAGTTTTCAGGATCTATACCAATACCACTGTCTTGAACAATAATATGGACATGATTTTCTTTAATGACAACTTTTAAAATAATTTTTTTCCCCCTAGGAGTAAATTTTATACTATTGTCAACGAGTATTCTAATAGCTTGTTTAAGAAGCTGTTTATCTGCATTAATATAAGCTGGTTTGTTTAAATCAATTTCAAAATTATGATTTTTATCAATCATTTGTGTCTCATGAATTATTTCATTCACAACTTCACAAGAGTCAAAAACTTCTTTGTAAAGTTGGATAGTTTCATTATCTCCACGAGCGAGAAAAAGGAGCTGTTCTACTAAGACTTTCATATTTTCTGATTCACTTTTAATTGCATCAATTGATTCTTGCATAGTTTTTTGATCTTCTTTTCCCCAACGGTCAAGGAGATTTACATATCCTTGTATAACAGATATAGGTGTTCGGAGTTCATGAGAAGCATCAGAAACAAACCGTACTTGAGATTGATAAGAATCATTAATACGGTTTAGCATATCATTTATAGCAGATGCCAAGTCTTTAAGCTCATTTTGGGAACTATCAACAGATATACGACTATCAAGCCTATTGGCATCAATATTACTAATAACTCCTGCCAAATCTTTGATATAGGTACCATCAGCCTTAGAGGCCATAGAAGATACCTCCGCATTAAGACTTTTAGTTACTTCTGTTAAATCAGCCAAAGGTTTGAGAGTTTTCTTTATCATTTTTGAACCTTTACTTATATTTTTAATTATTATTAATAGCTCAAATATTAGTACAATAAAAAATAAATATATAAATAATTTTAAATTAGAGCCTAAAGAATATACTATTTGATAAGATAAATTATTGATAGAAAACCCAATAGTATATTTTATTAAATCTATTTTTTCTAATAATCCTATATCTTTATTAGTCTTGGACATATTGATACTTCTTTTAGCATTATGTATCTCTACAGGTAAATTTTTTTGTATATTATGAGGGAGTATGATACCTTTTGAGGTTTCTTCCATTATTATTTCATAATCTCTGTTAAGATGATATATGGATTCTAAATTATCAGGAGGTTGTTTCAATGCTTCAATTATATCTTGTGTTCCTATTTCTGCTTTCCATAGTATAACAAAAAAACCCATTAAAAGAATAAGGGTGTTAATAGTCAAAAATCCAGAAAATAGCCTTCCTATCATTCGGACATTGAGTTTTATAACAAGGGAAGAACTTATTTTATTAGTTATATTGGTTGAAGTTGAACTTTTTTTATTATTCATCTTTTATTACATACCCCACTCCCCGAACAGTATATAATATTTTTATTCCAAAGGGCTCTTCAATTTTTGCACGGAGATATCTAATATATACATCTACTGCATTAGTTTCACCTGAAAAATCATAGCCCCAAATATGTTCAATTAAGGTTTCACGACTTATGACAATATTCTTATTTTCTAAAAGATAATGCAGCAAATCAAATTCACGTTTTGTTAAATATATTAAAGTGTTGTTTACATGAACTTCTCTTTTCATAGGATCAAGACGTAAAGCACCTGATACAAGCTCAGACGATTTTTCTAATGCATTACTAACTTCATTTTTCCTAAGGGCTGCCCTAATCCGAGCTAGCAATTCTTCTATTGCAAAAGGCTTAGTAATATAGTCATCAGCACCTCCATCAAGTCCTGTAACTTTATCTACAACAGTGTCTCTAGCAGTAAGAAGTATAACGGGTAAATTAGAGAATTGTCTAATCCTTCTAAGAACTTCAATTCCATTTAAACCTGGTAACATAATGTCAAGTAATATAAGGTCAAAGGGGTGGGTTTCAACAAGTTTTAACCCATCCCTTCCATTATAAGTTTTTTCTACTTCATAGCCCTCGTATTTAAGTTCTAGTTCAATAAAACGTGCTATTTTTTCTTCATCTTCAATTATCAGAATTTTCCTCATCAGATTTTTCACCTTTAAATTCTTTTTTTAGATTTTCAGCCGCATCAGCAACTGAACTCATTGCATGATTAACATTTTCTTTTCCTAAATCAGGACCATTAAACATATATTTATATCCGAAAAAGAGACCCAAAATCATAATAGGAATAGTAATCCAGAACATGAATAATATAAGAACTGCTAATATGGTTACTGGAATTGCCATTATTCTATCCCCATTTTTTATAACTTCAAAGCTATTTTTATTTCCTTTACTTATTATTTTGCCACACCATCTAAAAAATCTGCCTATTAGTTCTCCAAAGGATGTATCATTATCTTCTTTAAATCCATTTCCAAAATTTTTATTAGTATTATTTTCTTCTTTGTTTTGTTGCGTATTTCTTGAGCAGTAATAGCCCCCACCTTCAGGGGCTTTAATGCGATTCTGTTTTTCAAGCTTAATGATAGCTTCAAGAATATCACCATTAGTTTCTTCAAGGATTGTTTTTGCTTCATCATAAGAAATATTTGCTCGCTCACATAATTCTTCTACTTGTTCTAAAGTGATCATAAATATAACCTCCTGTTATATAGTATGGTTTTATTATAATAACAGAAGCTTTAAAAACAATTTAAGAAACATTAAAATTTGATTAAAATTATAAAAATGATTTTAGTTTTTTGCCATTATATCATATGAGAATTATTTTATCAATGACTCTTAGAAAATGTCTATAACTGTATAAAATAGTTTTAATCCTTGGTAGATGTAATATATGGTATTTATTTTGTAATACTTGGCATGAAAATATAGATTGTATAAAAGTGCAATAATCTTGTGTTATAATCTTTTTAAAGGTGATTTAAGTATTAAATAGTTGAGTATTAGACAATTGGAGGAATGAAGGTGAAAATAGCAATTGTTGAAGATGATATATCTATCTGTGAGGAGCTAGAAATAATTTTAAGAAATGAACTTTATGATGTTTTCATTGTAAGAGAATTTGATTCTGTTCCCCAACAGATTAAGGGAGAAAACCCAGATCTCATTTTACTTGATCTTGCACTTCCAGGTATAGATGGTCTTCAAATTTGTAAGGAGATAAGAAAGGAATCCGAAGTTCCTATTATTTTTATAACAGGACAAAATAGTTCAATGAATGAGCTTATGTGTATGACTATGGGAGGCGATGATTTTATTGCAAAGCCTTACGAAGCACCAATACTTTTAGCAAGAATAAAAGCAGTTTTAAAAAGGACTTCCGCGGCGAAAGAAGATTCGAGTATATTATACCGTGATGGAGTGAAGTTAAACATATTATCCGCTACAATGGGATACAAAAACAATAGTATTGATCTTACGCATAATGAGCTTAAGATTCTTCATTACCTATTTCTAAAGCAGGGAGAATATGTGTCTCGTGAAGATTTAATGGACTTTTTATGGAATAATTCTGTTTTTATAGATGACAATACTTTAAGTGTTCATGTTTCTAGAATCAGGAAAAAACTCAAAGAAATTCATGCTCCTGAAATTATTCAAACAAAGAGAAGTCTAGGGTATCGCTGTGGATAAGGAGGAGCTTAAAATGAAATGGTTTGACTATGTTGAGGATAAGCTAATATTCATTTGCATTAATTTAATTGGATTACTTTTATTATCTTTTTATCTTAAGCTTTTGGGAATTCGGACTGGTGGTATATTATTAATAGATGTAATTTGGGTATTTGTGATTTTTGTTTACTTACTGATTAATTATCACAGAAGAAGCCGTTTTTTTCGGCGAATAGAGGAACAATTACAGGAATTAGAAGAGCCTATACTTCTTGCGGATGTAATGGAGAAGTCGCCAAGATATGATGATCGTTTCTATTATTTTATTATAAGAAGACTTAATAAATTTTTCCTTGAAGAGCTTAGACAGAAAGAGGATGAAAAAAAAAGAGCTAGCGGATTATATGGTAAACTGGGTGCACGAAGTTAAGGTTCCTTTAACTTCTCTAGAACTTATTAATGATAGTATGCAAAGTGAGCTTAAACGAAAGGTAAAAAAGCAACTAAAAAGTATTGAAAATGACGTTGAAGAAGTTTTATATTTTGCTCGATCAGATGAAGTTTAAAAGAAATTTATAAATATAAGATTTATGAGAATAATTCTGATGAAGTATCTCAGTATATGTATAGAAACTATCCATTCTTTAAGAAACACCCTAAGTATGGAAAAACTGAAAATAGTGATAAAGATTATCAGTGCTATTTTGATTATGATACCTATATGAAGTTAAGTGATTACAATAAGCTGCGAAAAATGCTTAACGAAGGAGAAATAGCTCTTAGAAATGATGAATACATGATTCAGTGTAAAGAAAAACTAGAAGGTTATTTGAAAAGCTTTGCAAGTAGCAATGAAGTTGAGATTAATGGAAATAAAATGAAGTTTGTTGGAGTAGAGACAATTCCATTTTCTCAAAGTGGTCATAATGGAAGTGACTATATTATCATTGTTCCAGATAATATAGCATCAGTAATGACACCGTATTATTCCATTGTAGTAGCTAAGTTTAACGAGAAAACACCACAGAGCTTACAAGAGAAGCTAGAAAAATTAGAGAAAGCTAAAAATGATGAGTTACAGAACTGGTATTATGGAACTGATCAAATTATAAGTATGAATTCAAGGATTATTGTTCGAGATAATATGCTTGGGACAGTTAAATTTATTTTATTCACTATGTCTTATGTATTGTTCTATATAGCAGTGACTTTTCTTTGCATAGCTCTTACAGTATTAGCTGTTCAGCAGCTTAGTGATTCTTCAAAGTATAAGTTCAGATATGATATCTTGTCAAGGCTTGGATTGAATCAGCATGAAATTCACAAGATAGTCTTTAAACAAATAGGTGTTTATTTATTTGATTCCATTTGTGTTGGGCGTACTGCTAAGTGGAATAATGGGGCTATATATTAGTAAGATTTTCATTTTTTATACTGGAATTGATTCTAATACATTTAATTATATAGGTAGGTCAGTACTTTTATTTGGTGGAGTATATTTCTTATACTTCGTGATAACTTATGTTGGATTTAAAAGAAGCCTTTATTCTACTTTACGTTAAAGTGAATTGGAAACTATATAATAAAATAAGGATATCATGGTGATCAACTACTACCTTGATTTGATTCAATTCCAGAAGAATGTAAAATCTCTAAAAAAGAACAGGACAGCATATTGGCTACATCTTTTTAAAGGTGTGGCCTAATTGACACTTACCAATAAAGAAGAAAGAGTAGGCTACTTAATTGCCTGCTCTTTTTTAGAAAAGAAAGACAATATTTTAGCTTTTAGGATGCATATAAGACTTGCTTGGCGAACTTTTATTATAGAATTGGGAAAAATCACAACTTTTTAATATTTGCGTGATATAATATGGTTTAAGAAAACTAAAGACAATGGGGATGAAGTTGCTTAAAGTAAGGAAGATAATATAAAAAATGCTGCAATCTGGCTTTCAAGGAAAATACAATTAATTAAGGAATAAGAAAAATACTGATATAGGTAAAAGAATTCACTAACAAAAATATATAGAGGTGGGGTTTACTGGGCTGAGTTTGGAATAGGTAACTTGGATTATATTACTAAAAAATATAATAAAATTGTCCATAACTGCTAATTGGGGTGATTATAATGGAGTGGTGGGATGGTGTTTATTACATAATAAAATATATTGGTTATCGAATAATTGAAGGCAAAGGCACAAATAAATATTTTAAATTACTTAATAGAAAATTTGATTTATATATAAATTTTGAGAAGAATACATTGTGCAATAAGGCAGTATATACAATAGAAAGTGTAAAAGCTAAGAAAAGAATCACGTTTTGGCTTGGCTTCAGAGAAGATGTTGAAATTGATAGTGTTAAAATTAATGGAAGGCTACATAATTATTTTAAATTATATACTTTAATATTGCCTATGTTCAATTATAAAATTAATTATCTTGTTATTGATAATTTAGATATAAGTAAGGAATCTAGATATTTAGAAGTTATAGTTAGCTATAATATAAATGTTTCAAATCACAGGGATGATATGTCAACTATATTAGAAAATTATATTACAGATGATGAATTTCATCTATATAATTTTTGGTATCCAATATTAGGAAATTGCATTAATATTAAAGAAGTTTTTGAAGGGATATTTCCTACACCAGAAAAATGTCCTTATGAAATAAATCTATCTATGTCACAAGATGGTATTGCAGCGAGAGAAGGAGATATTATTAAAAAGTCTGATTCAAATTACATAATTAAAAATTATAATAATGAACTAAATAATATTTTCATTTGTGGAGGAAGGCTTCATAGAACAAGTTATTCTATAGATAATGTAAAGGTAAATTTTTATTATACAAGTTCAAGACAGCAGTATTACCGCAAGTCTCAGGAAGTATTGTTTAAAGGAATAAAATATATTATTGATACACTGAAAAGTTTTCATCAAGAAATAATAAATATCTATTGTCTCCCTATTATTGCTGGAGGTTACGGGCTAAAATATAGTATTATAATGAATGAGAATTATTTTTTAGATTCAAATACTATTGATAGTAAGCATAAATATAGATTAGTATGGCATGAATTTATTCATCACTGGTGGGGTAGTAGGATATCAGGAAGTGGAAAAGGTAAATATTTACTAAGCGAAGGCATGACTGTATTATTCGAGTGGCTAACAGTTAAGCATGTATTAGGAAGGAATATTTTTGATTTAGTTATTGAAGATGCAGTAGAAGAAGTTTTAGAAATTGTAGGTTTTGAAAAGTCAATATCTAATGCAAATCGTGTTCCACCTTTTGGTAATGTGATTATTTATAATAAAGCTCCTTTAGTTCTTTATCAATTATTTAATAAAGCAGGTGAAAATACATTCATCAAATGTTGTCAAGATTTTCTAAAAGAACCAGGTATTTATGAATGGGAAGATTTTTTAATAAAATTACAAGAGTATAGTGGTTTAAATTTAGTTAATTATAGCGATAAATGGATTTATCAAAAGGAAATACCAATAATTAAAGAGAATAACTATGAAATTCTTATAGACAAAAGAATAGATAAGGAAAAACAGTTTGATTATTTTGATTATAAAGTAGCAAAGTATAGAAAAGATAAGAATCATAAAAAATTATTAGAATGGTTGCTTCATAATGGACCATTAGAAGAATTTTGGAACAAGTATTATTATTATTTATTTATATGCTATTTGAATAATAATGATTATGAAAAAGCCAATTGGTGTATTGAGCAACTAGATATTAAAAGGGATAAAAAGTATTATTGGGAAGGTATGTATCAAAAAGCTATCTATGAATATAAACAAAATAATATAAAGAAAAGCAAGAAAATAATAGATACAGTTTTAAATAGTTCTTATCCCATTAAAAACTTGCGAAACCTGTTGATTATATATAGTAAAATAGAAGATTGTGCAGAAAATATTAAGTTAATAGAATAATGGGTTATAAAAAATAACCATATAATATTTTGTAGTACTTAAGTTTTTTAGAGTTATTATTTATATGGAAATGTATTTTATATAAAAATATGTTATAATATTTTGAAAATTATAAATGGGGGCGATAATATGGCAACTTGGATGGCTCATCTTAGGATAGCAGAAAACATACTAAATATGGGATATGATTTTCAATCTATTCCCTTTGTAGTAGGTAATATTGGACCTGATTCAGGGATACCAAATGAAGATTGGAGTAATTTCAATCCACCAAAAAACATTACACATTGGATGGATGATGAAAAAAACATAGATGCTAAGGGTTTTTATAATAAATATTTAAATAATGAAAAAGTAAGAGAAGATGTAGATAGGTATTCCTTCCTTATAGGGTATTATGTTCATTTATTGACAGATATTGAATGGCAAAAGCTATTTAGACGAAAAAAGACAGAACCGCTATACATAGATAGATTAAGTAAAGATCCTAATTTTATATGGACTATAAAAAAAGATTGGTATGGACTTGATTATCTATATTTGGACAAACATAAGGATTGTATATTTTATACTTTATTTATAAAAATAAAGGAAGTTCCTGATTACCTTGATTATTTCCCCAAAGATGCATTTAAAAAGCAAGTAAAGTATATAACTGAATTTTATCTAGGGGAAAATAATCAAACAAAAGAGAATTTTATTTATTTAACTGAGGAAGAAATGGATAAGTTTATTGAAGATACAATAAAAAAGATTGTAGATGAGCTTAAATAGATTTATACGTTTATAATGAAAAATTAAATTATTAAGGTTAATTATAAAGTGCACCCCAAAAGTTAGACAATAAAATTAACTTTTGGGGGTGCATTTTATTATTTTTGTAACTCTTCCCATAGAATAAATGCTTTTTCATATTCACTTTCAAACTGATCCTTTTCCTTATAAAGTTCATATAATTTTTCTGCATCTGCATTATATAAAATCATTTGTTTTTGTATAATGTTTAATTTTTCTTCTAATAGTTCCAGTTTTTTTTCTATTTTTGCTAATTTATATTGATTAATAGGTTTTCCCGTAGATTTTTTCTGAGTTTTTCTAGGGGGGTTAATTTTTTGTGTATTAGGAATTTCTGCTGTTTCTTTCTGTAGTTCTTCTAGATAGTCTTCATAAGACATAGGATATAGTTTCCCATTATAACTTTTTATCACCATAATTTTATTAGCGATTTTCTGTATAAAATATCGGTCATGAGAAACAAATAAAATGGTACCTTTAAAATGAAATAATGTTTCTTCTAAAATTTCCCTTGAATCAATATCCAAATGATTAGTTGGTTCATCTAAAATCATGAAGTTAATATTTTGATAAATCAGGGAACATAATTTCAGGCGACTTTTTTCTCCTCCTGATAAGTTACGGATTTTTTTATACACATCATCTTTAATAAATAGCATTTTTGCTAGCTCAGATCTTGCTTCCCTTTCATTAATCATATGCAAATCTGTAAAGTATTCTAATAAAGTCATTTCTTCATTTTCAAAGGAAATATTTTGTGGCAAATATCCTACCTTAACATTTGCACCTAAGGAAATAGTACCTTTATCAGACTGAAGTTCTCCTAGAATTATTTTTAGCAAAGTTGTTTTTCCACTACCATTTTCTCCTATTATACAAATATGATCTTGATAAAAAACTGTGAAAGATAAATCTGCAAATAGCTTTTTTTCTCTAAAAGATTTACTTAATTCTTTTACTTTAAGGACAATTTTACCTGAACGCTGAGTATCTTTATGAGATAATCTAATTTTTCGATTTTCCAAAATAGGTCGCTCTAATACTTCCGTTTTTTCTAAACGTTTTTCAAGCTCTTTGGCACGCTTATACATTTTTTCACTATCTCTCATAGCTCCCCATATACGATAACGTTGAATTTGCCTTTCCATTTGCTGAATTTTCTTTTGGTTATTTTCATAAGCTCTATATTCTAACAAAAATCTTCTTTCTTTTTCTATTGTATAATAACTATAGTTTCCATCATATACAGATGTACCTGTAGGAGTTAATTCAATAATTTTTCCTACTACTTGATCTAGAAAACGTCTATCATGTGATATTATTAAGACAGTTCCTTTATAGTTTTGCAAAAAGTTTTCTAGCCACTCTATGGAATTAATGTCTAAATGATTAGTTGGCTCATCTAACAAAAGAATATCTGGCTCTTCTAATAAGAGTTTTCCCAACATAACTCTAGTTTTTTCACCACCACTTAACTGTTCAAAGGGTATTTCTTTATAATTATCTGTTATATTTAAACCTTGGCATATTTTATTGATATTAGTTTCAATTTCATATCCTCCTTGTAATTCGTATTTATCCATGAGTAATCCATAATTCTCCATTACCGCACTTAAGGCTTTTCCTTCTAATTTTTTTAATTGATTTTCAAGGTGTTTCATCTTTCTTTTTATATCCCAAATATTTTGAAATGCCCCTTGAAGTATTTCTATAACAGTAGTATTTGGCTCACAGTCAAAAATTTGCTCTAAATATCCAACTTTTACTTCTTTTCTAAAACTAATGCTGCCTTTTTGATAATCTTCTATACCTACTAAAATCTTCATTAGCGTGGTTTTCCCACATCCATTTTGACCAATAAGTCCTACTCTTTCATTAGTTTTTAATTCAATTGATATATTTTCAAATATTTTATTAGCACCATAATATTTAGTTATATTGTTTGCACTACACTCAATCATAATTTTCTTCCTCTCTTATTGTATAATTAATTGTGTTGCAAACGTCCCATGCCCACCCATTACCATAAAAGCATACAAAAAACCCAAAGCCATAATTAGCTTTGGGTTATTATACAGATTGAAATATATATCTGTCACATAATGACAAATATCCTAACAATATAAATCTGAGTATCCCTCAATACTAATATGGTATTGCAACTTGAATCTATTTTTGGACGCACCTCTCCCGTAAATAGCTAATACTGCGTTTATCATTGATTCAAATTTAATCCATTTTAGTATTGTACTCATATTATAAATCTCTCCATAATTAAGTATTTAGTTCAATTATATTCAAATAAATTTATTCAGTCAAGGATTTTCTAATTTTTCCGGAAATTTAGTTTCAAATTTCCAATATGAATTTTTTACTAATTTATATTTTTAAATATACAAAAAAATGAGACAAAAAAGAATTATCTCCAATTTATCTTAATACATGATATATAGAACGGACATAGGATCAAAATAGTGGAAGAGCTATTATCGACTTTATTTTTTTAGCTTTGCAACTAATAGTTGCGACATTGTAAACTACAATTGGTAGTAGCAACTATAGTATAGATATATAATATAATTGTACAAATAAAATTGAAAGGAGATCCAGTATGAATTTAGAAATTGCTCAAAGGCTTACAGATTTAAGAAAAGAAAAAGGTTGTTCTCAAGAAGAATTAGCAGCACAGCTTGGCATTAGTAGACAGGCTGTGTCTAAATGGGAGAGAGGAGAAGCAAGTCCAGACACTGATAATCTTATTTTACTTTCTAATATATATGGAATAGGTTTGGATGAATTACTTAATATAGATAGATTTGAAAATAATTCAGAAGAGAACAATAAGAAAAGGTTGGTGAAATTTCCCTATCCAGTTTTAGCCACAATTATATACCTTATACTAGGGCTTTCATATAAATTATGGCATCCAGGTTGGATTGTGTATTTAACAGTTCCAATTTTTTATTATGTAGCAGTGCGAATTGATAGAAATAAATAGATATCATAAATAAGTGGTGTTAAGTAGGCTAAGGCTATTGCCTTTTGGAGTGGCAACTTAGGTTTGAAAATTAGAATTATTAATAATTTTATATTTAAACAAAATGCTCTCTTCTGATTTTAAGTTTATTTTATTTATATCTGAAAAGAGCATTTTGCTTTTTATTTAATATTAATTATATATATTATCATGTATTTAAAGGATTATTTTCATTAAGGAAATCTAACCTATTATTTAAAAATTGGATATGGCCGTCTATATCTGAAGCCATTTGTTCAAACTTTTGCTGTATTCCCTGATCTTCTGTTGACTGAGCCATTAAAGAATAGCTACCTTTTGCAGCTTCACAAGAAGCTATTGCTTTTTGCAAATCACTTTGTACAGTCATTTTTTCACCTCACCTTCCTAGCTTATATTAACCAATAGTGAATAGTAAAATTCATAATAAATAATGGATAAAATACTAAGCTTTATTGAAGAAATTTTTCTAATTTTGATTTAAGTATGAGTATTTTTTATCTAATGGTTCAATAGAATTTATTACAGAGCCTCCAAGACATACTTCTCCTTGGTACAATACAGCTACTTGTCCTGGAGTTACTGCCTTTACAGGCTCATCATATTTTATATGAAGCTTTCCATCTTCTAACATATCTACTGTTACAGGGATATCAGGCTGTCTGTATCTAAATTTTGCCGTACATTTTAAGGGCATATTGGGAGATTTTTCCATTATCCATACTGGTGATTCTCCAATTAATGAAGTGGAATAAAGTGCTTTATTGTTTTTCCCTTGTGCTACATAAAGTATATTCTTTTTTAGATTTTTTCCAGCTACAAACCAAGGTTCACCTGTTCCCACTCCTCCTATTCCAATGCCCTTTCTTTGTCCTAATGTATAGTGAATGAGTCCACTGTGTTTTCCTATTTTATTTCCATCTATATCAATTATATCACCTTCTTTTGATAGAAGATATTTATCTAAAAACTCATCAAAGTTTCTTTCGCCTATAAAACATATACCAGTTGAATCTTTCTTTTTAGCAGTGTATAAATTATGTTTTTCTGCTAGTTCTCTAACTTGTTTTTTCTCTAAATGTCCTACTGGGAATATAGTTCTAGAAAGGGCTTTTTGTCCTATCCTTGCTAAAAAATAGCTTTGATCTTTATTTTTATCCTTACCTCTTAGAAGGTAATATTTTCCATCTTTTTTTTCTACTTGTGCATAATGACCCATAGCTATATAATCAGCATCCAGCTTTAAAGCATAATCTAGAAAGGCATTAAATTTTATTTCTTGATTACACATTACATCTGGATTGGGAGTTCTTCCTTTGTTATATTCATTTAAAAAATAGGTAAATACTCTATCCCAGTATTCTTTTTCAAAATTTATAGTATAGTATGGAATTTCTAATTGAGTAGCCACTCTTCTTGCATCATTAGAGTCTTCCGTTGCTGTACACACACCATATTCATCTTTTTCATCCCAATTTTTCATGAAAAGTCCAATTACTTCATAACCTGCTTCTTTAAGAAGCAATGCAGAAACAGATGAATCAACTCCTCCACTCATTCCTAATATTACTCTTTTCTTCATAAATTTTCCTCTTTTCATAAAAATCGTATTATATGCATATTAAATATTTTATCATATATTAAATATTCTATCATAATATTTTATCTATATACTCATTCTTAGTACAATTTTACACTATTATTATTTAAAAAATAGAAAATTTGATTAAGCATATGATATAATTTATAGACATATAGACAATTATAAAAGTTTATATATATTTATTATTAAAAATAAAGGAGTTTAATAATATATGAATATATTGAAAAAAATAGCAGGTAAAGTTTTATATGCTATTTCTAAATTGATATCAGGAATATTAGATGTTTTTATAAAGATAGTAGAAACTATAGTGAATATTATAGGCAATGTTGCAAAAGGATTTATTGCTTTTATAGGCATGGGAGGTTGTTTGTTACTTTTAATGCTTTCTGGTCCTCTTGGACTTGTTATATTGATGAATCCACTAATACTTTTGATTATATTATTCTTTGTTATATTCCCATTATTGGGAACAAAGTTTGTATCTTATTTAAAATATGTAAAGTATATTATAACAGAATTTTTATTTGATCGTGCAAGATATCTCATTGACGGAATAAGTTATCAATTTGAATCCTTTCAGGAGTATAAGGATAAATATAAAAAAATGGAAGAAGAAAGAAAAAGAAGAGAAGAACAAAGACGTTGGAATGAACAACAGAGAGAATGGGAAGAAAGATTTAGACAATGGGCTGAATATCAAAGACAAAATAGTAGATATTCTGATTATCAATGGCAGAATCAAAATACTAACTATGGAAATCAACATTCCTATGTAAATCCAGCTATTGAGTTTAAAAATAAATACGAAGAAAGCTGTGATTTACTTGATGTTCCATATGATGCAGATAAATATCAAATTAAATTAGCATATAGGAAAAAAGCAAAAGAATATCATCCAGATTTAAATAAATCGGAAGGTGCAACAGAAATGTTTCAAAAGATAAATAATGCATATGAGTTTTTAAATGATAGCAATATAGAAAGATATAAAGGAATAATCTAGGAGATGGTTTATATATGAATTGGCTGAGAAAATTTATGATAGGTAGATATGGAGTAGATCAATTATCAATAGTATTATTGGTAATTAATATGATTCTTTCTATTTCGTTACGATTTTTAAATAATCGGATACTAGATATATTTTTTATAATAATACCAATAATAGTTGTCTATAGAATGTTTTCTAAGAATATATCAAAAAGATATCAAGAAAATATGAGGTTTTTAAATGTATGGAATCCTTTAAAGAAGAAAATAAATAATAGAATTCAAAGGATGAAGAGTTTAAAAGATTATAGATATTATAAATGTCCTAATTGTAAGCAAGTTTTTCGTGTACCAAGAGGAAAAGGTAAAATTTCTATTACTTGTCCTAAATGTAAATTTGCAATGATTAAAAAGTCTTAATATTAGATTTTTAAAAGCTTTCTATTTAACCTATAGAGAATAAATTCCCTATTAAATTACTTAATACTAAAAAGTATTAAGTAATTTAATATGTTTAAATGGATATAATGGCTAAAAAGAAGGTGAATTCAAGTGATTGAAGATAGAAAGATTGTATCTAAGCTAAATGAATATATGAAAAAAAATAAACCAGTGGCAACTGTGAATATTGTAAGTACCGATGGCTCTACTCCAAGAGGGATTGGGAGTACTATGTTAGTAGGTGAGAGAAGTAATCTTATTGAAGGAACTATTGGTGGAGGTATTTTAGAAGAAAAAGCAAAACAGGATGCTGTAAATTGTATAGCAAATAAGGAAAACAAATTGATAAACTATGCTCTTAATAATTCTTCAGGGAATGATAAAAATTTACATATGAAATGTGGGGAAGAGTAAGTATATTTGTAAAAGTTTATAATTCCAGAGAAAGGATAATCATAGCAAGAGCGAGGCATGTTTCTAAAAAAATATCAAATTGGCAAAAAATTTAGGTTACTATGTAATTATTGTGGATGATAAAAAAATAGACTGAGTCCCAAAATTCTCCAAGTATCGAAAAATTAGTTTTTGGCAATATAGCGGAAAATATAAAGAGAATAAATATTGAGAATAACACATTAATCATTATAGCTACCTTGGTCACATGTATGATCAAGATGTTTTAGAAGTTGTTTTAAGAACAGATGCTAAATATATAGGGATGTTAGGAAGTTCTAATAGAGTAAGGAGTTGTTTTAAAAGTCTTTTGAAAAAAAGGATATTTAAGAGAAGAACTAGAAAGAGTTCATACTCCTATAGACATAGATATAGGGAGAGAAACACCAGAAGAAATTGCAGTATATATTATGGCAAAAATTCAGGCTATAAAATATGGAAAAGGCGTTCCGCATTTATTTAAAGGTATATCCAGATTTGATTAGATATAAAGTTAAATAAAAGAGCAATATGCGTTTGCTCTTGTTACTTAATTTTATATATTCAGTATTTGGATCCTACATATGTTAAAATTTTATTATAGTCTTCCATAGTATCTATATCCATTAATATTCCAGGGTCTTTAACATTTACTGATGTAAAGCCTTTTTTATTAATGAAATCTCTTAGAGATTTACAAGAAGCATCTTCCAATATCTCATTTATTAGGATGCTCTTCATTAATAATGGATGCCCCCTTATTCCATTATATATTGGAATAACTATATTCTTATCTAATTTTAGCATTTCATCATATGTCTTTTTATTAACAACTGGATAATCTCCAGGAATTAGAAAAAAATTATCTTCTTTTACATTGGTTAATCCTTTTTTTACTGAACTAAACATTCCATTTAAATAATCAGAATTATATACTATTTCTATCTTAGGATATTTATTCAATATATTTTTTATATCTCCTATTTTATGACCAACTACTACTGTAATTTTAGAACATATATCATACATTCCATATATGCATCTTTCAATAACAGTTTTATTATTTATTTCTAATACTAATTTATTTGTACCAGCTCTTGATGATAATCCAGCAGCTAAAATAATTCCTTCTACTTTCATTTTAATTTATAGAATTCCTCCTAAGTACTTCAATATTTGTTAGTTAGAACAGATTTTATAGCTTCTTCAATTTCCTGATATCCTGTACATCTACATAGATTAGATTCGAGCCATTGTTGTATTACATAATCATTAGCATCAGGATGAATTTTTGAAAGTGAGTGGCAGACCATTAAAAAGCCAGAAGTACAGTACCCACATTGAAATCCCCATTTTTCAACAAAAGCTTTTTGAATAGGAGCATTTTTTAATCCTTCTACAGTAAGTATTTCTTTTCCCATGGCTTCTACAGTTAGCATTAGACAAGATTTTATAGGCCAATTATTTACTAGTACAGTACAGGCACCACAATCTCCATTTTCACAACCTGGTTTTACGCTAGTAAGTCCAAGTTCCTTACGTAAAGTATGTAATAATGTGTCAGAAGGTTTAGCAATGACTTTTCTGTCTTCTCCATTTATATTTAGGGTTAAGGTAGTACTGCCTGAAATTTTTAACAACTAGTTTACCTCCTCGAATTTTGTTAAGATTTCATACAAGATTGTATGGAGCATAAATTTTCTATATTCAGAAGAACCACTTATATCATTTAGTATCTTTTCAGGTATATTATTAATAGCCTTTTTAATCTTTTTATCTTTAGAAATAGAGCTATCATTTAAAATCTCTTCCATTTTAATAGATCTAAAGGGATAGTCACATAATCCACTAAAAGCAAAATTAGTTTTTTCCATGTCCTTCAGGGCTACTGTTGTAATTAAAGGATAATCTATTTTTTCATTTTTTGTTCTTTTTACATGTATATGGGGAAGAGAAAGAAACTTTTTATCTATAATTACTTGGATAATTATTTCATCTTCACTAATTTGAATTCTTTTATTAAATATTTTTTCTAAGGGAATTTGTTTTTTGCCATTTATACCTGCTATAACTATATGACTGTTTGCCACCATAAGCGGTAGTACAGCTTCACGATATATAATAGTTCCAGCCAAATTTCCTCCCAATGTAATTTTATCCTGTACAGTATGGTCAGCTATTCTTTGAACAGTTAAGCTAAGCAAGGGGAAATAGTTAAGTTCAGCAATATCAGTAAGAGTCACAGCAGAGCCAATTATTAATTCATTATTATTAAACCCATGTATATTGCATTCTGGAATACTTTTGATATCTATAACTGCATCTGCATATACATTTTGAACTCTAGCCATACTAATAAATTCAGTTCCACCACCATAGTATATTGGTTTTTTTTCTATAGATTTTAATTTATCAAATAAATCAATAGCTTCTTTTATAGATTCAGGCTTATAGTATTCAAAATCAAAAGGTATCATATTTACCTCCTGTTTTAGTTCTCCATATGAGTTCTGGAGATATAGGCAGTGTATTGAAATTTTCATCAGCAGCCAAAGATATAGCATTAGCTACTGCAGCTGGTATTCCAAGAATACCATGTTCTCCCATACCACGAGCACCAAAAGGGGCATCTATTTGTGGTGTTTCTACAAATTCTACTATATATTCAGGTTGTTCCCCAAAATGCATTAATTTATAGGTACGTAATGAAGTATTTTCAAGTACACCAACGTCATTATATATAAATTCTTCTCTTGTAGCTAAACCTAGTCCCATGCTCATACCGCCCATTATAATACCTGTAGCAGTTTTGGGATTTATTACTTTACCAACATCAATTACAGTTGCAGCTTTTAATAATCTATAACTATATTTTATGGGATCATATTCTATTTCTACAGCTTGAGCTCCTACAGTCCAGGATGCTCCTGGTTTTCCCCTTCCAGTTTTTTCATCTAAGTTAGTCAAATGTTTCATAATATAACTGCCATATCCAATTATTTGTCCCCCTATAGATGAACCTCCAGAATACTGATATCCATGGACTATATCTTTAAAGGGTACGAATATTTCAGGATCATCCTTTAAATATACTTTCTGATCTTTTACATCTAAATCATCAGGGGTGCATTTAAGCACTATTGCGCCAATGGAGCATAATCTTTGAATTAAATCTTCAGCAGCTGTAAGTACAGCGTTTCCAACCATGAAAGTAGTCATACTTGCAACAGTTTTCCAATGTTTAGGAGAAGTTTGGGTATCTACATTCATAATTACATGAACTTTATCTGTATCCATTTTCATTTTTTCTGCTAGTATTTGAGCTAATGTAGTTTTCATTCCTGGACCAATTTCAACAGCAGAACAGTTTAGATTAATACTTCCATCAGTATTTAAAGTTAGTATAGCACCAGATGAAGCATCAGTAGGAGAAGAAGAAGTTTTCCAAAAACAACTCATACCTTTTGCCTTTATTATACCGTTATCCAGTACTACCTTTCTGTTATTCTGCCAATCCATAATTTCCTCTAATTTTAAAATACAATCTATTAAATTTCCTGTATTGCTTAATGTTGTTTTAGCTTGTGTAGGAGAAAGATCTCCTGGGGATATAGCGTTTTTAGCCCTTAATTTTAAAGGGTCCATTTTCAATTCTGAAGCTAGTTTATCCATCATTCTTTCAATACAGAAGGTGAATCCTGTATGCCAAAATCCACGATAGGATGTAACATATGTATGATTAGTATATACAGTGAATGTATCACAGAATACATTTTCAATATTGTATGGTCCAGTACAGTCTGTACTAATTGCTTTAGCCATACGTGGACCAGTATCAGCATAAGCACCACAATCTATATAATAAGTACATTCTAAAGCTTTAATAATACCATCATTAGTTGCACCTATCTTAAGCCGAGCTTCAAGTCCTATTTTACATGGAGAAGTAGCCATATCTTCTTCACGAGAATTAATAAATTCTACCATTCTTCCATCAACTGACTTTGAGGCAAGATATGCTATAAATTCAGGTTGGACAGTTACTTTTCCACCAAAAGCCCCTCCAACTAAAGGAGTACGGACAATGACTTTACCCTCTGGTATATTATAAAGTTTACTCAATTCCTTTTGTATTGAAAACGGGGCTTGGGAAGATGTATATATTATTACATTTCCATCAGGTAGAATTTTAGCTTTAGAATTCCGAGTTTCCATAGCTATATGATCAGATTGAGGAAGTGTAAAATTAGCTTCAATAATAGTATCACTTTCCTCCCAACCCTTATTAATATCTCCTTTCCTAATTTTAATATGGTCTACAATATTTGAACCAGGAACTGGGTGAACATCTTTCACTGGACAATGGTATTGGTCTAAGTTTTCATGTATTAATAGAGCATCTGATTTTATAGAGTCAGTTATTGAATTAACTACAGGCAAGGGTTCATAAACAACTTTTATAAGTTTTATAGCCCTCATTGCTTCTTCTTCACTATTTGCTACTACTATAGCTATGGGCTCACCAAAATACCTTACCTTATTTCTTGCAATAGGAGGTCTATCTTCAATCATAGATCCACTTAATACAGGAAAATAATCACCAGTAATTACGGCTTGAACCCCATTAGATTTTTCTGCATCTGAAGTATCAATTGATTTTATTAAGGCATGGGCATGAGTACTTGTAAGTATTTTAGCATATAAAGTATCAGATGTAGTCGTATCTCCATTGTACTTTGTAGCACCTGTAACTTTATTCCATGATTCTTTTCTTATAGTATTTATTCCAATCCTTGAAATATGATCCATAAAATAGCCTCTTTTCGTATATAAATATTAACTTAAATATATTGTTTTCACTAAAATAGTTTTTCCATGTATATTATAAATATTCATATGTTTTGATTGTCTATTTGCTAGAACATATTAACTATTACTTAAGAAAATATATCCTTGTAGAACATAACCATTGCACCTGCCGTAGTTCTTTTTGCTAAAGGTAAAGTACATTTAGCCATATGATAAAATCGAGTCTCGTCATTTGAAATTGTTTTAAATTTATTGTGAACTTTAATAGCTACTCTAGCATTGAATCTTATATAATTTCTAATAGAATCTATTAAATAAGTTCCTTTATCTATATTGAACTCATCTAAATATGCATAAGAAGTTTTAATATAGGATTCATATTGATGATGATTATTCAATAGGCGAATGTTGGCATGCTGAGGAATTGTCATATCTTGAATAATATGAAGTGCGGCCCCCAGATAGAAAAATGATTTATCTAATTTTCCATTTTCCCATAAATAAAGGCTCTGGGCATAGTATTTAATTCCTAGATCCATTGCACTCCTTCTTCCATATAGTCCTCTTTTTTTATAAGGATTATAGAAATGATTTGAACTTTTAAAATCTTGATCTGCCCATACAGTACCTTTGTTTATATATAGAATATAATTATTAAAAAATTTGTATTCTTTCAAATATCCATCATTCTCAAGAATTTTCAGAGCATCAATATTTATGGATTTGTGGACTTTACATTGAGTTTTAATTATTGATTTTTTAATAGGATTTGCAATACCAAAAATTAATCTTAAAATATGGTCATAGAATATTTCAATAGTACCTACTTTAATCACCTTCTTTAAGAATTGAATAGTATTATTATTTGTAAATTAAATAAAAATAAACAAATTTTAAATAATGATGAGAAATTGAAGCATTATATGGTATCTATTAATATTTTTAATTCTTAGCTTAGTTTCTGGGTACATATAGTATATAAAGCAATGTTTAAGGGAGTGAAAAAAATGTATGATGTAATTATAATTGGAGCAGGTATAATAGGAACTAATATAGGAAGGGAATTATCTAGATATAATACTAAAGTGTTAATAATTGAAAAGAGTATTGATATATCTATGGGGGCTACAAAGGCTAATAGTGCAATAGTCCATGGAGGCTATGCTGAAAGTCATTCAACTTTAAAAGGTAGATTATGTTATCAAGGTAGAAAACAATTTAAGAGATTGAATGAGGAGTTAAATTTTGGTTTTGAAGAAACAGGTTCACTAGTAATTAGTACTGAAGATGATAAAGAGCCCTTAGAAAAGCTCATGGAAAATGGCATAAAAAATGGGCTTCCAGATTTAAGCATTATTGATTCTGAAGAAATAAGAAAGCTTGAACCTGAAATAACTCATGATGCTAAATGGGCATTGTATTGTAAAGGAGCAGGTGTTTGTTCACCTTATGAAATGGCTATTGCAATGGCTGAAAATGCAATAAAAAATGGAGTTAGGCTAGAACTTGAAAATGAAGTTATAGATATAGAAAAAATAGATGATAGATTTAAAGTGGCAACAAATAAGGGAGAATATTATAGTAAATATGTAATAAATGCCGCTGGTCTATATGCGGACAAAATTTCTAAGATGGTAGGAATAGATGATTTTGAAATTCTTCCTAGGAGTGGGGAATATCTTTTGTTTACTAGAGGTACAGGAGAGCCAATCAATACTGTTATATTTCAACTTCCAACTAAACTTGGAAAAGGAGTATTAGTTACATCTACTTATTATGGAAATCTTCTTATAGGACCAGATGCAAGTAATGATACTGAGAGAGAAGATACCTCAACCCATGTTGAAAGAATAGCAAAAATATATCATCAAGCTAAATTAATATATAGCAAGATAAATCCTAAACAATTTATAAGAAGTTTCACTGGAATCAGAGCTAGAAGTTCAACAGATGATTTCATTATTGAAGAAACAAAAGTTAAAGGCTTCATTAATGTAGCAGGTATACAATCTCCTGGTTTAACATCATCTCCAGCTATTGCAGATATGGTTATAGAAATACTTAAAGATGCAGGATTGGAATTAAATGAAGAGCCAAGCTTTGACCCATATAGAAAACCAATTATAACTAAAAAGCCACTAAAGCCATTTAATGAAATAAAAGACAAAATAGAGCTTCCGCTAGGCTCTAAAGGTAGAATTGTGTGTAGATGTGAGCAAGTATTAGAAGAAGAAATAATAGATGCATTGCATAGAGGGATAAAAGTTAAGACTGTTGACGGAGTAAAAAGAAGGACTAGGGCTACTATGGGATGGTGTCAGGGAAGTTTTTGTAAATTAAGGGTTATAGAAGTTATGGAAAGAGAATACGGAGAAGAGATAGATCCTTCTTATGATATAGAACATAGTGGAGTAAATAGAGTTGAAAAATCTGAGCTGTTAGACTATTTAAATAGTCTTGAAGAAGAATAAAATTTTAATAGACTAATATTTTACAATATTAGTCTATATTGATTTTTCTTTTTTTATCATCACCATTATTTATCTTTGGAAGAATAATTTTTAGGACACCATCATTAAATGAGGCAGATATTTTGCTTTCATCTACATTATCTATATAAAAACTTCTTTTGAATTCTCCATAATGCCTTTCACGTCTAATATAGTTTTCCTTTTTATCTTCAGTAGATTCATTTCTCTTGGCACTAATAACTAAATAGTTGTTATGAAAATCTATATTTATATCTTCTTTTTTAATTCCAGGTAAATCTGCATCTATTAAATAATTTTCGCTTGTTTCTTTCAAATCAACTTTTAAGTTTCCTTGTAGATAGTTTCTTAAAGAGAAAAAATCATCATCAAAAAAATCTCTGAAATAAGATGGAACAAAATTTTCTCCCTTACCTAAATTATTTTTTCTAAAAGGTGTAACATCAAACATTATAAATTCCCTCCTAAAAATTAATATAAATATACTTACATAAATAAGTTTAAGCAGGATTTTTGGAAAATATACTAGGATTATAATGGTAGATAATATTTTTATTTAATAAAACCGTTGACTTAATTATATAATGTATTTATAATGAAAAGTAACTTTTGAAAATAAAGTTACTTTCAAAACAGAAGGGAGGAAGTCTAAATATGGAACATATGAATTTGCTTGTAGTATTTCTAGAAGGAATACTTTCCTTATTTTCACCTTGCGTACTCTCAATTCTACCTATATATTTAGCTATATTGTCAGGTAGTAGTGTAAAAAATTTAAAAGATGGAGAAGTTAGTTTGAAAAATAGTCCATTAATAAAAAATACTATTTTATTTATATTAGGAATATCTACAACCTTTTTTATATTGGGTTCTTCAATAAATATACTTAATCAATTTTTTACAACTAACAAGGAAATTTTAAGTACCATAGGTGGGATTCTGATAATCATTATGGGACTTTTCTATATGGGGTATTTGAACTTGCCATTTCTTCAAAAAGAGAAAAAGTTTAATCTTGAAGTAAATGAGATGAAGCCTTGGACTGCTTATTTACTTGGATTTACCTTTAGCTTTGGATGGAGTCCATGTATTGGCCCTATGCTTGCATCGGCCCTTATAATGGCATCAAATTCTGATAGTGCTCTTATGGGCAATTTATTAATTCTAATATATACTATTGGATTTACATTACCATTTATTATCATTGCGATATTTTATGATAAATTATTTAAATATGTTGATAAAGTAAAACTTCATATGAAAACAATACAAAAAATTGGAGGAACTATTCTTTTAATAACTGGCTTGATTATGACTTTGGGAGGAACAGATAAAATAGCAGGATATTTTAAGAAATCTGAAGAAAATCCAAAAGAGTACAGTGAAAAAGTTAATGATAATAACGATAATCAAAATATTTCTACAGGAGAAGTGGATGAAGATTCAAAAAATGAAGAAAATCTAGATAAAGAAGATGAAATGTTAGCACCTGATTTTACTCTCGTCGATCAATATGGTGAAACCCATACTTTAAGTGATTATAAAGGTAAGGTTATATTTTTAAATTTCTGGGCTACATGGTGTCCACCTTGTAGAATAGAAATGCCTGATATTGAAGCAATTTATAAAGAAAACAATGAAAATGCTGAAGATGTTATAATATTAGGTGTAGCAGGTCCAAATTTAGGAAGAGAAGGTTCTGAAAAAGAAATAACTAATTTTTTAAAAAGTGAAGGATACACATATCCAGTAGTATTTGATGATACTGGTGAAATAATGGTAGAATACAACATACAAGCTTTCCCGAGTACTTTCATAATAGATAAGAATGGAAATATAAAGGATTTTGTTCCTGGAGCCATGGATAAGGAAGATATGGAAGCCCTTATAAATAATGCTAAATAAAAACTATTATTTGTATTATCCATATAAGTATTAAAGGAGATGGTATTTTGAAGGTTACTTATGATTTAGAATGTAATTTAGCTCAAACTCTTAATATACTAGGAGATAGATGGACTATATTAGTTCTTCATAGAATATATAAAAATAAAAATACTTTTAAAGAGTTAGAAGAGGCTTTAGAAGCAATTCCTACAAATGTGCTTTCTAATAGGATAAAATTACTTGAGGAAAATGGGCTTATATATTCAGAACTATATAATGAACATCCACCTAGGTATAAATATATAATAACAGAGAAAGGGAAAGATTTTAACCATGTATTCAATTCAATGATACTTTGGGCACATAAGTACTTAAAAAATTGCAATAAAACAGTTTGTCATGAGAAATGTGGAAATTCAGTACAAATTAAATATTACTGTGAAAACTGTGGCGAATATGTTGACGACTTGGTAGCAAAGGAAAGTGAATAATATATGAAGAAAAGTCTAGAAAAAATAGGAAATTGTATTTTTTACACAGGAGTTTTAGTAGCAGCTTATGGTTTATACCAGATTTATATAAATAGAAAAGGATTGCCTCCAGGGGTATGTCCTGTAAATGAAAATCGTACAATAATGTACTTAGCAATATCTATGTTTATCATATCATTAATACTATACACTATATATGATTTTAAAGAGAAAAAAAGAAATAAGGAGATGAATTAGATGAAAGAAATAAATGATAGTTTATTTGAGAAGGAAGTTATAGAAAGTGATATGCCAGTAGTAGTAGATTTTTGGGCACCATGGTGTGGACCTTGTAAAGCAGTTGGTCCTGTAATGGAAGAACTAAGTAAACAATATTCTGGGAAGATAAAATTTGTTAAGGTAAATGTAGATGAAAATCTAGAAACATCTCAAGAATTTAGAATATTAAGTATACCAACTATAATGATATTTAAAGATGGCAAATCTGTAGAAACTTCTGTTGGATTTAAGTCTAAATCTGATATTGAGAAAATATTAGTTAATTATATTTAGCTAAAGGGAAAACAATATATAAGACACTGGTTAAGATTTTTACGCTCTTAATTAGTGGGTCTATGGTTCAAACTTTTGAAAGTGTACCAAGTTTAAACCTTACAGTCTCAATGATTGTAAGGTTTTTATAGTGTGCCTGGCATGGGTAATAACTTGGTGGTGAAAGTCCACTACGGTCTTGGTAGTAGGAACCGTTAGCCAAAGGCAAGGGTGTTCACCGTGAGGTGGAATCTGAAGGAAGCCAGAGGCAAAATCCCGAACTGACGAACAGAAACCATATCAGGCTGATTTAGAGCGGATGAGTTTGCTATACAAAACAAAGTCCAATACTACCCAAACTCTAAACAGTAAATATGGCAGCTACATGGGAGGAAGGTTGTTGCTCTTACCCAGGGAGGTCTCATGGACAAGGGGAAACAGAGTATGAACCTTGGTTGAAACAAGATTTGTCATGAGAAGTCAGCAGAAGTCATAGTACCATGAAAACCTAGGTTTCATGGGAAGGACTAAATCATAGGAGATGAAGTCAATGAGAATTACTGAGAACACGATCGAATGCAGAAAACAGAATAATGACACCATCATCAGCCGTGGAGATAGTGTGGAACACAAAGAACACGGAAATGGGCAGAGTGTTTCAAGGATAATTGAAAAGGATGACATCAACACCATCAATTAGAGTGTAAACTATGAAACCGCCGTATACGAGAACCGTACGTACGGTGGTGTGGGAGGTCGGTAAATAAAATAATTATTTACCTCCTACCCGATTCTTTAAATAGGTTTACATAATATGATATTGGAGATATTTTAAATTATTTTGCATTTTTGTTGTCATTTTCTTTATTTCTAAACAACTTGAAGAGAGCATAAGTTAGCTCTCTATTTTAAAATAAATTGAGATTAAGGGTTAACAGAGATCTCGCATCAAATTTCCAATAAATATTTTCTTATTACTAAGTTTGTATTTTTACAACTCATTTAAATAATTGGTAATTAGAAAGTTTGTTAGGTCATAAAAATGATTACAATTCCCCTTCCTCAAGAAATCCTAAAAACTAGATTCCAGTTTTATTCTCAATTTATGTTTTTATAAATAGTGGATTATTTCAACCATTTTCTATTGTAAATCTCTCATCTCTTATATCTTATATCTCAATATCTATCTGAAGCATATTTTAATTTGTTAAATCTTAAAATAATTATTTGTTTTTCCCTCTATATGTGTGTAAAAAAATTGTGATAATTTGGGAGTGAAAGTTAGTTATTATATAAATAATGTTTTTTATAAAAAAACATGGAAACAAATGTAGGAAAAAATAGGAAAATTCATATTGAAATATTTCTATATATAGTTGTATAATAGATATATAATAAATACACGTTATTATATATCTTGATTTAAATTAGGTTGAAAAAACATGGATCTAAAGAAATATAATAGATACTAGTGTTAGTATAATAATTGACATAGGTCAATACTGGCTGAAATGTGTAATATAAATGGAATGGATTTTTAGAAATAATATTCATACGATTTTTAATTTTCTTAATATTATTGCATATATTGATATTTAAGGGGTGTGTTGATATTGGATAAAGATATTTTAAGAATAAGTGATAAAGTTACTTTTAAAAAAATAAAAAATGATTATTATATAAATACAAATTATGATAAAGATTATAGATTAGAAAACTTATCTTCTGAAATATTTGACTTGATTTATAAACAGAAAGAATTACAAGATATAGTTAATATATTACAAAACAGGTATAAAGTATCAAAAAAAACAATAGAAAGGGATGTTTACGCATTAATAAATAAACTTATAAAATTAAGAATTCTAGAGTATAACAATAAAACTAAAGAGATAGTTTCATGTGGAACGAAAGAAAATTTAGCGTGTGGTGTAAAAACAGAAACAGATATATTCAAGAAGGGGCATAAACAAAACATACCTATAAATGTAGATTTTCATGTAACTTATAAATGTAATTTAAAGTGTAAACATTGTTATGCAGCCGATCAATATAAAAATAACAGTAGTGAGGAACTTACATTTAATGAAATTATAGATATGCTTGATCAACTTGATGAAATGGGAGTATTTTATCTAAGGATTACAGGTGGGGAGCCATTCATTCATCCTTATTTTTTAGATATTTTAAATTATGCTTACAAGAAAAAATTTGCAGTATCTATAGTAACTAATGGAACTTTATTAGATGATAAGATTATAAATAGATTGAAAAGATTCAATTTAAGAAAAATGACGTTTAGTTTACATGGAGGAAATTCAGACACACATGATTTTTTTGTTGGGGTTAATGGTTCTTTTGAAAAATTAAAGGCAAATATATTGAAGTGTAAAAAAGCTGGTATACCAATAGAAATTTCTTGGACAGTCACTAAAGATAGTGTTAAGGATTTAGAATTAGTAAAAAAATTAGGCAAAGAGTTAAATGTACCGTTAGGTATTAGTACAAGGATTATACCTCAGATAAATGGTAAATTAAGTCCTAAAAAATGGCGTCTCACTTCTACACAGCTAACAAAATTCATTATAGAAAATAAATATAAACTACAGCCCCTAGAATGTACAATAGGAAATAAATTACAAATTAATAGTGATGGAACTGTACAGCCTTGTTTATTCGTTAATGATATTATTGGTAATATAAAAGAAGATAAAATTAAAGATATTTGGGATAAGCTAGTTAAAAACAGATCGAAATGGTATAAAGATTTTTATGTTGAACCCGTTGAATGTAAAGAATGTAAATATAATATTAATTGTCATAGATGTCCTGGTGTAGCTAAGATAGAAAATGGAAGTCCCAACAGTTGTTCTGAAACTTCAAAATGGGAAGCTGAATCATTCTATCTATCTAAATATATTTAATCTAGTGAGGTGGTAAGATTATGAATTACGCAATTAATCAATCAATAGTTTACAGAGAAAAAAATAATAATGTATTTATATTAAGTGAAGAGAATAGTATTATTATAGATGGAGTAGGTGTAGATATATGGAATTATGTGATTAAGGGTTATTCTAAAGAAAAAATTATAAAACTAATAGCAAAAAAATATAAAGATGTAGAAAGATCAATTATTGAAATTGATGTAGAAAAAACTCTAAATAAGTTGGAAAAAAATAATATTATAAAGCAAAGAAACATAAATCAACCCATATTAAGTCATTTTTATGATAAGATTGATTTTTTATACAAAGTTGTTTTAGAATTAACATATAATTGTAATAATAAATGTCAATATTGTTATAATGGAGAGTATAAAGAAAATGATTTGCTTTCAACAGAAAAAATTAAAGAAATAATAGATGAAAGTTATAAACTAGGAGCTATGCATTTGAGTATAACTGGTGGAGAACCTTTATTAAGAAATGATTTATTAGAAATATTGAGATATGGTAATGAAAAAAAATTTTATATTACCTTACAAACTAATGGAACATTGTTAACAGATGATATAGCACGAAGTTTAAGCAATATTAGACCTATTAATGTTGCCATAACTTTACACAGTCATGATTATAGGATACATGATGAATTTACAAGAAGAAAAGGTTCTTATACAGAAGCTATAAATGGGATTAAATTACTTAAAAAATACAATATTCCTGTTACTATTAGGTATGTAGTAACTAAGAAGAATTTTGACGGAATTGATGATTACGATAAATTAGCAAAAGAACTAGGAGTACATGTTAATAGAAGTCCATTGTTATATCCAACTACAGATGGTTCTCTTGAGCCTTTAAAGTTGCGATTAACAGAAAAGCAAATAGAATATTTAGTACAATATAAAAATTATAAGCCCCAAAAGGATCCTTGTGGTGCAGGAAAAACTAAGATTATAGTTTCACCAGAAGGAAAAGTATATCCATGTACTTTTTATCATAAAGAACTAGGAGATATATGCCAATATACAATAAAGCAAATTCTAAATAATAATAAAACTAAAAACATTCAAAAAATGTTTGAACAGCCTTCTTATTGTAGAGAATGTGATAAAGAAGATAATTGTCCAAGATGTCCTGTAATAAGTTATTACGAAAAGAATAATTTTAAAGATATTAATCCTTTTGATTGTATGATTGCTAATGTTTGTAAAAAGGAGATGATCAATGAATGAATTATAAAATTAACATTAATCCTAAAATAGCATTTTGTAAAATTAAAGATGAATATCATATATTAAATTCAAAAGGTGAAATATTGACCCTCAAAGGTATAAGTGTGCAGATATGGGATATGTTGTTAGAAAATTATGACTTTGATGAGATTGTTAAATCTATAAAAAATAAATTTCATGATATAAGTTATAAATTAATTGAGAAAGATGTTATGAAAGTTATAAACAAATTAATTGAAAAAAATATTTTAATAAAAATATATGGAGATGAAAATAAGCATACTGAAATAAAGAATAAGTATATAGATGTTGTTGAATTTAAAGGCTTATGGGAAAAGGCTATTATTAATACAGTACCTCTAAAAGTGGATATTGAATTAACTAATAATTGTAATCTTAATTGCAAATATTGTTATGTAGATTTAGCTAATGATGTAAATATAAAAAATATAGATTTAAATTTAATGGTTAGTTTAATTGATCAATTAAAAGAAATGGGAACATTGTTCATAACACTTACTGGAGGAGAGTGTACTCTTCACCCTAACTTTATGGATATAGTCAAGTATGCCTTAAAAAGCAATTTTTATATAAGAGTATTAACAAATGGAAGTACATTAACTAAAAAGCAAATAATGGAGTTAGATAAAATCTCATCAAAAGGATTATTAGGTTTAGATATAAGTATACATAGTTTTAGAGAAGAAATATTTGATGATTTTACTAAAAATAGTGGTACTTTTAGTAAAGTTATTAACTGTATAAATAATATCAAGGACACTAATATACCCTTAAGACTAATTTGTAATATTACAAATTATAATATACAAGAAATATCTAGCATTAGAGAGTTTTGTAAAAATAATAATCTAGATATTGTTTTTAATCCTATAGTATATCCAACCATTAATAAAAAATCTAATGAAGATTTTTATATAAATAAATTAGAAATAGAAAAGCTTATAGATAATAATATACTTTTGCCCAGAAAAAGTTTTTGCACAGCGTTAAAGTCTAAATGCTGGATTGATTATAATGGAAATGTAAATGTATGTGAATTTATTAGGGAATCAACAGGAAATATAAAGAATTCAAAGTTTAAAAATATATGGAATGAATTAATATCAAATATAAATTTAAGAGAAAGTCTAAAACTAGATAAAGAATGTACTGATTGTAAATTGAAGGAAAATTGTTTGATTTGTCCGGGACTTTTGAATTTAAATAAAAATAAAAGTTATTTTTGTAATTCAGCTCAAATTGCACACGGAATTAGTTGAAAAATTAATTGTAAAAGGAATAAACAAAAATGCAAAAATAAACTATATGATTTTATTTATGAGACATAATAGTAATTTAAAAAAGATATAACAAAATTATTTTAAGATATAAATTACATTATTGTTTGTTTGAAATTGGTTTAGAATAACTCTTTTTGAAGGCTATAAAATAAATAGCTAATATTTGTTAGAAAGAGATTATTCTTGCTATTTCAATAAAAGTATTTAATACTTAAAAAATATAATTTAATTATTTAAGGGGGTGAAAACTATGGATAACAAGAAATATGAGTCACCAGAAATTGTTGAATTAGAAAATGAAGTTTCTGATACTAGTGCATTCTTTAATATATGTGGCGGAGGATGTGCTTAAAATTAATAAGTAGAAAAAGGGTACTATAGTACCCTTTTTCTACTTATTTGGTTTTTGCTAAATAAATAGTTTTCAGGGTTGAGCAGAAAGAGTATCTATTGATATAATAAGTTTGGGTTTAACCAATCAAATTTAAGCCAAAGAAAGTATCAATATGTATAATAACAGTTTATTATATAGAAAATAGAATTCTAAATATTACATGGTTTTATATTAAAAAATAGAAAACAGATTGGATAGGCTACAATAAACTAGACAATAAAAATAAGGTCATGTAAACTAATAATAGAAAAAGGAGAGAGTTTATATGACAAAGAGAGAAAGAGGAACCTATACCCCTGAATTCAAAGAACAAATGGTAAAACTATTTGAAAGTGGTAAGCCTAAGAAAGATATTATGGCTGAATATGACTTAACACCTACTGCTTTCAATACCTGGATAAAAAGAAGCCAAACTACTGGATCTTTTAAGGAAAAAGATAATCGTTCCCCAGAAGAAAATGAACTAATAAAGTTAAGGAAGAAAAATCAACAATTAAAGATGGAGAATGATATTTTAAAGCAAGCGGCGCTGATATTAGGACGAAAGTAAATGTGATAAAAAGCAATGCTCACAAATACAGTATATCAGCAATGTGTAAAGTTCTACAAATCCCTAGAAGTACCTATTATTATGAATCAAAAGCAAAAGAATCTACAGATGAAATAACACCTAAAGTAATAGAAATATTTAAAGTGAGTAGAAATAACTATGGTACTAGAAAAATTAAAGTCGAGCTTAAAAAAGCAGGCTATATAGTATCTAGAAGAAAAATAGGTAGAATAATGAAGCAAAATGGCTTAGTATCAAACTATATAGTTGCTCAGTATAAGCCTATGTGGATAAATGTAATGAATCAAAAATTGCTAATGAACTAAATAGGGAGTTTAATACAGATGAGCCGTACGCAGCTGTAGTCAGTGATTTAACATACGTTAGAGTTAATAAAAGATGGAACTATGTATGTTTATTAGTTGACCTATTTAATAGAGAAATAATTGGTTATAGTGCTGGTCCTAACAAAGATGCTGGGCTTGTTTATAGGGCCTTTGCAAAGGTTAAAACTAGATTAGATGATATTATACTATTTCATACAGATCGAGGCAACGAATTCAAAAACAAAATAATAGATGAAGTTCTGGATACTTTTAAAATTAAGCGTTCATTAAGCATTAAAGGCTGTCCCTATGATAATGTTGTAGATGAAGCTACATTCAAGATATTTAAAACTGAATTCGCTAATAACTATCATTTTGAAAGCTTAGAACAGTTAGAAATTATGTTAGCTGACTATGTAAATTGGTTCAACAATATTAGGATTCATTCAACTTTAGGGTATTTGAGTCCTAAAGAATATAAATTACATAACCTTAAAAAAACTGTCTAAATAAGTGTTGACAATCCAGATAATCTATGAAAAGGTAAAGTAAGATGTTGAAAGAGTATTAAGATAATTATGTAAATGTAAAGTATATATAGACTATTTCACAGGGAAAAACATAAAGAAATAACGATAATAATTAAACTTCTTTAGGAATAGTCTGAAAAGTTACAGTAATTAGCAGACATTCTAGTATGTCTTGAGACATGGCAAGTAATATACCCTAGAGGCAAAAATTCCGTTTTATGGGTAGCTAATTAAATTTGTGATTTATAAAGGAGGAGGCTATGTGAAAAAATATTTATATTCTAATAAGAAACTATTTATAAGTTCCATTGTTTTATCAATTTTTGTTGTACTTTCAGACATAGGAATAGCTTTTATCTTTAAGAGGATATTTAATTTTGCACATGAAGGAACTATTATTCAATTTAAAAGATTAGTTCTATTCTCTTTAGTTTTTGTTTCAATTACATATATAATAAGTTTTTTACAACAAAATTTTCAGGCACGTTATATAAAAAACACATCTGTAAGATTAAGACAAGATGTTTTTAAAAAGATAATAAATAAAGATATATTAAATTTTTCAGGGAAAAATTCAGCTAACTATATATCAATACTAATGAATGATTTGAAGATAATACAAGAAGATTATTTTAATAGCATTTTTGATATCATATCTAATATATTTAGATTTGTTTTAAGTGCATGGGCTATTTTGTACATAAATGTGCGTATTAGTATTTGCATATTTATAATTGTAATATTAAGTATTTATTTACCACTTTTATTTAGTAAAAAAATAAGTAATTGTAAAAAAGGTTACTCTGATAGTTTAAGTAAATATACTATTAAAATAAAAGATATCTTATCTGGTTTTCAAATTATTAAAAGTTTTAATATAGAAGAAAAAATAATAGATGAACATAGTAAATATAATAAAAATGTTGAAGATAATAATTACAAGTATAAAAAGATCACTATAGTTGCAGATATTATGTCAAATATAATGGGATTTGCATTATTCTTTACTTCATTAATTGTGGGTATTCATTTAGTTATAAGTAAAAAATTGACAGTAGGTGAATTAATAGCTATAACACAACTTATGAATAATATAAAATTTCCTATTATAACTATATCTAGTAAGTTTAATATATTAAAAGGAAGTAAACCAATAATAGATAAAATAGAAAAAATACTTAATAGTGAAAAAAGTTCTGATAAGTTAATAGAAAAAAATGAATTTAATGATAATATATTTTTTAAAAATGTTTCTTTCTCATATAAAGATGATAGAAAAATTTTAAGGAATGTATCATTTACAATAAAGAAAAACAAAAAATATGCAATTATAGGTCCAAGCGGAAGTGGAAAATCCACTATTTTAAAATTGTTATTAGGATACTTTGATAATTTTGATGGTGAAATTTTCATAGATGATATTAATATGAAACTAATATCTAAAGAATATATTTATAGATTAATTTCAGTTATTCAACAAGATATATATATGTTTGATTCGAGTATAGAGGAAAATATAAAATTATTTGGAGAATATAGTAATGAAGAGTTGAAGAGGGCTATTAAACTTTCAGGTTTAGAACCACTTATAGATAAATTAAATGGTGAGATTAAAACTAAAGTAGGAGAAAATGGCTCTAATCTTTCAGGAGGAGAAAAACAAAGGGTATCTATTGCAAGATCAATCATAAAAAATACTCCTATTATGATATTAGATGAAGCTACTTCATCATTAGATAAACAAACAGCCCTTAATATCGAAAATTCAATTCTTTCTCTAAAAAATACTACATGTATAGTGGTAACACATAAATTAAATGAAAATATATTGAAGAAGTATGATGAAATAATATTTATAAAAGAAGGAGAAATATGTGAAATAGGAAGTTTTAATCAATTAATGGATAACAAGAAAAATTTTTATGATTTCTACTCTTCAACGTTAGATTCTAAATACAAAGGTTGTGTGACACCTGTTTAGAAATTATTACCGATAAATCGAATTAACATTCTGGATAAGTTATACTTAATAGATTATTTCAAAATGAAGAAAAACATGTATTAAAAAATGATTAAATAATTACAATATGATTAATAGAGAATAGATAGTTAAATACATTATCTCTTCTCTATTTTGTCTATACTGTAGTGATGATAATTGAGCAAGAAAAATAGAAGAGGAAATAGCAGGAAATAACATAGAAATAAGAAGTTAAAGTTTAAGAGCCTATCTTTAACTATTTTTAATTTAGAATTATTTTGTGTCTAATCAATTAAACATAGAGAGAATCTAATTAAAACAACTTAATTTTACTATTTTAATAAAACGTGAACCTTTTGGAATACAATTATATTTATTAATATTAATATGAACTTTTATAAAGGGGCTTATATTATTATGAGTATAAAAAAGCCCCCAATATATCTTTTAAAAAAGAATCATAAAATATAAATTTGTATATATCAATTCTTATAGTACTATAGCAAAATCCATCAAAAGTATTTCTCTTGACTCTTAACCAGTGTCTTATGTTTATACAATTTTTTAAAAAGAAGAACTTGCAAAATATTGTGTAAATGATTATAATAAATAAAATAGTTATAAGGGGTGTTTAAAATGAAAGCAAATGTTCCAAATAGAAAGGATGCTTATGAATTATTAAAAAAATACAATAAAGATGAAGGACATATAAAACATGGACTAGCTGTAGAGGCTGTTATGATTCATTTTGCGAAACTGTTTAATGAAGAGGATATAGAGAAATGGGGAATAGTAGGTTTAGTTCATGATCTTGATTATGAAATATATCCAGATGAACATTGTAAAAAAACAAGAGAGATACTAATGGAAGAAAACTGGCCAGAAGACTATATTCGAGCTATAGAAAGTCACGGTTGGAAAATTTGTTCTGATGTGGAACCTTTAGAAACAATGGAAAAAGTGTTATATACCATTGACGAATTAACAGGATTAATAATTGCTACTGCTTTAGTTCGTCCAAGTAAAAGTCTTTTAGACTTAAAGGTAAAATCAGTAAAGAAAAAATGGAAAGACAAAAGTTTTGCAGCAGGAGTTAATAGGGAAGTTGTTGCAAATGGAGCTGAAATGCTGGGGATGGATTTAAACAAAGTTATAGAAGAAACAATAAAGGCTATGCAAGGTATTGCAGAAGAAATTGGATTAAAAGGTAGTATAGATAAAAAGCATTGAGGCTGTTTGCTTAACCTCAATGTTTTTTTATTCTTCATATATTATATTATAAGTAACAGGGGTAGCTTTTTCTAGCATAGCAGTAACACCACAATATTTTTCTTGAGATAAATATACAGCCCTTTCTATTTTCTTTCTAGGAAGGTCTTTTCCTTTAAACTTGAAAGTTAAATGAATATTTTCATAAACTTTAGGATGTTCTTCTGTATTGTTTGTTTCTACTTCAATATTGAAATCATCTAGTTCTACTTTCATTTTTCTTAAAATTGACATAATATCAATACCTGTACAACCAATTAATCCTGCTAAAAGAAGCTGTTTTGGACGTGGACCAAAATCATTTCCGCCTATATCTTTAGAAGCGTCGGTAATGAAAGTATGACCATCAAGGTTCATTTCAAAAGCCATATTGCCTTTTAACTTAGCATTTATTTTTTTCTTATTCATAAGATCGACTCCCTTCAATAGATTCTATAACTTTCATACCCAATTAATTAAAAAATAAAAGGGCTTTATATTAGCATCAATTGCATTTTTATGTTAAACTATATAATATAGTAAAGTAAAAGACTGGGGAGCTTGTGCATACAGGCTGAGAGGAAGTGAATTGCAACTTCGACCCTGAACCTGATTTGGATAATGCCAACGTAGGGATAACATTAGAAACTTAATGGGATATACCAGTTGGTATATCCCATATTTTTTATGATGGGGGAATGAAATTATGTTTGAGAATATTTTAGAAAATGTAAGAGAAAAGACACCTATTATCCATACTATAACAAATTATGTAACAGTTAATGATTGTGCAAATATTATATTGGCAGCAGGAGGTTCGCCTACAATGTCCGACAGTATATATGAGGTGGAAGATATAACTTCTATTTCAAATGCACTAGTTATCAATATAGGTACACTAAATGAAGAACTAGTACAATCTATGATAAAAGCAGGTAAAAAGGCTAACAAATTAGGACATCCTGTAGTACTTGATCCTGTAGGAGTTGGTGCTTCTGCTTTCAGGACTAAATTTATTTTTGATCTATTAAAAGAAGTTAATTTTTCAGTTATAAGGGGGAATATATCAGAAATAAAGACAGTTTATAAAGGTAGAGGTACAACAAAGGGGGTTGATGCTGATGACAAGGATGCAGTATCTGATGATAATATTGATGAAGTTTTAGTTTATATTAAAGATTTAAGTAGGAAAACAGGTGCCATTATTGCAGTTACAGGAGCAATTGATATAGTAGCTAGTAGTGAAAAAGCTTATATCATTAGAAATGGACATCCATTAATGACTAAAGTTACAGGTACAGGCTGTATGCTAACAACAGTTATTGGTAGTTTTTGTGGTGGAAATAAAGAAAATATTTTGGAAGCAACAGCAGCTGCAGTCTCTGCTATGGGACTTTGTGGTGAATTAGCTTATAATAAGTTAGAAAAGGTAGGTGGTGGTACTTCTACTTATAGAACATATATTATTGATTTTATGAGCAATATGAATAGTGAAATATTAAATGGGGGTGCTAAAGTTGAAATTAGATAGAAAATCTATGCTTTTATATGCTATAACTGATAGAACTTGGCTTAAAGGTACTACTTTAGCAAGTCAAGTTGAAGATACAATAAAAGGAGGAGCTACTTTTATTCAGTTGAGAGAAAAAAATATGGATTTTGATGAATTTGTAACGGAGGCTAAAGTTATAAAGGAAATCACTGACAAATATAACATACCTTTTGTTATAAATGATAATATTGATGTGGCTTTAGCTGTCAATTCAGATGGAGTACATGTGGGACAAGATGATATGAACGCAAAAGATGTTAGAAAATTAATTGGCAAAGATAAAATCATTGGAGTTTCAGTTCAAACAGTAGAACAGGCAATATTAGCAGAACAAAATGGCGCAGATTATTTAGGAGTAGGTTCAGTATTTCCAACATCAACAAAGACTGATGCCAATTATGTTTCTATTAAGCAATTGAAAGAAATATCTAAGTCCATATCTATACCTATAGTTGCTATTGGCGGTATTAATGAAAACAATATAGAAAAACTAAGGGAAAGTGGAATTGATGGTATTTGTGTAATATCTGCAATATTTTCAAAACCTGATATATTGGAGGCTACTAAAAGATTGCGAAAGTTATCAGAAGGGATAGTAGATTATGAAATTTAAAGGTGTAATTTTTGATTTGGATGGAACACTTATAAATTCTATGTCTGTATGGGAAAATATTGGAGATGATTTTTTAAAAAGTAAAGGAAAAGTTCCACCAGACAATCTTTCTGAAATATTGAAAACTATGAGTTTTCAAGAATCTTCAAGATATTTTATTGATAAGTTTCATTTAAATCTTTCTGTAGATGAAGTGATATCTGAATTTAATAGTTTAGTAGAAGATGAATATAAATATGAAATAGAACTTAAAAAATATGTGTTAGAATACCTTAAAAAATTAAAATTAAAAAATATTAAGATGTGTATTGTTACTGCAACTGACATTGAATTATCTAAGGCTGTGCTTACTAGACTTAAAATATTAAATTTCTTTGAATTTATATTGACTAGTGGTGAAGTAGATATATCTAAAAATGATCCACGAATATATATAAAAGCAGCAGAAATGTTAGGGTATTTGCCAAATGATATAGTAGTGTTTGAAGATGCTCTTTACTGCGTTGAAGCTGCTAAAAAAGCTGGTTTTTATGTAATGGGAATAGAAGATGAGTCTGCAAGGGAGGATAGAGAAGAAATAAAGAGAGTAAGTGATATTTATATAGAATCCTTTGAGGAATTATAATATAATTTAAAACGGTTCTTTTTGTCCTATGAGATATAAAGAACCGTTTTAAATGTATTATAGTACTTTAAGTATTTCTTCTTTTAATTTCAAGGTTTTTGAAGATAAGATCCTTTCTTTTTTATTAGCTGTATTGAAATCTAAAATTATTTCTTTTTTTATAGTTGTAGGTTTTGAGGATAATACATAAATTCTATCGGATAATAATAATGCTTCATCTATATCATGGGTTATTAGGAGAATTGTATTATTTAACCTGCTTTTCATATCAAGAAGCCATATTTGCATTTTAGATTTAGTGATTGAATCTAAGGATGCAAAGGCTTCATCTAAAAGCATTATATCTTCTGAAGCCATAAGGGTTCTTAAAAAACTTGCTCTTTGCTTCATTCCTCCAGATAATTGAGAGGGATAATTTTTTTCATATCCTTCAAGTCCTATTATAGGGAGATATTTTTTTACTTTATTTTCACGTGTTTTTTTATCAACACCTTTTATTGTTAATGGAAGGGCTACATTATCCATTATAGTTTTCCAAGGCAAAAGTAAGTCTTTCTGTTGCATATATCCTATAGTTCCATTGACATAAATTTCTCCACTATCCTGAGGTATTAGTCTTGATATTACATTAAATATTGTACTTTTTCCACAACCGCTAGGACCTATAAGAGAGACAAATTCCCCTTTCTCTATATTTATAGATATGTTTTTTAACACCTTTATGTTATTAAAATTTTTTTCTATGTTTTTTAATGTAATTAGGGAAGCACCTTCTTTTTTATGGTAAGAAATCGTTGGTAAAGGCATCTTCAACTTTTAACTCCCTTTCTATCAATCCATTTTCTTTTAAGAATGTAGCATATTTACTCCATATTTCAGGTTTCATTGTTCCCCACTTTGGAGCATCAGTTATATATTCTTTTGCTAAGAATTTTTGGCTTTCAACTACAAGTTCTTTATCTAGTTCGGGGGCATATTTTATTAAAATTTTAGCGCTTTCCTCTGGGTTTTTTATAGCAAATTTATATCCTTTTTTTGTTGCTTTTAAAAACTTTTTTACTTTTTCTGGGTTTTTATCAATTGTTTCATTATTAGTAATTAAAATTGGAGTATAGTAGTTTAAATCAGGATGCAAATCTTTAACTGGTATATAGTTTAATTCAATACCTTTTAATTTAGCTTCAATGCCTGTCCATCCTTCAAAGATCCATGCAATATCTATATTCTTTTCAGTAGCAGCAAAGAAATCATCACTACCTATATTTATATTCTTAAGTTTATTATAATCAGCACCATTTTTACTCATAATTGCTTTCAATATAGCTTCTTCAGATGGAGAACCCCATCCTCCATAAACTTTACCTTCAAAATCCCTTACAGTTTTTATATTTTTACTTTTTGGAGAAGCAAAGCCTGATGTATTATTTTGTATTATTGTAGCAATAGCTTTAACAGGAAGAGGATCTTTACTAGTCAATGCATAGGTAACATCCTCTTGATAACTTATACCAAAATCTCCATTTTCTGTAGCAATTAAAGTTGTAGAAGAACCCTCTGATGGTTGAATTATTTCAACATCTAAACCTTCATCTTTATAATATCCCTTTTCTAATGCAACATAAAGACCAGTATGATTTGTATTTGGGGTCCAATCAAGTATAACTTTTGTTTTTTCTAATTCTGCATCATTTTTATTTTCGTTATTTTGTGAAGAACAACCTGAAAATATTGCTGTCATCATAATAGCAATAAGTATTAATGCTATTATTTTTATTTTTTTCATAATGTTAAACTCCTTTCTCTTCTGATTTCCAACGTATTAATTTATTTCCAAGGAAATCAATTGTATATATAGTTAAAATGCTTGCAATAATTATTACTAAAATGGAAGCAAATACTTTGTCTAAAGCATAGGCGTTTTTAGCTCTTACCATATATACTCCTATACCTTTTTCTCCTCCTAACCATTCACTAACTACTGCAGACATAATCATATAAGTAGCTGCAATTTTTATTCCTGATAATAAGTGGACCATAGCATAGGGTAGTTTTAAATGATAGAAAGTTTGTAATTTTGAAGCACTCATAGTTTTAAATAGTCTAAGATAATCATTGTCTATTTTTTCAAGACCATCTACTAAACTTATTACTATGGGGAAGAAACAAGCCATAATGACCATGATTATCTTAGGTAAGGTTCCAAATCCAAACCATATTATGAAAATGGGAGCTATGGCAATAGTAGGTATAGTTTGAGATATAACCAGCAGGGGATAAAAAAGCTTTTTAATTATTTTAAAACTATCCATCATTATAGCTAATATAAATGCTAATATTATTGAAAAACCAAATCCTACAAAAGATTCATAAAGAGTGACTTTCGTATGAGTTATTATTAAATTAAAATCACTCTTTAAAGCAAGAAATATATCTGTAGGAGATGGTAATATGTATTTAGGTATATTATTTAAGTCTACTATTATTTGCCATATAAAAGTTATAGTTACAATACTTAGGATAGGGTATAATTTATCTATATTTATAGATTTTTTCATCCATTGTTACTCCTTCGGCTTTATAATCAATCTTTATTACAGAACAAACTCTTGCAGCACCTTCTTTTATACATATTTCTTGTGATTTTCTAACTATGTCTAATAATAAATTCAAATCTCCTTCCATTGTAGTTTCCATAGGTCCAACTTCATATTTAACTCCTGTAGAATTTATATATTCTATGATTTTATCTACCACAGGATACAATTTTTCTTCTGGAACATTTGGCAATACTTGAATACTTACATTTGCATTATTCATTAATAATCACCTACCTTCATTTTTATTTAAATAAAAGCTTAAAATTATTGTGAATTTTTTCTTTTGCTTCTTCCCCAGTAATCTTCTTAAGAGTAGAGATTTTTTCTACGATGTTTATAATATAATCTGGATATCCATATTTACCATTTATCCATTTTAATGCACTAGGTCCATCTGTTTCTGTTAAAATTCTTTCTATAGGAATATATTTCACCATTTCTTCAGTAATTTTAGAATAGCCAAGATCTACACTTATAGTAAAATAACATCCGTAATCTAAAAGTTTTTTTAATATATCAAAAGGACCACTATACCAATGGATTATTGGAGTTCTCAAGTTATATTGTTTAATGAGCTTTAGTATTTGGTATTCAGCACCTTTAGTATGTAAATTAGTAATTTTATTATATTCATTAGCTTTTTTAAAGAAATACTTTAATACTTTTATTTGATGTGGAAATTTATAATCTTCTAAAACCCAATGAAAATCCAGACCTATTTCTCCAATTATAGGAGTTTCTTTTATATATGTATCGAATCTCTCTAGATAATTAGAATTTTTATGAGCATTCCAAGGATGAATCCCAAAACATGGAACTATAAGGGTATTCTCTTTGCTTAAATTTTTAGCTAATAAATAACTTTTTTCATCCATAGAACAGGCAAGAGTTTTTATTTTCTTTTTATTTATTATATTTATAGCTTTATATAGCTTATCTCCATATAAATCTAAATGATTATGAGCATCAATATACATAATTTCCTCCAATATAAAAAACACTGTTATATATAACAGTGCTTAGGGTTTTTAAAATTAGATTAGCTTTCCTACGTCGGGTTTATCCGAATCAGGTTCAAAGGGTAAAGTTATAAAAACTTTTCTCAGCCATAAGGCACCCCTAGCACTTTTATATTAAATTGCAGAACTAAATACCATTATAACACTAATAAAGAATAAAAGAAAGTTTGTTACATATTTACCCTAGCTTAGAAAATTTTTTGATAATTATGGTATAGTGTGAAATATAGAAAAACGAAAAATCAAGGAGGCATTAAAACTTAGCTTGATATAGTCTAGAGGTAGCTTTCTAAATAATAGAGAATAAAAAACCTAATACTTTGCTATTAGATAGAAATAGTTAAATAGTATCAGATATAGATGATGTAAAAACAGCAATTAATTCTGATAGTATTGCTATAATTAATTCTAGATCTAAGGATAGAAATGCTGGAAAAATTGAACCTTTTGAAAATATAGCTGGACATATTCTTACTTCAATAAATTTTCTTTGGATGAATTTAGTAATAGATGGAAAGATAATGTCTTTAAAAGAAATTAAAAAGTATTTTACACCATTAGAAAAATATAAAGAGATAATTGTACATTGCGGCTCAGGTATAACAGGAACAATAAACTATTTATGGAAGAAGCAGGCTTAGAACCAAAACTATATGTAGGAGAATTTAGTGATTGGGTTAGTAATAAAGACAATATTGTGGTGAAGGATAAATAGTATTGCATAGCCCTTGATTTAATAAGGGACTATTTTTTACTGGTTTATTTATATTATTGGGTATATATAGTTATATATATTATATGTTTTTAAAGGATATAAATTTTTATTAGTATTTAAGAAGGAAGGTATGTTATGGGAAAATATAATATGGATGAATTAAATGAAATGACAATAGATATGCTTGAAAAAAGAGGTGTGAAATTAGAAGACATTGGAAAAATAGTATTACATCTTCAGGAGGGATTTTATCCAGATTTAACTTTAGAAACTTGTCTAAAGAATGTTGAGGCTGTACTAAAGAAAAGGGAAATAATTCATGCCATTTTAACAGGGATAGCCTTAGATGAGTTGGCTGAAAAAAAGCTTTTGCCTGAACCACTTCAAAGTATAGTTGAATCAGACGAAGGTTTATACGGTATTGATGAAATTATTCCACTATCTATTGTAAACGTCTATGGAACTATAGGTTTAACAAACTATGGATACTTAGATAAAGAGAAAATAGGAATAATAAAAGAATTAGATGAATCTAAAGGAAAAGAAGTAAATACATTTTTAGATGATTTAGTAGCTGCAATTGCAGCTGCAGCGGCTAGTAGAATTGCCCATTCTGCTAAAGAATAGTTAATAAACTCAAATTATTATATAATAATTTGAGTTTATTATTTTTTAAAAAATGTGTTCTTGCTATTCAAAAAAAATTTGATATAATTTGATATAATATTAGAAATAATCGAAAATTGAATTAAAGGAGGGAAAAAGTATGAATTATGTATTAAATAAAGGAATCTTGTTGAAAAAAGCAGAAGAAGAATTTTCTACGGCTTCTACAGAAGATAAGAATATAGCTCTTAAAAAAGTTAGTGAAAGTTTAGAAAATCACAGAGAAGATATATTAGAAAACAATGCTAAAGATATAGAATTAGCGAAAAAAAATAATATGAAATCTGGATTAATAGACAGATTAAGATTAGATAATGAGAGATTAGATGGCATAATAGAAGGAATCAATACAGTGATTAAACTACCAGATCCTATATGGAAAAGTGATAAGGTATGGACTTTAGAAAATGGGCTTACTATATCTAAAATGACTGTACCATTAGGAGTTATAGGTATAGTATATGAATCAAGACCTAATGTGACAGTAGATGCTTTTAGTTTGGCTCTTAAAAGTGGTAATTGTATAATGCTAAGGGGAAGTTCCAGTGCTATTCATTCAAACAAAGCTATTGTAAAAGCAATAAAGGAAGGACTAAAATCAAGTAATATTTCAGAAGAAGTAATACAATTTATAGAAGAAAGCGATAGGCAACATGTTTACGATATGCTTAAGGCCAACGAATATATTGATTTAATCATTCCTAGAGGAGGAAAAGGGTTAATAGATTTTGTAGTAAAAAATTCTTCAGTGCCAATATTAGAAACAGGTATTGGAAATTGCCATATATTTGTAGATGAAAATGCGAATTTAAAAAAGGCATTAAATATTGTAAACAATGCGAAAACTCAACGAGTAGGAGTATGCAATGCTTGTGAAACATTATTGGTTCATGAGGCTATAGCAGATAAATTTTTACCTATGGTTTTTGAAAAAATACAAAGCATAGTTGAAATAAGAGGATGTACAAAAACTAGGGAAATAATAGAAGTTAAAGAAGCAAAAGAATCTGATTGGAAAGAGGAATTTTTAGATTATATTATATCTGTAAAGGTTGTTAAAGATATTGATGAAGCTATAGAACACATACAAAATTATGGCACTAAACATTCAGAGGCTATAATAACGGAAAATTTTACTAATGCTCAAATGTTTTTAAGAAAAGTAGATGCATCAACAGTATATGTAAATGCCTCAACCCGTTTTACTGATGGAGGAGAATTTGGATTTGGCGCTGAAATGGGCATAAGCACACAAAAAACTCATGCAAGAGGACCAGTTGGGTTAGAACAATTAATAACATATAAATATTTAGTAATAGGAGATGGACAAATAAGAAAGTAGAGGGATTTGATATGGAACAGGATATAATAAAGAATAGCAAGAAAATAGTTATAAAAATCGGAAGTAGTACAATAACTAGTAAGGATGGAGTTATAAATAAAAAATTTTTGGACAGTTTAGCTAGTCAAGTAAAATCTTTAATAGCTAAAGGTAAACAGGTAGTAATTGTTTCTTCAGGAGCTAGAATTGCAGGGGTATCTACTTTATGTAGATGGTCAAGAAAAGAAGATGTAAACTATAAACAGGCTCTATGTGCAATAGGTCAAGTAGAGCTTATGGATTCTTATAGAATAATTTTTAATAAATATAATGTGCATGTAGCTCAGATACTTCTAACAAGAGAAGATTTTAATGATAGTTCAAGAACTTTGAATATAAGAAATACATTATTTACATTATTAGATGAAAATGTTATACCCATAGTTAATGAAAATGATACAGTTTGTGTAGAAGAAATAAAAATAGGAGATAATGATATGTTAGCTGCCCAAACAACTGTATTATGGAATGCAGATTTACTTATAATTTTAAGTGATATAAATGGAATATATGATAAAAGTCCTGTAGAACACAAAGATGCTAAGTTGATTGAGTTAGTAGATGATATTGATGAATTAGAAAAAAACATATCAATAGGTAGGTCTAGTTCTTTTGGAACAGGAGGTATATCAACTAAGTTAAAGGCAGCAAGACTTGTAAATAAATTTGATATAAATATGATAGTGGCAAACGGAAAAAAAGATAATATAATAGAAAAATTAGAAAGCGGAGAAGAAAAAGGGACAGTTTTTATTTGAAATATATAATGGTGGGCGATATCGGATTCGAACCAATGATCTCCACGATGTCAACGTGGCACTCTAACCAGCTGAGCCAATCGCCCACTTACTTTTTATATATCTTATCATAAAATTATTGTATTTTCAATTATAATAATTCTTTTCTTAATTCCTCACCAGGTTTTGGAGAGATATATGAAAGAGGAATATCAAAAATGGAAAAAGCACCTTTTTTACCTTCTAAAGCCAATCTATAAACTCCACGAGCAAAAGCAACTAGTACAGAAGCAGTGAACTCTGGATTATTATCTAAAGATAAATTAAACTCCATTTTTTGTCTATGATTATTTTCATTTATATCAGTAGAAATAACAAAACCTCCATGAGGCATTTTAGAATGATTTTTCACAAAATCTTCTTCTGTGATAAAATGGACTGTGGTATCATAGTCAAGGAAATAATCTGGCATAGTTTTTATTTCTTTTTCAATTGCATCAGTATGATCAAAATCAAAAGGTACTACATAACAAGTTCTTTTATGTTTTTCTTCAGTTTTAAGATGTGGATTGTTTCCAGACCTTGCTTTTTCAATGGCATCTTTTATAGGTATAGTATATTGAACTGCATGTTTCACACCATTTATTTTTCGAATAGCTTCAGAATGACCTTGACTTACTCCTTCACCCCAGAAGGTGTAATCTTGACCTTTTGGAAGGATAGCTTGGGCTAATAGACGGTTGATAGAAAAAAGTCCTGGATCCCATCCTATAGAAATTAGACTTACCTTATTAGATTCTTTTGCGATACCATCCACCATATTAAAATAATCGGGTATTTTGCCATGGTTGTCATAAGCATCTATAGTATTGAAACAAGCTGCAAGTATTGGACATTGTTCCGGCAGATCATTAGCTGAACCACCGCAAAGAATCATGACATCTATCTCATCTTTATAATTCAGTATTTCAGAAATATGAATAATTTTTGGATTTGTTTTTATAAGGGATGTATATCTCCTAGTGAAGATTCCCTTAAGTACAAAATCATTATTTTGTCTAAGTGCTAGTTCTACACCTTTTCCTAAATTGCCATATCCAACTATTCCTACTCGTATTTTATTATTCATAGTACACCCCTACTTTAAAAGTTATTTATAATCTTAGATCATATTATAAATATTTTAGCATAATTTGTTTTATTTATCTAGATGGCAGTATTGACAGTCAGATTTTTACAATATAATATAAATATAAGCAGTGAAGGGAGGTTTAAAAATGTGGATAAGAAAAGTAAAAGTTTAGCTTATATCTCAGCATTATTATATGCGTTGATAGTAGGGCTTTCTTTTTTATTTACTAAAGTGGCTCTTAGTACGTCTAGTCCCATTGATATTTTGGCCTATCGTTTTATAGCATCTTTTTTAGCAATATCTATACCAGTATTATTTAAATGGGTTAAAGTAAGCTATACAAAAGAAAGAATTATAAAAATAATTCCTCTTGCATTATTGTACCCCCTATTATTCTTTGGATTTCAAACTTTTGGACTAATGCATGCTACTTCATCAGAGGCAGGTATTATTCTCGCTTCATCCCCTGTTTTTACTATGATTCTGGCTTCCTATTTTTTAAAAGAAAAAACTAATTTATATCAAAAACTATCTATTGTTCTATCCGTTCTAGGTGTTCTCTATATTATGATAAAAAAAGGTTCATCTATTGATTTAGCCAATTTTAAAGGAATTATTTTATTAGTACTATCAGCTCTTTCTTTTTCAAGTTACAGTATTATGGCACGAAAGCTTACTAAAGATTTTACAAGTACTGAACTTAGTTATATTATGATCACTATTAGCTTCATATTTTTTACTGGACTTTCTATTATAAAACATATAGTAGATGGAAGTATTTCTGAATTTTTCATTCCTTTAACAAATATAAGTTTTGTAATTTCTATTCTATATCTAGGAGTATTGTCTACACTAGTTACATCCTTACTTACAAATTATGCACTTTCAAAACTTGAAGCATCTAAGATGAGTGTCTTTGGAAATTTAGGAACTGTTATTTCTATTGTGGCAGGAGTTATTTTTCTAAAGGAAGAAATTTTTTATTATCATATCATTGGTTCTATTTTGATTATAGGTGGTGTCATAGGAACTAACTTTTTAGATGATGAAAAGATTACTAATAGATGAATTTAATGTTAAGGATAAAAGGATATTGTTGACAATTATTTTAAAAGGTTATATAATCTTGATGCTAGAGGGAGTAACTTTCCAGTTTGGAACTAAAGTCGTCATTACGGATATTATCCCGGCTTTGGTGGCTAATTAATTTAGCTTAGTGAGACTCTACAGTTTATTATTAATAGTAAACTGTAGAGTCTTTTTATTTAGTTAGTTTTTAAAATATAAAATGGAAGGAGACAAATTATGGATGAGATAATTTATAACATACTTAATGATTCTTCAATATTAGTCCTATTTAGTATTATTGGGGTTAGCTTATATATATTAGGTAAAGGAGCTGATATTCTAGTAAATGAAGCTGTTGGATTATCCATTCGGTGGGGTATATCTAAAATGGTTATTGGTGCTACCATTGTAAGTTTGGGAACTACATTACCTGAGGTAACAGTTTCAGTACTTGCAGCAATTAAAGGCAATCCAGATTTGGCTTTAGGAAATGCTATTGGTTCAATTATTGCTAACACAGGTTTAATCATTGGTATTGCAGCATTAGTAGGTACATTGTCAATAGATAAAGATACTATTAATCGTCAGGGTAATTTACAATTAATTTCTGGTATATTATTAGCTATTGCTAGTCTACCCTTTTTATCTAAAGGTCCTGAAGGGAGAATTACTCAATGGATGGGTTTTATTTTTATTGGATTATTAATTCTTTATATTGTAGGGACTATTTATTGGGCAAGAAAGTCTAACGGAGAGATTGCATCAGAAATTGAAGGAGAAGAAAGTTCTTTACCTTTACAATTAATAAAATTAGTATTAGGTGTAGCATTGGTTATTTTTTCATCTAAAATACTTATTCCAAGTGTAGAAATTACAGCTATACGTATTGGAATTCCCCAAAGTGTTATTGCAGCTACTTTAGTAGCTTTTGGTACAAGTCTACCAGAGTTAGTTACCGCTATTACATCTGTAAAAAAAGGTCATGGAGAATTAGCAGTTGGAAATATTATTGGTGCAGATATACTAAATGTATTATTTGTTACTGGTAGTGCAGCAGCAGTAACTAAGGAAGGTTTGTTAGTACCAAGTAATTTTTATAAATTGCAAATACCCACTATGCTAATTATATTAGTTGCTTTTCATATTTTTGCTAAAAATAAAAATCAAGTAATTACAAAATTAGAAGGAGTTTTCTTAGCAGGAATGTATATAGTTTATCTTGTACTAAACTATATCTGGATATAGAAATAATTAAAAAGTCTTTGTCCCTACATCAAACAAGAAAAATATGCTATAATGTTTAGATAATTGTATAAATAACAAATAAAAAATATTATTAGTACAAGAGGTGGAAGAATGAGATTTATAATACCAATATTGGTTGGGGCAATTATTGGATATATTACTAATTGGCTTGCTATAAAAATGTTGTTTAGACCTTATGAAGAGAAAAAAATTTTAGGTCTTCATATACCATTTACACCAGGTCTTATTCCTAAGGAAAAGAGTAGAATAGCAAAGAGTGTAGGAGATACAATAGGTGTATATCTTTTATCTCCTGAAATAGTTACAGAAGCTATATACAGTGATAAGATAAACAATCAACTAAGGGAATGGGTAGAGCATAATATAAACAAGTTTAAAGAAACTAATAAATCAATAAAAGATTTTACTATGAATATTGGAAATGGAAACTATTATAAATCATTAAATATAATAGAAGAAAAACTAGCAAACTTTATTTGCTCTCAGTTTAAAAAACAAAAATTTAAAGATGAAATATTAAATTTAGTAGAAGACAAAGTTTTAAATAGTCCTATGGATGATTTTTATAAAGTGATAGACGAAAGGTTAGAATTGTTTATATATGAATTATCTGTATCAGAAGAAGTAAAAATAACGTTTAAAAACTTAATAGATAAAAAAATAGATGAATTGGCAAATGATGAAAGAACATTAAATGAAATAATTCCAGAAGATTTTATTAATATTTTAAAAAAACATATCAATGAAAATAGGGAAGATATTATAAATGAGTTGAGAGGTATATTTGAAGAGCCGTCTGTAAATATGAGAATTAAGGAGTCAATTACTGAATTTGTTTCTCAAAATGTAAGTAGGGCAATAACTATATTTATGAGGCCTGAATTAATTTCAGATAAGATATTTAATGAGATAGAAAAATATATTTACAATCGAGAAAATGATGAAAATATTATATTAGTTATTATGGCTTCAATTGATAAATTATTAGATTGGAAAGCAGCTAATATATTTTCAGACATATCATCAAAAATTGATGATGAAGATATGTTGAATATTTCATCTACCCTATTGTCTCCTATTTCTAAGAAGGAAAATCAGGCAAAAATACTTGATATAGTAGAGAGAAAAATAAAATATTCAGAAGCAGATATTAAAGAAAGTTTATTAAACTTAATATCGAATAAGATTGAAGTTATTTCAAATTCAGAAGTATTATATGAAAAGACACTTTCGATTGTACATGATATTTTTCAAATGATTATAAACAAACCTGTTTCATGTATATTTGAAAATGTTGATAAATCTACAGTTACAAGTATTGCTAATTTTTCTAAGGTTATTTTTGACAATTTTGTGAAGAGTAAATTACCATATATCGTTGAACTATTGAATATTTCTAAAGTTGTAGAAGATGAAATAAATAAATTTGATGTAGCTTTTGCAGAAAAAATAATAATTGAAATAGCTAATAAAGAATTAAAGGCTATAACATGGCTTGGTGCACTTCTGGGAGGAATAATGGGCATGCTATCGCCTCTTTTACAGCTAATATAAGGTAGGGACAGTTGTTTAACTGTCCCTATATTTTACTTGGAATTATTTTAAGTATATAATTTAATATACTAAGGTTTTGATGGAGGAATTAAATTGTTAGTTATAATTTTTAAAAGTTTAATTAATAGAGTAGGAATAATAATTTTATTAGCTTTTTTCATGTCTAAAGTAGGGCTATTCCGAAAATTAGTTTCAAAACAAAATATAAGTGTTAAAGATAAGATTTTATTAGGCATTATATTTGGAATTTATGGTGTTGTAGGCACATATACTGGAATACCTATAAAAGGTGCTATTGCCAATGCTAGGGTAGTTGGTGTTTTTGTAGGAGGACTTTTAGGAGGGCCTTTTGTAGGCATTTTGTCTGGATTGATAGCAGGAGGCCATAGGTATTTAATAGATGTAGGTGGCTTTACTGCTTTTTCTTGTGCACTGTCTACTATAACAGAAGGTGCTATGGCCGGTTTTTTAAGTAAGAAAATAGAAAAGTATGATAATAAATTATTATTTGCTTTGATTTCAGGAATGGCAGCAGAAATTTTGCAAATGATAATAATATTAGTTTTTGCAAAGCCTTATTTAAAAGCTTTAAGCTTAGTCAAGATAATAGGTATACCGATGATAATTATAAATGGGATAGGAATAGCTGTTTTTATTGCAATAACTGATAGTATTTTTAAGGATTTAGAAATGGCTGCAGCTTATCAAGCACAATTAGCTTTAAGAATAGCTAATAAAACTTTAAAGTATTTTAGAAAGGGATTCAATGAAAATACTGCCTATGAAACTGCTATGATAATAAAAGAAATGACTGATGTTAAGGCAGTTGCTTTTAGCAATACTGAAAGAATATTAGCCCATGTAGGAGTTGGAGAGGATCATCATTTTTCTGGAAGTTCAATAAAAACTAATTTAACCAGAGAAACTATACAAAAAGGTAAATACATGGTGGCTAATAAACAGGAGGAAATAGGTTGTGAAGATAGTAGTTGTAGTCTTAAATCTGCAATAATTGTGCCATTAACTGAAGGAAATAAGGTTATCGGAACATTAAAATTATATAAAACAAAGGAAAATTCGATTACTAAAGTAGAAAGAGAACTAGCTTTAGGATTAGCCCAAATATTTTCAACTCAAATTGAGCTTAGCAAAATAGATTATCAAGCGGAATTACTAGCCAAATCAGAATTGAAAGCTTTACAGGCTCAAATAAATCCACATTTTCTATTTAATGCTATAAATACTATAGTGTCCTTAATACGTACTCAACCTGATAATGCCAGAAGACTATTGATTCATTTAGGAAATTATTTTAGGAATAATTTACAAGAGGGAAATGAGGAAGTTGAGCTTCACAGAGAAATAGAACATATAAATTCTTATTTAGAGATAGAAAAGGCAAGATTTGGAGATAAATTAAAGATTGTGTACAATATTCCTGAAGATATAGACTGTATACTGCCTCCATTACTATTGCAACCAATAGTGGAAAATGCTATAAAACACGGTGTTTTAAAAAAAATCGAAGGAGGCACTATAGAGATATTAGCTACAGATAATGAATGGGAAACAGAATTGGTGGTAAAAGATGATGGAGTAGGGATGAGTTTAGAAGTATTATCTTCTTTATTTGAAGAAGATAAATTAGATAGTATAGGGCTTACTAATGTAAATAACAGATTGAGGAATAAATATGGTAGAGAATATGGATTAAAAATAGATAGCAAACTAAATAAAGGCACTAAAGTAACAATGATAATTCCTAAGAAACAAAGGAGGGAAGCTATATGATTCGATCCATAGTTGTAGATGATGAATTGCCTGCACGTGAAGAATTAGTATATATATTGCAGAGTTTTGAAGAAATTGAGATTGTAGGAGAAGCTTCTCATGGAATAGAAGCATTAGAATTAAATAGAAAATTAAAACCAGATTTAATTTTTTTAGATATACAAATGCCTAAAATTAGTGGTATAGATGTAGCAAGTAAAATATTAAAAGAATCTCATATTCCATTTGTAGTATTTGTAACAGCTTATGAAGAATATGCTTTGAAGGCATTTGAAGTAAATGCTATAGATTATATATTAAAGCCTATTTCAATAGAGAGATTATCTAAAACCGTGGAGAAAATTATTAATAATACAAATATAGAAAAATCTAATTATCTAGGTAAGCTTAATAAGTTAATACAAGATTTAAGGGCTAATGAAAGGGAAACTGGAACTAAAATATCTGTTTCAGACAATGGCAAATTAATACCTTTAGATTCAACGGAAATAATATACGCTACTATAGAAAATAAAAATACAATTATTTTTAGTGAAAAGGGTAAATTTGAGACAAATTATACACTAGGAGAACTTTCTGGAAAATTAAATAGAGCAAATTTCTTTAGATGTCATAAGAGTTACTTAGTTAATTTAGATTTAATTGAAGTTATTGAGCCTTGGTTTAATTCAACTTTCAATTTAAAACTTAAAAATATTAAAGACAAAATACCAGTAAGTAGAAGTCAATCAAAGGAATTTAAAAATATAATGAACATAGAATAAAATATATGCATTATATCTTTCCATATTGCATTTCAAGCTCTAAAAAAGACATCTTATCTTTAAAAACCTCTTTATAATTAATAGAAGTATATAATCATAAATGTATAAGATATAAATTATAGGGAGGTTTTTTAATGTCTTTTTTTATTTTAGGTATTATAATATTAATAGCAGGTTATTTTACTTATGGTAAATTAGTAGACAAGACTTTTGATGTGGATGAAAATAGACAAACACCTGCAAATGCAATAAATGATGGTGTTGACTATGTGCCTATGAGTTGGCCAAGAGTATTTTTAATCCAATTGCTTAATATTGCTGGCTTAGGACCAATATTTGGTGCTATTCAAGGAGCATTATTTGGACCAGCAGCATTTTTGTGGATAGCTTTTGGTAGTATATTTGCAGGAGGAGTTCATGATTACTTTTCAGGTATGCTTTCTTTAAGACATGAGGGACAAAGTATATCAGAAATTGTCGGTATTTATTTAGGTGAAGGTGCAAGAAAAGTCATGAGAGTGTTTTCAGTTGTACTTCTTATATTAGTTGGTACAGTATTTATGGTGGGACCAGTTGATTTATTAGCAAATTTAAAGCCATTAGGACTAGGAAATGCAAACGTTTGGTTAGCAATTGTACTAGCATATTATTTTTTAGCTACAATATTGCCAGTTGATAAAATAATAGGAAAATTATATCCAGTATTTGGACTTGCATTACTTATAATGGCAGTTGGAATAGGTGGTGCCTTGATTATAGAGGGATATACATTGCCAGAGTTTACACTATCTAGTTTACATCCTGACGGTTTACCATTATGGCCAATGTTATTTGTTACAATTGCATGTGGAGCTATAAGTGGATTCCATGCTACTCAGTCTCCAATGATGGCAAGATGTTTGGATAATGAAAAAGAAGGTAGAAAGATATTTTATGGTGCAATGATAGCAGAAGGGATAATTGCAATGATTTGGGCAGCAGCAGCTATGGCGTTCTTTGGTGGTGTTCCACAATTAGGTGAAGCAATGGCTAATGGTGGAGGACCAGCAGGAGTTGTAAATACAGTTTCTAAATCCCTTTTAGGAACTGTAGGTGGAGTATTAGCTATGTTAGGAGTAATAGCAGCTCCAATAACTTCAGGAGATACTGCTTTTAGAAGTGCAAGATTAACTATAGCAGATGCAGCTAAATATGATCAAGGTCCAATAAAAAACAGATTATCAATAGCTATACCTTTATTTACAATTGGATTTATTTTAACAAGGATTGATTTCAATATTATATGGAGATATTTTGCTTGGTCAAATCAAACTTTAGCTATGATTGTACTATGGGCTTCAGCAGCATATTTAGTCAAAATGAAGAAATCTCATTGGATGGCAAGTTTACCAGCTACGTTTATGACAGGAGTAAGTATTACTTATATAATGATGGCACCAGAAGGATTTAAGTTATCTTCTAGCATTTCATATCCAGTAGGATTTATAGGGGCTATAGGAGTGTTAATCTATTTTATAAAGAAAACCAATAAAAAGGAAAGTTTACAAAAAGCATAAAAAAATAGTCATTCCCTAGGGAATGACTATTTTTTAGATTTCATCCTTCCATTGTTCTATATTTTCTAATTCAGGGATAGAACTTGCCTTGAAAACAGGATTTTTTCCTTCTTTTCTTTGCCTAGTATAATCTTTTAATGCTTCATAAGCAATAGGACCTAATTTAGCTATTACAATTGAGTTTATAACAGCCATTAGCCCCATAAAAAGATCTGCCATATCCCAAACAGTAGAAAGTTTAGCTACAGAGCCTAACATAACCATAGATAGTACAATGACTCTATAGATAAAAAGAGCAGATTTACTGGATTTTATAAACTCTATATTTGTTTCACCATAATAATAATTCCCTATAATAGAACTGAAGGCAAATAAAAATATGGAAATAGCAATAAATGAATCTCCCCATGAACCAACTTGTGATGATACAGCAGCTTGTGTTAATTGAATTCCTGTTAAATCTCCTGGATTGTTATGAATACCAGATAAAAGTATAATAAAAGCAGTAGCACTACATACTAAAAGAGTATCTGTAAATACCCCGAGAGTTTGAATGAGTCCTTGTTTTACAGGATGACTTGTATCTGCAGCTGCTGCTGCATTTGGAACACTTCCCATTCCAGCTTCATTAGAAAATAGTCCTCTTTTTATACCCTGCATCATAACTCCACCTAAAGTTCCACCAACAGCTTGATTTACACCAAATGCATTTGTAAATATCATTTTTATCATTTCAGGTATAAAGGTAATATTTTTTATCATTATAAATATAGCTACACCTACATAAATCAAGGCCATAATGGGAACTATAATTGAAGATACATTAGCAATTCTTTTTATTCCACCAAAAATGATTATTCCAGAAAGAACAACTAAAACAATTCCTGTTATAGATGTTTTTATTCCAAAAGCTTGTTCAAAAGCACTTGATATAGTATTTGCTTGAACGGAGTTGAAAACAAAACCAAAAGAAATAGTTATTAGTATTGAGAAAAGAACTCCTAACCAACGCTTGTTCAAAGCTTGTTCAATATAATAAGCTGGACCTCCTCTAAATTCATCACCATCTTTTACTTTGTAAATTTGTCCTAAGGTACTTTCAATAAAACTTGAACTGCTTCCAATAAGTGCAATAATCCACATCCAAAGCACAGAGCCAGGGCCGCCTATAGCAATAGCCAAAGCAACTCCAGCCATATTTCCTGTACCTATTCTAGATGCTGCACTAATAGAGAAGGCTTGGAAAGGTGAAATACCCTTTTTACCATGTTCAGTATCTGTTTGTTCAGATAATAATTTAAACATTTCTTTAAAATATCTAAATTGTACAAAATTAGTCTTAAGAGTGAAATAAATTCCTAATGATATTAAAAGTCCAATTAAGACATAGGACCATAAAAATTCATTTAATAGTCCAACTAAATTATTTAATGATTTGACCACATAATTTCCTCCTCTTGCAATTTTAAAATTATTTAGACTATACTATACCAAACTTAATACATATATTCAACCTTTTATAATTGAATAGTTAAAGTTTAACTTTTAATAGTATTTTATATATAGAGAATATTTTTATAATAGTAATGAAATATTTATAATACTTCATAATAAATAAATGTTATAATAAAATTAGTGCTTGAAAAGATTAGCAAGGGGTATTTTATATTGTATTGGGAAAAGTATGAAATAAAATCTTCTAGGAAGGAGATTATATATTGAAAAATATATTTGATATGATGATGGAAATAATAAATGATACTGGCAAGGGCATTAAAGGATATATTAAATCTCAATTAATACTTATGGCTATAACTTTTATAATTATAAGTATTGGACTGCTAATTATAGAAATACCATGGGCTATTCTCATTGCATTAATAATAGCAATTCTTGACATATTGCCAGTTGTAGGTAGTGGACTTGTAATGGTACCTTGGTCAATAGTTAATTTTATAAAAGGAGATATAGATACAGGTATTTATTTAGCAATACTTTATGTTGTCTTAACTATATTAAGACAAATCATTGAACCTAAGATTGTTGGAGATCAAATTGGTGTAAGACCCCTTTATACTTTTATTGCGACAATATTGGGTTCTCTAATACTTGGTCCTGTAGGAGTTGTAGTTGGTCCCATGATAGTTGTGATTATAAGTTCTATATATAGAGTGAAAAAGAAATGGGATGATAGAGATTAGATGTAGGGACAAGGTTTATTTAACCTGTTCCTATAAGATATTATATAAAGTACTAAATTGAGTTGCATGCTCTAATTCATCTTTGAGAGCTATAAGTATTCCTTCTTTGTAATATGGATATTAGACAGGTTTTATGGTATATTTAGGCATTTATCCAGTAAAATAATAATATAACTTTGTGAAATATTGCAAATGTTCCAACTCATCTTCGTAGCATGTTTTATGAATTCTTGATGTAGATTATTAGGAGCTTCTTCTAATAAACGTGAATAGAATTCAGTTGCTGTTGCTTTACCTACAATAGCTATATATATTGCAATATTTTCTTAAATGAATGAGGACGTAAAATAGGTAAATGAGGAAAGTGAGTATCATTAGACATATGATTATACATAACAAACCTCCTAAATATTTATAGTCTATTATATTCTTTTCTGTAAACAGTGTGATGAATTATTGATAATTAAGCATTTCATTGATAGAATATATATTGATAATTAATAGATTTGCAAGGAGAGGAAATATGAATTCTAAAAACATAAAAATTAAAAGTACTACATCTAAATTAGTATATACTAGTATATTAATAGCTATTTCATTTATTGGGTCTTTAATAAAAATACAAGGAAGTATAGCTCTTGATTCTATGGCAGGATTTTTTGCTGCATTATTTTTAGGACCAGTATATGGAGGACTGGTTGCAGGATTAGGGCATCTACTTACTGCGGCTACAAGCGGATTTTTGCTAACAATACCTATTCATATTGTCATAACATTAGAAATGGCAGTATCTGCTTATATATTTGGAATAGTATATAGAAAATTTAATAGTATAATTGCTTCCATAGTAGGCATATTATTAAATGGAATAGTAGCAGTATTGATTTTAATGCCTATTACAACATGGCTAAGGCTTCCTTTAAATGGGAAGGCTTTTTTTGCTGCTATGGTAGGGCCATTGTCATTGGCATCTGTAGTAAATATTGTACTAGCCTGTGTAGTTTATAAGATAATAGAAAAAAGAGTGTTATAATAGGGAGAAGAATATGAAAATAAGTAAATATAGAGATTTAACATTAGTAGATATGAGTAGTGATCAAGTATTAGTAATATCCTGTGATTCTTCTGGGGGTATAGGTAATAAAGAAAAAGATATAGTTAAAACTTCACCAGAGATTGTAGGATATTATGCAACTCAAGTTGCAATGATGGAAATACTTTCATTTGGGGCTGAACCTGCTGTTATTGTAAACACATTATCTGTAGAAATGAATGATACAGGTAAAAAAATAATAAATGGTATAGAAAAAGCGTTGAAACCATTAGATTTTCATGCTTCCAACTTAATTACAGGAAGTACGGAAGAAAATTTTCCAGTAATTCAAACTGGAATGGGTATAACTATAATAGGGATAATAGATAAGAAAAAATGGATAAGACCATGCACTCAAGCTGGTCTTATTTCTGCAGTAGTTGGATTACCTAAAGTAGGAGATGAAGTATTAGCTGATAATAATAAAACTATAATGAGTATTTCTAAACTTACTGAACTGAAGGAGAAAGAATACATAAAAGAGATTCTTCCAGTAGGTTCAAAGGGAATACTGTATGAGTTAAAGGAGATGGCTAAAACTAATGATATTGAATTTGAATTAGAAGAAAGTATAGATTTGGATCTTGAAAAATCTGCAGGACCATCAACTTGTGTCATAATATCTATAGAGGAAGATAAATATGAAGAATTTGAAAAAAGTTTTTCCATACCAGTTAAAAAAATAGGGAGATTTTTATAAAAACAAATCCAGATAAATTTATCTGGATTTGTTTTTATTCCCATCTAGGTTCATTGAAATTTTCTGGAGTTTTTATTCTTTTAGCTTCTTCTTCAGATACTATATATGCAATAATACCTCTTTTATCATAATCTTTTATAGTTTTTATAGCAGCGTCCCTAGACATAGGCTGGGAAAAATTTTCATCGGTTACTACAACAAATTTTTGATCCATAAATATATTCCTTTCTTTTTAAAGATATTATTATTATTTCCTAAAGAGCTAAAAGTATTCAAATTAGAATTTTTATGTTTTTATTTAGATTATAGTTTATAAGTGTATCTATTTAGGGTATGATATAATGTAACATAACTATAAAATATGCAAGAGGTGATAGAATGGTAAGGGTAATTATATCTCCTAGTAAATATATTCAAGGTAATGGAGAACTAAAAAATTTATATAAACATATTCATTCCTTAGGGGATAAAATATTAGTATTAGCTAGTAAAAATGGGATAAAACGTACCAGAGATATAATTGAAGAAAGCTTTAAAAATAATAGTGCTAATTTAGTATTTGAGTCTTTTAATGGGGAATGTTCTAGGCAAGAAATAGATAGACTTGGAGAAGTATTGAAAAAGAATAATTGCAATGTAGTAATAGGTGTTGGTGGTGGAAAAGTATTTGATACAGCTAAAGCTGTAGCATATTATAATAATACTCCTGTAGTTATAGTTCCTACTATAGCTTCAACAGATGCACCTACTAGTGCATTATCTGTAATATATACTGAAGAAGGAGAATTTAGTGATTATTTACTATTACCTAAAAATCCTGAGATAGTTTTAGTAGATACATCTATAGTGGCTAAAGCTCCTGCTAGATTATTAGTTGCAGGTATGGGAGATGCACTAGCCACATATTTTGAAGCAAGAGCTTGTATTATGTCTGATGGAGATACTATGGCTGGCGGAAAAGCTACCAACGCTGCTTTTGCTATTGCAGAATTGTGTTATGAAACACTTCTAAATGATGGATTGAAGGCAAAGTTAGCAGTAGAAAGAAAAACATCTACAAAGGCAGTAGAAAATATAATAGAAGCTAATACTTATCTAAGTGGAATAGGATTTGAAAGTTGTGGGTTAGCTGCTGCTCACGCAATCCATAATGGATTTACTGTACTTGAAGAAGGTCATCATCTATATCATGGAGAAAAGGTGGCTTTTGGAACTATTGTACAATTGGTGTTAGAAAATGCTCCAATAGAAGAAATAGAAGAAGTAATTAGTTTTTGCTTAGAAGTAGGTCTTCCTGTGACATTAGAAGATATGGGAATTGTAAAAGCAAAGGAAGATGATATTATGAAAGTAGCGGAAGTTGCATGTGCTGAAGGAGAAACTATATATAATATGCCCTTTGAAGTAAGTGTAGAAGATGTATATTCTGCTATATTAGCGGCAGATAATTTAGGTGGACTGTATAAATAAAGGATTAAGGGACAGGTACCTATCCCTTAGTCCTATCTAAAGTTTTAAATGAGAATAGATTATAAAATAAACCTGAACAATGGATATATTCCATGTTCAGGTTTATTTTATAAAAAATACTTAAGATATGTCTATTTTACTGAGAAATATTATATAATAAGCTTAGTTGATGCCTTATTTGTTCATTTGCTTTGTTCGTAGACGAGGTTTTGGGAATAAAATTAGTAATGATAATTTAGCTGAGGAGGTAGATTTCTATTGTCAAAAATAGAAAAGAATAAAAAACAAAAAGAGAACTCTTTATATGATGCGGCTTATCATTTGTTTACTACAAAAGGTATACACAATACAGCCATAAGTGATATCGTTAAAAAGGCAGGAGTAGGAAAGGGAACATTTTATCTTTATTTTAAAAATAAATATGATATATTAGACAAAATAATTTTAGATAAGAGTACTTATGTATTGAGTGAAGCCATTAAGCAAACTAAGGAAAAAGAATTTAATAATTTTGAAGATGAACTTTTATATTTTATAGACTATATTATTGAATATCTGAGGAAAGACAGACTTATGTTGAAATTAATACATAAAAATTTATCTTGGGGAATTTTTAAGAAAGCATATAAAGATTATGAAGAAATACATGAAATATATTCTATGTTTCAAAGTGGATATAAGAATTCTTCGTTATCTAGGGACTATATTGGAAAGGTATTATTTATGATTTTAGAACTGACAGGATCGGTATGTTATAGTTCTATAATATTGGAAGAACCTGTAGGTATAGACGAAATGAAACCAGTTCTTTTCCAAACTATAAGGAAGATTATATAGTATAAATAAATTTTGTAATTAAAATAAAAAATGTAGTATGATATAATGTACATAATATATATGCTTAAAGCTCAAATTCTATTGGAAGTGATTTTAAGTGACGGAGAAAGAATTGTTAAATAATATATTAAATGAAGTAAAAAAATAGTTAGGGATGAAGTGAAAACAGTTAGAGACGAAGTAAAGACAATTACAGGTGAAGTAAAAACTATTGATGAAAGTGTTAAATCTATTGAAAAGCAACAACAAGAGGATCATTTGATATTGAAAGCATTAGAGCATAATGCAAGGATAAACAAGGCTGAGCATGATAAAATGGATAATGATATAGCATATATAAAGGGAAAGTCAAATAATATTGATGAAAAGCTTGAGGCAATATACGATGTAATAGGAAGACATGAGATAGATATAAAGAGATTAAAAAATAAAATGGTGTAACAATTGGAGAGTTAAAGCCAAATCTAATTTATTGGCTTTTTATTTTTTTATTATAAACTTCAAATAAACTAGTATATTTTTATCCATATAGTTAAAAATAAAACAAGTATGTTATTTTTAACTATATGAAGGGAGTTTATAGTAAATGAATAAAAAGATGAGTTATCAAGAATTGAAAAAGCATATTCTAGAATTTTTAAAAGAACATAAGGAAGGCTCCTTAGGAACTTGCATGGATAATATTCCTAGAAGTAGTCCAGTACAGTATTTTATAGGCAATGATATGGACATATATATAGCTTCTGCAGGAGGAGATAAATTTAAAGCTATAGCTAAAAATCCAAATGTTTGTCTACTTGTAAATACAAGCTATATCAATTATAGGCAAATAAAAGGTGTTCAAATTTTTGGCAACGCTATTACAAGTCTGGAAGATGAAAACCTTTTTAGTGAAGCAAAAAAAATTCATCCAGAACCCTATCAAATAGAACATGAAAAAGATCATATAAAAATAATAAAAATAAAACCTACTGAGATTGTGTACTTAGATTCCTTAGGTGATGGTAATAGAATAAAGCAAGTATTAAAGAATAATAGTGTAGTAGAAAAGCAAGGATAACTATTGCTTAGTAGTTAACACGAGCTAAATGAAATTTAATTCCTTTATCACTCCATCCTAAATCCCAAGGTACTCGATGTCTATCAGAGTTGTGGGAGTTTACTAAAATATATCCTTTTGAATCTATCCCAGTTACAATAGATATATGGGCGATTTCTCCTTTTTTTTCATAAGCTATATAATCACCAGGTAAAAGTTCATAAGAATGTTTTAAAACTTCATCGTAATTACCCTGGCTAATTATAGAGGCCCTACCACTATAAACCATATAGTTATGAAAGGCTTGGGCATTTACCCAGGCGCTGCTTCCAGAACCTTTTTGATAGTTCCATGTCGAGTTTTTTTCAAAATTCCCTCCTTCATAGAATACCTGAGAAGCGAAGTTAGTACAATCTCCTCCTTCATTATTATAATCTCTATATTCAGGATTGTATTGGAAGCCGTATTTAGGCAGGCTAGCGGCACCACTATATTTATCTGCGTATTCTACTGCATTTTTTCTTCTTTCATCTATATTTGATAACTCTTTAGTATTTCCTGATTGAATAATATTCTTAATTTCTTCACTTTTAATTTCATCTAAATTTAAAGAGTCAGCAAAAGGGTCTGTGTACCATTCTCTTATAATAATGTATTTATCTTTATCTTTAACTAAATCTAGAGAATGATACGTGCCTATTCTAAAAGAATTATTTATTTTAGTATTATTTTTATATATGTATTCATATTCAGTTGAAACTAATAGATTTACTGAAATTTTATCCTCTTTCTTTTTAAAATTTCTTAAAATAACTTCAGAATCAATATTTTTAAATTGGACAGATTGTTTATTTGACCATTTATTTAAATATTCCATTTTCTTAATCTCATGTTCATAGGCCCATATGCCATTTCTTATTTCTTTGTCATATAAATTAGATAAAATATCTGTATTTCCCTCAAGTAAGGCTTTATTTCTAAGATTAAACATTTGCTCTAACTTTATATCTAAATCTTCAGTAGCAATTATAGTTGAAACTTTTTTAGGATTATTCCACATATGAAATCCGAGTATACAAGCTATAGATATAATTGTACATAATAGGACAATTCTTAATTTTTTAAGTCTTATATAGATAATCATACTGTTCCTCCTAATACGTATTCATAAGATTATATGTATAAAGATCGTCTACTATGCTTTATTAATTTAAATTTAAATTTAAATTAATAAACTAAATACAAGAAGAGAAATTTCCAAAATATATTTAATTATATAGTATAATAATTTTAGACGCTTTTAAAATTAAGGAGGTCAAAAATGGATAGAGATAATGATTTTAAATTAGTTAATATGGAGAAACAAAAACATATAGCTTTAGTTGCTCATGACAATAGAAAAGAGGATTTAATTAAGTGGGTAAGAATAAATAAGGATAAACTTGGGAAACATCTTTTATGTGGAACTGGAACTACTGCGAGAATGATTAATGAAGCAGTCCATCTGCCTGTTAAAGCTTTTAATAGTGGACCATTAGGAGGAGATCAACAAATAGGTTGTCGTATTGTTGAGGGAGACATAGATTTTATGATTTTCTTTTGGGATCCATTAACAGCTCAACCTCATGATCCAGATGTAAAAGCATTGCTCCGTATTGCAGTGTTGTATGATATACCTGTTGCAACAAACCAAGCTACAGCAGATTTCTTGCTCTTATCTCCATTAATGAATGAAGAATATGAAAGAAAAATAATAGACTATTCTAAAAGGATGCACAGGAAATAAATATATTGATAATTTTTTTATAATATGTAATACTTTATAGTAGTATAGAGAGAAGAGAAGGTGAATTATGATAGAAATCGGAAAAATACAGAAATTAGAAGTGATAAAAACAGCACAGTCAGGAGTATACTTAAATACTAGAGATGGACAGAATGAAGATAATGCATTTCTTTCTAGAAAGGAAGTACCAAAAGATATTAAGAAAGGAGATATATTAGAAGTCTTTATATATAAAGGTTCTAAAAATGAAATATTAGCTACAACAAAGAAGCCAAAGATAACTGTTGGCGGAATGGGCATTCTTAGAGTAGTTCAAAATACAAAAGTAGGTGCATTTTTAGACTGGGGTATTGAGAAAGACCTATTTCTTCCTTTTACTGAGCAAATAGGAAAAATTGAAAAAGGAAGAGAATATTTAGTTGGAGTGTATTTAGATAAAAGTAATAGGCCATGTGCTACTATGAAGATTAAAAATATATTAAGTAATAAATCTCCTTATAAAGAAAATGATAAGGTTAAAGGGACTATTTATGCTATAAATCATGATATGGGAGCTTTTGTAGCTATTGATAACAAATATGATGGACTAATTCCCAAAGATGAGCTATATGGCGTATATAGAATTGGTGATGAAGTACAAGTAAGAGTTACTAGAGTAAGAATAGATGGAAAGTTAAACTTAAGTTTAAGAAAAAAATCATATAAACAAATGGACAGAGATGCAAATAAAATTTTAAAAAAGTTAAAAAGTAACAAAGGAGAACTAGAATTGAATGATAATAGTTCACCAGAGAAAATAAGAAGAGAATTAAATATGAGTAAAAGTGCATTTAAAAGAGCCGTAGGAAGACTATTAAAAGAAAGACAAATTGAATTTATGAGAAATGGTATTAGGATAAAAAGATAGGTTATGTTATGGACTTATATTGGTGGAGACAAGGGGATTTGAACCCCTGACCTTTTGACTGCCAGTCAAACATTCTCCCACTGAACTATGTCCCCATTTAATAATAATATACTATGTTTTTAGTATTTGGTCAAGGTATTGGGAAATATCATGACATGAAAATTTAAATCAACTAAAATTTATGTCATAAAATTCTTTTTAAATGATATAATATAAATTGAGAGGCTTTATAGGGGAGAGGCAACTCCCCTATAAATCAAGCTTTTCTCTTTCTTCTAGAACTCTTCTTTTTGGAAGAGTTCTTACTGATTTTTGCATTTTCAAACTTTATTAATTGGATTAGGAAGTTAAGTAGAATAGTTAAAAAACTTAAGATATTTTCTAGATTTGTCATTTTACTCACCTCCTGTAGATAGAATTAATTGGATTTTTGACTATGGTAAGTAAAGATTTTTAGATAAAAGAAATATGGATAAGAAGATATTTTGAGCTTGTTTAAAGTTTATATTTAAACTTTACTAAAATGATATCTTATTATAATCATATGAAAAAAATTACTTTATTATTACTTATTATAGTATTTTTTGGTATTTCAATAAAAAAATAAAGGCATTTGAAATTTCAAATGCCTTTTTATCGTTATATAAGTTTTGAATAATATTCAACTACTAATTGGTCATCTATTTCAATAGGTACTTCATCTCTATTGGGATATCTTACATATTTACCAGAGAAAATATTTTTATCTTTGTCTAAATAAGGATAGCTAATAAGAAAGTTAGAATAGAAATTTTCCTTAAAGAGTTCTACATTTTGTGATTTTTCCTTTAAAGAAATAGTATCTCCAGTTTTAACTCTATAAGAAGGTATGTCCACTTTCTTGCCATTTAATAATATATGACCATGAACTACCATTTGTCTTGCTTGCCTTATAGAAGAGGCAAATCCTAATCTGTATACTAAATTATCCAATCTAGACTCTAATATTTTAACTAAAGCATGACCAGTTTGTTCTTTCTTCTTTTTTGCTTCTCTTACATACTTTACAAATTGTTTTTCCATTACTCCATAATAAGCACGTAGTCTTTGCTTTTCTAATAATTGCATTCCATAATTTGAAAGCTTTTTATCTGACCTAGAAGTACCTTTGTGAGCTCTATCCATAGCCTTTGGATGACCACATACATTTAGTCCTAGTCTTCTACATTGTTTAAATCTAGGATATTGCATATTTGCCAAATTATCATCTCCAAAATTATATTTGCCGCGATAATTTAAGACCAATATTTATATACTCTATAATAACATATATGTAAATGATAATCAATATCATTTACATATAATATTGACTATTTTTGATATAAAAAAATAACGGATAGATAAAATATCAAATTATCTATCCGTTATTTACTACACTATATTTAAGTTTATTTGATCATTTTAATACTAGCAGTCTTTACAAAAATCACAGAAGATAACTACCAATAATAAGAAGAAGAATAGTAATGAAGTGTCTGGGCAGTTTATCATTCCATTCCAACCACAATCTTTATTTGTCATTATAATACACCTCCTGATCAGGAATAGGGAATTTAAATCCTACTATAGACTATGTTACATAGCGAAAAATGTTAATGTTTAATTAATTTAATAATTAAAAAAGCTATACCAGAGGCAGTTAAAGTACCTACGGGTATTCCATTAAAAAAAGTCACTCCAATAATAGAGCCTGCTACTACACCTATTAATGCAGAAGGGTCTTCATTTAGAAAGGTTAATCCTTTTGATGCAATTATAACTACGAAAAAACCAACTATAAAAGATACAATTCCATTTATATTTAAAAATTTCTCTATATTCAGTAAGTTTAAGGTGTTTTTTCCATTTAATAAAGAGGATAGCATCCAAATCATTAGAAAGGTCATTCCAATATTTAGAAAGTGATTTTTAATTAGACTATTTAAATATCTATTATTTAAAAATGATAATAATAGAATGACAATTGCAGCAAATGTCATATACTTGTTTTTTGCTGTAGCTGAAATTAAAATTATTATAAATATTACAATTTTATTAATCATATACATATCTCCAATCACATTATCTATATCTTTATAATATATTCGGATATAGGAAATATATCACATGAAATATAAAGCTAATTTTATAGAAGCTAAGCCTAATCATCCTATGTTTCAAGACATAGGATGATTAGGCTTTTGTGTATGTAAAACTTGCATTTTGTTTCTAGTTGTGATATGTTGTAGTTAACGAAAGGCTTTGAAGCGGGCCTTATGCTGATGCTAATGTGGTCCATTGGAACGTGCATAGTTAGTGAAAATCTTAGGGAAAATAGATAGTTTTAATATGTTGTAGCTATATAGATATATTGACAGTATTAAAGAAATCTATATAGTTCCTCAGGAACTCCATCGGTTTTAGCGGTGGAAGCTTCAGTTAATACTAAAAAGTGATATGATAAATATATAGGAAAGAAATCATATTATAAAATTGAATAGAAATTTAAAGGGGGGCTTATATAATAGGCTGAGATAGGAATGTTATTCCTGACCCTAAGAACCTGATTTGGGTAATTCCAGCGGAGGGACTTGTTTTTTTATGCTTATTTTGATACTTAGCTATATGCTTCTGTTGGAAGTGTATAGCTTTTTGTTTTTTGAAAGGGGGTTATATGTATATTGAGTATCTATAGGATAATAGATGCAAATATAAACAGGGTATCAGAAGGACTTAGAGTTATAGAAGATATAGAAAGATTTATATTTGAAAACAAAGAAATATCAAGAGAAGCAAGGGAGATAAGGCATTTAGTGAGGAAGAGTTTTTCAAATACTCAATTGCTTAAAGACAGAGGTTCTTTAACAGATATAGGCCTTGATGCATCAAGAGAAAAGGATTTAGATAAGAAAAGTAATATAGAAAGTTTACTTATATCTAATTTTAAAAGAGCAGAAGAAGGTTTAAGAAGTATTGAAGAATGTCTAAAGGTTATAGAATATTATGAAGAGTCAAAACTCTATGAACAACTAAGGTTCAGAGTATATGAACTAGAGAAAAAGGCATTTTTATATAAAAGTCAAGAAAGTATATCTTCTGAAGAAATAAAAAAATAATAAGGGGGAATTTTAAATGGAGTATACTACTCAAATGAATGCAGCTAAAAAAGGTATTGTAACAAAGGAAATGGAGATAGTGGCAGAAAAAGAGAATATTGATGTAGAAATTTTAAGAAAGAAAATAGGCGAGGGAAAAATCGTTATACCTGCAAATAAAAAACATAGTTCATTAATTCCCGAAGGAATAGGAGAGGGGCTTAGAACTAAGATAAATGTAAATTTAGGTATTTCTAGAGATTGTCCTGATGTAGATAAAGAACTTGAGAAGGTAAAAAATGCAATAGATATGAATGTAGAAGCTATAATGGATTTAAGTTCTTTTGGAAAAACTGAAGAGTTTAGAAGAAGATTAGTTGAGGTCTCTTCATCTATGATAGGGACTGTTCCAGTATATGATGCAGTAGGATTTTATGATAAAGAATTAAAAGATATTACTTCAGAAGAATTTCTAGACGTAGTAAGAAAACATGGAGAAGATGGAGTGGATTTTGTAACAATCCATGCAGGTATGAATAGAAGGACAGCAGAAGTTTTTAAAAAAAATAATAGAATTACAAATATAGTATCAAGGGGAGGTTCTTTATTATATGCTTGGATGGAATTGAATAATAAGGAAAATCCATTCTACGAATATTTTGATGAGCTTCTAGATATATGTAAAAAGTATGATATGACTATAAGCCTTGGAGATGCACTAAGACCTGGATGTATTGAAGACGGTACAGATGGACCACAAATAGAAGAACTTATAGTCCTTGGAGAACTAACAAAAAGGGCTTGGAGAGAAAATGTACAAGTTATGATAGAGGGCCCAGGACATATAGCTATAAATGAAATAGAAGCAAATATGCTGCTTGAGAAAAAAATATGTCATGGTGCTCCTTTCTATGTTCTGGGACCAATAGTTACTGATATAGCTCCAGGATACGATCATATAACTAGTGCTATCGGTGGAGCAATAGCTGCAAGTAGCGGAGCAGACTTCCTATGTTATGTAACACCAGCAGAACATTTAAGACTTCCAGATTTAGATGATATGAAAGAAGGAATTATTGCTTCAAAGATTGCAGCTCATGTAGGAGATATAGCTAAAGGATTATCTGGTGCTAAAGAATGGGATTTAGAAATGAGTATTGCAAGACAAGAATTAGATTGGGAAAAAATGTTTAGTTTAGCTATAGATGAAGATAAGGCAAGAAGATATAGGAAAGAATCCACTCCAGAGCATGAAGATAGCTGTACAATGTGTGGAAAAATGTGTTCAATGAGAAATATGAATAGAATAATGAAGGGAAAAGACATAAATATTTTAAGAAGTGATGATTAATTTAAATGAAGGTGATTTAATTGGGAACTAAAAAGACTAAGAAGTTGACTATGGCTGGAATGTTTACGGCTATAGGAGTAGCTCTTGGAAATTTAATATATATTCCAATAGGAGCATCAAAATGTTTCCCAGTTCAACATGTTATAAATGTTTTATCTGCCACCATATTAGGCCCAATCTATAGTGTAGGTATAGCATTTTCTATATCTCTTTTAAGGAATATATTAGGGACAGGAAGTCTTTTAGCTTTTCCCGGTAGCATGATTGGAGCTTTAATTGCTGGATTATTTTATAAATATACTAAAAATAAATATATTTCAGCTGTTGGAGAAGTATTTGGAACAGGAGTACTTGGAGGATTTTTAGCTTTTCCACTAGCAAAATATATTATGGGAAAAGAAGTAGCAGTACTTTTCTTTGTATATCCTTTTATTTTAAGCAGTATAGGAGGTAGTGTATTATCTTTAGTAATATTAAATATTGTAGAAAAAAATAGAAAAATTCAAGCTAATACAAAGTAATAAAAGGCTATACATATAGTGGTGTTGTATGAGATAAGCCTATATGTTAATATCTATATTAGGTTCTACCTTTAAAAATAGGGGGCGTTTAGATGGAAAGTAGGAAGCCAGAATGGTTAAATATAAAACTACGAGGAAATAGAGAGATAAATAATGTAAATAATCTGGTAAAGGGTTTATCTCTAAACACTGTATGTGAAGAAGCTAATTGTCCAAATCTTATGGAATGTTTTAGCAAGAGAACGGCTACTTTTATGATTTTAGGAAGTAATTGCACTAGAAACTGTACTTTTTGCAATGTAACAACGGGAAAGCCAGAAGTTGTAGATTTAGAAGAACCTTTAAAGGTTGCTAATGCTGTTAAAGAATTGGGACTTAAGTATGTAGTTATAACATCTGTAACAAGAGATGATCTACCTGATGGTGGAGCTGAACATTTTGCAAAGGTAATAGAAAGTATAAAAGAATTAAATGAAAGTATAATTGTAGAAGTACTTATACCAGATTTTGAGGGAGATAAAACAGCACTATCTAAAGTTGTTGAATCTAAGCCTGAAGTTATAAACCACAATGTAGAGACTATACCAAAATTATATTCTTCAGTAAGACCTATGGCTATATATGAAAGATCTTTAAAACTATTAGAAAATGTAAAAAGTATGGATAAGAATATACTGACAAAGTCAGGAATTATGGTTGGACTTGGAGAAAAGGAAGAGGAGGTTATAGATCTATTTAAAGATTTAAGGAAAGTAGATTGTGATATATTGACTATAGGACAATACCTTGCTCCTTCAAAAAAACATCATCCAGTTGTTGAATATATCCATCCAGACATTTTTGAAAATTATAAGGATAAGGCATTAAAAATGGGTTTTAAATTTGTAGCTTCTGGTCCACTAGTAAGGAGTTCATATTATGCGGATCGGGTAATTGATTTAATAAAATAAATATTATAAATATCGTCTATTTTGAGGTTTTTCCTACTTAAATAGACGATATTCTATTTTTCACATTCATTATTATTTGATACAATAAGTACAAGTAGTGGTTCAAGGCTATAAGGGGGGAAAAGTTGTATGAGAGCAGAGATAGTATTACATGAATATTTTGGATTTGAAGATTTTAGAAAAGGACAGAAGGAACTAATAGATGGTTTAGTAAATAGAAGAGATGTACTAGGTATTATGCCTACTAGTGGGGGAAAATCATTATGCTATCAGATTCCAGCACTATTATTAGAAGGAATTACATTGGTGATTTCTCCATTAATATCTTTAATGAAAGATCAGGTAGATGCATTAAATGAATTTGGAATTTCTGCTACTTTTATAAATAGTACATTATCCATAAAGGAACAAAATTTAAGGATAGATGAAGGTTTAAAAGGTAGGTATAGACTTATATATATTGCACCAGAAAGGCTTAATTCTGAAATATTTTTAAGATTTGTTAGAAAAGTAAATATTTCCTTAATTGCTGTAGATGAAGCCCATTGCATTAGTCAATGGGGTCATGATTTTCGCCCTAGTTACAGAGAGATCCCTAAATTTATATCTAACTTAGAGAATAGGCCAGTTATAGGTGCTTTTACTGCTACAGCTACTGAAGAAATAGTAGAGGATATTTCTAATATATTAAAGCTTGATAATCCATTAAAGATAATTACAGGATTTGATCGTCCTAATCTATATTTTGAAGTAAAGAAATCTTCAGATAGAAAAGCCTTTATACTTAATTATTTAGAAAATAGTCCTGATGAGTCAGGAATTATATATTGTGCTACTAGAAAAGAGGTAGAGAGTGTAGGAAGTTTTTTAAAAGAGAAAGGCTTTAATGTAGGTATATACCATGCTGGATTGACAAATGAAGAGAGAAAGAATACTCAAGAAGATTTTATATATGATAAAATTTTAATTATAGTTGCAACAAATGCTTTTGGAATGGGTATAGATAAATCTAATGTTAGATTTGTAATTCATCATAATATGCCGCAAAATATAGAAGCCTATTATCAAGAAGCTGGTCGTGCAGGAAGAGATGGAGAAAAAAGTGATTGTATTCTTTTATATTCTCCACAGGATATACTTAAACAAAAATATCTTATTGAACAAAGTACTTACAATCCAAAGAGAAAAGAAATATCCTATAAAAATCTTCAACATATGATAGATTATTGTCATACTAGAAATTGTTTAAGAGAAAGACTTTTAAACTATTTTGGTGAAGAAAATGGAAAGGATAATTGCAATTTTTGTAGTAATTGCTTAGATGATAGAGAGTTAAAAGATATTAGTACAGAAGCACAAAAGATTATATCCTGTGTATATAGAATGGATCAAAGATACGGTACCACTATGGTTGCTAAAGTTTTAATGGGTTCAAAGGATAAGCGAATTTTAGAGTTTGGATTAGATAAGGTATCTACTTACGGAATTATGGAAGAATATACTGAAAAGGGAATAAAAGATATGATTTTGCTTCTTATAGCAGATGGATATTTGCATGTGACAGGAAGTAAATTTCCTGTAGTCCAAATGACTCCTAAATCAATGGAAATATTGAAAGGAGAAAAAAAGGTATATCAGAGAATAGAAAAGAGAGAAGAATTGCCTAAGAGAGATTTAACTATACATGGAGAGTTATTTAAAGAACTTAGAGGTATTCGTATGGAAATAGCAATGCAAAAGAATGTTCCTCCCTATGTTATATTTGCAGATAGTACTTTGAGAGAAATATGCGCCTATCTTCCAGAAAATAAAGAGGAAATGCTTTCTATGAAAGGTATTGGAAATGTAAAGTATGAAAGATATGGAGAAATATTTCTAGATGCTGTATTAAAATATAGGGAAGAAACAGGGGCAGATGCACCTAAGAAGACTAGGAATAGTAGCATTACAGAATTAAATACTAGAAAAACAAATAAAATTAAAAGCCATGAAATAACTTATAAATTATATAATGAGGGGAAATCAATAGAGGAAATTGCAAAGGAGAGAGGATTAATAGAAGAAACAATTTTTAATCATTTAATTAAATGTCAGAAAGAAGGAAAAGATATTAACTGGTCAGATATGGTAGATGAAGATTTAGAAAGTCAAATATTAGAAGTAGTTGATGAAGTAGGCTCTGATTATTTAAAGCCTATTAAAGAAAAGCTTCCGGATAGTATTTCATATTTAGACATTAAAAAAGTATTATGTAAAAGAACTTATTCATAAAATATAATAGTATGGGAGGAGAAGTTATGAGGGATATGTTAAAAAAGCTTCCTAAAGTTGAGCTACATTGTCATTTAGATGGGAGTGTAAGACCAGAAACTATGTATGAATTATTGCTAGAAGAAAAAGATTTAGAAAATATATCTTTAGAAGAATTTGAGAAAATGGTTAAGGTAGAAGATGGATGCAATTCATTGGTTGAGTATTTAGAGAAGTTTTCTTATCCATTGAAAATAATGCAAAGTAAAGAAAATATAGAAAGGATTACATATGAACTTTTAGAGGATTTAAGTAAACAAAATGTAAAATATGCAGAAATAAGATTTGCACCATTCCTTTTTATGAAAAAAGGTCTTAGTTTTGATGAAGCTGTAGAAAGTGTGTTGAAAGGAATGGAAAGAGCTAAGAAAGATTTTAATATATTGTCTAATGCTATACTTGCATGTATGAGGTATGAGAGTGTGGATAAAAGTATAGAGGTAGTTAAAAAGGGAGAGAAATTTCTTGGAAAAGGAGTAGTAGCAGTAGATTTAGCTGGAGGAGAAGAAGGTTTTCCACCAGAGAAACATAAGGAAGCTTTTGATTTAGCTTATGAAAAAGGATACAATATAACAGTCCATGCGGGAGAAACTGGAAGAGATGAAAATATAATTAAATCTGTAGAACTTTTACATGCTCAAAGAATAGGCCATGGAATAGCAGCTATAAAAAATCCTAATATAATGAAATTGCTAAAAGAAAAAGATATATTTTTAGAAATGTGTCCTATAAGTAATTTACAAACTAAGGCAGTAAACTCAATAGATGAATATCCTATAAGGGAATTTTTAAATAATGACATATTAGTAACAGTAAATACTGATAATACAACTGTTTCAAATACTTCATTAGATAAAGAATATAGTCTTTTAATAGAAGAATTAGGATTTTCCATTGAAGATATAATGAAAATTATGGAAAATTCAGTAAAAGCTACATTTTTACCTGAAGAGGAGAAAAACCATTTAAAAAGAATAATAGAAGATAGCTTAAAAAATATATAATTTTCCTAGATTAGGAGGGTTTATATATGGGGACTGCAATGCCATTGGTAGTAATTTCATTTATATGTGCTACAGTTTTTATTGGGATTGGAATATTTGCATTAAAAAAGAAAACTCCAATGCATTTTTGGTCTGGAACAAGAGTTAAAACGGAAGAAATTTCTGATGTAAAAGCATATAATAAGGCTAATGGAACTATGTGGATTGCATATGGTTCCACATTTATTTTATCAGCCATACTTTCCATATTATTTGAGGTGGTTTTTATTATCTTTAATAGGTTTTTTTATAATATACAATTACTTTCAAGCAATTTTTTATTAAAAGTGATATAATATAAATATTATTTCGTGTATCTAAATAAGTTATAAATGGGGGAGTTATATGAAAGAGGATAAAAGAAAAGATCTCATACTTGGTGGAGAATTGTATAAGGTAATTATAACATTATCATTGCCTATTATGGTTAATAACTTAATTCAAACCCTTTATAATGTAGTAGATGGAATGTGGGTAAGCAAATTAGGTTCTGTCCAATTTGCTTCTACATCTTTTGTTTGGCCAGTATTATATCTGTTTATATCTATAGGTATTGGACTTTCAGTTGCTGGAACATCTATACTATCTCAATTAATTGGGGCTTCAAAAGAGGAAGAAGCTAATAAATATGCTAGTCAGCTTATTATAGTATCTTTAATATTTGCTATTTGTTTTTCTATTATTGGATATATAATAACACCTCTTGTAATTAAGTTGATGGGAGGAAAAGGTGATTTAGCTAAATATAGCAATACATATTTAAAATTAAGTTTTTTAGATTTATCTTTTATGTTTTTGTTTTTTAATTTTAATTCTATTATGAATGCTCAAGGAAATACTCTTTTACCAACTGTACTTAGTGGTATTAGTGCTATAATCAATACAGTATTGGACCCTATTTTTATATTTAATTTTAATATGGGAATTGCAGGGGCTGCTATTGCAACAATAATTTCAAGGGTTTTTCTTGCCGTTTCTAGTATGTACATAATGTTTAAAGGTTCCAATACGATTAGACCAAGTTTTAAAAAGTTTAAATTTGATAAATTTATAATTAAAAGAATTTTAAATGTTGCATTGCCTGCTTCCATTGGGCAATCTGGTTCAGCTTTAGGCTTTATGGTTCTCAATACTTTTATAGCATCTTATGGAACAGCTACTATAGCTGCTTTTGGAATGGTCAATAGGATTACATCGCTTATATCACAACCTGCTATGGGTATTGGAGCAGCATTAACATCTATTGTAGGGCAAAATATAGGTGCTAATCAATTAGACAGGGTAAAAGAGGCATTTAAAAAATCATTAAGATTAACAGTACTTTTTTCAACTATAGGGGTCATATTTATATTATGGAAGGATAAAGAAATAATTAATTTTTTCATACGTTCAAAAGATGATAAAGAGGTTATATATCAAGGTATTAATTATCTTAGATATATTTCAGTATCTATGCCATTAATGGGAATATTCAGTGTACTTCAAGGTATATTTCAAGGGTCAGGACATACTAAATATTCTATGTCAATGGAGGTAGGAAGACTTTGGTTTGTAAGACTTCCTATGATACTTATATTTAAGCATTTTACAAATATAGGACCTACAGGAATATGGTTTTCAATGAGTTTTAGCAATTTAATAATATGCTTATATGGAATTTTTATTTACAAAAAGAAAAATTGGCAAGAGAAAATACTAACTGATAAAGAATATATATAATAAATTATTAATTTATAGTTTTAGATATGCAAATAAGGGTAATATATTATTGGTACTATGCTAAATATTTGGAAAGGAGTTGGCACGATGCTAAATTTTAATTATTCTATTCCAACAAAAATATTTTTTGGTAAAGGACAAATAGAAGTTTTAGGTAGGGAAATAAAAAAATACGGTTCTAAAGTTCTTATTGTTTATGGAAAGGGAAGTATTAAAAAGACTGGTATATATAATGAGGCAGTTAACATACTAAAAGATAATAATATAGATTATTGGGAATTAGCAGATGTAGATCCTAATCCTAGAATAACAAGTGTAAGAGAAGGAATAAAAATTTGTAAAGAAAAGGAAGTAGAATTTATTTTACCTATAGGTGGTGGAAGTTCTATAGATTGTGCAAAAGTTATAGGAGCAGGTTATTATTATGATGGAGATCCTTGGGATCTTTTAATTGGAAAAGCTAAAGTTAAAAATTCTCTTCCTATAGGTACAGTACTTACATTATCTGCTACAGGTTCAGAAATGGATGCTGGTGCAGTAATTACTAATATGGAAACTAATCAAAAGCTAAGTGTTGGTCATCCAACTATGGCTCCTAAATTTTCAATACTAGATCCAGAATATACATTTACAGTTCCAAAAAATCAGACAGCTGCAGGAGTAGCTGATATTATGAGTCATGTATTTGAATCTTATTTTAGTAGAACAAAAGAGGCTTATTTACAAGATAGAATGGCAGAGGCAATTCTAAAAACTTGTATAAAATATGGAAAAATAGCTATAGATGAACCAGAAAATTATGAGGCAAGGAGTAATATAATGTGGGCATCAAGCCTTGCAATTAACGGACTCTTAGGATATGGCAAGGGAAATGATTTTAAATGGAGTGTTCATGCTATTGAACATGAATTAAGTGCATATTATGATATTACTCATGGAGTAGGTCTTGCAATACTATATCCTAATTGGATGAGACATGTTTTAGATGATGAAAATGTATATAAATTTGTAGAGTATGGTATAAATATATGGGGTATTGACAGAAATAAAAATGATTATGTCATAGCTAATGAAGCTATAGATAAAACAAGAGAGTACTTTAATTCACTAGGATTGCCAGCTACTTTGGAAGAGGTAGGAATTGGAAAAGAAAATTTAGATAAAATGGCTAAAGCTGCTGTTGACCATAATAAAGGTACAGTAGGTTCTTTTAAACCTCTTGCATATGAGGATGTTTTAAATATATACATGGCTTCATTATAATATTTATTTTTAAAGGAATCTAATTGCATTGAACGTTTTTATTAACTAAATGAAAATATAATATAGGGAGTTGAAGAAATGCAAATCACAGAATTGCCAAAAGAAGGAGAAGAAATAGGGGAAATAGTAACAAATTATGGGACTATAAAAGTAAAGTTTTTTCCTAATGTAGCACCAAAGGCAGTAGAAAATTTTAAGACTCATGCAAAAAATGGCTATTATGATGGAGTTATATTCCATAGGGTTATTGAAGATTTTATGATTCAAGGTGGAGATCCAGAAGGAACTGGAATAGGTGGAGAAAGTATATGGGGTAATCCCTTTGAGGATGAGTTTGATTTGAACTATAGGAATTTTAAAGGAGCTTTATCTATGGCAAATAGAGGACCTAATACAAATGGCAGTCAATTTTTCATAGTTCAAAACTCCAATGTAGACAAAGATATTATAAAGCAAATGAAGAAATTAGGAGAAGAAAGTGGCTATCCTGATTCTGTAATAGAAACCTACGAAAAAGTAGGGGGAACTTATTGGTTAGATGGAAGGCATACAGTATTTGGTCAAGTTTTTGAGGGAATGGATATAGTAGATAAAATAGCAAAAGTGGACACTGATGTAAATGATAAACCAATAGAGCCAGTGGTAATGGAAAAAATTAATATAGTTAAATATTAAAGGTTAGAGTGAAATTCAAATAATAAGCATAAAAAAATCTTCTACTTTTAAAACTTAAGTTAGAAGGTTTTTTTATGCTATACCAAAAATGGTATAGATTAATAAGTAAGGCAGATATAATATATAGTAAAGATAGTTTACAATATAAAAATATAATTAACTATATAGATTTTAAAAAAGGGTAGTTGTAGAAATTTAAAAATGACAGATTATATTATTATAGTTGGTGGTAATTATTATCATGGTATAGGTATATTTAAGATGGGGAAAATAGTTCAAGTTATAAAGGATTATGAAAATAGTTATGATGATGAATTGATACAAGTATATATTGAAAGATCAGGAAAAGTAGGATATGTAGCAAATAGTACTTATACTGTTGCAAAGGGTACAAAAAATGCTAGAAGAATATATGATAAATTTGGAAAAAAACAGAAGCAAAGATTTTATTTATTATAAAGATAGTATAATATTTGAAATAATTAAAGAAAATAATTAAATAGCATTAAAAGACTAGTATTTTAATAACGGTTGACAATGAAAATCCTATATGATACGTTCTATATGCAGTAAAACTTAGTCACAAATAAATAATAAAGGAGATTCTAGACTATGGGAGAAAACACAGTATTAGCAACAGTAAATGGCAAGGAAATTACAGAACAAGAAGTACAAGCTTTTATAAATGGATTGGGACCACAAGTTGCTATGCAATTTCAATCACCAGATGGTATGAAAAAAGTAGTAGACGAGCTAGTGAATCAAGAATTAATGTACTTAGATGCTGTTGAAAATAAATTTCAAGAGGAAGAAACTTTCAAGAAAGAATTAGAAAAAGTTAAAGAATTTGTTTTAAAACAATATGCTGTTAATAAACTTTTATCTAATGTATCTGCTACAGAGGAAGAAGTAGCTAAATTCTATGATGATAATAAGGAACAATTTAAAGTACCAGAAAAAGCTAGAGCTAGTCATATACTAGTTGATAAAGAAGACAAAGCTAAAAAGATAATTGAGGAAATAAAGAATGGTTTATCCTTTGAAGAAGCTGCTATGAAATATTCAAACTGTCCTTCAAAAAATAATGGTGGAGATTTAGGAGAGTTTAGTAGAGGGAAAATGGTGCCAGAATTTGAAGAGGTAGCTTTTAGTATTGAAGAAAATAAATTAAGTGAACCAGTTAAGACTCAATTTGGATACCATATAATTAAGGTTCAATATAAAAAAGAAGCAAGTACTAGTGCCTTAAGTGAGGTTAAAGATCAAATTGCACAACAGATTGTTGCTATGAAACAACAAGAAAAATATCTAGACAAAACTGAAGAATTAAAAAATAAATATGAGGTAAAAATAAATCTTTAATAGATGATAAAAGAACCTATTAGGTTTTATAAAATGGAACCTATGAAATAGACAATAAAAAAAAGTCTATTATCATAGGTTCTTTTATTTTAAAATTTATTTCTTGTATTATTGACTTATCTCAATTAAAATATAAACTAAATTAGGCATTAAATTAAAATGAGAGGAGTTGATTGTTATAAAAATTAAAACTCTTGTAAATGATAGTGTGAAATCTATATATAATAGTGTTAAAAGATTTCCTATAACTATAGGAGTGTGTGTACTTCTCGTTATAATGCTCATTATTACAAATGAAAATCAGTCCAACTTAAGTAGAGAAACTTTAAAAACTATTCAACGGATTGATATGATAATAGCCCTTGGAATACCATTGTCCCTTTGCTTTAAATTGATATTTGAAAAGAAGAATATAATAAACAAATTGAATAAAGTATTTATATATATTGTTGGAATAGGTGCTTTAGCGTTATATTATTTTTACCTATTGAAAGATTTTAGCACTATAAGCATAATAAGATATATAGGATTGAATGTCTTCTTATATCTAGGTTTTTTATATATACCATGGGTTGGGAATAAAGAACATTATGAAAATTATATTATAAAAGTATTGGGAAGCTTTTTTATTGTAGCTATTTATTCAATAGTATTATATTTGGGATTTTCTGCTATAATATTTACTTTAAATAGACTTTTTTCAATCAATATAGAAGGAAAAATATATTATTATATGTCTTTGTTTGTATTTGTAGTATTTATGCCATCTATGTTTTTAGCAAAAATACCTTATAATAACTATGATTTTTCGAAAACAGAATATCCAAAAGCTCTTAAAATATTATTATTGTATATAATAATTCCATTAGTTACAATATATACAGCTATATTATATGCTTATTTTATAAAGATACTTGTAACTAGAAATTGGCCTGAAGGTTTAGTATCCCATCTTGTATTATGGTACTCAACTATAGCTGTTGGAATTATATTTTTTATCTATCCACTAGTAAACAAGAATAAATTGGCTAAAATTTTTACTTTTTGGTTTCCTAAAATAATTATTCCGCTAATGATTATGATGTTTATTTCTATAGGAATTAGAATAAGAGAATATGGAATAACTGAGAATAGATATTTTGTATTTGTCTTAGGATTATGGGTTTTAGGGATTATGATATATTTTTCAACTGCAAAGAAATTAAAAAATATTATAATTCCTATTTCTCTTTCAATAATAGCCTTAAATTCAGTATTTGGTCCATTGAGTAGTTTCTCAATATCCAAATATAGTCAAAATAAAAGGTTTGAAAAAATATTAATAAGAAATAATATGCTTATTGATGAGAAAATAGTTAGATCTAAAACTAAAATATCAGAAAAAAACAGAACAGAAACTAGTATGATTTTATCATATTTTAAAGATAAACATAGTTTAAATGATGTAAAATATCTTCCCGAAAATTTTAAAATAGATGATATGGAAAAGATATTTGGATTTTCCTATACTCATGCAATATACGGTAAAAGAGAATATTTTCATTTTACTACTAATGGATCTAAAAAGCCTATTGAAATAAATGGCTATGATTATTTAATAAATATGAATAGTTTAACAAATGATACAGTCAAATTTGGAGATTCAAAAGAAATTAGTTATGATATGGATGGTAAACTATTAAAAATATGTGATAGTGGAAGTATAATATATGAAAAAAATATAGAAGAATATGCTGAAGCTGTATTCAATAAATATAAAAATAGTTCCGATAGTAGTGAAATAAACATTGAAAATATGACATTTGAAGATGAAAATGAAAAAGTAAAGATTAAGTTTATATTTGATTATATTTCACTAGAAAGCGATGATAATAAAACGATTGAAAATATAAATGATATAAATTTCCATGTTATTTTTAAAATCAAATAAGAAAGAATCAAGGAAAACCTTGATTCTTTCTTATTATATAAATGTATCAATATTGACAACAAAAAAACGTATCTATATAATATAGATGTAAAGGTACAATTAAAAGCGTATCGGTATAGAAACGGAAGCGGCTATTTTAAATTTTAGAGGTGATAAATTTGAAAAATTTTAAATATGTTTTTGGTCCTGTTCCTTCAAGGAGAATGGGGCTTTCTATTGGAATAAGTCCTATAGCCGAAGGACATTGCAATTATTCTTGTATATATTGTCAACTAGGAAGAACAAGAAGCATGATAAATAAGAGAGAAGAATATTTCAATTGTAATGAAATAATTGAAGAATTTAAACTCTATTTGAAAGATAATATTGATTTTGATGTAGTTACAATTGTAGGAGAGGGAGAACCTACATTGTATTCTGAATTAGGTATTTTGATTAAAGAGTTAAAACTTCTTACGGACAAGCCTGTAGCAGTTATAACAAATGGAGCTTTAATGTCTGATGATTCAGTAAGAGAAGATTTAAAAAATGCGGATATAGTACTCCCATCTTTAGATGCTTGCAATGATGAAATGTTTAGAAAAATTAATAGACCATATGGAAGCATAAAATTTGATGAAATAGTTGAAGGATTGAAAATATTTTCTAAAGAATATAGTGGTCAATTATGGATTGAAACAATGATTATAAAGGATATTAATGATAACAAAGAGTTTTTTATAAATTTTAAAAAATTGTTAAGTACAATAAATTATCATAGATTATATATCAATTCTCCTGTAAGGCCACCAGCTGAAAAATTTGTGGAACAACCATTAAAGGATTCTATCAGAGAAGCTATATCAATATTAGGAGGTATTTCCATAGATGAATTAGCATCTGAAGGATTTTATAGTGAAGTTGAAGACGACTATGAAGCAATTTTAAGTATTATAAAAAGACATCCCATGAACCAATTTGAAATAAAATCTTTTTTAGATAAAAGAGGGACAGTAAATATAGAAGAAATTTTAAAAGAATTATCCAATGATAATAATATAGAAATGATAAATTACAAAGATTATTATACATATAGATTGAAATGAAAGGAGAAATATCTATGAAAAATCCTGTAAAAAAAGTTGCGGCCATTCATGATCTATCTGGATTTGGCAGAGCTTCACTTACATCAATTATACCAATACTTTCATATATGGGTATTCAAGTATGTCCTTTTCCAACAGCAGTTTTGTCAACTCATACTGGGGGATTTAAAGATTTTTCTTTTGTAGATTTAACAGATTCTATGGAAGACTATATGAATCATTGGAAAAAAGAAAATATAGAATTTGACTGTATATATAGCGGCTTTTTAGGTTCTCCAGAACAAGCAGATATAATTTTAGATTTTGTAAAAAAATTTAAAAATAATTCAAATATAGTGGTTGTAGATCCTGTCATGGGAGATGATGGAAAATTTTATTCTACGATAGATGAGAATATGGTTCATAAGATGAAAAATTTAATAAAAAAGGCAGATATAATTACTCCCAATTTAACAGAAGCTACTTATTTACTTGGTCAGAAATATACTAAAGATATTGAAGAAGAGAAGGTTAAAAAGATGTTGGTAGATTTATCTAATATAGGGCCTAAAATAGTAGTTATAACATCTATTCCAAATATTCACATATCAGATAATATAGATGTATTTGCATATGATAGGGATGACCATAAATTTTGGAAGATAGGATGTAAGTATATTCCAGCAGATTTTCCTGGTACTGGAGATATGTTTACAAGTGTTTTTATAGGAAGTTTACTTAATGGAGATAGTTTACCTATAGCATTAGACAGAAGTGTAAAATTTATTAATATTGGTATTAGAGAAAGCTTTGGTTTTACATACCCTAGAAGAGAAGGAATTTTATTGGAAAAGGTCCTTAACACTTTAAATATGCCAATAATAAATAGTAATTATGAATTATTAGAATAAAGATAAATTATTTACCTCTTGACAAAATTAAATATAAAATATAGAATATTGAAAAGCGATGAATAGGACGAGTAAATCTTGCAAGGTCAAAAGAGATAGAAGTTCACCGGCTGAAAGACTTCTTTGATACACTAGATTGAAAACCACCTATGAGCTCAATCCTGAAGGAAATTATTTTATTAGGGATATGCGTTTGCTGCGTTAAAGCGAAACTGTGAAATTTGGGTGGATGCGAGAATATAAATGCTCGTCCTTTTTGGGCGAGTATTTTTTGTACCCATTTTCTAAGGAACTTAAGATTTTTGAGTTTTATGTATTTTTAGATTATTCCGAATAAAAAATATATGAGGAGGTGTAGAAGTTGAAAGATGTAATTGTATCGAAGTTTGGTGGCAGTTCCTTAGCTGATAGTAAACAATTTGCTAAAGTAAAGAATATTATAAAATCAGATACTAGAAGAAGGTATATAATACCCTCTGCACCTGGAAGACGAGATGAGAAAGATCATAAGATTACAGACCTACTATATATGTGCTATCAACTCGCTTCTCATAATCTTAATTTTGATGAGGTATATGAGATTATTGAAAGAAGATTTGAAGATATCTGTATAGAGCTTGGCTTGGATATTAATATAAATGAGAATTTATTAGATATAAAGGAAAAAATCAAAAATGGAGCTTCTAAGGATTATGTAGCTAGTCGAGGAGAATATTTAAATGCAATTATACTTTCACATTATTTGAATTTCGAATTTGTAGATGCTAAAGACTTGATTGTTTTTGATAATGGTGGTCAATTTGACTCAGAGGCTACTCAATTAAATATACAATCTAAATTGAATGATGTTAGACAAGCAGTTATTCCCGGATTTTATGGTGCTAGGGAAAATGGTGAAATTAATACTTTTTCTAGAGGTGGATCTGATATAACAGGGGCTATTATAGCTAGAGCAATAGATTCTAAGCTTTATGAAAATTGGACGGATGTATCAGGATTTCTTATAGCAGACCCTAAAATAGTAAACAATCCTAAGCCTATTGAAGTAATAACATATAGGGAACTTAGAGAACTTTCTTACATGGGTGCTCCAGTACTTCATGAGGAAGCTATTTTTCCAGTAAAACAGGCAGGTATATCTATAAATATTAAAAATACAAATTTTCCAGAAGAGCCTGGAACCATGATTGTAGATGATTTGTCTCCTATTAGCTATGCTGGAACTATAACTGGGATTGCGGGTAAAAAAGATTTTACTGTGATTTCTATAGAGAAAACTTTAATGAGTTTGAAAAAAGATTTTTACAGAAAATTGCTAACTGTATTAGAGACAAATAATATATCAATTGAACACATGCCTTCAAGTATAGATTCAGTATCATTAATAATTTCAAATACACAATTAAATTCTAAACTTGAAAAGGTAATTGAAGAGATAAGTATATATTGTAGTCCAGATTCAATAATACCTTATCCTAATATGGCTCTTATTGCAGTAGTAGGAAGAGGAATGATAAGGACTAAAGGAATATCAGGAAAAATTTTTATGGCTTTAGCCAATAAAGGAGTTAATATTCGAATGATCACTCAAGGTTCAAGTGAATTAAATATAATTATAGGGGTTGAAAATGATGATTTTAACATGGCTATAGCAGCTATATATGAAGCTTTTGAAAGTTAGCTAATAAATGAAATAATATTAGTTAAATAAATTTAATTTAGTAGTAGGAGGTTAATTTATGATAAGGATTGGATTATTAGGACTTGGAACAGTTGGAACAGGTGTAGTTGAAATTTTAGAAAAAAGACAGGAAGAATTAAAATTTTTAACTGGGGAAGAAATTAAAATAAAAAAAATTTTAGTAAAAGATATAAATAAAAAAAGGAAAATACAATTAGAAGAAAATATAATTACATATGATTATGATGAAATATTAAATCATGAAGATATAAGTATAGTTGTGGAATTAACTGGAGATTTGGAACAAGGATATAGATATATTAAGGCTGCTTTAGAATCTGGCAAAAATATTGTTACAGCAAATAAAGCTGTAGTATCAAAATATCTTGAGGAATTATCCAGTTTAGCAGCTAAGAAAGATCTAGCATTTTTATATGAAGCCAGCGTAGGTGGAGGTATTCCTATATTAAAATCTCTCAAGGAGGAGTTAGCACTTAATAAAATTACAGAGGTTGAAGGAATTTTAAATGGAACTTGTAATTACATTTTAACTGAAATGTTTAATGAAGAACTAGATTATGAAGAAGTATTGGAAGTAGCACAAGAGATGGGATATGCAGAGGCAGATTCAACAGCAGATGTTAAAGGTTATGATACTTTGAGAAAACTTAGAATATTGGGAACTTTAGCATTTCAAGGAGAAATTAATGAGAATGATATCTTATTAGAAGGTATAAGTGAAATCATACCATTTGATATTGAACAAATTAAAAAGAAGGAGTCCACAATAAAATTAATTGGTGAGGTAAAAGAATTAGAAGATGGTTTTACTGCATTGGTTCAACCTACAATAATAAAAGAAGATTCTTATTTTGCTAATGTAAATAATGCCTTTAATTCTGTAGTATTTAGAGGAGATAATGTGGGAGAATTAAATTTTTATGGCTTAGGGGCTGGCATGCTTCCAACAGCTAATGCAGTTTTAGGTGACGTAATAGATATTATAAAGGGTTCTTATAGAAAGGGAAATCCACTAGGAAAAAGAAAGCTTAAAAATTTAAATACGAAATTAAAAAATGAATACTATTTAAGAATTTCATCACCTAATGATAGTATTTATAAAAGTATTGAAAATATTTCCAAAGAATTGTTATCTAAAAAGGATAATATTGCAATTATAACTAAGGAAATTGAATACCTAGAGATAGTTGAATTGTTATCATCCTTAGGTATTGATAATAATAACTATTTTATTGCTAGAATTCTTAAGTAAAGTAGTACTTTAAGTATAGTGAAAGGAATGATACTTAATATGAAATATACAAGTACTAGAAATAAAACAGTTTCTATTTCATCAAGTGAAGCAATTATACAGGGAATTTCAAAAGATGGGGGACTATTTGTTCCTACTAATATACCTAAATTAAATAATATTATGGATTTAAAAGAAATGAATTATAAAGAATTAGCTTTTATAATAATGAGTAAATTTTTTACAGACTTTAAGTCGAATGATCTTAAGAATTGTATTGACAAAGCATATGATATTAAATTTAGTAAAAAAGAGATTGCACCATTAGTAAATGTGGGAGATGTATTTTTTCTTGAACTTTTTCATGGACCAACTTTGGCATTTAAAGATATGGCATTATCTATACTCCCTTATTTATTGAAAGAAGCCATAAGGATAAATAAGATAGATAAGGAAGTAGTTATATTGACTGCTACTTCTGGAGATACAGGTAAAGCAGCATTAGAAAGTTTTGCCAATGTTGATGGAATTAAAATAGTAGTATTTTTTCCTGAAGATGGTGTAAGTGAAATACAAAAAAGACAGATGATTACTCAGGAAGGAATTAATACCTTTGTAGTAGGCATTAATGGCAATTTTGATGATGCTCAAAATGGAGTAAAGGAGATTTTCAACAACAATGATTTTGCAAATCTTCTATATAAAAACAACTATATATTGTCATCTGCCAATTCAATTAATATTGGTAGATTAATTCCTCAAATTGTTTATTATTTTTATGGATATTTAACTCTTTTAAAAGAGGGAAAGATAAAAAATAATGAAAAAATAAATATTGTAGTACCTACAGGTAATTTTGGAAATATTCTAGCGGCATATTATGCAAAGGAAATGGGACTTCCAATAAATAAGTTAATATGTGCATCCAATGAAAATAATATTTTAACTGATTTTATTAATACTGGAATATATGATAAGAGAAGGGAGCTTATTTTAACTTCATCTCCATCTATGGATATTCTAATATCTAGTAATTTAGAAAGGCTTCTATTTCATATAAGTGGAGAAGATGATATGTTTATTAGAACTAAAATGGATGACCTTGCTAGGCAAGGATATTATAAAATAGATAATCTAAATTTAAAATATTTTTATGGGGCTTATTCAACTGAAAAGCAGGTGAGTTTTTCAATTAACAATATGTTTGTAAAAAATAAATACCTAATAGATCCTCATACTGCAGTAGCTTATAATGTACATGAAAAATACAAATTAGAAACTTGTGATGATACAAAGACTATAATTGCCTCAACTGCCAGTCCATTTAAGTTTGGATCAAAGGTAGCGTCATCTATTGACATAGATGTAAAAAATAAAGATGAATTTAACATAATAAAGGAATTAGCAGGCAAAACAAATATTGAGATACCAAGGGCTATAGCCAATCTTGAGAATAAAGAAGTCCTTCACGAAAACAACTGCAATAAAGAGAATATGAAATACTTAATTGAAAAATTTTTAGAAGTAGGTGGAATAGATGATTAAGGTTAAAGTACCTGCTACAAGTGCAAATTTAGGTCCAGGGTTTGACACTTTAGGTCTTGCTCTCAATCTTTATAATACATTTTCATTTAAAGAAATACCTAAAGGCTTGGAGATTGAGGGTTGTGACAATTATTATGCTAATGAAAAAAATCTAGTATATACTTCAATGTTAAAAACATTTAATAAAATAGGATACGAAACTAAGGGTATTAGAATAGAAATGGATACTGATATACCTATTTCTAGAGGACTAGGAAGTAGTGCAGCATGTATTTTAGGAGGGGTTATGGGTGCTAATGAACTAGCTAAAGCTTCTTTGTCAAAAGATGAAATATTAGAAATAGCTACAGAAATAGAAGGGCATCCAGATAATATTGCTCCTGCACTATTTGGAGGACTTGTAGTATCAGTTATGGAAGATAAAAATATATACTACAACAAAATTGACATAGCTAGCGAGATTAAATTTGTAGCATTAATTCCTGATTTTACTCTATCAACTACTAAATCTAGAGAAGTGTTGCCTTCAACTTTTAATAATAAAGATGCTATATACAATATAGGAAGAGTATCTTTATTATTATCTGCTTTGTCAAATGGTAGATTTGATTTATTAAAAATCTCACTAAGAGATAAAGTACATCAGCCCTATAGGAAGAAATTAATACCTAAAGTAGATGAAATTCTAAATAAATGTTATGAATTAGGATCATTAGGTGTATATTTAAGCGGTGCAGGACCTACTATAATGGCTATTGTTAAGAAGGATGATATGAATTTCACAAAAAGAATAAAAGATTATCTCAATTCTATTAATTATAATTGGAATGTTAAAGAATTGGATTTAGACTTATCAGGGGCAATATAGAAGGAGAATTTTATTAGAAAAGGTCTTTGATATTTAAATGTAATATTAATATCTTGACTCTTATATAATATTAGTATTAAAATTAATGTAAACTATAACAAAAATAAAGCTTACAATAAAAGGAAGGAATATATTACATGTTTAAAATAAGACCTCATCATTTAATGTGTATGCAAGCATATATAGGAAAAGGATATAGTAAAGATTTTATAGAGAACATGGATTTTATAGTAAAATCTTTAAAAGAAAATCAAAATCAAATTATACAAATAGTTGGTTTGAATGATGATATTTGCACTAAATGTCCTAATAATATAAATGGATTTAAATGTAGTTCTAATGATAAAGTATTATCTATAGATGGAAAAATTGTAAAACTTTTAGATTTAAAAATGGAAGAGTATAATTATAAAACATTATTAGAAAAGCTAAGAGAAAATTTTAGTGAGGAAAGATTCAAAGAAATATGTGGTAAATGTCAATGGTATAAATATGGGATATGTGAAAAAATTTTTAAAGAAAAAGGCTTTATATAAAAAAGGTAACTATATATGGCAGTTACCTTTTTTATATATATTTAAGCAAATGCATACTGGACATTTGCATTTGGACATTTTATTTGTTCAATAATATCTACTAAATTTATATTTGAAGCACCTAGTTTATCCTCTACTATTTTTTTAATAGATATTGGCTTATAATCATTATGATCAACTGCTACATTAAAGTATTTGTTTTGCTCAAATTTTGAAGGAAGTAGTACTCTATGATGATGTCCATGGATATTAATTGTATGTTCATGGATATTCTTAATAGGTTTATGGGTTAATACAAAATGGTAGTCATCTAAGAAAAATTCTATTTTATTATAGATTTTAATTTTTTTTGTTTCTATTAATCTTTTTAATCTAAATTTGAAGTCATGATTACCTTTTACAAGTATTTTTTCACCATTTAACTTTCTTAGAAGAAAGTGAGAAAATATTTTATTTCCACCATAAAAATCTCCTAATATAAGGACTATGTCATTTTCATCTATATTGTCATTCCAGTTTTTTATCAACGCTTTATGCATTTCTTTTATATTTTTAAATGGTCTTCTAAAAAATTTTACAGCAAATCTTTGACCAAAATGTGTATCGGAGATTAAATATATATTTTGCATTTAAAAAAATTCCTCCTTATTTTCACTATTTTTTTAAATTATAAACTAAATCAGTTATATATTCAAATATATATTTATTTTTAGCAAATAATTAAAAAATATTCTTTTAATGGCTTTTTTGCTATATTTATCATATAAATTTAAGTAATTGGATATGTATTTAAATATAAAAGTTTACATAATATTAAAGGGTGAAATATAATATAAATAATAAAAAACTTTCTAAAATAAGTATTTTTGCTATATATATGAAAGATGACAATATATATGCTTTAATTCAAAGGTTGACCAAAATAGTAAAATATGTTAAAGTTATTTCAAACGTTGACAATTAAGGTATAGATAAGATTTTATTTTAATTAATGAAGAATTATTTTTTAGAATGTATAAATGAAAGGAGATATTATACCATGGAAAAACTAATGAGAGCACCATCACGATATGTTCAAGACAAAGATGTAATATTAAAAATGAAGGATCACACTACTATGTTAGGAGATTCTTTTTATATTATTGCAAGTAAAACAGCTATGAAAGTTACTAGACCAAAGATAGAAAAAAGTTTTGAAGAAACTGATGTGAAACTAGTTTTTGAAACATTTAATGGAGAAAGTTCTAAAGGTGAGATAAATAGAATTAGAGATTTAGTTAAAGAAAACGGTAGCAATGTTATAGTAGGTGTAGGTGGAGGAAAAACTATAGATACTGCAAAGGCAGTTGCATATTTTGAGAAATTACCAATTGTTATAATTCCTACAGTAACTGCAACTGATGCTCCATGTACAGCTCTTTCTGTTATATATACAGATGAAGGAGAGTTTAGTGAGTACTTATTTTACCCAACTAATCCAGATGTAGTAATGGTAGATACAGCAGTTGTAGCAAATGCTCCTGCAAGATTTTTAGTAGATGGCATGGGGGATGCTCTTGGAACATATTTTGAAGCTAGAGCATGTTTAAGATCAAATTCTCCAAGTTTAGCTTTTGGAGGTATAACACAAGCAGGATTTGCACTAACAAAACTTTGTTATGAAACATTATTGGAGTACGGCTATGAGGCGTTACTAGCAGTAGAGAAGAAGGTAGTAACACCAGCAGTAGAAAAAATAGTAGAAGCAGCAACCTATTTAAGTGGGGTAGGAGCAGAAAATGGTGGACTTGCTGCAGCACATTCAATATATAATGGATTTACGGTTCTTGAAGAATGTGAATATACTTCCCATGGAAGATTAGTTGCATTTGGAACTTTAGTACAGCTTGTTTTAGAAGGTAGTCCAACAGAAGAGATAGAAGAAGTTATTGATTTTTGTTTAAGTGTAGGATTACCTATAACTTTAGAAGAAGTAGGGACAAAGGAAATAGATGGGAAAAAATTAATGAAAGCTTCAAAAGTAGCTTGTGCAGAAGGCGAATCAATACATCATATACTTGGCGGTGTGACTCCAGAACAACTATTTGATGCTATTATTGCTACAGATAATTTAGGAAAGCATTATAAAGATTTAATATAGAATTTTAATATATAAAAGAACCTTTTATTTTTAGAAGGTTCTTTTATATTGTCCAATAAAAATTAATGAAAGTATTTATTCTAAACAGAGAGAAAATGAATAAATTATAATAGTATTTAAGATATATAAAAAGGAAATATACGTATTATGTCGAATAGTATACAGAACTAATTTAAATTTAACATATTTATATTAACATTATTAGTTATGAATGGGGGCGTGAATATGTGGACAAGAAAAGATTTAAAAATTAAAGCTAAGGAGTTTTTAAAGAAACATTATTGGAAGGCATTTGTAGTATGCTTGATTACAGCCCTTCTCGCAGGAAGTATCATCAATGGTTCAACAAGTAGCACTAGATATGATGAAGATGAAGGAACTTTTTCTGAGCATGAATATTATACAGTTAGAATAAGCCCAACTAAGAATCTACTTAGTTCCATAGATAAAGGCTTAAAAAATCCTTTTGTATTTAGAGTAACTTTGGAAACTTTTATTGTATTGGTGATTATTAAAATAATAGTTAGTATAATATTTGGAAATGTGTTGCAGGTAGGAGAAAAGAGATTCTATATTGAAGGATTTAAAGGAGAACCAAAGATTAGAACGTTATTTACTACCTTTAAAAATGGGGAGTGGTTACCTATTGCAGGGAAAATTCTTCTGATGGATATTTACTTATTATTATGGACATTGCTGCTTGTTATTCCTGGTATAATAAAGGGTTATGAATATAAGATGGTACCATATATTCTATCTGAAAATCCCTATATAAGCTTATCTGACGCTATTAAAATCAGTAAGGAAATGACTAATGATGAAAAATGGGAAATATTTGTTTTAGATCTTTCTTTTATAGGCTGGCATTTATTAGGTTCATTACTTTTTGGTTTAGGTGGTATATTTGTAGCTCCATATCATGAAGCAACTGTTGCTAAATTGTATGAGAATTATAGAGAAAACACTTCTCTTAAAGAGCAGTTTAATTATATTTTAGACTAAAGGTTTATATTTTAGCGTTAAAGAGTTTTTTAAAATAATTTTAAGCTAGTATTAGAAAAAATGAAAGGAGAGGAGTAGATGAAAAAATATAATATATCTAATAAAGATCTTACTATATTTTTTGTGGTAACCTTTGGATTAACTACTATAATGGGCTTGGTCATGTCATCAGTCTATTCTTCGGATTTAGTAGACGGTTATTCCTTGGTACAGATGTATTATCCTGCACTAGGTGCAATGACAGCTTTGTTATTGAATAAAGAATCACGTAAGAAGGTACCTAAAGAATTTTATGGTGCATACATATTTTTTTCTGTTATATCCATTATTTATTTATTGGTGAAAACTTGCATATTACATCAAGATCCTTCTTCACAATTAGAAATTTTGGTAACTATTGGAAGCATTGTGTTAATTGTTGCGTATGTTGTAGATAAGGAAGAGAGTTTAGAGTCATTTGGATTAAAATTCAACAAAAACTATAAAAATTCTATTTTATGTGTTTTTATATTTATCATTCTCTATTTAGGTACTATTTTCGTTCCATCATTATTATTTGGAGAATTAGATGAATTTATATCCCCTTTCCGAAATATGAGTACCTGGATTTCACTATTCTTTCTACCCATTTCTTTTCCATTATCTTTTATAATGTTTTTAGGAGAGGAATATGGTTGGAGATATTTTCTTCAGCCTGCACTTCAAGAGAGATTAGGTAAGCGTAAAGGAATAATTGTTTTGGGGTTGATTTGGGGAATATGGCATTTTCCAATAAATTTATTTTATTATAGTCCCCAAACTCCTTTTCATTCAGTTTTAAATCAATTAGTCGGTTGCGTCGCCTATTCAGTTTTCTGGGGCTTTGTATATATGAAGACTAAGAATATATGGTCAGTTTCTATGATACATTTTCTTAATAATAACTTGATATATATTCTTTATGGTGGTACTGGAACAGATATTGTACTTACATGGCAAGTGGTATTGATTAATCTGGTATTTTCAGCCATTTTTTATTTACCTTTTCTATTAACTAAAGAATATAGGAAAAAGATAAATGATAATGTAGTATTATAGGAAATTTTCAAGCTTTGACATACAAATTTCAAGGGGAAAACTATATATTTAAATTGGGATTGCAGTTAATAGATGAGAAGCTGTTGGAGTTATTGAAGTGAAAATAAGCTTGGAAAATCTGATATTGTTTCTAAAGAATAATATTTACAGTTGTGTGATGATTAAGAATAGGTTACTAGAGAATCTCTGGTAGCCTATTTTGTTTTGAAGCAAAATATAAATAATTAACTATTGTTATATATAATAACAATAGTTGAAAGTCCTATTATTGAAAAATGCAATAGTATTGGAAACTTTTTTTATTTACATGTAATATATTAATTGAAAATAAGAAAATAATAAATTCAATTTAAATTAAAAATTGAAATGGAGGGTTGATATTTATGTCCCATATAAAAGAAAAGCTTTTGAAGGATTTAGCTGAATCTGTAGTAGATATGGACGAAGATAATGCTGTAGATATTGCAAACGATTTCATAGAGAGAAAATATGATCCATATGAAGGTATTTCTAATGGTCTAGCTATTGGGATGGATAAGGCAGGCAAGCTTTATGAAGAAGAGGAATACTATATTCCGGAGCTTTTGATGTGTTCAGATGCTATGTATGCAGGTATGGATGTTCTAAGACCTCATTTAAAGTATGATGAAACTGATGAGAAATATAAAGCGGTAGTTGGAGTAGTGGAAGGAGATACCCATGATATAGGAAAGAATCTATTTAAAATCATGTTGGAAACTACAGGGTTTGAAGTATATGATTTAGGAAGAGATGTGCCACCTAATGAGTTTATTAATAAGGCAAAAGAATTGGGAGCTAAATTAATTGGTCTTTCAACTTTAATGACAACTACTATGGATAATATGGAAATAGTTATTAATTTATTGAAGGAAGAAGGTATGAGGGATGATGTAGTAGTTATGGTTGGAGGAGGGCCAATATCACAAAATTTTGCAGACAAAATAGGGGCAGATGGATATGCACCTGAGGCTTCAAGGGCTGCAAGATTAGCTAAAGATCTGGTAAGGGGGAAGATGAATGCCATTGTTTAAAGATGAAATGACACCTATGGAGAGGGCTATTGCTCTTTCAAAAGGAGAAGATGTAGATAGAATTCAATGCAATCCTAATCTATCTAATGGTATTGCAAGAGTTTTAGGATGTAAGATTTCAGAGTTTAACTATAGTGCTAGAACTTTAGCAGATGCAGTTATTGCAACTCATAGAAGATTTGGCGGAGATAGTGCAAAGGTATTTACTGATCTTTTTATTATTGCAGAAGCTATGGGTGCTAAGATGAAATATCCAGAAGATGAAACAGTGGATCTTTTAGAGCCAGCCATAAAGGATATTTCAGAAATATATAAATTAGAGCCTATAGATCCATATAAAGATGGAAGATTACCAATCCATATTGAAGCTATGAAATATGTACAGAATGAAATAGGAGATGAAGTTCCTTGTACTGCTTTAGTTGTTGGACCTTTTACATCTGCTTTCTTTTTGATTGGTGTAGAAACTATGACGAAGATGATGATAAAAGATCCTGAATCAGTTCATAAATTATGTGAAATTTCTTTAGAAAACTGTATAAGATTTGCAGATGCTACTATTAAACAAGGAATAGGTATAAGTATTGCAGATCCTATGTCTTCTTGTACTGTAGTAAGTCCAAAGCATTTTAGGAAATTTTCAAAGCCGTATTTAAAGAGATTTATAGATTTTATCAAGTCTAAAGGATCTGGAACTTCAATACATATATGCGGGAAAACAGATAATATATGGGAAGATATAGTAGATATAGGTGTGGGAGCTTTAAGTATAGATAATATTGCAAGCCTTAAAAATTGTACAGAAACTGTAGGAGACAGAATAAAGATAATGGGCAATGTTGACCCTTCTTCAATAATGTATGCAGGTACTAAAGAAGATGTTAGAAAGGCTACACTTAAATGTGTAAAAGATGGATATAAATCTCCTAAAGGATATGGCATTATGTCAGGATGTGGACTTCCAGTAGAAACTCCTATAGAAAATATTGATGCTATGCTAGATACAGCTAGAGAGATTGGGTGGCCAATTACAGATGAAAAATTAGAAGAATTGATGAGTTTTAGTAGATATGAATAATATGAATTGAGTTAAGGGGGAAAATTTTATGACCATAAAGTCATTATCTAAAAAGGAAAGGTTATTTCGTGCAATAAAAAGAGAAAAAATAGATCGTCCTCCTTGTATTTGTCCTGGCGGTATGATGAATATGATTATAGAAGATATTATGGATATTACTAAGGTGGAATGGCCAGAAGCTCATAGGGATGCAGAAATGATGGCGAAGCTTACTATGGGAGTTTGTGAAAATGGAGGATTTGAAAATTTTGGAGTACCATTTTGTATGACTGTAGAAGCAGAATCTATGGGAGCTACTGTAGGTTTAGGTACCAAGATAAATGAACCTAGAGTTATAGAATATCCAATTAATTCTGTTACTGAGTGGAAAAATCTTAAAGAATTAAATTTAAATAAAGGCAGAACCAAAGTAGTTTTAGATGCTATAAAAATACTTAAAAGTAAAAATTCTGATGTTCCTATTATAGCTAATTTGGTAGGGCCTGTAAGCACAGCATCTTCTTTGATGGAGCCTGTAGATTATTATAAAGAACTTAGAAAGAAACCTAAAGAGGCTCATGAATTTATGGAATTTGTTACGAAAAATCTTATATGTTTTGCTAAGGCTGAGATAGAGGCTGGAGCAGATATATTAGCTATTTCAGATCCTAGTGGTACAGGAGAAATTTTAGGACCAAAACTATTTGCAGAGTTCGCCGCTCCTTATTTAAACAAAATAGTTAGTGCAATTAAAAACTATACTCCAGGAGGAACCATAATACATATATGTGGAAAACTAAAAAGTGTATATGGAATACTTAATTCTCTTGACAGTGATGTTATAAGCTTTGATTCTATAGCTAATGTGAAAGAAGTAGCAAACAATGTAAATAATAAGGCTATTATGGGAAATGTAAGTACTTTAGCCCTTGAAAAAAGTTCTCCAGATATTATAAAAAATCTTTCTAGAGGTTGTATAAAAAGTGGAGTGAATATATTATCTCCAGCTTGTGGTATAGGTCCGAGAACTAAATTAGAGAATATACAGTCAATGGTAGAGGTTGCTAAAGAATCAGCATCAGAAAATATAATTTTGAAATTATCATAGATGGAGTGAAAAATTTATGAGCATATTAGAAATATATAACAAAGATATATTCTATAATTATCAAGAAGGCAAAAACCTTCTTGATATATTGCAAGACAGCGGAGAGATTATAGAAAGTCCCTGTGGAGGAAAAGGATATTGTGGAAAATGCAAAGTACAGATATTTAAAGGGAATCTAGATAAGCCTACAGAGGAGGAACTAAAACATCTTTCAAAAAAGGAAATAGGAAAAGGTATAAGGCTTAGCTGTTTTGTTTATCCAAAGGGTGATATATGTGTAAAACTTTTATATGAAGAAGAAAAAAATTATAAAGCACTATCAGATGGCTATATTCCTGAGATAGAGTTGAACCCTATTATTCACAAAGAAGTTATTACTTTGGAAAAGCCTACACTGGAAAACAATATTTCTTATGAGGAAGTTTTAAAAAAATCCATAGGTAGAAAGTTATATTATGATAATACTGAATTTTTAAAGGCTTTAGCCAATGTATATAGAGAAGAAAAAGCCACTTTAGTATATTATGAAGATAAATTGATAGGTATAGAAGCTGGAGATACAAAAGAAAAGCTATATGGTGCTGCAGTAGATATTGGAACTACTACAGTAGTTGTATCCCTTATAGATTTAAATATTGGTAAGGAAATTGCGACAGAAACTTCTATAAATCCTCAGAAAGAATATGGTCTTGATGTACTATCCCGTATAGATTTTGTAAAAAGAAAGAGGAATGGTCTCTATCTATTGCAAAAGGTTATAGTAGATTGTATAAACTCTCTACTAGAAAACCTATGCAATAAAAATGATATAGATATTCAAAATATCTATGAGGTATCTGTAGGAGCTAATGCTACTATGATGCATTTGCTGTTAGGAATTGGTACTAATACTATAGGAAAATCCCCTTATGCTACAGTTTTCTCAAAAGAGAAAAACTTATGGGCTAAAAGTATTGGACTTGAAATATCACAGTTTGGAAGATTGTACTGTTTGTCAGGAGTTTCTAGTTTTATTGGTGCAGATATTGTGGCTGGAGCTATAGTGGCTAATTTGAAACATACTAAAGATAATGTATTTTTCATTGATATTGGAACAAATGGAGAAATGATATTGTCCAAAGAAGGAAAATTAGCATCATGTTCTTGTGCAGCAGGTCCAGCATTAGAGGGAGCAAATATAAGCTGTGGTATGAGAGCAGCAGAAGGAGCTATTGAAGGCATACAGTTTAATGAAGAGGGGGTTGCACTTCAAGTAATTGGAGATGCAGAACCTGTAGGAATATGTGGCAGTGGTATATTAGAAGCTATAGCTGAGCTTAATAAAAAAGAACTTATAAAAAAGTCTGGAAGATTGAAAAGAAAAGAGGATTTAGAAAGAGAAGGGCGTCATGTATTAGCGGAGCATATAATGGAAGAGGACAAGAAGAGGAAAATTATTATATGTAAAAAGGGAGATGAAATAATATCCATAACCCAAGAGGATATTCGACAAGTCCAGTTAGCTAAAGGTGCTATTTCTTCTGGATTCTATTCTCTTATTGATTTTATGGGTATGGACATTGATGATATTGACAGTATAGTTATAGCAGGACAGTTTGGAAGACATTTAAAGACAAGTAGTTTGACTGGTGTTGGAATCATACCAGAAAGCCTAAATGATAGGATAAATTATATAGGGAACTCCTCTAAGACTGGAGCTGTGATGTGTTTATTGTCCAAGGATGTAAGAAAGGAAATGGAGGATTTAGCTAAGGATATAGAGTATTTTGAATTGTCTACAAAGGAAGGTTATGAAAAGCTATTTACTAAATGCTTGACTTTTGGATAAATAGGAAATAAAAATGTTTTTAACTAATATAGATAGGTGATAAAATGAGTGAAATTATAGATTTTAAATGTGTAGGAGACAGAACGGAAGAAATACCTGAGAGTATAGTAACAAAAACAGGACTTAATTTTCCAGAAGTTCATACTGAAGCTAAATATATGGTAGCTCTATCAGAAGAATTAAAAGAATATAGAAAAGACACTTTATGTAGGATACCTTTTTGTAATACTGTAGAGGCAGAAGCATTAGGTGGAAATATTAAACTAGGAGATGCTAAAACAGGTCCTAGGGTGAAAAGTTATGCTTTCAATTCTATACATGAATTGATAAAAATTGGAGAAATGGATTTGACTAAAAAAAGAATAAATGAAGTTTTAAAAGCTGTAGAAATATTAAATTCAAAAGGAGAAACTGTAGTTTTAAATGTGGAAGGACCTTTTACTATCATAACTTCTTTATTAGATTCAAGAGTATTTTATAAGGCCATAAGAAAGAACAAAGAAATGGTTTATGAACTTTTAAAACTTACAGAAGACAATATTGTAAAATATATAAAAGAAGGAATAGAGAGAGGAGCAAAGATAATATCCTATGGAGACCCAGCGGGATCTAAAGATATTGTTGGACCCAAAGTATATAAGGAATTTAGCGGGAAATCTACCTATAATATATTAAAACATATGGAGAGGGAATTAGGGGAGAGTATAATGCATATTTGTGGAAAGACATCTACAACTTTTCAGAATATGGGCTTTGTTAAATCCTATCCTATTAAATTTAAAAATAGGATAACCTATGGTGAAGCTATAGATTATATTTTAGAAAACAGAAGAGACATAAATATTATAGGCCACAATTGTATTAAAAGAACAGCTTTGGAACTGAAAAATTCTACTCTTTGGTCTATAGAGTTTTTATAGAAATGACATATGGAGGGATATGTAATGTTGAAAGATAGTATGACTCCAATGGAAAGAGCCATGGCATTAAGTAAAGGCTTAGATGTAGATAGATTGCCTTGTAATCCCAATATAGCAAACGGAGTTGCTAGAATCTATGGGTGTAAAATTTCTGAATTTAATACAGATGGAAAGACTTTAGCTAAGGCACAAATAGCTGCTTATCGTAAATTTGGTTATGATGGGGTACGAGTTTTTACAGATCTTTTTACTTGGGCAGAAGCTATGGGTGCCAAAGTAAAACTTCCAGAGGACTATACAGCAGATATTGTAGGACCTGCTATAGAAGATTATAAGGATGTGGATAGGTTAAAGCCTGCAGATCCTTATAAAGATGGGAGATTACCAGTACATGTAGAAGCTATGAAATATTTAGTTAAAGAATTAGGAGATGAAGTTCCATGTTCTGGTGGTATAGTAGGATCTTTTACAAATGCTTTCTTTTTAGTTGGTACAGAAAGAATGACAAAACTAATGTTTAAGGATCCAGAAATTGTTCACAAGCTATGCGAGGTATCTCTTCAAACACTAATAAATTATGCGGAGGTTGTTATAGATTGTGGATTAACTGTAACAATTTCAGAGCCAATGTCATCATGTACAGTAGTTAGTCCAAAGCATTTTAGAGAATTTTCTTTACCATATTTGAAAAGGTTAGTTGAATATATAACTTCTAAAGGGAAGGGAGTTACTATGCATATTTGTGGCAAAACAGATGCTATATGGGAAGATGTAGTAAGTACAAGAGCAGCAGGATTTAGTATTGATAATGTAGTAGATTTGAAAAAGTGTAAAAGAACTGTAGGAGACAAAATCAAAATAATGGGAAATGTAGATCCAGCATCTATTATGTATCTAGGTACGGAAAAAGATGTGAAGAAAGAAGTTATTAATTGTGTTAAACAAGCATGGGATTCACCTAAAGGATATGTTGTTATGTCAGGATGTAGTTTGCCAGTAGAGACACCCTTTGAAAATATAGAGGCTATGATGGAGATAACAAGAGAGATAGGATATCCTATAAGAGAGGAAAGATTGGAAGAATTGTTAAATGAACTATAGTTTTTAAATATGAAGAAATCTCAGGTTTATGAAACATAAAAGATATAGAAAAATAAATAACTAGGAAAACAATTATTAAAAACGGAAATAATAGTTAAATTTTGTATATAAAAAACATATAGAATTATATCTCTGTTTTTTAAAATTACTTTTATGAAAGGGGAGATAATAATGAATAACTTACCAAAGGTATTTAATGATTTTAATGAGGCGAGAAGAAATTCATTTATAAAGGTTAAAGAATATAAAGATGCGGGAGAGCATATAGTAGGAATTTTTTGTACTTTTACTCCCATAGAGGTCATATATGCTGCAGGGGCCTATCCTATTTCACTATGTGGTATGAGTGATGAAACAATACCAGATGCTGAAAGGGACCTTCCAAAAAATTTATGTCCCCTTATAAAATCAAGTTATGGTTTTGCTTTAACTGAAAAATGTCCTTTTACATATTTTTCAGATATAATTGTAGGAGAAACAACTTGTGATGGAAAGAAAAAGATGTATGAATATTTAAATCAGATAAAACCAATGCATGTTATGCAGCTTCCTCAAGTTACAGATAGAAGGCATGCACTTTTAGTTTGGAAAAATGAAATTATTATATTGAAAGAAAGATTAGAAAAACAATTTAATACCAAGATAACAGATGATGACTTGAAAAAAGCTATAAAGAAATGCAATGAAGAAAGAAGGGCATTAAAAGAATTATATTCCCTAGGTAAAATATGTCCTCCTCCTATAACTGGAATGGAACTTCACACTGTTTTGCATGGTGCATCTTTTACTTTTGATAAAGATGAACAAAATAAAAAGATAATGGATATGGTAAAAGAGTTAAAAGAAGAACATACAAATGGGATTAGAAAGGTAAAAGAAGATGCCCCAAGAATTTTAATAACAGGTTGTCCAATTGGAGGAGTTGCAGACAAAATCATACCTATTATAGAGTCAAATGGAGCAGTAGTTGTATGCTATGAAAATTGTAGTGGCATAAAAGAAAAATCACGTTTAGTTGATGAAATTAAAGAGCCAATTGAGGCATTAGCTGAAAAATATTTGAATGTTGGATGTTCAGTTATGGCACCAAATGATAATAGAATTGAATTGATATCTGAGCTAATAGATGAATATAAAGTTGATGGTGTAATAGATATTATTTTACAGGCTTGCCATACCTATAATGTAGAAACTCGTAGGATTAAAGAATTTATAACTGGAGAAAAAGATATACCATATATGAGTATAGAAACTGACTATTCACAGGCGGATGAGGGACAATTAAAGACTAGAATAGCAGCATTTATAGAGATGTTATAATTATTCTGTGCTTATTCTAAGGAGGGATAGAAATATGTATTATGCTGGAGTTGATATTGGTTCTACAGCGGCTAAAACAGCTTTATTTGAAAATGATAAATTAATAGATACTTTTGTTGTGCCTACAGGTTGGAGTAGTATTGAAACAGCCAATATAATAAAAGAAAAAATTGTATCTAAAGGAATAAAAGAAGAGGAAATAGAAGTAGTAGCCACAGGCTATGGAAGGGTTTCTGTCCCTTATGCTAATAAAACGGTAACAGAAATAACTTGTCATGGAAAAGGGGCTGCTTATCTTACAGGAGAGGATTGTACTGTAGTAGATATAGGCGGACAGGATACAAAGGTTATAACTGTAGAAAAGGGTATGATAGTGGATTTCTTAATGAATGATAAATGTTCTGCAGGTACAGGAAGATTTTTAGAGATTATGGCAAATACTCTAGGAGTAGATATAAATACTCTCTGTGATTTAGCTGAAACTGGCAGTAATATCACTATAAGTTCCATGTGTACGGTTTTTGCAGAATCAGAAGTAATAAGTCTCATTGGTAGGGGAGAGAAAAAAGAGGATATAGCCTATGCTGTAGTTGATTCAATAGTAAGCAAAGTGGCCAGTTTGTGCAATAAGCATTCAAATAGGACAAACTATTATCTTACAGGTGGATTATGTGAATGTGACTATATAGTTAGAAGCTTGTCAAAAAAACTTAAAAGCCCTGTTAAAACAAATCCTATGGCAAGATATGCTGGAGCTATAGGGGCAGGCGTTTTAGCACAAAATCTAAAATAGAAAGGTAGTATAAGTTAAATAGTATATTTTCTATTTCAAGTGGTAAAATATTAAAAGAAAGATTAATTAAGCCTTAGGGAGGGATAATCTATAAATAATAAAAAAATATTAATTTTATTAATTGGAGTACTTATTCTAAGTTTTGTTTCAGGATGTGCAACTAACAACAAAGATAATAAAAATGTTATTCCAGAGGATAAGCGTAAAGAAGATAAGGTGGATGACAATATAGTAGATGAAAATAATAATCAAGACAATAAGACTATTGGACTAGAAGAAGCAAAAGATATAGCATTGAAAGAAGTAAATAATAGAAATGGGGTAATAGTAGATTACGAACTGGAAGGTACTTGGAATAACTATACTCATCATGATTTTGAAATACAATTAGACAATGAAAAACGTGAAGTAAAAGTAGATGCAAAAACAGGAGATGTAGTAGAGACTGAATCAAAGCAAAATAATCATAAAATTGCAGATTATGATAAATATATTGGTTTTGATAAAGCAAGGGATATTGCAATTGACAATATGAAAGATAAAAATGATGTAATAACTGAACTTGATTTAGAAAATCATAATAAGGAAAATAAAGGAGCTTATTATAAAGTCGAAATCCATACAGAAAATGGAGAATATGATATAAAAATAGATGCAGAAAGTGGAAAAGTAATATCCAGGGAATGAATTATATGAGGAAAAAGCTTTAACATGTTTATAGAGAACATGTTAAAGCTTTTTTTATTTGTATATACTAAAAATGGTATATTAGAAGTGGAAAAGAATAATAACTAGATACTGTTTTATATTTCTAACTAATAGTTAAATAAATATCTAATTGTTATATTGACATCATATAATCATCAACATATAATATAACCAACAAATAATTTGGAGGTTAATTATGAATACGAATCTTGTTAGACAAAAAGATTTCTTTTTATTAATGTTAGGAAAATTAGTTTCTTTACTGGGGAGTAATATGCAGCAATTTGCATTATCCTTATATGTACTTGAAATAACTGGCTCAGCTACTATATTTGCTTCTATGCTATCCATATCAATTATTCCTAGAATATTGTTATCACCAATGGCTGGAGTTTTTGGCGATTGGTTTGATAGGAAAAAAACCATAGTGATATTAGATATATTAAATGCGGTTATCATTGGAATCTATGCTATAATTTTTATTATAAATGAAAGTTTCTCTTTATCCATGATTTATTTACTAGTTATTTTATTAGAGGTTACTGAAATATTTTTTGGTTCTGCCATGTCTGCTGTTTTACCAAGTATGGTAGATAGAGAGGAATTACTTGATGCGAATTCTTTAAATTCATTAGTTATGAATATAGGACAATTATTAGCTCCTATAATTGGTGCTATAATTTACGAAAGTTTTGGTTTGAAACTTGTTTTGATAATAAATTCTATCAGTTTCTTAGCATCAGGTATTAGTGAAATGTTTATAGATATTCCTAAAAAACATAAGAAACCAGATAAGATAAGTATCAAATTATTTAAGAATGATTTAATGGAGGGAATAGATATTATTAAAGGAAATAAATTTATATTTACTATGATAAGTTTAGGAACAATAATTAACTTTGCTATTGCACCTCTTTTTTCAGTAGGATTAATTTTTATAATTAAGGAAGTATTAAAAGCAACAGATTTTCAATTTGGAGTATTTCAAATGGTTTTATCTGTGTCTATGATTGTTGCACCAATTTTATGCTCCGGTTATATAAAAAGAATTCCTATAGGAAAACTATCTTATATAAGTTTTATATTAGTAGGGCTACTTGTATTGATTATGGCTCCAATACCTTCTAGTATTATGATAAATAATTTTAGCTTAAACTTTATATATGTCTTATTATTAACAGTTTCCTTTATAATTGGAGTATTAGCTACAGTATCCAATATAGCTATAGGAACAATATTTAACCAAGTAACCCCTATTGAATTTATGGGGAGAACTTCCACAGTATTTAATTTAGCTGTAACAATTTTTATTCCAGCAGGGCAAATGATTTTTGGTTTTCTTTATGATATAATTTCACCAAGTTATGTAATAGCAATAAGTAGTATCATTATGATTGTAGTGGTTAGGATATATAAAACTGCTTTAATGGATATTGACATGGAAAAAACTGAAATAACGGGAGATGTGATAAATGAAATTTAAATTTTATTTAGAAGAAAGTAGACTTTATGATTTTTTACTATTTCCAAGACTACTATATTATAATGAAGAATTTGAAGCATCTAAAGAATTGGAAAATTATGAAGAAATAGTTGCAGATGATTATTCTGATTTTGTAAAAAAAATCGAGAATAGGTTAAAACCTTTTTCTAAAGAAATTGAAATTTTTTATATGAAACAATACTCAAGTGAATATGATTTTATAGATTTAGTGTCTAGATATATCGGAATAATTGGCTATAAAAATGAAGAAGATTATCTCAATAAATTATTAACATTAAATGAACATGATATCAAAAAAAGTATTATTCATTCTATATTAGTGACTAATGATGGATATTTCCCCTATTCAGATAAAACTATAAAAGAATCTGAAAAAATCATTAGTGATAATGACAAGATGATCTCATTTATTAAAGAACTACCTATTGAGGCTGGAGTAAAGTGGAATCTTTTTTTAATAGTACAGGAATCCTTAAAATATATGAAAATATATGTGGAGTTAATGACAAAGCTATTGCCTATTTTTGAAGAAATATACTTACCTTTTCAGGATGAAGTGGAGGAATACGGAGAATATCTAGTAGAGTTTTTAAATGATATGGGAGCTAAAGGTTTAGAAGAAATTACTTATTCAATATTAGATGCCAGTATATTAGATGATAATCAAATAAATATACTGATTTCTGCAATGTATTCTTATGCAATTTCAATTGCCAGTACAGCTAAAATCAATTATATTGCATGGGGTTTAAGGATGGAAGAAGCTTTCAAAAAAATTAAAGATATAAATGAAAATAAAACCTATGAAAGGGTACAGATATTTAAAAATTTTGGAGATAAAACAAGATATGGGGTGTTAAAGCTAATTGCATCAGGTGAAACATCTACTAAGAAAATTGCAAAAGTTTTAGATGTATCAAGTGCCACTATATCTTACCATATAAATAATATTCTTACTGCTAAAATAATAAAAATGGATAAAAGTAATAATAAATTTGGTTATGTAATTGATTATGAATTATTAGAGGAAACTATAGAAGAGTTTAAAAAAGATTTAAATTTTCCGGAATATTGATATGTATGAAGAATAATTAATTGTTGTCATTGTCTGCTTTTAAAGATAGTAAAATATTTATAATATCCTAATAATCTCTAAAAAAATAGTACTACCAAAAACAATAGTTGTTATTTATTACGTAAAATAAAATTATCGGAGGTGAGTAGTAGTGGCTAATATAAATAGAGATTCTGTATCTCTTGATTCATATGAAAAAATGGCTAAATACTATTTCAAGGAAGTTGATACTAAATCATTTAATGCCTATTATGAAAGACCTGGTTTAACATCTATTATTGGAGATGTAGAGGGAATGAAGGTTTTAGACGCTGGATGTGCTGCAGGTTGGTATACAAATTGGCTACTTGAAAAAGGCGCAGATGAGGTAATAGCAATAGATTTTAGCCCTAAGATGATTGATATGACGAAAATTAGAGTAAAGGATAAGGAAAATGTAAAGGTGATTCAACATGATCTAAATAATTCTTTAGATTTTATAGAAAATAGATCTTTAGATTTAATAGTTTCATCCCTAACTATACATTATATTAAAGATCTTAAGAGAGTCTTTAAAAACTTTTATGAGAAGCTCAAGCCAGATGGAAGGGTAGTTTTCTCATGCCATCATCCATTTTTAGATTTTATGTTATTTGAAAAAGAGGATTATTTTAAATTGGAGCTAGTTGAAGATGAATGGGAAACTAGTATAGGGACTATACAAGTGGATTTTTATACTAGACCACTTAGTAAGATTTTAGAAGGTCCACTATCTTCAGGTTTTGTAATTTCAAGACTAGAAGAGCCTATGCCTACGGATAAATTTAAGGAAGTAAATCCAGAAAAGTATGATATAGTACTTAAGAAACCAAGATTTTTATTTATTGAAGCTATTAAGAAATAGAGTATAGCAATTACTGTACTCTATTATTGAGTGTGCCTAGTTAACTTGAAAGTAAAAATTGTTTTATTATTTAATTTTTTGATTTCAATTTCTTTTAATTTTTTATATAAACCTATTTGCTGTCCATACCAATTTAAAAGAGGTGAAAAGATGTTTGAGGAAATTAATAACAGGCTTTTGAAACTAAGAGAGGCTTTGAAAAGAAAAAAGAAATTAGAGCTTATGTTAAATCAGTCAAAGAAAGAATTGGACACACAAAAGATTAAGAAAAATGAACTCAATAGAATTTTAAGTAAAGAAGAAAAAGATGTTAAGAAATTAGAATCATTAAGTATAACGGGATTATTTTATTCTGTATTAGGTAGCAAAGGGGAACAACTAGACAAGGAAAGGCAAGAATATTTTGCGGCCAAACTTAAATATGATGAATGTTGTAACTCTATAAAAGATATTGAAGCAGAAATTAGAATGTATACAGAAGAGTTAACAAAATATATAGGATTAGAAGAAGAATATGCAAGAGTGCTAAAAGAAAAACAGGAATTAATGTTAGGTAAAAATGATGAAAGGTCGCAAAGACTGATGACTAACCTGAATAAAGCTGCTAATTTAGAATGGGATATAAAAGAAGCTAAAGAAGCCATTAGTGCAGGGAATAATCTTCAAAGTGCTTTAAGTCAATTAATTCGGTCTCTGGAAAGTGCTCAAGGCTGGGGAACATGGGATATGCTTGGAGGAGGACTTTTGGCAACAGCTGCAAAACATTCAAAAATAGATGAGGCTAAAGAACAGGTATATAATGTTCAAAGATTAATCAGAGCATTTAAAAAGGAATTATCTGATGTGAAGATGCCTACGGATATTGATATAAATATTGGTTCATTTGAAACTTTTGCTGATTATTTTTTTGATGGACTTATATCAGACTGGATAGTTCAATCAAAGATAAATAATTCCCTAGATAGAATTCGTAGTATTGATAGAGATATAGGCAGTGTATTAAATGTATTAGAGAAAGATTTAAATAAATCATATAATGAACTGACTAGTACACAAGAATATATTAAAAGATTAATAGAAGATGAATCACCTCAATTCAAAACATCAAGAATATAAAAAAAGAATAGGTATTAATGATTGGCATAGGTGAAAACAGGAAATAGAAGAACAATGTACAAAATAGTAGTAATAATATTTTTATTGAGTTAGATATAGAAGATATCCATGTTTAAATCTAAAAAGAAGGATAATAAAAAAATAATGATAATAACGGGGAAGTAAACAATTCCTATTGTATAGTACTTGAAAATAAAATCTATTTTGAAGAAAAGCCAGAGGGTTATCTTGAGACTCCATAAAGAACAAAGTATGGAGGGAAAATCTTTTGTTGGTCAATATGACTAAAATAAAGAAAGACGATATTATATATTGTATCAATTAATATAGCTGTAAATAAAAGTTTTGCTTCAAAAAGACCAAAAACTTTAGATAAGCTTGATTTATGGGATAAGGTAGGTTAATTTACTAATAATTTTTTATAGAAAGTTATTATAAATTATAAAGAGGAAATATTAATATTATGTAGAACAATACATAGTATTAGGAAAGGCACTTAAGAAGTGAAATGAATATATAAATTTCATCTGCAGAAGAAAATATATAAGGGGGTATATATAATGGATGTTTTATCTGCAATACAAGGGAGAAGGAGTATAAGAAAGTATAGTAGCAAACATGTAGAAGAGGAAAAACTATTAAAAGTATTGGAAGCTGCTAGACTTTCTCCATCTGCAAAAAATCTGCAAGAATGGAGATTCATAGTTGTAAAGGATTCAGAACTAAGAGAAAAACTTACCAATGAGGCAATTAAGCAACCATTTGTTGGAGAAGCTCCAATAATTTTAGTCTGCTGCGGTACAGAAGCAAGTGGAATTATGAAATGTGGGCAACCACGTTATACCGTTGATCTATCTATTGCTACAGCATATTTGATATTAGAAGCATATGAACAAGGACTTGGCACTTGCTGGTTGGGAAGTTTTGATGAAAACAAGGTAAAAGAGATATTAGATATTCCAGAAGATGTAAGAGTAGTATCAATAACTCCACTAGGATATCCTTCAGAATCTCCAGATGAAAGACCAAGGAAAGAGCTAAATGAAATTATAAGTTATAATAAATATTAAAAGAGATGTTAATATTTAATTAAAAACAATATGAGTGATATAATATTATATCACTCATATTGTTTTTTACTATAGAGATTATCACATAGGCCATTTTTGGTATATATACCAAAAATGGCCTATGTGATAAATGAAATATAAGATAAGATTGAGGTGTAGGATTTTATAAAAAATTAATGGGGGTAAGATATAATGAAAAAGTTTTTCAGTAATAAGTGGGTTAAAATTATCGGAGGTATACTTTTAGTATTCATTATTATACCTTCAATTGCAAGAGGCAGTTTGCAGGATGAAGTGGACAAGTTGTCAAAAGAATTAAAAACACAAGAGAAAAAGATAAAAACATTGGAGACGGAGAAGGGAACACTAGAAACAGAAAATAAGAAATTGCAGGAAAAGGTAGATGAAGCAAAACCTTTCTTTGATTTAAGTGAGGTTGAAAGAGCTGAGGAAGAAAAAAAGGCGGAAGCTATTAAAGCTAAGCAAGAAAAAGAAAAGAAAGAAAAAGAAGAGGCAGAACGTAAAAAACAAGAAGAAGAAGAGAAAAAAGGGTATGATACTGGTATAACTTATAATCAGTTGGCCAGAACACCTGATGATTTTATAGGAAAGAAAGCAAAATTTTCAGGTAAAGTAGTACAAGTTATTGAAGGAGAAGGAGAAACACAGCTGAGATTAGCTGTTGATTCAAACTATGATACAATACTTCTTGTTACATATAGTGATGAAATAACAACAGAAAGAATTCTTGAGGATGATATTATTACAGTAATGGGAATTTCATCAGGACTAATAACTTATAAATCAACAATGGGTGGAAATATAACAATACCAGCTATGCTTGTAAATAAAATAGAATTTCAATAAGGAATATAACTTAAAAGGTTTATGATAATTAAATATATGTAATACAATTGTACTTATAGAAATCATGAAATTTTAGGGCCAAAATATGGCCTTATTTTTTTATAATATTTATATTTATTAAATTTTTTTTACATAATAATCATTTAGCGGACTAGTAGAAAATATTTCAAGAAATTATAATAATATTTGTATTGACTAGACTATAAGATGGTGGTATTATTACTTATATCCTTAGCCGTCTAAGTAAATATATAGGAGGTAAATATGAACAAAGTAGATAAAGATTCCTTATATTATGTATTTTTAGAAATATTAAGACTCCATTATTATCGTACCCATGTACTTCTTGAAGAAGTAGGTGTTTATCCTGGTCAGCCACCTATGCTTTTTATTTTAAATGAAAAAGATGGTCAAAGTCAGAAGGAATTAGCAGATAAATTGCAAATAAAGTCTTCTACTATAACAGTAATGTTAAAAAGAATGGAGAATTCAGGTTTAGTAACACGTAGGAAAGATGAATTAGATCAGAGAATAACTAGAGTATACATTACAAAAAAAGGGAAAGAAATATGTAATGAGGCAATTGGAGTAATGAATAGAGTTGAAGAAGAAATGTTTAGGAATATTACGATAGAAGAAAGGATAATTCTTAGAAGGTTATTTATGCAAATAAGGGAAAATCTTAATAATGCACTTGATATGAAATAAAAAGGCTGTAAAAGTTAATCAAGTTTAATTTAGGGAGGAAAATGATGAAAAATATTTTAAAACAGCTTAAACCTTTTACTATATTTATATTGATAATAATAGCTCTATTATTTGTTCAGGCGATGACAGATCTTGCTCTTCCTGATTATATGTCAAATATAGTTAATATAGGAATACAACAAAATGGGATAGACAATGCTGTACCACAAGTAATTAGAGCTGCAGAAATGGAAAAAATAAAGTTATTTTTAAATGAAGAAGAAAATAATTTAATAGATAATAACTATAAATTAATAAATAAAGAAAATTTAAATGAAAAGGAATATAATAATTATTCTAAGAAGTACAAGGCATTAGAAAAAGAGAGTCTCTATATATTAAATACGTCAAATAAAGAAGATATTGAAAAGATGAACTCTTTTTTAGGAAAGGCTATACTTACTAAATATAGTATAGAAAAAGGTACACCTCAAGGTATTACTTCAGGTGATAGAAACAAGATAGAAAATCCTTTTGAAAAATTTCCAGAAGGTACTGATCCTTTTATAGTGCTTAAAAATTTACCTAAAAAGGAATTTGACACTATGAAAAGTGAAATAGATAAACAATTTAAAAGTATTCCAGATACTATGATAACTCAATCTGCTATAAATTATATAAAACTTGAATATGAAACTATAGGAATAGATATGAATAAAATTCAATCTAATTATATTCAATCTACAGGAGGAATAATGTTACTTATTGCTCTAATAGGAATGGTAGCTTCAGTAATTGTAGGACTTTTAGCTGCAAGAGTTTCTGCTTCTCTTGGTAGGGATTTAAGAGATAAAGTATTTAAAAAAGTTACTTCTTTTTCATCTCCAGAGTTTGATAATTTTTCGACTGCATCTTTAATAACTAGGAGTACTAATGATATACAACAAGTACAAGTATTTGTAATGCTGTTATTAAGACTAGTATTTTATGCTCCAATTCTTGGAGTTGGTGGAGTAATAAGGGCTCTTAATACAAATACTTCTATGGCGTGGATAGTGGCAGTAGGAGTTATAGCTATTCTTGTTCTTGTAACAACTCTTTTTATGATTGCTATGCCAAAGTTTAAAAAAGTTCAAAAACTTGTTGATAAAGTAAATCTTGTAATGAGAGAATCTCTTAATGGAATAATGGTTGTAAGGGCTTTTAATACACAGAAATTTGAAGAAAAGAAATTTGATAATGCAAATAAGAATTTAACAAAAACCCATTTATTTGTTTCAAGATTGATGACTATAATGATGCCAACTATGATGCTAATTATGAATGTTATAACATTATTAATAGTATGGGTAGGGGCTCATGAAATAGATAAAGCTACTATACAAGTTGGAGATATGATGGCATTTATTCAATATGCAATGCAGATAATTATGTCATTCCTTATGATATCTATGGTTTCTTTGATTCTTCCAAGGGCTTCAGTATCAGCACAGAGGATAGCAGAAGTATTAGACGAAGATATAATAATTAAAGATCCTCAAAATCCAAGAAAATTTAATAATGATATAAAAGGATTAGTTGAATTTAAGAATGTTAGCTTTAAATATCCAGGGGCAGAAGAATATGTCCTTAAAGATATAAACTTTATTGCAAGACCTGGAGAAACTACTGCTTTTATAGGAAGTACAGGGAGTGGTAAATCTACTTTAATTAATCTAATTCCTAGATTTTATGATGTTACAGATGGAGAAATTCTTTTTGATGGTGTAGATATTAGAGATATTACTCTTGAAGATTTAAGAGAAAACATAGGATATGTTCCTCAAAAAGGAGTATTATTTACAGGTACTATAGAAAGCAATTTAAAGTATGGAAAAAACTTGAATGTAAATAATGAAGATGTATTAAAGGCTGTAGAAATATCTCAAGCAAAAGAACTTATAGAAGGAAAGGAAAAAGGTATACTGTCTAATATAGCTCAAGGAGGAGGAAATGTATCGGGAGGTCAAAAGCAAAGACTTTCAATTGCAAGGGCATTGGTTAAGAAACCAAAGATACTCCTATTTGATGATAGTTTTTCAGCTCTTGATTTTAAAACAGATGCTTTATTAAGAAAGGCAATTAAAGGAGAAATTAAAAATAGAACTATGTTAATAATAGCTCAGAGAATAAATACAATAAAAGATGCAGAAAAGATTATTGTTTTAGATGAAGGAAAAATAGTAGGAATGGGAAATCATAGGGAATTATTGCAAAATTGTGAAGTTTATAAGCAAATTGCCTTATCCCAGCTATCAGAGGAGGAACTTGTATATGAGTAAAACCAATAATAGAAATAGAGGACCAAAAGGTCATGGACATATGGGAGGAAAGTTTGAGAAACCAAAAGATTTTAAAGGAACTTTCTCTAAACTTCTCAATTATTTAAAGCCTTATAGAATCAAACTAGCTATTGTAATAATCTTTGCTATAGGAAGTACAGTTTTTTCAATAGCAGGTCCCAAAATATTAGGAAAAGCAACAACTAAAATATTTGAAGGATTAATATCAAAGGTATCTGGTGGCAAAGGAATTGACTTTAATTATATAGGAAACATAATTTTAACTCTAATAGGATTGTATGTACTATCTGCATTATTTTCTTATATACAAGGTTTTATAGTAACTGGAGTTTCTCAAAAGGTATCCTATAATTTAAGAACAGAAATTTCTCGAAAAGTGAACAAGTTGCCTCTTAAATACTTTGACTCAGTTAGTTATGGTGATGTATTATCAAGGGTGACCAATGATGTAGATACAATAAGTCAATCCTTAAATCAAAGTTTAAGCCAAATAATAACATCTGCTACTACTTTAGTAGGTGTACTCATTATGATGTTATCTATAAGTTGGCAGATGACTATTGTTGCACTTTTGATTTTACCTATATCAATGGTTATAGTAATGGCTGTAGTTAAAAGAAGTCAAAAATATTTTAAAACACAACAACAATCCCTTGGAGAAGTTAATGGACATATAGAAGAAGTATATGCTGGACACAATATAATGAGTGCTTTTAATGCCAAGGAACAAGTAGTTTCAGAATTTGAAGATATTAATGCAAAACTTTATGATTCTGCTTGGAAGGCTCAATTTCTATCAGGGATGATGATGCCTATTATGAGTTTTGTTGGCAATTTAGGATATGTTGGAGTTTCAATTTTGGGAGGTTGGCTTGCTATAAGAGGAACTATAGAAGTAGGAGATATACTTTCTTTTATTCAATATATAAGGAGTTTTACCCAGCCTATAACTCAAGTAGCCCAAATAAGTAATGTATTACAATCTACTATGGCTGCAGCAGAAAGGGTATTTGAATTCTTAGATGAAGAGGAGGAAATAAAGGAATCTCAAGGTCGTGTTAAACTTAAAGAAATAGGTGGGAGAGTAACTTTTGAAAATGTCAAGTTTGGTTATGATGAAAATAAGATAATAATAAATGATTTTTCTCAAGACATTGAAGTAGGGCAAAAAGTTGCTATTGTTGGACCTACTGGAGCAGGAAAAACTACTATAGTTAAACTTCTTATGAGATTTTATGATTTAAATGAAGGTAGAATCCTTCTTGATGGACATGATATAAAAGATTTTTCCAGAGGCGATTTAAGAAAGAATTTTGGTATGGTTTTACAGGATACATGGCTTTTTAGTGGTACTATAATGGAGAATATAAGATATGGAAGGCTGGATGCCACAGATGAAGAAGTAGTTAGAGCTGCAAAATTAGCTCATGCTCACAGATTTATAAAGACTTTGCCAGATGGCTATAATATGGTTATAAATGAAGAGGCAAGTAACATATCTCAAGGGCAGAAACAGCTTCTTACTATAGCAAGGGCAATTCTCTCAGATCCTAAGGTGCTAATATTGGATGAAGCTACATCTTCTGTAGATACTAGGACTGAAATACTTATCCAGAAAGCTATGGAAAATCTTATGAAAGGTAAAACAGCCTTTATAATTGCTCATAGACTTTCAACTATAAAAGATGCAGATTTAATTCTGGTTATGAAAGACGGAGATATTATAGAACAAGGTAGCCATGAAGATCTATTATCAAAAGATGGATTCTATTCTTCACTTTATAATAGTCAATTTGAAGATGTAGAGGTATCTTAAAACTGTCCTTTTGCCTAAATTTTATATTTTCAAGATGGTAAAATTTATTTTATAGTATTAGACATTTAATAATTAATATATTATTTTAAAGTTAAGTAAGTGCTCTTTTCTGGTAAAATAGATGTAATGCTAAAATAGAAAAGAGCATTTATTTTAATCTAGTTACTTAAAATTAATTTCTTTGTCTACTAAAATAACTTTAAGTTTTAAATTCTCCCAACATCTTTTATATAAAGTAATAACCTAAAAAACAAAACTAGCTTAGATAGAAGAATGTTTTAGAATAATAGATAAAATAAGATAAAAATTTATGCTTTATAAAAATAAAAGGTTAATCATGTGGGTATAAATACTGAAAATATGTTTGCTAATTGAATCTATGCTTTAGGTAATTTTGTATGAATATCACAGATTGAAGTTTGGGTATGGAGGAATTATATGAGTAGAATTAAAAGGGATATAAAAACCATGAGGAGAAAAATTAAAAATTCACTTTTTATTATTAGAGGATGTACTAAATACATATCATAATAAAATAATATTTGATGATACTATAAATTATATGGGGGAATTAATATGGGTTGTAAACTTGGAATGCCAACATTAATAGAAAAAGATAATATTATTGATAATATTATTTTATGTAAAGAATTAGGTCTGGATTTTATAGAGTTAAATATGAATTTACCCTATTGTATGCCTGAGTATATATCATCAAAAGAATTATCAAAGTTAAAAAATAAGTATGATATAGAATTTACCATTCATTTTCCTGAAGATATAGATTTTGGATATTTTTATGAAGAAATAGGACAAGCTAATATAAGATTGTTTCAATCTATTGCTAGATGGGGAGCTGAGTTTGGAGTAGAGAAAATAAATCTTCATTTAAACCCGGGAGTATATTTTACGTTGCCTCATGAAAAAATTTTTGTATATGAAAAGAATGAAAAGTTTTTTTATGAGAAATTTTTAGGTTCTATTGTACAAATAAGAGATATTGCTGAACCTTTAGGAATAAAAATATGTGTAGAAAATATGCAAGTACACAAATTTGTAGAAAAAGCTTATGAAAGTCTTTGCAATATTCCTAAAGTATATTTTACTTGGGATATAGGTCATGATGCTATGTGGGGATATAAAATGGAAAAAATATATTTAAAGAATCCTCAGAAAGTTAAACATATGCATTTTCATGATTATGATAGAAAAAGTGATCATCAAGTTCTTTTTACAGGAACTATTCCATTAGATGAAAGGCTAAAATTTGCTAAAGAGAATAATTTAACTGTAGTGATAGAAACCAAAACTACTGAAGCCTTGGTAGAATCAGTGAAAAAGCTTAAAGATAGACAAGAATAACTAAAAAATATAGTCCAATATTGGACTATATTTTTTAGTTATTCTTGTCTAATTTCTTATATATTTTTATAAATCTTTTTATTAAATTTTTTTCTGCCATAGCAGTCATTAGATGATCTTGAGAATGAATTATTAAGAAACTTGGCTGTTCGCTAATTTTTCCTTGTATCAATAAACTTTGATATTTATGCCCTTGTGTGAATTCTTCATCTGCTTCATATAATAGTTTTTCAGATTTTTCAAATTTTCCTTCTTCTGCCGCATCTAGTGCTTCATAAGCTTTAGCTCTAGCGTTTCCAGCATGAAGGACTAAATTGAATACGATTTCTTCTAAATTTAAACTTTTTTCAGTCATATGGTTTACCTCCTAAGTAGTACCTTATCTAGTTAGAATTTGCCTTTACTTCCATTTCATTTTTCACTAGCTGTGATTCATAAGTTTTAAAGAAGGGATAGTATATAAAACTAGCAATTATTAAATTTATTAATTGTAACAATGCTCCCTTCCAGCTACCTGTAGCTATTATTCCACCTAAGAATATTGGTACTGTAAAAGGTGGTTGTATAATAGTTCTAGGAACAAGATTTGTAGCAAAAGCAATATAATTTATAGTTGTGGATACAGCTGGTGCCAATATAAATGGTATAAACATTATTGGATTTAGCACTAAAGGTGCCCCAAATATTACAGGTTCATTTATGTTGAAAATTGCAGGTATTAAAGAAGTTTTTCCAATGTTTTTTAACTGTTCTGATTTAGACAGTAAGAACATTATTACCAGAGGCCAAGTTAACCCAGAACCACCTATGTGGGCAAACATATGGAAGAAAGGTTCTGTAACAATACCTGGTAAGGCTTGACCAGATACTGCTGCTTCAGCATTGGCAGCTAGTTGAGTCATCCAGAATGGATAGGCTACTGATGATACTACATTCATACCATGTATTCCTAAAGACCATAGAAGCATCATTAAAACGATTTGAGCTAAGGCAGCAGGGTAACTATCAGAAACAGCGACTATTGGTTTAAATAAATCCAGTATCAATTGGGGGAGTGTAACATTGAAATTAGACCATACTATCCACCCAATAACCCAGAACAATGTAGTTGTTACGAAAAATGGGATTAAGGATCTAAAGGTTCTTGTTACATAAGGTGGAACACCTGCAGGCATTTCGAATACTAAACCTTTTTGAGTAAATATTTTAATAATCCAAGTAGTAGCAATACCTACTAATATGGCGACAAATAATCCTTGACCTCCTAAATAATCTAATATCTCTCCAAAAGGAATTTTAGTAATATCTGTTGCAGGGAAACTAACTATTAAAAAGGATAGCATTGATATAATACCTGCAATAGTATCGTCTAAATCCCATCTAGATGCTAAACTATAGGCAGTTCCAAAAGCTACCATCAAAGACATCAATCCGAAAGTTAATTGAAAAGGTATCAATATTTGCCCTTGAATAGGTTCTATAGCTTTAGCCCATGCTTGTATGAAGCCCCATTTTATTGCAACAGGTGGATTAGCAATAATTAAAAAAAGAGCTCCAGTAATTATTACTGGCAACGCAAATACTGCAAAAGCATCTCTGATTGATTGTAGATAAATATTTTGTGCAATTTTAGCTAATATTGGCATAAGTTTGTTTTCCATCCAACCCATAAAAGAATTATTTTTCAATTTTTATACCTCCAATCTTATTTTTTAAATAGATTTAGTATTTGATCTAATACTTTTTTACCATTAAAAGTGGCAAAGGCTTGCATATCTATTAAATCAATTTTTACATTATGTTTTTCACCTATTTCTTCAATTTCTTTTTTAAGATGGCGTATTTGAGGTTCTAATAAAGCTACATCGTAATTATTGGCTTTTTTCTTAAAATCTATTGTACTTCCTGCATCTACTTCCAAATCTATATTTTGTTTTTTTGCTTCATCATTTACATTTTTAGCTAAACTACTAGATGTAGCGCCCCAGCTACATAATATAATAGCTTTCATATTATTTTCCTCCCTTATTTTCTAAATTGTTATTATAGATTTTAAGCATTTTTGTGGAATATTTTTGAATAAGTTTAAAAACTATCAAAAACATAGAACTAAAAATTATCATGGGTACCCCAATCTTATAATCATATTTAAATAAAGTGTAAATACCTATTCCTAGCCATACAATAGTTAAAAGCATTGTAAAAAGTTTTATTTGAAATTGAGAAATACTTATTTTTTTATCTAGATTCAATATATCACTCTCCTTATTTCTTTATAATATTTAAAAAGTAAAGTATTCTCTAAGGACATAAGCACTTCTTTTTTATTTTTAGAGTTGTGCAGTTCTTCAACAAATTTATCATCTTCAATTATGGCTGAGGAAAGATCTCCTAAAGTTTCAATACTTTTTTTATTTTTAGGAGCAATTAATAAAAAGGATGTAGAAATTGGTTCGTTTTTACCTAATATGTTTTTCATATCAACTAAATTTTTAAATTTTCCTACAGTTATTAATATTTCATTTACATAATCAGTAGCTAAATGGTATAATACAAATTTTTTGTTGGGTAGTATAATTGGAGCTAATTGATTCCTTTTTATTAATGCCTTTAATATTTTATTTTTCTCATATTTAGTTATTTTCTTATTTGTACAATGAATATCTAATAGTTCCTCTATAATATTTTTAGTGTCTTTTGATTTGTGTACTATCATATCAGTATTATTTAGAATTTCTATAATATTGGCTCCATATATAGCAAGATTTTTTAATTGGCTTTTTCTTTTGCCATTGGGTTTATACTCATTATTAGATTGAATATTAAGAAGATTAGGAATACTTAATTTTTGTTCTATTTTTCGTATATCATCATCTAATAAAAGTGGTGTTATTACTACAGTTTTTACATCTAAATTTGATAAAGGAATAGTAGATATAATTAAATCTATTTTATTATTTTTTATTACATTTTCTAACTCTACTAAGGAACAAGATTTTAAAATATTTAATTGAGGAAAATTTTCTAATTTTGAAAGTAACATCTGTGATGATCCTATACCGCTAGAACACACAACTACAACATTATATACTTTAAAATTGTTTCCTATTCTTTCAATAGCAGCACCAAAGTGAATGGTTATATATCCTACTTCATCTTCTGGAATATCTATTTTATATTTGCTTTCAACAACCTTTATTATTTTTTGAGTTTTTTCAAATAGTAAACTATATTTTTCTTTTATTTCCTTTATCATAGGATTTCTAATAGTCAAATTAGATCTAATTCTAAACATTGTATACATAAGATGATTGGTTAAACCATTTATTAATATTTCATCTTGAAAAAAGTCTATATGGAATATTTTATTGGCTTCTCTAATAATTGTGGAGACTATTTTTTCGATAAAAGCTTTATATTTCATATCATGAGAACTTTTATAATCTAATCCTAATAGGTGCATTGTAATATATCCTATTTCATCCTCTGGTAGACTAATGTTTATAGCCTCTTCAATATATTTAGTTAAAGTTTTTGCCATTTCAAACTCTTTAGTGCTTTTTAGATTATTTAAGGTATCCGTATCTAGTACAATCTCTTCTCCTGATTCTATCCTTTTTATTGCTAATGCAATATGTATAGTCAGATTTATATATACCTTATCAAGTATAGGATAGTTGTATTTTTGTTGTAATTTTATAATAGATTTTTCTATTTGTGATATAACTTCTAAATCGAGTAGATCTAATAATTTACTGTCTTTTAAATTTTTTTTACTTTCATTATAATCCTCATGTACATACTTCATTATAGAATCTAGTTCTATATTTTCATATATAAAGTTTGTAGTTGCTTTTCTTATGTTTTTTTCACTGCCTTCTATTTTTACACCTACTCCTGGTTTTGAAACTATAAAAATATTGTCTTTTTTTATCCACCTTTCTATATCGTTTAGATAGTAGCTAATTGTAGGGGCAGTAAGATTAAATTTCTTAGCAAAATAATCTAGCTTTATTGGTTCTTTAGAAGTTAGCAACTCCGCAAGTATTAATTTTTTCCTTTCTATAGGAGTTAGTTCATGATAGTTGTTGGAAATTATATGTTCTAGCTCTAATAAATTATCTTGGCATCCCTTTATAAGATATTTATTTTTTTCTTTAGTCAAGGACATGTTTAATAAGGACAATTCTTCGGTAATTTTTTCAATATCTCTATATATAGTTCTAGATGATACTTTATTTTTTCTAGCTACATCATTAATATTAATTTTTTGCTTATCTAAAATATCTTTTAAAATATCTTTTTGCCTAATAGTCAAAATTAACATAGGTGCACCCCTTTTGACATAACTTTAATATTTATTGTCCCTGTATTAGACTTTATACTACAACTATTGTATTTACAACATAAAGATGCCATAGTATTGTCAAAGAAAAATGACATTGTTTTAATAGTTTTTAACTTGGAAGAAAAATTCAAAAAAGAAATAGCATAGATTAAAAGAGGAAATAAGAGGAAGATGTCGAAAGTTAATATATGAGAAATAAAAATAAAATAGAAGGTGGGGCCTAATTAGATGAAAAAAGTAATTTCAGTATTTTTAATTGCATTTTTAACTATTAGTATGACTGGATGTGTTAAAAACCATCCTCAAGATACTGTAGAATCTTATCTAAATGCTATAAAAAGTGGTGAGCTAGGAAATTTAGATGAATATTTATTAGAAGGTAAAGAGAAAAATGAAGAACATGAATTTATTTTAAAAGATGAATTTGAACAAGCTATGATAAATGCATATTCCAAGTTAGAGTATGAAATTTTAAGCACAGAAATAGAAGGGGATAATGCAAAAGTAGAAACAAAGATTAAATCACCAGATCTAGGTAGTGCAATGGAAGATACTATAATGGAAGTAATTCCAAAATTACTTGAAGATGCATTTAATGAAGCTTTCAATGAAAATGCAGAAGATAATTTTGATGAAGAAGCTACTCAAAAGGAAATAGAAGAGACTTTTATAAATAAAATCAATAAAGATAAATTACCAATGGCAGAAAATACAGTAAAAATCAAATTGGTGAAAAAAGACAAAGAATGGTTAATAGATTTAGATAAAGAATTTTCTAATGCTTTATCAGGAGATTTAGAGAAAAGTTTAGATGGTCTTGATAATATTGAATAAAATATAGAACAGGTCTAAAAATGTCATAAAAAGATAATTTTTTTAGACTTGTTCTAATTAGCTAAAAGTTTGAGCCTATTTTTTTATATTTATTGCCATCACTCCAACACTTTCCAACTATATTCCCAGATTCAATATAAGACTTGTTTGGCATCTCAAATAATATAGGTTTTACTTTTTCATAGCCTAATTTTTCAGAAGAATCTAGTATATTTTTATTTACATAGATATTCAATATTTTAAATATGAAATTATCTTCACTTTCAATTTCATAATTGTCTATAAGTTTACATTCCATGAAAATAGGAGAGTCTTTAATTATGTGTCAATGGTGTGATGATAATATGGATATTGAATAGTGAAGTTATATTTTTATTTTGGTAAAATAAATTAGAAATGACTTTTAATGAAATAATAGGAGGTTTTTATGGCAGGTTTTAAATATGATATTAAAGAACATATAGGAAATATTTCAGAATCACCTAAAGGTTGGACAAAAGAATTGAATCTTATTAGCTGGAATAATAGAGAACCAAAATACGATCTAAGAGATTGGGCTCCAGAACATGAAAAAATGGGGAAGGGAGTTACATTTACAAAAGAGGAATTAAAAGAATTGAGAGATATACTTAATGAGATAGATTTATAAATCTTATGAGACTAAAGTCATGAATGTTTTTTCATATTATGAAAAATCGTCTATATTTAATATGGTAAAAACTCTTGTATATAGACGATTTTTCATTTTTTGACTACATTAAAATTGTCTCAGTTTATCTTATTTTGTAATTTTTTCGTAACTTATAGAGAAGAAAAAGATAGTATTATATATTAAGAATAGAAATAAGATATGGGGTGAGACATATTGAGAAAACAAGACAGATTTAGGATACCTAGAAAAAAGAAATATAAATTGAGTAGAAGGGCTAGGAGAATAAATTTTATTGTACTGTGTTTAGTTGTATTTGTGGCTTTTGTAGGAATTGGGAAAAGTATTGGCGAAAAATTAACTTCAAAGACAGCCAGTGGAGAAGAGTTGGATAAAAAAGAACAAAAGTCAAAATTAGATAAAAAACAGATAGAAAAGCAAGAAAAAGAAAAAAAGAAGGAAGAAGATAGAAAAGAAAGTAAAAATACAGAAAAAGGCAGTGAGAAAGATAATAAAAAATCTAAAGATATAAATGAAAAAGGAAATAATAAAGTAGAAGAACAAAAAAAAGTTCCTGATGATGGTAGAAAAGTAGCTTATTTAACTTTTGATGATGGTCCATCGGTTAATGTTACGCCCCAGATATTAGATATATTGGATAATTACAATGTAAAGGCAACTTTTTTTGTAATTGGTTCATCAGCAGAAAAAAAACCTGATCTAGTAAAAAGGGAACATAATAGTGGACATGCTATTGGGAATCATACCTATTCTCATAACTATAAATATATATATGCCAATGTAAACAATTTTTTAACAGATATGGATAAATGCGAAAATGTTTTAAAGAATATTTTAGGAAATGATTTTCATAGCAGTGCTTCTAGATTTCCAGGAGGTTCCTTTGAAAAAAAGAAACAACCTTTTAAAGATGCTTTAGATAAGAAAGGTATTGCTCATATAGATTGGAATGCTCTAAATGGAGATGCAGAGGGGCATAATATTCCAAGCAGTAATTTAATACAAAGAGTGGTGCAGACAACTCAAGGTAAGAATAAGGTTGTAATACTTATGCATGATGCAGGAGCTAAAAGAACTACAGTGCAGGCTTTGCCAGGTATTATTAATTATTTGAAAAAACAAGGGTATGAATTTCAAACCTTAGACCAGGAGGCTATAAATGGGCTCTAGAAGGGAAAAAACCAATAAAAAGAAGATGATAAAAAAAAGAAGATTTAAAAGAGTATTAATTTTAATAGGCATTGCAGTTTTAGCAAGTTTTGCTTATGTAAATGCTCATTTAAATAATATTAAAACAGTTAGTATTTCTAAAAAAAATGAAGACTTAGGTATAAAAGATGAAGAAGATGGAAGGGAAGTTATAAATATAGCTTTATTTGGAGGAGATAGTAGGAAAGAAGGAGATGTAGTCCATTCGGATGCAATAATGGTTTTAAGTATAGATAAGGCTCATAAAAAAGTAAAATTATCTTCAATTATGAGGGACACCTATGTAGATATTCATAAACATGGTAAAACGAAGTTGAATCATGCCTATGCATATGGAGGACCAGAGTTAGCTATTAGAACAATAAATGAAAATTTTAATTTGAATATTAGGGATTATGCTTTTGTCGATTTCTACAGTTTTGAAAAGTTAGTGGATGCTGTAGGTGGAGTTGATGTAGATATAAAAGATATGGAAGTTAAAGAAATAAATAGATGTATAAAAGAAATAGCAGAACTTAAAAAAACAAAACCTATTTTAATTAAAAACTCTGGAATGAATCATTTAAATGGTGAACAAGCAGTAGCATATTCTAGAATAAGAAAAGTAGGTGGAGGAGATTTTGAAAGGACAGAAAGACAAAGAAGGGTAATAAATGAATTATTTGAAAAAGGTAAAAATGTAGATATAACAAAATATCCAAAAATACTAGATAGTATTTTACCTTATGTGGAAACTAGTCTTTCAAAAACAGAAATAATGAAGCTGGGAACTTATGTTTTAACTAACAATATACAAAGCATAGAGCAAAATAGATTTCCTACAGATGAACATAGTGAAGGTCAATTCATAGGTGATATATGGTATTTAGTAACAGATTTAGATGAAACAGAAAAAGAAATTCATGATTTTATATATGAAAATATGGAGGAATCCAATATAAATTAAAAAGGAAGTCTATTTATGTACTTCCTTTTTAGTCATATATAAGATATAATTAGAGGAATCAAATAAGTTTTGTAGAAATATATACTATATGTTAGGTAATAAAGTAAAGAAAGGGTGGTGAATCTTCTGGTTCATTGATTTTTTAGAACTAGAAGCGGGGAAAATGAAGAAAAAAAGAAATATAATAATAGTAGTAGTACTTGCTTTAATATTGGGCGTATTCTTGTATGGATACTCTTATTTAAACGATATTAAGACTGTGAAGATATCTAAAAAAGATAAAGACTTAGGTATAAAATCCAAAAAAAATGATGAAAAGAATAAAGAAGTAATAAATATTGCTTTATTTGGTGGAGATGGAAGAAATGAAAAAGATGTATCAAGATCTGACTCTATAATGATACTAAGTATTGATAAAACTCATAAAAAGTTAAAATTATCTTCAATTATGAGAGATACTTATGTAGATATACATGGTCATGGTATGACAAAGCTCAATCATGCCTACGCATATGGAGGACCAGAGTTAGCTATTAGAACAATAAATGAAAATTTTAATTTAAATATTAGAGATTATGCTTTTGTAAATTTTGATAGCTTTGAAAAAGTTGTTGATACTATAGGAGGAGTAGATATTGAACTAAATCAATCGGAGGTAAATGAAATAAATAAAAATGTCCAAGGTAGTTCAATTGGAGGGACTGGAATGAACCATTTAAATGGTAAACAAGCCCTTGCTTATAGTAGAATAAGAAAAATAGGAAATGGAGATTATGAAAGAACAGAAAGGCAAAGAAGAGTTATGCAGGAGATATTTGATAAGGGAAAGAACATAGGAATAACTAAGTATCCAGAAGTAGTAGATAGTGTTTTCCCTTATGTAGAAACAAGTTTTTCAAAAATGGATATAGTTAAGCTTGGAAGTTATGGTTTAACTAATAATATTAGAACTTTAGAACAAAATAGATTTCCTAAAGATGAACATAGTCATGGACAATTTATAGGTGAGGTATGGTATTTAGTTACCGATTTAGAAAAAACAGAAAAGGAAATCCACAATTTCATATATGAAGATATTAATAACTAGGGTCAAAAGCCCTAGTTATTAATATTTTGTTTAACTTTTCATAGTCAATATTGAAGATTTTCACTTTTCCTACTTTATATACTTCTTTGATAAAAAATAACTATAGTTTCTATAGTTCACATATATATAATAATATGATAGAATTGTTAGAGTTATCTTTTATAGTAGAATAATTTGTAAAGGGGGAGTCACATGGATAAAACTATGTGGAATGATAAAGTGTTTTTTAAAGCAATGATAAGTATTGCTCTTCCTATTGCACTTCAAAATTTAATTACTTCTTCTTTAAACATGGTAGATACATTGATGATTAGTAGTCTAGGGGATGCTAGTATAGCAGCAGTTGGATTAGCTAATCAAGTATTTTTCTTTTATATGCTTATAGTATTTGGCATAAATAGTGGTTCGTCTATATTTATATCTCAATTTTGGGGAAAGGAAGATATTAAGAATATAAGAAAAATACTAGGATTAGCAATTTGTTTAGGTAGTATAGTTGGAATAGTTTTCACTATTGCTGCTTTTTTCATGCCTGAATTTTTAATGAAAATATTTACTAAGGATGCAGAAGTTGTTGTTCTAGGTGCAGATTATTTAAAGATAGTATCTTTGAGCTATATTATAACAGCTATTGGTTTTTCCTATAGTGTAGCTGCTAGAAGTATAGGACAGGCTAGGATGCCTATGGTAGTTAGTGCTATATCTTTTGTAACGAATACTTTTTTTAATTATTTACTTATATTTGGGAAATTTGGTTTACCTAGACTAGGAGTTAAAGGGGCTGCATATGGAACGTTGATAGCTAGAATAGTAGAGCTAGGATTCATATTATATGCTATTTATTCAGAGAGAGGGGTTTTGTCAGCAAGTATAAAAGAATTAACTAGTTGGGAGAAGAATTTTTTTATAAAATATATAAAAACTACCTATCCTGTTATTTTAAATGAAGCAATTTGGGCTTTAGGAAATATTATGTATTCTATAGCCTATGCAAGAATAGGTAAAGAGGCTATAGCAGCAGTTCAAATAGCTACTACTGTGCAAAATATATTTATGGTGATTTCAAGGGGATTGGCTAATTCAGCAACTGTAATGGTAGGAAATAAAATAGGTGCTAAGGAGGAAGAATTAGTAGTTGAGTATTCAAAAAGATTTTTAATGATAGCTACTATGACTGGAGTTGTTCTTGGGATTGGACTGTTTTTCTCATCAGGAATAGTACTTAAACTTTTTAGAAAATTAACTCCTGAAGTATATGAAATTGCTAAAAGAACTCTTAAGGTAATTGGAATAGTTTTCTTTTTAAAGATGTTTAATGGAACTATGATAGTAGGTGTATTAAGGGGTGGTGGTGACACAAAGTTTTCACTATTTCTAGAATTAGGTGCAGTATGGTTAGTAGGAGTACCTATGGCTTTTCTAGGAGCATTATTTTTAAAATTACCAGTACATATAGTTGTAGCATTAGTATCATTAGAAGAAGTAGTAAAAGCTGCTATCGGTGTACCTAGACTTATTTCTAAGAAATGGGTTAGAAATGTAACTGAAAGTATGTAAGTTAGAAAATATATTTATTATGCTACTAGCATAATAAATATATTTTAGAAAGTCTATCCCTCTTCCTTAATTTTTTAATAATTTTAAGAATTGTATTCTTGGGTAAGAATAAATTATATGCAGAAACTCTTTATTTTTTAGATTAAGAGGGGGAATATTTATATGAAAATCTTTAGACAATTAGTTATAATATTTGGAGTACTTCTTATGGGACATATGCTTGAAAATATTATAGGATTGCCTATCCCAGGGACTATTATAGGAATGGTAGTTCTTTTAATATGCCTTATTATAGGAGTTATAAAAGTTGATATGATAGAAGATGTAAGTAAGTTTCTGTTAGAAAATATAACTTTTTTCTTTATACCAGCAGCAGTAGGGATAATCTCCTCATCAGAACATATTAAACAGCAATGGCTTCCAATTTTAATGGTTACTATATTGTCAACTATTATAGTTATAGGAGTTACTGGATTTATAGTACAAGCATTGGAAAGACTACAGAAGGGAGATGGAGGAAATGACTAAATATATTGATACACCTATATTTGGAGTTTTGATTTCTATTTTAGCTTTTGAAATAGGAGTATTTATAAATAAAAAAACTAAAATAAGTTTTTTCAATCCTCTTCTTATTTCTGTAACAATCATTATAAGTTTTCTATTGATTTTTAATATTGATTATAAAACTTATAATAAAGGTGGAAGCATAATAAGCTTTTTATTGGGACCAGCTACTGTAGTTCTTGTAGTGCCGTTATATAAGCAAATTGAAAACCTTAAAAAAAATAGTTTGCCTATTTTAGTAGGAATATTTGTAGGTGTATTGACAGCTATAATAAGCATATACTATTTAAGTAAATTATTTGGACTAGATGAAATTATAGTGTTGTCTCTTATACCTAAATCTGTAACTGCAGCTATATCTATGGAGGTATCTAGAGAAATAGGGGGAGTACCTAGTTTAACAATGGCGGTAACAGTTATTACAGGAATTGTTGGAAATATAGTAGGTCCCTATATATATAAAATATTTAAAATTGAAAATGAAATAGCTCAAGGAATAGGATTAGGCAATGGAGCTCATGCATTAGGAACAGCTAGGGCTATGGAATTAGGAGAAGTTCAAGGAGCTATGGGATCTTTATCTATAAGTGTTGCAGGACTTATGACTGTTTTTTTAGCACCGTGGTTAGTTAGTTTGTTTAACTAATTTATTTTTAGTAGCCTTAACTTTTAGTTAATATGGGTATACTAAGTATGAGGTGATATATATGAAGGAAATAGTTTTGGCAGGAGGTTGTTTTTGGGGAGTAGAAGAGTATATATCCAGAATTGATGGGGTTAAAGAGACAAAGGTAGGATATGCTAATGGTAGAGTAAAAAATCCTAGTTATGAAGAAGTGTGTACAGGAATGACTGGTCATGCGGAAGCTTGTTATGTAAAGTATGATGAAGATATAGTTTCTTTAGAACAATTATTATATAAATTTTGGAAGATAATAAATCCTACGTTATTGAATCAACAAGGTCCAGATATAGGACATCAATACAGGACAGGTATATATTATATAGATGAAAGTGATTTTCCAACTATTGAAAAAACTTTAAAAGAAGAACAGAAAAAGTATAATGACTCTATTGTTACAGAGATAAAACCCCTTCTTTGTTTTTATGATGCAGAAGAATATCATCAAGATTATTTAAAGAAGAATCCAGGAGGCTATTGTCATATAAATTTGGATGCATAGTTAGAAATTAGACTATGTTTGATTTTAAATATATATAATTAATAATCTTCCTATTGTAAGTTAACATTATTAATGATAGTATGAAGACACGTTAACTAAAACAGGATGGGGTGAAGTAATGGAATACAAAATAGTTAGTGATAGTAGCTGTGACTTAAATGAAGAGTTAAAAGAACAAATGAACATAGGATTAGTACCATTAAAAATCAATATAGATGACAAATCTCTTGTAGATGATGAAAATCTAGATGTATCTAAATTACTAACTGATATGAAAAATAGTAAAGATCATGTGAGAACATCTAGTCCATCTCCTGGAGATTTTCTAAAAGAATATGAAAAAAAAGATAATATTTTTGTAGTAACATTGTCTTCTCAATTAAGTGGGACTTATAATGCTGCTATACTTGCTAAAAATATTATTGCAGACAATATGGAAAAGTTTATACATGTATTTGATTCTAAAACAGCTTCAATAGGAGAAACATTGATCACCATGAAGATATTTGAACTTATACAAAAACAATATAATAAATTAGATATAGTTAATAAAGTAGAGGAGTATATTGATGGACTAAAGACTTTTTTCATCTTAGAAAATTTAGATAATTTAATTAAGGGCGGAAGAATGACTAAAATTGCAGGACATATTGCTTCTATTTTATCTATAAAACCAATTATGGGTTCAGATAAAGATGGCAATATTAAACTAGTGGATAAAATAAGAGGAACCAAAAGGGCTTTTAAAAGATTGGTAGATATAATAGGAGAAGAGGGAAATAATTTTGAAAATAAAATTCTCGGAATTTCTCACTGTAATGCAGAAGAAAGAGCAATTAAACTTAAAGATGAAATAAGTAAAAGATATAATTTTAAGGATATTATAGTTGTAGAAATGGCAGGACTTAGCTCTGTTTATGCTAATGATGGGGGAATAGTTATAGCTTTTTAAGTTAAAACAATGAAGAGAACCGAAAAGGGTTCTCTTTTTTAATGACATATATAGGATATAGTTGACTAAAATGGTAAAAATATTTTAAAAGCACATTGACACAATATATGGTAATCTGTTATCATATAATAACAATATGTAGTAAATTCCATATAATTAAAAGATACACTAATATAGTTTATCACAAAAAATAAAAAATAAAAGGGCAAATATAACAAGGAGGCAAATTATATGATTACAAAGATTAAAAAAAGGGATGGGAGAGAGGTGCCATTTAATATAGAAAAAATTGCAAATGCAATTTTTAAAGCAGCTCAAGCTGTTGGAGGTCAAAATTATGATACTGCATTAAAATTGGCTGAAGAAGTGGCAATATGTCTAGAAGAAGACCATACAGGAGAAATACCAGGTGTTGAAGATATTCAAGATATAGTTGAAAAAGTACTTATAGAATATGGTCATGCACAAACTGCAAAGGAATATATTCTCTACAGGGCAGATAGAACCAAAGCTAGAGAAATGGACAATAGACTTATGAAGGTGTATGAAGATCTAACTTTTAAAGAAGCCAAAGACAATGATTTAAAGAGAGAAAATGCAAATATAGATGGAGATACAGCTATGGGAACTATGCTTAAATATGGTTCTGAGGGAGCAAAACAATTTTATGATCTATTCATACTAAATCCAGATCATTCTCATGCCCATAAAAATGGAGATATACATATACACGATTTGGATTTTTTAACATTAACTACTACCTGTTGTCAAATTGATTTATTAAATTTATTTAAAGGTGGATTTTGTACAGGTCATGGATACTTGAGAGAACCAAAGGATATACAAAGCTATGCAGCATTAGCTTGTATTGCTATACAATCAAACCAAAACGATCAACATGGAGGCCAGAGTATACCTAATTTTGATTATTCAATGGCTCCAGGAGTGAAGAAGACTTATAAAAAGATCTATAGACAAAATTTAGTTAAGTCTATATCCTTTGTAGTAGGAAAAGACTCTGAATCAGATTTAATGGATATATTTGAGAAAATAGAAGAAGAACATGGATTAATTCCCACTTTAGAAGAGAATGAAGAATATAAAAAATTAGAGAAGAAATACCTTTTGAATTTTTTTCAAAAAAATTCTATATCAGATTTTCTAAAGAATGAGTCTTTAGTTAATAAAATACAGGACTTTGTTGAAAAAAACTCCATTAAAGAAGTGGATAGAAAAACTTATCAAGCCATGGAGGCCCTTATTCACAATTTAAATACAATGCATAGCAGAGCAGGAGCACAAATACCTTTTAGTTCTATAAATTATGGAACTGATACTTCACCAGAGGCTAGAATGGTTATGAAAAATCTTCTTCTTTCTACAGAAGCTGGCCTTGGAAATGGTGAGACACCAATATTTCCTATTCAAATATTTAAGGTTAAAGAAGGAATAAATTATAATCCAGGAGATCCAAATTATGATTTATTTAAATTATCCTGTAGAGTAAGTGCAAAAAGATTATTTCCTAATTTCTCTTTTATAGATGCACCTTATAATCTACAGTATTATAAATCAGGTCATCCTGAAACAGAAATAGCATATATGGGATGCAGGACTAGGGTAGCAGCTAATGTATATGATCCTTCTAAGGAAATTATATATGGAAGAGGAAATTTAAGTTTTACTACTATTAATCTTCCAAGATTAGCTTTGAAAAGTGAGAAAAACATTGATTTATTTTTTGAACAATTAGATGAAACTATAGATTTAGTCGTAAATCAATTAGTAGAAAGATTTGAAATTCAGGCTCGTAAAAAGGTAAAGAACTATCCTTTCTTGATGGGGCAAGGTGTTTGGCTAGATTCCGATAAATTAGATAGAGAAGATGAAGTAAGGGAAGTTTTAAAACATGGCACTCTTACTGCAGGATTTATTGGTCTTGCAGAATGTTTAAAAGCTTTAACAGGTAAACATCATGGGGAATCAGAAGAATCTCAAAAATTAGGTTTAGAAATAATAGGACATATGCGTAAGAGAATGGATGAAGCAAGTCAAAAATATAATATGAATTTTTCTCTTATAGCTACTCCAGCAGAAGGAACTGCAGGTAGGTTTGTAGAAATGGATAAGAAAGTTTTTGGAGATATTGAAGGAGTTACAGATAGAGAATACTATACAAATAGTTTCCATGTACCAGTATATTATGAAACTAATGCTTTCCATAAGATTAAAACAGAAGCTCCTTATCATGAACTTACTAATGGAGGACATATTACCTATATAGAACTAGATGGAGATCCAACTGAAAATCTTGAAGCTTTCGAAAAGATAGTAAGGGCAATGAAAGAATCAGGAGTTGGATATGGTTCTATAAATCATCCTGTAGATAGAGATCCAGTATGTGGATATACAGGTATTATAGGAGATACATGTCCTAAATGTGGAAGAGAGGAAGGAGATATAAAGTTCCAAAGAATTCGCCGTATAACTGGGTATCTTGTAGGAACACTAGATAGGTTTAATAATGCAAAAAGAGCTGAGGAAAATGATAGAGTGAAACATTTTTCCTGCTCTCATAAATAAGAGGTGTCTTATATGAAGACATATATAAAGGTGGCTGGAATAGTAGAAGAATCTATAGTAGATGGTCCAGGAATAAGATTAGTAGTATTTGGGCAAGGATGTAGACATCATTGCCCAGGTTGCCATAATCCAGAAAGCCATTCTCTTGAGGGAGGCAAGTTTATGAAGATAGATGACATAATAAATTTAATAAATGAAAACCCATTATTAGATGGTATAACGCTAAGTGGTGGCGATCCCTTTGAACAAGCAGAAAGTTTTGCTATTTTAGCTAAAAAAGTTAAAAAATTGGGCTTAAATGTAATGACCTATACAGGATATATCTATGAAGAAATTTTAGAAAAATTAGATTTAGTTCCAGGGTGGAGAGATTTATTTTATACTACAGATATATTAGTTGATGGAAGATTTGAATTAGATAAAAAAAGTCTAATGTTAAAATTTAAGGGTTCTTCTAATCAAAGAATAATTAATATGAAAGAATCCCTTGAAAAAGGAAAGATTATTGTTATAGGTTAGGTAAAGTATGATTATTTAATATTTAATAGGGAAGATATTAAATAAGAGAATATTTTGAAAGGTTGATATTATGAGGAAAAGAGATTTTAGTACTGAGATTTTAAAGGAGATAAAAGAAAGATGGTCGCCAAGAGCTTTTAGCAAAGAAAAGATATCTGATGAAGATATAATAGCTTTATTGGAAGCAGCAAGATATGCTCCTTCCTGTTATAATGAGCAGCCATGGAGATTTATTGTGGCTAAATCTGATAAGGAGCTAGAAAAAATGAGGAGTGTAATTGTTGATTCTAACAGAGTTTGGTCAGATAATGCTCCAGTACTTATAATGATTTTATCTAAAAAAACTTTTGATTACAATGGAAAGATAAATAATTGGAGTATATTTGATGCAGGTACTGCTTGGGGTTATATGTCTATAGAGGCTGAAAGAAGAGGGCTTATTACTCATGCAATGGGAGGATTTAAAAAGAAGAAATCTAGAGAAGTATATAATATACCAGAAGATTATTCAATTATAACAGTTATTGCAGTAGGAAAATACGGGGATAAAGAAAAGTTGCCTGAAGATCTTAAGAAAATGGAAGAGCCCGGAATAAGGAAGGATATACAAAGTTTAATATTTAAATAAAGGTAAAATAAAGTAGACGAATTTCTTTTAATTTATAGAAATTCGTCTACTTTATTTTAGTAGATATTGTATTAATCAATACTACACCTTTCTACAGTAGACTATGAAACTATAAGAAATAGTTCCGACAAAAGATTTTGAAATAAAAAAGGAATTTAACTTTGTATATTTAGATAATGGACCTAAAGAATTTATAGAAGATTTTGTAAAATTTTGTTTAAACATCTAGCTAAAAAGTTAAGTGCTTTTTGCTTTAATTATGATAATATTAGTGTATAAAGGGAGGTGTTTTAGTGAAAAGAATAATTAGAATATTGTTAACTTTGGTAACTATATTTTTGCTTATGGGATGTAATAAGAAAGAAGAACAAGTTGGAATAAAGGGAAAAATAACAGAGATACATATTGTAGAAGAGGAAATAACAAGTGTTTTAATTGAAGGAGATATAGAAGAGAATGCTATGTATGATAAGGCTAACGTAGCCATTAAAGATAGCACTAAGATATATAAAGATGATGAGGAAATAAATGCCGAAGATTTAGAAGAAGGACAAATTATTGAAGTTATATTTGATGGTCCGGTGGCTGAATCTCATCCAGTGCAAGGTACTGCAAAAACTATTAATATAATAGAATAATGGCTTATTTAAAATAATTGGCTGTCTTAAAAAGACAGCCAACTCCAAATTATTCCTTAATTTTTTCTAATTTAAATACCGTTATAACTTCAGCATCAGGGCAAGAAACTAGAATATCACCATCTTTATTTTTAGGCAATTCTCCTCCATATCTTAATATATCTATATAAGGAAACATAGTATGGCTAGCCATAGGACATGGTTTTCCACGATCTGTACTAAAATTAAAAGTATCTCCTATTTTATGAGCATAATGACAATTGCCTTTTTCTTTTTGTCAACAACAGTTATTTTTATCTCAGGTTTTCTTATTAACAAATTCCCTTATATTTCATGTATATTAATTATCTCTAGTATAGCTTCATATTCATCGTCGTACAAAAATCTATCTTCATATTCTATTTCCCCAATTTGATTGTCAAAAGGATCTTGCCTATAGTGTTTTTTAGCAGGTATAAAATCATAATTCACCTCAGAATTTGCAACCATTCTAAATGGATCAAGATTTCCAAAAAAGAAATTCCACTTTTTTTCATTTCCGTTTCTTAAAGCACCGCCACCATGAGATGGATCTGCAAAAATCCATCCATAAGGTTCAATATAAAACTCCGTCCAATCATGACAACCTATATAATAAGGGCTTGAATAAAGGCCTGATTGCCATCGGGCTGGAATATTAGCAATTCTACAAAGAGTTATAAATAATATTGCTTGAACACCGCAATCTCCTTTTAAATTATAAGCACAATATTCTGGAATATTTGTTATAGTTGCATATTGAGGCATATAAGAGTATTGTACATTTTTAGTTATATAATCATATATTTTTCTTGCCTTTATAAGTGGATTTTTTTCATCTTTTATTATTTCATTAGTTAACTCTACTAAGAATGGAGTAAATCTAATATGGGGAATCCATTCTTCAGTATAAAAACTTGGCTGATTTTTTGAAACTATTTCTGGCTTTAGATCATTATATTTAATATGATTTTCATATGAATATTCTACAGTAAATATATCTCCACCATTTACTTCTTCTTCAAAATAAATTGTTCTTTGAGGATGATTTTCTGGTGCTATAAACTTTGGATTATGAGATGTATTGTGTATTTTAATGTTTTTTATTTGCTGTGCATTTTGGGGAATAGGAATATGCACTTTAACTGACTCACCAACTCTAGCTTTTCTTTCTTTTAATTTAATTCCAGTTCTAAGATGAATAAAATATTTTTTTTCTCTACTTGATATTATTTCATCTATAGTTTTTTCAACTAGTTGGGAATCCTTATTATCCGTATTCTTATCTATAAGTCTTTTTTTAAAATTTTTATTGACTTTAATAATATTATTTAAAAATGAATCAATGAACTTGACTTCTCCATCAATGTAAACCCATTCTGCATACCTTTCATCTTTCATTTTTTCTAATTCTTCTTTTGCAAATCCTTCAATTTTTGATGAAGCTAACTCAAAAGCTTCATCAAAACTATAGATATAGTCATCTTTTAACCTCCTAATTCTATCTTTTTCATACTCTAGTCTATTCCTAAGTATATTTGGAATATTTCTATCCATGTATATGTCTATGAGTTTCAATGCCTTGTCATAATCACCAAAATAGATAGTTTTTTTAATATCTTCAGGAAGTTCTACTATTAAGGAATTGTATATATCCATAAAGTCTCCCCCTTATATTGTTATTTAAATAGGATTATATCTTAAAAAAATAATAATATAAAGGGGAATAAAGGTATTTTTAAAAATTTATAGAATAAAAGCTATATAAGAATTTTTAAAGGAGGAAAATATGGGTGGGAAATCAATAATAAATGAGCTTCCTAATATATTAAAGAATGGTAAAATAGAAGTAGAAAAGATTTTAAATGAAGATCATAATATTAAAACGGAAGCTATAGTAGTTCCGTCTAGGGAAAGAGATGGATTATTCAAAGGGAAAATTAGCCAATATAAAGAAAGGGAAATTACTAATAGATTTATTTATGGCGATAACCTATATACAATGAAGTCAGTTTTAAAAGGAGAAGGTTGTTCTTCAATGAAAGGAAAAATAGACCTTATATATATAGATCCTCCCTTTTTATCAAAAGCTAATTATAATTCAAAAATAAGATTGCCTTTAAATGGCAAAACAGTTACTGTAGAAAAATTTGCCTACTCGGATTTTTGGGAAGAGGGAGTGGTTTCCTATTTAAAAATGCTATATCCTCGACTTTTACTTATGAAAGACTTATTAAGTGATAAGGGAAGTATCTATGTACATCTTGATTGGCATATAGTTCACTATGTAAAAATTATTATGGATGAAGTATTTGGCAAAGATATGTTTTTAAATGAAATAATTTGGAATTATAAATCTGGAGGAGTAAGTAAAAAATATTTTGCAAGAAAACATGATACTATATTATTGTATTCCAAAACGAAAAATTATATTTTCAATTCTCAGAAAGAAAAGTCCTATAATAGAGGATTAAAACCCTATAGATTTAAGGGGGTAGAAGAATTTGTTGATGATATAGGTTGGTATACATTAGTTAATATGAAAGATGTTTGGAATATAGATATGGTAGGAAGAACTTCCAAGGAAAGAGTAGGGTATGCAACCCAAAAGCCTGAAAAACTTCTAGAAAGAATAATATTATCATCAACTGATGAAAATTCAATAGTGGCAGATTTTTTTGCAGGAAGTGGTACTACTGGAGTAGTAGCAGAAAGGCTTAATAGAAGATGGATATTATCAGATATAGGTACTAATTCTGCTCTAACCGTAGAAAAAAGGCTTATAGATATGGAGGGAGAGCAGTTCTTACTTCAAGGGTTAAAAGGTTACGATTTAGTACATAATGGAGAATTAAGTATTGGAGAAATCCATAAAAAAAGTTTAGAAGATGAGAAGGAACTAATTAGCTTTAGTCTAGAAGGGTATAAAATAGATATAAATAATATTCCAATTGAAGAAAAATACAGAAAAATAGTTAAGGATGTATTGAAGGAGAATTCTCTAAATTTAATAGATTATATAAGTATCGATCCAGATTATAATGGAGAGATATTCATTAGTAGATGGCAAGATTTCAGAGAAGAAAATATTTATGAAATTAATAGATTCGTTGAACTAAAAGTTTCCAAAAAGGATAGAAGAAATATAGCTATAAAAGTAGTAGATGTATTTGGATTTGAAAGTAAGTATATACTAGAAATATAAATTATGAAGGGATGATTTTATGTCAAGAATTTTGGAAAAGATAACACCAGAAAGAGTATTTTATTATTTTGAAGATTTAACTAGAATACCACGTTGTTCGGGAGAAGAACAAAATGTAAGTAATTATTTATTAAATTTTGCAAAAGAGCATAATCTTGAGGTGATTCAGGATAAAGCGTTAAACATTATAATAAAGAAACCTGGTACAAAAGGATATGAAAATGCACCAACAGTAGTTTTACAAGGCCATATGGATATGGTATGTGAAAAGGATGCTGATGTAGAGCATGATTTTTCCAAAGATCCAATTAAGCTCCAAATAGATGGAGACTATATAAAGGGGACTGGTACTACACTAGGTGCAGACAATGGAATTGCAGTTGCTATGTGTTTAGCAATCCTTGATTCTAAAGATATTCCTCATCCACCATTAGAAGTACTTGCAACTACTTCGGAGGAGACTGGAATGGATGGAGCAAATGCATTAAATCCAAAGGATATTGAGGGGAAAATTTTAATAAATATAGATTCAGAGGAAGAAGGCAAGTTGTTAGTAAGTTGTGCTGGGGGAGAAAGAGATAGAGTTGAAATACCTATAATATGGGAAAAAAGTGATGAAAATAAAGCTCCTTATATAATAGAAATAACAGGTCTTCAAGGCGGACATTCAGGTATGGAGATAGATGAAGGTAGAGGAAATGGAAATAAGTTGATGGGAAGGTTATTGTATGAGCTTAGAAAGAAAATAGATTTTAATCTTGCTGAGATTGAAGGGGGAGCAAAGACTAATACTATTCCAAGAAGTGGAAAGGCTTTAGTTACAATTAATGAGGATAGTAAAGAGATTTTTGAAAAAATAATTAAAGATATGGAGAAAACATTTAAAAATGAGTTCAAATTAACAGATAAAAATATTAGAATAGAAATGAAGAAAAGCGAATTAAATATAAACAAAGTATTTAGTGATGATACTACTAAAAAAATAATTGGAACTTTAATATTAATGCCCAATGGTGTTCAAACTATGAGTAGGGAAATAGAAGACTTAGTAGAAAGCTCAAATAATCTAGGTATAGTAAAAACTCTAGAAAATGTAGTTATTTTTGAAAGCTCTATAAGGAGTTCTGTAAGAAGTTTAAGAAAAGATATAGCAAATCAAATGGCTATTATAGCAGATATGCTAGGTGGGAATTGGGAAAGCTATGCTTCATATCCAGAATGGGAATATGAAGAAGATTCTTATATAAGAAAAGTGTTTCAAAGGGTTTATAAGGAAAAGTTTGGGAAAGAATTAGAAATAGCTGCAATTCATGCAGGTCTTGAATGTGGACTTTTTAAAGCAAAATTCAAAGAAATGGATATGGTTTCCTTTGGACCAAATATGTATGGGGTTCATACTCCAGAAGAAAAATTGAGTATATCTTCCACTAAAAAGACATGGGAACTCTTACTTGGAGTTCTTGAGGAAATAAAATAAAATTTTATATATACTTATAATCTAAAATAGGATATTATAAGCATATGTATTAAATAATAAATTATAAAGGAGAATGAATATGACTAATAAACATGAAGAAAACCATGATTGCTGCAATCATTCAGAAGAGGATTGTGAATGTGGTTGTCACCATGACCATGATCATGAAGAACCTGGTATAATATATCTTACACTAGAAGATGGTAGTGAAATGGAGTGTAATGTACTAGGTTTGTTTGAGATAGAAGACAAGACATATATTGCACTAGTTCCTATGGGGGAAGATGAAGTACTTTTATATGAATACATGGAAGTTGAAGATGGAATAGAATTAGAACAAATAGAAAGTGATGAAGAATTTGAACTAGTTTCAGAAGCTTTTTATACATTATTTGTAGATGAGGAAGATATTGAAGAAGAAGAATAGAAAAAATTTATTTTAAAAAAGTACTTCAACTTTTAGTTGGGGTACTTTTTTAAAAAAAATAAATGGAAAGGATGATTTTTTTGACTAAGGAATTAAACTTTGCTCAAGATCTAATAGACTTTATTGGGAAAAGTCCAAGTGCTTTTCACGTGGTAGAAAATGTTAAAGAGGAACTGGTTTATAATGGATTTACAGAATTGAATTTCAGTGAAAGATGGAATATTAAAAAAGAAGGAAAATATTTTGTAACTAAAAATGATTCTGCTCTTATTGCTTTTGTAGTAGGAAAAGGAGATATTGAAAAAGAAGGTTTCAAACTTATAGGTGCTCATACAGACTCACCTACATTTAAAATAAAGCCTAATCCAGAAATAATAGAAGAAAATACCTATCTAAGACTTAATACTGAAGTATATGGTGGACCTATATTAAACACTTGGTTTGATAGACCATTATCATTGGCAGGAAGAATAACAATAAAAGGGAAAGATTTATTCTCTCCAAAAACTTATCTTATAAATATAGACGAGCCTTTAATGATTATACCAAATTTAGCTATACATATGAATAGAAAAGTAAATGAAGGAATCAAGTTAAATACTCAAAAAGAGACTTTACCTTTGCTTTCTATAGTTAATGAAGAATTTGAAAAAGAAAACTTTTTAGCTAATAAAATTGGAGGAAAATTGGATGTAGAGGTAGAGGATATTTTAGACTTTGATTTGTTCCTATATGAGTGTGAAAAGGGAAAAATAGTAGGATTAAATAATGAATTTATATCTTGTGGAAAATTAGATGATTTAGCTATGGTCCATGCAGGAATTAAAGGACTTATAAACTCAAAAGTGAACAGAAAAACTAATGTAATGATATTATTTGATAATGAAGAAGTAGGAAGTCAAACAAAGCAAGGGGCAGCAAGCCCTATGTTAAGAACAGTTTTAGAAAGAATATGTTTATCTCTAGGAGGAGATAGAGAAGATTTCTATAGAAGTCTTTCTAATTCATTTTTAATATCAGCAGATATGGCTCATGGAGTACATCCAAACTATGTAGAAAAACAGGATCCAACGAATAGACCTGTTATAAATGGTGGTCCTGCTATAAAATTAAGTGCAAACCAAGCTTATACTACAGATAGTATATCTTCTACGGTATATGAAAGTATTTGCAAAGTTGCAGGAGTACCTGTTCAGAAGTTTGTAAATAGATCGGATGAAAGAGGTGGCTCAACTATTGGACCTATTTCTTCTACACAGTTAGATATTCCATCTGTAGATATAGGAAACCCTATACTTAGTATGCATTCAGTAAGAGAATTAGGGGGAGTAGATGACCATTATTATCTTTACAAATCTTTTATTGAATACTACAATTATTAGAACAGTAAAATATGAAGGGGACTTAGGTGATATAGATGTATAAATTAATTGCTATTGATTTAGATGGTACATTGCTTACTGATGATAAAAGAATATCAGAGGAAAATCTAGAAACTTTAAAGAAAGCAATTGATAGAGGTTATGAAATAGTTATTGCTACAGGAAGAAGGTATTGGTCTGCTAAAGAGAAGGTTAAAAATATAGATAGTGAGTTAGTTATAATGGCTAACAATGGAAATATAGTTAGAAGAATGAAGGATGACGAAATATTAATACAAAAATATTTAAATATAGATGATTTTCATATTCTAGTAGAGGAAGGAAAAAAGAAAGGATTGTACCCTATTGTCCATGTAGATGGTTATGATGATGGATATGATATGATTATTGAATTAGATAAAGATAATTTTAAATATCATAATTATTTAGCAGATAATATTGATAGATTTAAAAAGGTAAAAAATGTTTTTAAAGTTTCCAATCCTAAGGTTTTGGCAGTAGTATATATGGGAATAAAAAAAGAACTAGAGGAATTTCATTTATATTTAATAGATAAATATCCTGAAAAATACAATTTACATATAATGTATAATTTAACTGGTTCCCATATAAATGATGGAGTTGGACTTTTAGAAGTAATGAATCCATGTGGTACAAAATGGCTAAGTTTAGAGGAGTATGGAATGAAAAAAGGGATTTTACCTGAAGAGATTATCGCAATAGGTGATGACAATAATGATATAGCAATGATTAAAAATGCGGGACTTGGAATAGCTATGAAAAATGCTACGGAGATGACAAAAAAGGTTTCAGATATTATAACAAAAAAAAATAATAATCAAAATGGTGTTGCTCATACTTTAAAATGGGTATTAAAATTGTAAAGGAGTGAGCAAAATGAAAGCACTAAATTTTACATTGAAAGAAACTAGTGGGAAAGAGATTTCTTTAGAAGATTATTTAGGAAAAAAGAATGTAGTTCTTTATTTTTATCCAAGGGATAATACCAAAGGTTGTACAATAGAAGCTTCAGAGTTTAGGGATTTACATGAAGAGTTTGAAAAACTAGATACTATAATATTAGGAATTAGTAAAGATAGTTTGAAATCTCATGCTAAGTTTATTGATAAATTAGATCTTCAATTTTTATTATTAAGTGATGAGGATAAAAAAGTACATGAAATATATGATGTATTAAAACCTAAAAAGATGTACGGAAAGGAATATATAGGCGTTGAAAGATCTACTTTTATTATAGACAAGGAAGGAAATATTGTAAAAGAGTTTAGAAAAGTTAAGGCTAAAGGACATGCAGAAGAAGTATTAAATTTTATAAAAGAAAACCTATAAACTAAACGTAGGTCAGTATATAAATACTTGACCTGCGTTTTATTGTATAATACTATTTTAAATAGTATTTAAATATTAAAGGATGTGATATTTTGAGCAGTATAACTGTATATAATGTTTATTCAAATTATTTAAAAGATAGATTTGGAGAAAAAGTTTATAAACTTCCTATAAAACTACCTCTAACTTGTCCAAATAGGGATGGATGTATAGGAGTTGGTGGATGCATATTTTGTGGTGAAGAAGGGGGTTCTTTTGAGAACTTATCTAGTAGAATTTCTGTAAAAGATCAGGTTATAAAAAATAAAGAATATATAAGCAAAAGATATAAGGCTAATAAGTTTATAAGCTATTTTCAAAATTTTACTAACACCTACATGTCTATAGAAGAATTTAAAAAGGTGATAAAAGAATCTATAGTAGAGGATATAGTAGGCATATCTATATCTACTCGTCCAGACTGTGTTAATGAAGAATATTTACGATTTTTATCTGAAATTAAAGAAAAATACAATTTGGAGATTACAATGGAAATAGGTCTTCAAACTGTTAATTATCACACTCTTTATAAAATAAATAGAGGACATACATTGGCTGAGTTCATAGATAGTGTTTTACTATGTAAAAAATATGGAATCAGAACTTGTGCTCATTTAATACTAAATTTACCTTGGGATGATAAAAATGATGTAATAGAAAGTGCTAAGATTGTTTCTGCTCTTAAATTAGAAGAAGTAAAACTTCATGCTCTTTATATTTTAGAAGATACGGTTTTAGGGAGTCTATATAATGAGGGAAAGATATCTATAATTTCAAAAGAGGAATATATGGAAAGAGTTATTACATTTTTAGAATATTTAAATGAGGATATAATAGTTCAAAGAATTATTGGAAGAGCTCCAGAAGAAAATTCTCTTTTTGTAAACTGGAATGAGAGCTGGTGGAAAATTAGAGATAATATTGTTAAAAATATGGAGATGAGAAAAACTTATCAAGGAAAGAGATGCAATTATTTAAATGGAAAAGCTTTAAAAAAATTTAAAAAATAATGAAAAAAATGAAGGAAAAACTATTTCTTTGTAGAAAATATACTTATACAAGGTTTTTAAATATAAGGTTGGAGGAGTGGTAGAAATGGTAAAATTTATTTGTGGTACTAAAGGTACTGGTAAAACTAAGCGTTTAATTGAAATGGCAAATGAAGAAATAAAAATTGGAAATGGAAATATTGCTTTTATTGATGTAGATGACAACCATATATTTAGTCTTGATTCTTCAGTAAGATTGATAAATGCCATGGAGTTCAATATAAAAAATATTGAATCTTTCTATGGCTTTTTATGTGGTATTATTGGCATGGATTATGATTTAGAAAAGATTTATGTAGATGGTATATATAAAATCATAGACATAGGCACAGAAGATTTAAAAAACCTATATGAAACCTTAGAAATAATAAGTGGAAAGTTTAATACAGAAATTTATATTGGGTTAGACTATACTTTAGCTCAGATTCCTGAAACTTTAAAAGTAAAGGCTGAAGAATTAGAAATAAAATAAGGCAGAAGATTCTGCCTTATTTTATCCTCTTGTAGTTGGAGAGAATGTTGCGCAATCTGTTTCTTCTGTAGAGGTAGCATTTCTAGGTTGAATTTCTATGGCTTCGGCAGTGCAATAATCTCCTTGCTCATGGTACTGACAAGTATTAACAACACATTTAACACCATCTAATGGTGAATCAGTCTTATCTACTCTCAATAGTATTCTCCTTTCTATATTTGTTATAGAAAAATATATATTATTATTTTATCTTATTTCATATAAATTATTCTAATATCAATATTTTGAAATAAATAATAAAAATAGTGTATAATATAATTGTAGAGTAGATTAAGGAGGGTTCAATGATTAAAAAAGAACGATTAGATAAAGTACTTTCCAATATGGGATATGGTAGTAGAAAAGAAATGAAACAGTGTATAAAAAATGGTAGGGTAATAGTCAATGGGCAGATTGCAAAAAACAATTCAATAAAAGTTGATCCATATAAAGATGAAATAAACATAGATGGAGAAATAATAGAATATAAAAAATATATTTACATTATGATGAATAAACCTAAGGGAGTGATTTCATCTACTAGAGATCCTTTTTCTAGTACTGTTTTAGATTTATTAGATAGAAAATACTTATCTTTTAGTCCATATCCAGTAGGAAGGTTAGATAAGGATACAGAGGGACTTTTGATACTAACTAATGATGGAAGATTTACTCACAAATTATTATCACCTAAAAATAGAGTAAATAAAAAATATTATGTAGAAGTAGATGGATATGTAGATGAAAAGCATATTAGTTTATTTAAAGATGGAATAATTTTGGATGATGGATACAAGACTTTAGATTCTAAATTAGAAATAATTGAGTCAAATTATATATCTAAAGTTTATTTAACAATAATTGAAGGGAAATTTCATCAAGTAAAGCGAATGTTTGAAGCTATAGACATGGAGGTTGTATATTTGAAAAGAATGTCCATGGGAAATATTAAATTAGACGAAAAGCTTCTTCCTGGAGAATATAGGGAGCTGAGTAAAGAAGAAATCCAAAATTTCAAAAAAGAATAATAAAAAATATTAACGTTAAAATGAACAAAATCTCTAAATTAATGATATAATATAATTAGTAATTGAGAAATATGATATTAGATAGGGTGTTTAAAATTGGCTTATTGCAGGAGAAGAGGTCTGTTCGATAATTTTTTTGACCATAGAAACTCCCTTATAATCCAATATAAGAATGGAGATATAAGTAAGAGAGAGTTTTTAGAAGGCAATTTTGATTTTGTTGAACAAATGAATGTTAAACCTTTTTCACAAATAGATAGTTATGAAAAAGGTATGTACAATTATCAGTACTATAATGTATTAGCTAAATACTATACTATGCTTGCTAAGGATATGAAAAGAGAAGGTCAGTCTGATAAGTATTATACTTATTATCTTAACGAAGGCAATTATTATTATAGAGAAAAAGATAGGGCAACATTGCAATTATTAAGGTTTTTAGATTTTAAAAATATAGAAGCATATTTTATTAAAGTGGAATCTAAATTTTTGAAAGACAAACTTTATGAAATAGTACTAAAAGATTATGAATATGCTATATTTCACTCTAAGAGCAAATGGTTATTGGATATATTAAGAAAAGAAGGAATATTTATTGAAGGAAAAAAGGTTTCGTTAATAGATGAATATATAAATGAAACTTATTAAGAAGTAAAAAAATAGTAGCCTAGGCTACTATTTTTATTTGCTTAATTTTTTAATAATATCTTCCATTGAAGAAGATTTATTTATTTCGTATTCACCATATTTTAAACCTGTCTCTAAATTCATCTCTTTAGCTTTGGCCATAAATTCAGATTCATCTTTTATAAGGCCATTATCTTTTAGAATTTCAGCAATATTTTCGGAAACAGATCCTTTGGGGATGCTAACTTTTACTAGTTCTTCTTTTTTCGATTTATCATCATTTTTATCATTTTCTTTTTTATCTTCTTTCTTGCCCTCTTTTTTCTCTTCCTTTTTCACATCTGTTTTCGATTTCTTGTTGCTTGTGCTATTTCGACTAGCTACTTTTTTATCTTTTGATGATTCGATTTCTTTTCCTATAGGAGACCCCTTAGTAATACCATCATCAAATAGTACATCTAGTCTCCATCCTATGATACCTGCAACTGCTACTATAATAACTCCCATTAATATGTAGTCAATAGCATCATAAAAGAAATCTTTTAGCTTCTCGCTAAATTTTTTCACTTTTTTCACCTCTTTTTTCTACAATACAATAGATAAATAGAGTAGAGTTTTTATTAAGGGTTTGTGTATAATGTTATTATAACATAATAAAAAAAAATAGAAAGAAGAAAGGTGAAAGAAATTTGAGGGAATTAATTGTAAAAAAGAACGATAGCAATCAAAGAGTTGATAAATTTTTTAAAAAATATTTACCCAAAGCTCCCCAAAGTTTTATATACAAGATGATTAGAAAAAAGAGGATTAAACTCAATAACAAAAGAGTTAAACCAGATAATATTATTCTAGAGGGAGATAAAATTCAACTTTATATTGCTGATGAAACTTTAAATAAATTTATGGAAAAGAAAAAATTTATTGATACATCTTTATCTATTCCCAAAATAATATATGAAGATAAAAATATTATTCTAATGAATAAAGCTAAAGGAATATTGTCTCATTCAGCAGATGAAAATGATAAAAACAATATAGTTGATAGAATGATAAGTTATCTTTATAAAAGTGGGGAATATAATCCAGAATATGAGAAAACTTTTACTCCATCTATTTGCAATAGATTAGATAGAAATACTAGTGGTATTATAATAGGAGCTAAAAATCATGAGGCTTTAAAGGAAATGAATGAAGGAATAAAAAATAGAAAAGTAAAAAAATATTATAAGACTGTAGTAAAAGGAGAAATTAATAAGGATATATTGCTTAAAGGATATCTAGTAAAAGATGAAAAAACCAATACAGTAAAAATAATTAACAAGAATACTAAAGAGGGAAAAGAAATTTATACAAAAATAAGATTATTGTATACAAATGGAAAATTTTCCTTGTTAGAAATTGATTTAATTACTGGAAGAACACATCAAATCCGAGCACATCTTTCGTCTATTGGGCATCCTATTTTAGGAGATATAAAATATGGAGATAAAGAAACAAATAAAATATTTAAGGAAAAATATGGTTTAAAAAATCAATTTCTACATGCATATAAAGTCAAGTTCAATGGACTATCAAATTTAGATTATTTAAATGGAAAGGAGTTTATTGCTGAATATCCTAAGATCTTAAAAGATATTGAAAAGAAGATATTTAAATAAGAATTAAAAAAAACAAACTACATATCCTAATATTGAACTATTATAAATTATAAAGGAGATGGTAGTTTGAAAGTTAAAGATGCAATGACTAGAGAAGTTAAAATAGCAAGAGAAGATAGTACCATAGAATATATAGCAAATGAAATGAAGGATTTAAATATTGGAAGTATTCCTGTTTGCGATCTTAATAATAGGCTTTTAGGCATTGTAACAGATAGGGATATTGTAGTAAGAGGCTTATCCCAAGGAAAAGGTGAAAATCATACAATAAAAGATGTAATGACTAAAAATCCAATTTCTGTTTCATCAGATACAGATCTTGATGAAGCTACAAAACTCATGTCACAACATCAAATAAGACGTTTACCAGTAGTAGACAATGGAACTTTAGTAGGGATTTTGGCTATAGGAGATGTAGCAGTAAGAGATAATTTTGTAAATGAAGCAGGAGATGCATTATCTAGTATATCAGAACCAAGTAAACCTAATATATAGAAAAATAGCGGAGGCAACTCTGCTATTTTTTATGATAAGTAGTTTATTGTTCTATATTAATATATAATAAGTATAATATAGTTAAAGTCTTAATAGGGGGAATAAATATGAGCAAAATAAAATTATATATAGAAGGAATAGGAGAAAAAACAGTAGACAAAGGTTCTACGTTGGAAGAAGTAGCAAAGTTAGTATATAAAGAAGAACATAAAAAATATTTAGGAGCTAGAATAGATAACGAAATTTTTCTTTTAACAGATATAGCGGAAGAAGGAAAAAGAATAAAATTCATAGATATTAGTGATAAGGACGGATATAAGATATATACAAGAACTTTAACTGTTGTATATATAAAGGCATGTGAAGAGTTGTTTCCAGATGCTAATGTAAACATTGAACATTCTTTAGGTGAAGGACTTTATACAGAAATTAAGAAAAGTAAATCTATAAATTTTAAAGAAATAAGAATGATAAAAGAAAAAATGGAAGAAATAATAAAAGAGGACAAACCTATTTTAAGGGAAAAAATCAAAAAAAAGGATGCAATTAAATTATTTAAAGAAAAGGGTTATATGGACAAGGTGAATCTCTATAAACATGTAGAGAAGGATGAAATACATATATATAAAATAGATGATCATATAGATAGTTTTTATGGATATTTGGCTCCGTCTACAGGATATATACAAATGTTTGACTTAAAATACTATTATCCTGGAGCTATACTTTTTCCACCATCTGAAAAAAACAGATTCGTAGTTCCAGAATTTGTAGAACCAAGACAACTAGCAAGAGTTTTTAAAGAAGCAGAAGATTGGGTTGATATTCTAAATCTAGGTTATATAGGAAGCTTAAATGACAAGGTAGTGGATGGCTCTATTGATGAAGTTATTAGAGTATCAGAAGCTTTGCATGAGAAAAAAATCGCTAATATAGCAGATGCAATATGTGAAGATGATAATGTAAATGTTATATTAGTAGCTGGGCCTTCATCTTCAGGGAAAACTACTTTTTCCCATAGATTAGCAGTACAGCTTAAGGTCAATGGAAAACGACCAATATCTATATCGGTAGATGATTATTTTGTAAACAGAGAAGATACGCCTAAGGATGAATTTGGAGAATATGATTTTGAGTCTTTAGAAGCTATTGATATTAAGTTGTTTAATGAAGATTTAATTAAACTGCTAGAAGGTGAAGAGGTAGAATTGCCAAAGTTCAATTTTGTAGAAGGCATAAGAGAACATTCAGGGAAAATTGTAAAAGTTGATGAAGAACATCCTATAATAGTCGAAGGGATTCACTGTTTGAATTCAGAACTTACTAAAGCTATTCCAGAAAAGAATAAATTTAAGATATATGTAAGTGCTCTAACTCAATTAAATGTGGATGCTCACAATAGAATACCTACAACTGATACAAGAATTATAAGGAGAATAGTTAGAGATAGCAAATTTAGGGGGAATGATATTAGAAGGACTTTTAAACTATGGGAATCAGTAAGAAGAGGAGAGGAAAAAAACATATTTCCTTATCAAGAGGAAGCAGATATAATGTTTAATTCTTCATTAGTATATGAGTTGTCTGTACTTAAAAAATATATAGTGCCTCAACTAAAGACTATAGATAGAACTAGTGAATATTATTCTGAAGCTAAAAGACTTCTTAAATTTTTAGAGTACTTTAAAGATGTAAAAAACGAATCTATAATACCTCCAACTTCAATTCTTAGAGAATTTATTGGCAATAGTTGTTTCGAGTAAAAATATATTGTGAGGAGTGTATTTTATGAAAAAATTATTAGATGAATTAATTGAAAAGAATCGACATTTGACTAAAAAAGGGAAAGTTGCAGACTATATTCCAGCATTGAAAAAGGCTAACTCAAAAGACTTAGGCATTTGTATTATAGATATGAAAGGAAATATATACACTTCTGGTGAATATAAAACTAAATTTACCATTCAAAGTATATCTAAAACTTTATCACTCATGTTGGCTATTATGGACAATGGAGTAGAAAAAGTATTTAGTAAAGTGGGGATGGAACCTACAGGAGATGCTTTTAATTCTATGTATAAATTAGAAATGCCAGATGTATATAAGCCTTTAAATCCTATGATAAATGCTGGAGCCATAGTTGTTACTTCTCTTATTAAGGGTGAAAGTTCTGAAGAAAAATTTGAAAGAATTTTAAACTTTTTTAGAAAAACAACTTGTAATAACAAATTAAATTTAAACGAAGAGGTGTATTTATCTGAAAAGGAAACAGGAAATAAAAATGTAGCAATGGCTTATTTACTAAAAGATATGGGGATTTTAGAAGGTGATGTAGAAGAAATATTGGATATTTATTTTAAACAATGTTCTATTGAAGTAGATTGTATAGATATAGCAAATATTGGGCTTTTTCTAGCCAATAGAGGAAAAATTTTAAAAACTGGTGAAGCTATTACTACAGATTATATTGCAAGAATCGTTAAAACTCTTATGGTAACTTGTGGAATGTATGATTTTAGTGGAGAATTTGCGATTAGAGTAGGCATTCCAGCAAAGAGTGGTGTTTCAGGTGGAATCATGGCTTCTGTACCTCATAGGATGGGAATTGGAATATATGGACCTTCATTAGATGAAAAAGGAAATTCAGTAGCAGGATATGAAGTTTTAGAGGATTTGTCTAAAAAACTAAATTTAAGCATATTTTGACAAGTTTTATTCTAATTCATTGCACAAAATTTTTAAGATGGTATAATTTACTTAATGATATATTGAGGAGGGTTTTAATGAAAATTCGTGATATTCAAGTAGGGGAAATTAAAATACCCTTGAAAAAACCTTTTAGAACAGCTTTAAGGGAAGTATATACTATAGAGAATGCAATAGTTAGAATAGAGACTGATACTGGAAATGTAGGATATGGAGAAGCAGCTATAACCCCAGTAATAACAGGAGATACTATGGGTTCTATTAAATGGGCAATTATGGAACATATAAGGCCAAGCTTAATAGGGATGGATATAGAAAATATTGAAGAGATAATGAATAGAATTGATAATTCTTTAGTAAATAATTCAAGTCCTAAAGCTGCTGTGGATATGGCTATATATGACTTATATGGACAACTATATAATACTACTGTATACAAATTATTAGGTGGATATAGAAATAAAATAACTACAGATATAACTGTAAGTGTAAACGATCCTGAAGAAATGGCACAAGACAGTGTAGATGCCCTTGATAGAGGATACAAAACTATTAAAGTAAAGGTTGGTAAGGATTGGAAGGTAGATCTTCTAAGGCTTGAAACTATAAGAAAAGCTGTAGGAAACAAAGTAAATATAAGAATAGATGCAAATCAAGGTTGGACTCCAAAAGAAGCAGTAAGAGTAATGAGAATGATGGAAGACAAAGGCCTTGATATAGAGTTAGTAGAACAACCTGTAAAGGCTTATGATATTGAAGGGCTTAAATATGTAACAGATAATATAGACACTCCAGTTATGGCTGATGAAAGCGTATTTTCTCCTCAAGATGCAGTAAATATAATTATAAACAGAGCAGCTGATTTGGTAAATATAAAACTAATGAAAACTGGTGGAATTCATAATGCAATAAAAATATGTAATCTTGCAGAGATTTATGAAATGGAATGCATGCTTGGTTGTATGATGGAGAGCAAAATCGGACTTACAGCTGCTTGTCATTTAGCTGGTGGAAAGAGTATTATAACTAAATTTGATTTAGATGCTCCAAACCTATGTGCAGAAGATCCAGTAGATGGAGGAGCTATTTACAAAGAATCTTTAATAGTATTAGAGGATGATTTAGGATTTGGTTTTAGAAAAATAGGAAACATTATTTATGATTAAAGGGTGAGAAGAATGCTTAATGAATATGACTATGTAGAAATGTTTACAAATATGATGTCTGAAGGATTTATAGTTATAGATAATAATGGTATCATACAGGTATATAATAATAAAGCTAAGGATATTTTTGGCATTTTACACAATCAACAAATAAGCCATAAATCAGGACAAATAGAAAATGGAGACATAGTCATAATAGGAGATAATGCTATAGGTAAAGATGATGGAAACCTTACTTCTTCATCGTTAAAATATATAGGAATAGAAGATGAAAATATTGAAAAAGGAGATGCACTAATTGTAGTAGGAGTATATGGAAATAAGGATATAAAGCCAGTATATCTTTATCGAAAAAGCAAAGACATTACTGATACTTTAAAAATGAATACAAGTTTTTTAGGAGTAGAAATAGGAGTTGTAGTGGATTTTGTAAATAAGATAATAACTATTGAAGTTGATAGTGAGAAATATACTATGACCTATATAAATTATATAGGTCATATGGTTATACTAGATGGTCAAACAAAAAGAATGAAGTTTTATCAAGCACAAGGGTATACTGCAAAGGGCGAAAGTGTAAATGAGATATTGGAAGGAAAAAGCTATAGAGCAAAAGGTGAGAATTCAGAATTATTAAATGTAATAGGGAAAAATATATTTGAAATTCATAAATCAGGTTCTACAATTAAAGAATTTTATGAAGCTGGAAAAGGAAAAAATATAAGTTATGTGAATGAATTTAAAGAAATAAATGGGTTTCCCACTATTTGTACCTTACTTCCAGTTAACCAAGGTGAAAAAAGATTAGGTGCTGCATTGAAAGTAGAGGATATCTCTGAAATTAAAAGAGCTTTAAAAGAAAGAGATGAAGCCTTATCAAATCTTGAAAAGATGGAGAGAAAATTAGATGAAGAAAGAGAGATTGTGGAAGCTTTTCCTAACATAATTGGAGAAAGTAAAGAAATGAATTATGTAAAGAAATTAGCTTTAAAGGCGTCTAAAACTAATTCTACAGTCCTTATACTAGGTGAAAGTGGTACGGGAAAAAACCTTTTAGCTAGGGCTATTCACGACAATAGTTCTAAAAAAGACAAACCATTTATTCATGTAAATTGCGGTGCAATTCCAGAAAATCTTCTTGAATCTGAATTATTTGGCTATGAAAAAGGTGCTTTTACAGGAGCAAGTAATTATGGAAAAAAAGGTTTCTTTGAATTAGCTAATGGAGGAACTATATTTCTTGATGAAATTGGAGAAATATCACCCAGTTTACAGGTTAAACTATTGCAAGTACTCCAAGATGGAAGTTTTTATAAAGTAGGAGGTCAAGAAAAGGTCAAGGTAGATTTAAGGATAATATCCGCTACTAATAAAAATTTAGAAGAAGAGATGATAGAGGGAAGATTCAGAGAAGATTTATACTATAGAATCAATGTATTTCCTATTTGGGTTCCTCCTTTAAGGGATAGAAAAGAGGATATATACCCATTGGTAAAATCCATATTACCTAAAATATGTAAAAAAGTTGGATGTAAGAACAAAAGAATATCAGCAGAATCTTTAAATATTTTATTAAAACATAGTTGGCCTGGAAATGTAAGGGAGCTTGAAAACATATTAGAAAGAGCTGCTAATTTATCAGAAGAAAATACTATTCTGTCTAAACATTTAACAATTAGAACAAAAAATAAAAGTGAAGATTTAAATGATGAGATATTACCCTTAAAGAAATCTACACAGAAATTTGAAGAAAGGGCTATTAAGAAGGCTTTAGAATACTATGAAGGGGATAAGAAAAAAGCAATGAAAGCTTTAGGTATAGGTAAAACTACATTTTACGAAAAAATAAAAAAATATAATATAAATAATTAGTATAAAATCCTGGAAAAATACCTTTTTTGAGGAATAGTTAAAAGAGACTACTTTATAGTAAAATAGATGATTTAAGAATAAGCAACACTAAAATAGTGCGAATAATGGGAAAAATCTAAGATTAAATTTTGAAATAGTTAGCAGAAGTAGGAGCTAAAAAAGAAGAAATAATACTAGAAGGAGATGGATCAAGTCTACTGAATTCACCATCAGAGTGTATATTTCATACTAGACGTAAATATGCAATAGATATTGTAAAGAACTTGAACCAGAATTTAAAAATCTAGGTAATGACTATTATTGGGTTTGCCATTTTATCATATTAGGATATAAAACAGCTTTACAACTATAGGGAGGTTAGAAATATGGTATTAAATTATGGCATTGCAAAAAATGGAGTAGTATCTATAAGAAGTAAATCTAATCTAGAGTCAGAACTAGCTGATGAAATTTTATTTGGCATGACAGTTAAATTGTTAGAAGAAAAAAGTAATGGATGGTATTATGTTGAAACTAGTTATAATTATAATGGATATATAAATAAAAATGATTTATATTTATATGATGAAGAAGGATTAAAATGGGATAAAGAAGCGAATTATGTTATAGATTGGAAAGTAGTAGATGTGCTTAAAGAACCAAAGTACCAAAGTTATCCTATAAAGCAATTAACAAAGGGCTCTATAATAAAACTTTCAGGAGAAAAGGTAGATAATTGGGTGGAAGTATTATTTCCAGATGGAGAAAAAGGTTGGATTAGAAAAGAGTGGACAGTTGAGAGAATAAGAAATGGAAAAAAGGTTAATGAAGAAATACTTAGAAAGAATGTTGTAAATACTGCTCTATCTTATTTAGGCACCCAATATAGATGGGGTGGCAAAAGTCCATTAGGAATAGATTGTTCAGGACTTTGTTCAATTTCTTATTTGATAAATGGAATTGTTATATATAGGGATTCTGAGATAAAAGAAGGATATAGTGTGAAAAAAATTAGTAGAGAGAATATGAGATCTGGAGATTTAATATATTATCCAGGACATATAACTATGTATATTGGCAATGATAAATATATACATTCAACTGGTTCCTCTGGAGGAGTAGTCATAAATAGCTTAAATCCAGAAGATATGGACTATAGAGAAGATCTAGTAGATATGAAGGAAGTAGGAAGTATATTTTAAATAAAATCTTGGTGTAAAAACCAGGATTTTATTTTTGCACTTATAAATTGTCTTAAAAGGTAGAATACTTTATAATATAATCTAAACTAATTTAGCCAAAGAGAAAAGGGATGATAATATTGAACAAAAAAAGAAGCTTTTTTATAATTATATTAACTTCTATTTTATTACTTTCTAGTTGTACATATAAAGGGAAAGAAGAAAAGAATCAACGGAAAAATAGAAAAAATAAAGTGGATATTATAAAAGAAAAGGTAGATAATATGAAACTTGAAGAAAAAATAGGTCAGTTAGTAATGGTAGGATTTGTAGGAGAAGAATTAAATGATAATATAGAAAAGATGCTTGATAATTACTATGTGGGAGGAGTTATACTGTTTGAAGAAAATATAAAAAATACGGATCAAACTTTAAATTTAATAAACTCATTAAAAAAAATTAATAGAAAAAATAATATTCCATTATTTATAGCTGCTGATGAAGAAGGAGGAAAGATTACAAGATTATCTAACATCTTTGGGAATATGCCAAGTGGCAAAAATATTGGGGAATTAGATAATGAAGACTATTCTTTTGAAATAGGTAGTCTTATTGGTTATAGACTTAAATCTATTGGATTCAATTTAGATTTTGCTCCTGTATTGGATATTAATTCTAATCCTCGAAATCTCATTATTGGGGATAGAGCCTATGGAACCACTAAAGAATCAGTATCTAAACATGGTATCCAAGTTATGAAGGGAATACAATCTAATAATATAGTTCCCACTATAAAACATTTTCCAGGTCATGGAGATACATATATAGATTCTCATTTGGATTTGCCAGTAGTAGACAAAGATTTGAAAGAGCTTAAAAGCATGGAATTAGTCCCTTTTAGAGAGGCAATAGATAATGGGGCAGATATGGTAATGATAGGACATATACTTTTTTCCAAAATAGATAAGGAAAATCCAGCTACTTTTTCTAAAGAAATAATTACAAATATATTAAGAAAGGATTTAAATTATGATAAAGTAATAATAACAGATGATATGGCTATGGGAGCTATTACAAAAAATTATAATATAGGTGAGGCAGCTATTAAATCATTGAAAGCAGGAATAGATATAATACTTGTTTGCCATGATTATGAAAATCAGGTTCAAGTCATAGAAGCTATAGATAAAGCTATTAAATCAGGGGAACTTACAGAAAGTGAAATAGATGAAAAAGTTTATAGAATAATTAAATTGAAAGAAGAATATGGAATAAAGGATGAAACTATAGATTTTGTGGATATAGATAAAGTAAATAAAAAAATGAAAGATTTAAAAAACATAGAAAAAAGGTGATATTATGTATATTGTAAGTGCTTGCCTTGCAGGAATTAAATGTAGATATGATGGAAAGGACAATGAAAACAATGATATAATAAAACTTATAAAAGAAGGAAAAGCTATTCCAATTTGCCCTGAAGTCTTAGGAGGACTTTCAATTCCAAGAGTACCTTGTGAAATATTAAAGGATGAAAATGGAGACATAAAAGTTATAAATAAGGAAGGTATAGATTGTACTTTGGAATTTATAGAAGGAGCAAAAAAAGCATTAGCTATAGCGGAAATAGTAGAGGCAGATGCTGCTATACTGAAGTCTAAAAGTCCTTCCTGTGGATGTGGGAAGATATATGATGGAAGATTTACTGGAAGGCTTATTGACGGAGATGGGATTACAACAAAACTTTTAAAAGAAAATGGCATAAATATATATACTGAAAATACTTTTACCTTGGACGAATAAACTAAAGGAGTGTTTTTATTGGATATAAATAGAATAGGGAAATTAGGTACAGTTGATGTTATGTCTTTAGCTGAATTAAAAGAGGACAATTATTTCAATAAGATAGATGATAATAAAATTAAATATTATATTGAGGAATCTATTAAGATTGGAGAAGAAGTAGCAGAAAACATTTTGGATTTTTATAATGGTAAAAATATTAAAGAAATTTATAAAGACAAAGATATTGAAATTGAAATTACAAAAGAAGAATATAAAAATGAAATAAAAAAGTTAAGAGCCAAGTATGATGAATATGATGAACAAATGCTTTTATATCACTGGTCTATAAAAGATATGGAAGAAAAATTTAAAAAAATAAATATGGACAAGCTATTTAATTATGAAAGTATCATAGATATACAATTAACTCATGAACTATTTCATTATCTAGAAATTGAAGAAATAGGGGCTACTTATGAAAAGTTAGAAGAAATTTCAGTATTCAAAATAGGACCTTTTAAAAGGTCCTATCCCATTAAAAAGACTAGTGATATAGCTGCTCATATTTTTTGTAAAAAGATATTGAATTTATCTTTCCATCCTAAGATAATGGATTATTATTATCTAGTAGGAGGAAATTACATAGATATTAGTTTTTTAGAAAGCTATTTTAAAGAATTAAAGGAGGATTTAAATGCAAAAGGTTATAGGTATTGATTTAGGGGGAACAAAAATTAATGGCGGTGTTGTAGATGAAGAGGGAAATATTTTAAAGAAATTGAGAGTAGATACACAGTCTAAAGCAGGTAGAGAAATTGTATTAGAGAATATCAAAAATCTTATAAAAGAATTAATAAAAGATGAAAAGATTGAAGGAATAGGATTAGGTTCTCCAGGTTTCATAGATACAGATAAAGGTAGAGTTGTTTATAATGGAGGCAATATAGAAAATTGGGCAGGTGTATATATAAAAGAAGAGCTTTCTAGAGAATTTGATAATATACCTGTTCATGTAGAAAATGATGCTAATGTAGCTCTTATATGTGAAGAATGGGTAGGTGCGGGGAAAGGATTAGATACTATTGTTATGATTACATTGGGAACGGGAGTAGGAGGAGGAATTTGGTCTAAGACTCAGGGAATTTGGCATGGTAATAACTATCAAGGTGCTGAATTAGGTCATTCTATTCTATATCCAATGGGAAGACAATGTAATTGTGGACAGAAAGGTTGTGTAGAGCAATATATTTCTGGAAGAGGAATAGAAAAGACTTATTTTCAGAAAACAGGGAAAAATTTAAAAGGAGTAGAGATTTTTAAAAACAGAGAGAAAGATAAGATATGTAATGAAGTAGTAGAAATATTTATTAGGGATTTATCTATATTTTTAGTTTCTATAAAAAATATATTTGATCCAGAGGGCTTAATAATAGGTGGGGGAGTTATAAATTCTAGAGAATACTGGTGGAAAGATATGCTAAAGTATTATAAATCCTATTGCAATGCCCCTATTGGAATGAAAATTCTCCCAGCAAAATATTTAAATGATGCAGGAGTAATAGGAGCAGGGAAATTAGCTTTTGATAATATTTTATAACCTACAGTTTTGCTGTAGGTTATAAAATTAAAGGGAGTGGGATATATGGCTAATAGGATAGTATTTTATGGACCTGTAAATAATAATAAGAGAAATGATTTACTTAAATTATCTATAGATTATGTAAAAAAACATAAGGCTAATAATTTTTTTTATATTTTACCTAATAGAAAATTATTAGAAAAATGTAAAAAGGTACTTCTTAAAGATAGAATGGGAGCATTTGATTTAAATGTATTTACTTTTGATGATGTAGTAAAAGGATTGTTAGAAGAAAAACTATATACTAATATAGATTTAGAGATTAAAGAGATTATTTTACAGAAAACATTAAAAGGGCTATATGAAAAAGGTGAAATAAAATATTATAAAAATATGATAGATAAGGATGGGTTTATAGAAGATGTTTCCTATATAATTGGTGAAATAAAAAGATCTCTATTAACTCCAGAAGAATTTAATAAAAATACACCAGATATTTCTTTCTATAAAGAAATAGGGCTGATTTATAATGAGTACGAAAAATTTTTAAATGATAATAATTTATTAGATACTGAAGAAAGTTTCTTAAAGAGTTTAAATGTACTTAAGGATAATACAGATTATTTTAAAAACATAGATTTTATAATAATTGACGAGTTTTTTGACTTTAAACCTCAAGAGCTAGAGTTATTAAGAGAAATGATTAAGCAGCCTTTGGATATCTATATAAATATTCCTTATAAAAGAGAAAGTGAATTTACCTGTGTAAAAGAAACACTTAAATTTCTTCAAAGCGTAGGTTTTGAAATAGTTGAAGTGAAGAAAAAAGAAGAAAAGAATTTATTTGAAGTAATTGGAGACAATCTATTTTTAGAAAAGGGTTATAGTTTAAAAGAGACAGATAATATTACTCTTATAAAAGCAGCTAATAAATATATAGAAATAAAGAGGATATGCCAAGAAATAAAGATTCTATACAATAAAGGAGTTCCACTGAAAGATATAGGTATAGTAATTACAGATTCCCAAGAATATTTGCATTCAACTTTCAATGTATTTAAAGAAGAAGGCATTCCTTGTTTTATAAGTGAAGAAATTCCCCTTATAGATATGCCTTTAGTAAAAGAGTTTTTAAATATTATTGAACTTAAAATGAATAAATTTAATAAAGAAAGTATTATTAAAAGAATTAAAAATAGCTATTTCAATATTTATTCTGGGAAAGAAAAAGATAAAGTTGAATATATTTTATACAGTTTAAACTATAACAATATAAATGAATTAAAAACTATGATTATGGAAGAGGGAAATAGAATTTTAGCTTTGTCTCAAGACGAGAATGTAGAAGAAAAATGGGAAGAACTAAATTACTTAATGGATTCAATAGAAAGTTTGAATAATGAAGGAGATCTGATTCCAGATAGAGGAGGTATTGAAGAAATAGTAGATATATTAATAGACATTATTGATAGTTATAATATAATAGAAAAAATAAATAAGATTTATAGAGAAACAGAAGACTATAGTATTTTCCATAGAGATATGTCTTCGCTATCTAAATTGAAGCAAGTATTAGAAAGAATTAAACTAGAAATACCTTTAGTCTATAATGATATAGATTTAGAAGATTTTTATAATTTACTTTTGAGATATTTAGAAAGAGAAATTGTTATAGGAATATTAGGAGATAGCAAAGGAGTGAATATACTTACTATACCTCTTTTACGAGGATTAAAGTTTCAAGCATTATTTATTACAGGATTAGTAGAGGGAAAGTATCCAAAATTGAAGGAAGAAAATTTTTTCTTTAAAGAAGACAATTATTATAATTTAAAGAAAATAGGATTTAATGTGGAAAATTTTTATGAAAAACTAGACAAAGAAAGTCTAGGCTTTGTTATTGCTATTACTAGATGTACTAAACTTCTCTATTTAAGCTATCCAGAGAACTCGCTAAAAGATGAAGTAAATATTCCTTCTATATTTTTAGATGAGCTCATAAGCTTATTTCCAGAAGAGAAAATAAATATTATTGAATTAGATATGGATTATTTAATTAAAAATGATTTTAAAGAAATAACTACAGAAAAAGAATTAATAAATCATTTATTGTATAGGTATTTTGAAGGGGAGGAAGTTACTAATTATATTAAAATGCTCAATAGTATAGATGATAGCATTTTGGCAAAAATTAATGAGAAGGTAGAGTGTGAAATATATAGAAATAAGGAAGAATTTAATAAATACAATGGGTTTATAGGTGATAGGAGTATAGAAGAAGATTTGAAATTGAATAAAAAAGACTCTGTTTTTTCTATAACCTATTTTGAAACCTATGGAAAATGTCCTTATAAGTTTCTCATGGAACGTATTTTAAAATTAGAAGGTATGGAACGATTTGTAGAAGAATTTACTCCATTAGATAAAGGAAATATATTTCATCAGGTTCTTAAAGATTATTATTCTCTTTATAGAAAGCATATGAAGCTTCATATAATGGGAGAAAAGATATTCGAAGTAGAAAATACTCTGCCTGAGATAAATAAAAGAATTGAAAAAATTCTTGAGAATAATGGTATTAAAACTACAAATAAATTATGGTGTATTAGAATAGAGAATATGTCTAATACTATCTTGAATTTAATAAAAAAAGATTTAGATAGATTGTCTGCTTCAAGATATAAAATGGTACCTTATGATTTTGAAGTGGAATTTGGGTATATAGAGGATTTTTCTTTAGACACTGGAAATGAGAAATTAAAAATATTTGGGAAAATAGATAGAATAGATAAATTTTTAGATTTTGATAAATACATACTCTATGATTATAAAACATCTTCTTATGGAATAAAAAAACTTAAGGATATGAATGAGGGTATTTCATTCCAATTGCCTGTATATATTATGTCTCAAAAACATAAAGACATAATATCTGGCGGATATATAGACATTTCTAAAACTAATGTACATATGGAATTAGTTAAGGAAAATGAAAAAGAGTTGGTGAACAAGAAAAGAGGAAATGGAATTTTAGATAAAGAGAGTTGGGATATGTTAATGAGGGGAATGGAAAATACTATGCAGGAATATATAGAGTCGATATATAGAGGAGATTTTTCTATAAACCCTAAGGAATGTGATAAGTATTGTCCCTATATAGAAGTATGTAGGTATAACTTTAGATAATTTTAAGGAGGTGAAAAAATGGTAGAACTCAATAAAAACCAAAAGAAAGCTGTTGAAACTATAGATAGGAATGTGGCTGTTAATGCTGGAGCAGGTTCGGGGAAAACTAAAGTATTAGTAGAAAGATATTTATATATATTAGAAAATGGTAAAATAGAAGAAGGTAAGGAAATAGAATCTGTTGTAGCTATAACTTTTACTAAAAAAGCTAGTCAAGAAATGAAAGAACGAATAAGGGAAGAACTAAAAAGAAAATTTCCATTAGATAAGAAATGGAGAAGAATATATAAAGATTTGGAAAGGGGAAATATTTCTACTATACATAGTTTTTGTTCAAATTTACTAAGAGAAAATCCTGTAGAGGCTAATATAGACCCTCAATTTAAAGTATTAGAAGACTATAAATCAGATGAAATATTATATGAAGTAATAAAAAATTATTTTATAAATGGAATAGAAGAAGATAAGAAAATATATGAATTTGTAAAAAGCTTTAATTCATATAATTTGGACAATCTTGTTTATACAATAATGGAAGTATACAAGAAAATAAGAAGTACTGGAATAAGCTTTAATGAAGTAGGAGAAAAGACATTAAATAATATAGAAAGTACTAAATTTAAGGAAGAAGATATATTTGAAATTAAGAATGTATTTAAATATTTAATGAATAAGGGAAGGAAAAATTCAAAAGTAGTTAAACTAAAAGAAGATCCAGTGTGGGGAGAATTTAGCAAAAAAGAAAATTATGATGAAGAAGTTTTAAATATACTTCCTTATTTAAAGGACAATATAGGTAGTATGAAGGGTGAAGAGGATAAAATATCATATCTTATAGAAACTATAGACAATGTTTTAAAGGTAAGAGAATATAAAAAGAAAGAATTATATGAAACTTTAATTCAAGTATTAATAGATGTAGATAGGCTATTTACAAGGAATAAAAGAAAATTAAGATATGTAGACTATGAGGATCTTCAACTTATGGTATTGAAGCTTTTAGATAATTATGATATAAAAAAGAAATACCAACAAAAATTTAAATATATAATGGTAGATGAATTTCAAGATACTAATGAACTACAAAAAGGTATTATATATAAACTAACTAGTGTAGATTCTAAAATAGACAGGGAAAATTTGTTCATTGTAGGAGATCCAAAACAGTCAATATATGGTTTTAGAGGAGCAGATGTAGAAGTATTCTATGATGTAATGGAAGATATTGAAGAGGTATCAAAATCAAAGCCAATAAAGCTTGGAGAAAATTATAGAACAGTTCATACAGTTTTAGAATTTGTAAATATAATATTTGAAAAGATAATGGGAAGCAAATATATAGCGTTAGAACCAGTTAAAAGGTCTTTAAATAATTTAGATGTAGAAATATTAGAAAATAAAGATTTAGAAATACCAGAAGGAGAAAATCAAGGGGATTATAATAAATATTACGAAAGTAGATTAGTAGCAAAAAGGATAAAGGTTTTAGTAGAATCTGGAGAATATGAATATAAAGATTTTGCAATTTTATTTAGGTCTAGTACAGAAGACTTTATATATGAGAAAGCATTGAAAGAATATGGTATACCATATTATAATCTGGGAGGTAAAGGATTTTATAAACAAGAGGAAATACTAGACTTAATGAATGCCTTAAAGGGAATATCTAATATATATGACAATATATCTATTGTTGGAGCCTTGAGAAGTCCTATGTTTGGACTTTCTGATAAGACAATTTATTGGTTGTTGAAACAAAAAGAAGAATCTATTATAGAATCTTTAAATGAAGAAATACCTTATATTGAAGAAAATGAAAGAAAAAAAATGAAAAATGCGTACAACATGCTTAAACAATTTGTTTTGAAACGGAATATGTTGAATCCTTATGAGTTAATAATTGAATTAATAGAGAAGACTTATTATAATCAAGTTTTAATGCTAAAGTATGGTGGGAAGCAAAGAATTGCAAATGTCTATAAGTTCTTAGAAATGGCAAAAGAATATACAGAAAAAGAAAATGGAACTATTGAAGATTTCATAAATTATATAGAAAATATGAAAAGAAAAAATGTTGATGAATCTCAAGCTAAGATACAATCAGAAGATGGAGATAGTGTAAAAATTATGACCATTCATAAATCTAAGGGTCTTCAGTTTAAAGTAGTTATTATTCCTCAAATGGCTAAAGGTTTTAACAAGGATACTTCTTCTATATTATTTGAAAAGAATCTAGGTTTGGGTATTAAGCATGAAGATTTATCACCAATATATAATGAAATTTATAATTCTATAAAGGAGAAAGAGGAAAGAGAAAACAAAAGAATATTATATGTGGCTATGACTAGGGCTGAGGAAAGATTGATTTTAGGAAATCAAGGGAAAAATACAGGATTTAAAAAAATGATAAATAGTTTTTTAGATTTTGTTCAATATGGGATAATAGAAGAATTAGATATGAAAAAAGAATTAAAAGATGAAGTGAAAGGTTTAAAGGATGATTTAAAAGAAACTAAACCTATTAAAAAGGAGCTGTTTCCTATACTTGGAGAAATTTCAGGGGTAAATAAAAGGACCTTTGAACGTTTTTCTGTAACTCAATATATAACATTTAGAGATTGTAAAAAAAAGTTTTTTATGAAATATTATAAAAATTTACCTGTAGATGAATATAAAGATAATAATAAAGAAGGTAAATATATATTAAAACCCACTATTAGAGGTAATATAGTCCATAAATTTTGTGAATTATATAGAATTGGACTTGATCAAAATAATTTACTCTATAACATAATAATGTCATTTGGCATTAAGCCAATACCTAGTGTTTTATCTGAAGTCAAACCTTATATAATAAATTATGTAAATAATTATAAGGAAGATTATGATGAAATGTTTAATGAGAGAGAGTTTTATTATAAATCAAATGACAATTTTATTTTTGGAATAATTGATAGAATGTATATTAAAAATAATTTTATAGAAATAATAGATTTTAAAACTAATAGAGTAACTAATAAAAAATGGTTTTTAGATAAATACTCACCCCAGTTACAGTTATATACAAAAGCTTGTCAAGATATATATGGTATGAAAGTAAAAAGAGCCTCTTTATTTTTATTAGAAACTGGCGAATTATTAGATGTGAATATAGATGAAGAAATTTTAACTAAAAACTTAAATAATATAGATGAATTTATAAAGTATGTTTCTCGAAAAAATGATATAAAAGATTACGGAAGAAGAGAAAAATGTAGTCCATATTGTGAATTCAATATGATATGTAATAATTAAGTTGTTTTCATTTTAATGGAATATAGGGAAAATAGGAGGTGAATAAATTGGATGATATCATTATTTTGACACCTGGTCAAAGACTGAAAGCTGTAAGAAAAAAACTAGGTTTAAGGCAAAGAGATTTGGCAGGGAAGAATTTATCAGAAAATTATATTTCTATGTTTGAAAATGGTAAAAGAAGGATAAATATTATAAATGCTACCTATTTATCTCATAGAATAAATGAAGCAGCTGAAGAAAAGGGATTAGATTTTAGAGTAGCTGCTAACTATTTTGTAAAGAGTGAAAAAGATATAGTCAAGGATAAATGTTCAGAATGGTTATCTCAATGCAGAAATCCAGGAAATGATGGTTATTACGATATTTACTCCAATATATATAAATCTATTTTCTTATCTAATAAATACAATCTTTCAGATATTCTAGCAGACTCCTATTTTTTAAAGGGAAATTATCTCTATACCAATGGACTTTACCGATGTGCTATTATACATTTTTCTCAAGGCCTTTTATATTATATAAAAAATGGGGAAATAGAAAAAGAGGGAAATTGTTATTTTAATATGGCAAAAGTATATTATAAAATGGAAAACTATGATCTTGCTATTGGATATTTTAATTTAGCAGGTTCAACAAAAAAAGTAGATGAGGAAAAGATAAAGCATTATAAAGCCTTGTCTTTTTACAAACTTAAACAATATAGTTTAGCCAAAAGTAATATAGATAATATATTGTTTAAGAATGGAAGAGTATTAGAATTAGAAAATAATATTACTAAGAAACTGACTAGGAATGAGAAAAATGAAATGTAGAAAAAGAGGTGTTTTTTATTGCTTGTTAAAGGAATAATATTTATCATTTTAGGTATATATGTTACAATTAGTGATAAATATAAACTTAAAACAAATGAAACTGAAAAAGAAATTATTAAGAATGAAGATTTTGAAAAAGATAGACTTTATAAATATAAAGTAATAGTAGGAATATTTGCTATTGTAATAGGCGTGTTCAGTGTACTTAATTATATTTTATACTAAAGGGTGTTTTTATGAAAAAAAACAAGAAAATAGCTATCCTTTTAATTTTTATAATAATATTGATAAGCAAAGTAAGTTGTGCTGCAGAAGCAGAAGATGAAAAAACAGTATTTATATTAATTGATGAAATGGATTTTGAACTAATGGAAAAAATAGATGGTGAAAGGTTTTCTACAGGACTTATGAATTCTAAAACTAGAGGATCTTATGATGAATTAAGTTATGTAACAACAATTGCTACTGGAAGAAAAGTGAAAATAAAAGAAGGAGAGTTTAAGGGTTTAAAAAGACAAGAGAATGGGAGCATTAAAGTATTAGGATATGAATCTATTATAAAAGATTTAAATAGTAATTATCCAGACTTTAGTAAGAAAATTAAATTTTTTGGAGAAAAGTTAAAAGATGAAGGTGTTTCATACATAGGAGATGACTTTTCGGCTTTAATAGCTTGCAATAAAGATGGAATTATTAAAGATGGGGAAACAGAAATTGTATATAATGAAGAATGGTTAAAAAATAAAACAAAATCATCTTTAAAAGATTCAAATATATTGATTTTGTCTTATAATATAGAAAATGAAGGAGATAGAATTAATATATTAAATAATTATTTAAGAGATATAGAAGATTCCAATATTATTATTATTCCTAAAAAAGTGCCTAATAGCATGAAAAAAATAGTTAATAATTCTTTAGTGCCAATAATGTACAAAAACCCTTATATTTCACCTGGTGTTTTAACCAGTAGCTCCACAAATCGGAAAGGTGTAGTTGTCAACTTAGATATATTTCCACATATTATGTCTATCTACAATATAGATGATAATATAAATATAGGTAAAAGTTTTAAATTATATCCCAGTGACAATACTATAGAAGATTTGAAAATCATACATAAGGAAGTTATAAATATGACTTGGATAACATATATTTTTCATGGTATAGTTTATCTCATTCAAGTTTATTTTACTTATTTTTTTGTTAAAAATAGAAGAGATAAGTATAGAGATATGGCATTTTATTATAATTTCCTAATAATAACTATATTTGTTTCTTTTGTAATGGGATTTTTTAATATTCATAGAAGCATTTTAGCTTATTTAATCACATGTATTATGATAAGCTATAGTATTTCCACGTGGGTTGTAGATAAAAAGTTAAATGGAGCTGGAATATTTTCTACATTGACATATATAGTAATGATTATTGGCATGTTATTTTATCCAGAATCCATATACAATTCTTATATGGGTTATAATAATTTAATTTTAGGTGCTAGATACTATGGATTTAATAATGGGGCAATGGCTATACTTTTATCAAGTTCTATAATAAGCTATTTCACAGTAAAAAAATATTTACCAAATAGAATATTAGAAAAGATAGTTTTGCTTTTATATGCTATTTTGAATATTGTGGCTCTATCATCTAGATTTGGGGTAAATACAGGAGGATTTTTTACTTCTATTATATTATTTTTAATAATGGTATATACAGTATTTTTTGAGGGAGAATTTACGTTTAAAAATACTATTATTTTAATCCTTTTAGGATTCTTAATACTTTATGCAAATCTATATATAGATCTAAATAGTTTAAATAGAGGGCATGCTGGTAGTTTAATATATAGAGCAAAGATATTAGGAAAGAAAGAAGTTTATGATATAGCAATTGTTAAATTGAAAGAGCTTTTTAAATTTACTATATCACCGCCATGGATTATAGTTTTAATTAGCCAGATAATATTTATAAAAAATTTTTGGGATAAATTTAAAGAAAGATCAATTTATATACTAGAAATTAGACCAGAGATTCAGAAAGAGTATTTAATAGTAATTATAACTGCTATAGTTGCTTTTTTTATAAATGACACAGGAGTTATAGCATTTATATATATGTTACAGTATTTCATAGTCTTATTTGTAAATATTTATATAGTTGAAGAGTTGTAAATAAAAAAGTTTCTATCTTTAATGGTAGAAACTTTTTTATTTACTTGAAATCATATGGAAAAAGATATATAATATTCGTGTATCTAAAGTATCGCTATACGATATTTTAACATATTTGATGAGGTGGATAGAATGGATTTACAAAAAAAATCAGAGAAGGTTGCAGACTATATTAGAAGTTGTAATAAAATTATTCATAGAAAAAGTCATGAATTGGCTAAGAGTTATAATCTTACAATAGATCAGTATCATATGTTATTCCATATTAAATATATGAAGGCAGAACCTTCCATTGGAGAACTTGCTCAAAAATATGATAAAGCACAAAATACTATTTCAGAAAAGATTTCAAGACTAGAAGAAAAAGGATTAGTCTATAGAAAAGAAGATTTGTTAGATAGAAGAGTTTGTAGGGTATGTATTACAGACGAAGGAAAAAATATTGTAAATATTATAAGAAAAGAAAGAAGTAATAAAGCTGTATTTTCAGCTTTAAATAATATGAAAGATGATGAAATAGAAAATTTAATGATTTCATTAGAGAAGTTATTAAATTGTTTAGAAAAGGGGGAATAATTGTTGTTTAAGAAATTTGCTTCTTATTATAAGCCACATAGAAAGTTATTTTTTATTGATATGTTTTTTGCATTTTTAATATCTGTATTTGATCTAGCTTTTCCACTAGTAACTCGAAAGTTTATTAATGATATCATTCCTAATGGAAGAATGGATTTACTATATAGATGGACTTTTTATTTAGTATTGCTTTTTATTTTAAGATATATAAGTCAATATATTGTTAACTATTGGGGACATGTAGTAGGAGTTAGGATTGAACACGATATGAGAAGAGATATATTTGCCCATTTACAAACATTGTCCTTTACTTACTTTGACAACAATAAAACAGGGCATATTATGTCTGTTATAGTTAATGATTTAAGGGATATTACAGAACTTGCTCACCATGGACCAGAAGATTTATTTATATCTTTAGTAATGCTAATTGGTTCTTTTATTATTCTTGTAGGAATTGATTGGAGACTTACTATTATAGTATTTTCATTTATTCCAATAATGATATGGTTTGGAATATCTAAAAGAGGTAGGATGAGTAAAGCTTTCAAGGATGTAAGAGTTAAGATAGCAGATGTAAATGCGCAATTAGAAAATAGTGTATCAGGTATTAGAGTTGTAAAATCCTTTACAAATGAAGAGCATGAGATGGAAAAGTTTAATGATGGAAATATAAGATTTAAAGAAGCAAGAGAAGATTCGTATAAAGTAATGGCAGAATTTATGTCAGGTATCAACTTTATGTCCAATATTTTAAATTTAATTGCTTTAAGTCTTGGTGGAATATTTGTCTATAAAGGGTATATAAATTATGGAGATTTAGCAGCCTATCTATTGTTTGTAAATTTCTTTTTACAGCCAATTAGAAGACTTACAGAGTTTGCTCAACAATATGAAGAAGGTATGGCTGGTTTTTCAAGATTTATGGATGCTATGAATATAGAACCAGATATTATAGATAGTGAACAAGCTACGGAACTTAAAGATGTAGCTGGAATGATTAAATTTAATAATGTTTCTTTTAGCTATAAAAATGGAAAAGAAACTGTTTTATCTAATGTAAATTTAGAAATAGAACCAGGAAAAACTGTAGCATTAGTTGGACCTAGTGGCGCTGGAAAAACTACTCTTTGTCATTTGATTCCTAGATTTTATGAAATAGATGATGGAGAAATATTAATAGATGAAAAAAATATAAAGGATATAAAATTAGGATCTTTAAGAAAGAACATAGGGTTAGTTCAGCAAGATGTATTCTTATTTACAGGGACTATTAAAGAAAATATACTATATGGAAATCCAGATGCAAATGATGAAGAAATAGTAGAAGCAGCTAAAAAAGCAAGTATTCATGACTTTATATTAAATCTTCCTGACGGATATGATACCTATATTGGAGAAAAGGGAGTTATGCTTTCAGGAGGACAAAAACAAAGAATATCTATTGCTAGATTATTCCTTAAAAATCCACCTATTTTAATACTTGATGAAGCAACTTCTGCACTAGATAATAAAACAGAAATAGAAATACAAAAATCATTAGAAGAGCTTTCAGAAGGAAGAACTACATTAGTTATAGCCCATAGATTATCTACTATAAAAAATGCAGATGAAATAATAGTTTTAACTAATGAGGGAATTGAAGAAAAGGGTAGTCATGATAAGCTCTTAAAGAAAGATGGAATATATGCAAAGCTTTATAAGTCACAATTTAAAATATAATAATGTGTAAATATAGTCACAAAAATGCCTCCTCCTTCATAGTATAGTAGTGATGCAATATATTTTGGAGGGGGTTTTTCTATGGATTCTACATATAATATTCCATATCCAGAACTATATTATCGTATATATCCAAAAGTTATAAATACAATAAGCAAAAATATAAAAGAAGTACCTATAGAAGAAAATATATCTCAAGAAGAAATAGATGCAATGATTAATGAAGTTTGTGAAGAAATGATAAAAGAATGTCCGGAAATAGCACAAGATCCAATGGAGAGAAGAAATAGATCTTCAAGGTATAGAAATAGCCAAAGAATTTACTATGGTAGAGGAAGATTTTTAAGAGATATAGTTAGTATCATACTTATATCAGAATTACTTAGAAGGAGATATCCCTGGAAATATAGATATGGAGCAGGGTATAACTATGGACCAGGGAATGGATATGGACTGTGGTATTAAAATAGAATATGAGGAAATGTGAATTATAAAAAGGAGTCTCATTTAATTATTTATGGATAGATATGACGGTTAAAAAGAGACTCTTTTTTATTGTAAAAATAGAATTATGACGAAATAGATAAATAGTTATCGAAAATTGTTACAAATATTTCCATGAAACGAATTGACATCTATATATAATTAGTATAGTGTTTACATTGGACAAGGATTGAAGGGGACTTCCATGATATAACTTTAAAAAAATTAAAGGGATAGGGATAATACAGTGATTAAGAGAAAATGTAAATTAGGTATAGGACTTTTAAGTGCTGCTTTATTAGTTGGAATAATGTCCAGTAGTGTATTTGCTGCAAGCTGGACAACAAATTAGGTAGATGGAAAACCTCAACTGAAATTGGTGAGATAAGAAAAACAACTAATAATCGTACTTACTATATGAAGGTAGAGATAGTTCACCTGTAAGAACTAAAGTAAAGGTAGCAGCTAAAGGAGCAAGGAGCATGGTCTCTTAACTAAAAAACAGTTATAATTAAGGGAATTATTTCTAAAAGTTTTATCCAGTAAAATTTGCTATGTATTTACATAGTATTAATATATAAAAATACAATTAGGAGAATATCTATGAAAAAACTTCGTTTTTACTTAAAATATGATATTAAACAATTGTTTAAAAGAAATACAACTAAATGTTTTTATATATTTTTATTTATAGTTGCTATTTTAGATATTTTTTGTACTTATTGGACTCAGTCAGGATTCTTTGAAGATATATCAGAGATGAGTGTTACTCATTATGTTTTCTTAGAAAATAGTACAAGCATTGTAAGAGATTTTTACTTTTCATTTATACCTATTTTAGCTGTGATACCTTTTGGATTGCAGTATTATTGTGAAAAAAAGAGTAAGTATAGAGAATATCTTCTTTACAGAGGAAGTAGAAAATCATATTATTTATCTAAATTTATAATGAGTTTTATGTCAGGTTTTTTTACAATATTCTTTTTTTTAATTGTGAACTATATTATAGTTCACCTTATATATCCAAACAATTCCTCTATAGGAAGTACGTTTTTAAAGCCAGATAAAGGAGCTTTTCTTGAAGATATTTTTTATATGAATGTTAATTTATATCAGTTTATATATATAATCATTAACTCTATTATAGGTGGTATTATATCTATATTATCTTTATCATTAAGTATGATATTTAACTATAAAAATGGGTTTTTGGTTATTGCTGTATCATTTATTATATATTCAATCCAGAGTGTAGTTTTATTTTTTGTTGATATAAATTATGATATTATGCATATTATACAGCCAGCAACAAGATGGGCACTTGCAGAGCCAATAACTAATGCTGATGTTATAATAAGTATTTCAGCGTGTTTTATATTATCAACTATTTTATTTATTGTAGGTTGCAGAAAAGAAAGGGATATTTTATGATTAAGAACATGAAAAAGCATAAAGAAATTATTTTTCTTTATTTTTTTTATATGTCCTATATATTTATAAAATCAATACTTTTTTACAAATTTGGAATTAGCCCCAAAGATTATTTACTTAATTTTAAAGGAGCAGGTTATTATATTATTGAGTTATTGCCTATTTATTTAATAGGACTTTTTATAATTCTTAAAAATTATAATATATATTATAACTGTAGGCTTAAATATAGAAGTAATGTTATTATCGAACAGTATAAAAAGATTATTTTGCATACAATAGTATTTGTATTGGTGAACTTCATAGTTTGTATACTTTTATTTAATAATATATATAAGTTTTTTAGTATTCACTCTGTTTTATACTATATATTATTATTATTATTATTTACGTTGGGGTTTATACTAGTTAGTGGGATAATATTATTACTAAATCAAATTACAGGATTTAAAAATATAAATTTAATTATATTAGTATACATGATTGTTGCTATTGAAAATTTCATTGTCTTTGAAATTATTTTATCTGAAAGAATACCTATAATGATTTCATGGGTATTTGTAGATAAAAGTTTGTTGTTACGAATATTAATACTAGTCCTTATGAATAGTGTTTTGTATACTCAGGTGTACAATAAAAGTCTAAATAAAGATTTTGTGTAGGTGAAGTATGGTATATAAAATAAAAAAAAGATTATTATTATCAAATTTAATATTGTTATTTTTGTTTTATTTGATTTTAGTTGAAAATCCATCATATAGTAACTTGGTGGATAGTATATTAGGAAATATAGAATTTTATTCGTTTTTTGATAGGGCAAAGTTCTTTTTACCAATAACATTGTTACTAAGTATTACTTCAGACTATTTATCTTTTATATTAGAAAAGAACTTTTGTACTATTACTACTAGATTTAATAGTAGAAAAAAATTATCAATAAGTATATTTAAAGGGCTATATTTTTGTGTGTTTATGTTTTGGTCTATTATCATGTTTCTAAGTGTAATTTTAAGCATATATTTTAAAAATAATATTACAGATATTTTGAGTGTAAATCTTCTGATTACTTTTATAACAGGGTATTTTTTTTACAGCATGATTGTGGTGATTCAAATGCTTTTTTCTATGTTCTTAGGTACTAATAAATCTTTTATAATAGTTGTTGCTATAGCGATTATGTCTACTTTAGTTACTAACAATCTTATTAAATATTTGCTTATAGTACCAATAGGAATGGGACTTAATAAAACTAGTTTAGCAGTCGATGTAGTCCGTACTATATTAGTAATTATTATTACTATAATATCCTCAATGATAATATATAAAAAAATAGAAAGGTTCGATATAGGTGTATATTAAACTAAATAATATAAATAAAAGTTTTAAAGGTGTAAAAGTTTTGGACAACATAAACTTATCTATGACTAAAGGTAAGACTTATGGGGTCATAGGAACGAATGGAAGTGGAAAAACCATGTTACTGAGAATTATTGCAGGACTTGTTATTCCAGATACTGGCGAGGTAATAGTGAATAATAAAGAATTACATAAAGACATTTCTTTTCCAAGTAACATGGGAATAATTATTGAACGTCCTGGATTTTTAGGTCATCTTTCTGGATATGATAACCTTATGTATTTAGCAAAAATACAAAATAAAATTGATAGTGATAAAGTTAGAAGTACTATACGATTATTAGGACTAGATCCAGAAATGAAAAAACCTGTGAAAACCTATTCTTTAGGTATGAAACAAAGGCTAGGAATTGCACAAGCCATTATGGAAGACCCGGAGTTAATCATACTAGATGAACCATTTAATGGTCTTGATGAATCAGGAGTGAAAGATGTTAGGAATATTCTATTGGACCTAAAGAAAGACGGTAAAACCATAATTTTAACTTCTCATAATATAGAAGATATTAAATTATTATGTGATAAAACATATAAAATGCAGACAGGAAAAATTGTAAAGGAAGAAACTATCAAGAATTAGTTCTTTGTTGAAGTTTTCACTTGGAAGTATTGAATTATAAAAAACTCCCTTTAATTTATTCATAAAATAAATTAGAGGGAGTTTTTTTGTAATATTTATGTCATAAATTTTTATTATATTAATGTTATAATTAAAATATAAATTGATATACAATTTTGTACTGGAGTGGTTAGATTGATGAAGGATAAAAAACATACGATATTAATAGTAGAAGATGAAGAATCTATTAGAAAATTTATTGAAATAAATTTAGAAAGAAATAATTTTTCCGTAATAGAAGCTTCTACGGGAGAAGAAGGACTTAAGAAGGCTAGAGAGAAACAAATTGATATAGTAATTTTAGATATTATGCTTCCAGGAATAGATGGCTATGAGGTGTGCAAAATTTTAAGAAAGGAATATCCTACAATTGGTATAATTATGCTGACAGCAAAGAGCCAAGATGTAGATAAAATAATGGGACTTGAATATGGAACTGATGATTATATGGTAAAACCTTTTAATCCTATGGAATTAGTTCTAAGAGTTAAATCTTTAATAAGAAGAATTGATATGGCTAAGGTAGAAGAAAATAATGACATTATTGTTCAGGGACCTTATAAAGTAGATACCTATTCTAGAAAATTTTATAAAAATAATAGTGAGATAGAGGTTACACCTACTGAATATGCTATTATAAAAATATTTATAGAAAATCCAGGGAAAGCATTTAAAAGAGATGAGATACTTAATTGGGTTTGGGGATATGATTTTTTTGGAGATCCAAAGATTGTAGATGTAAATATTAGAAGATTGAGAGCAAAAATTGAAGATAATCCAAGTAAACCTGAATATATACAAACTGTTTGGGGAGTTGGATACAGGTGGCGGAAAAGAGAGGATGATTAGAAAAAATTATGAAAAGTATAAAGACTAGATTAGTAGGTAATTTTATGCTTGTAATTGTTATTACTGTAGTCATATTAGAATTGGTTTTATTAAATGCGGTTAAGCAATATTATTATAAAAGTTTAGAAGATGTTTTATCAAACCAAATACAGTTATCATCAGATTTTTATTCAAGATATTTCTCTTCTTCCTCTTTAGAAAGCTTAATAAATGATGATGTAGATATTTTTTGGAAGCAGACTAATGCTCAGGTTCAAATATTGGACTTAAATGGTAATGTATTAATGGACTCTATAGGAGTAGTTCATCCAGATGTTATTAAAACCTCTGATGTGTTAAAATCTGAGAATGGGAAAAAAGGGACATGGATTGGAGATGTAAGCTATGACTCATCTCCAGTAATGGCTGTATCCTACCCTCTTATGTATAATGGAAATGTTATAGGGACAATGAGATTTGTAACTTCTCTTAGTCCAACAAATAAAACCATAAAAAATATATCTTTGGTACTTCTTTGGATAGGATTTATAGTTATATTAATTTCTGGACTAGTAAGTATATTTCTTTCAAATACAATTGTAAAGCCTTTAAAAAAAGTGACAGAAGTTGCAGAAAAAATGGCTGATGGACAGCTAAAAGTACGAAGCCATAAAAAGTATGATGATGAGATTGGAAAACTTTCTGATACTTTAAACTATATGGCAGAGGAGCTTATTAAGAAAGAACAACTTAAGAATGATTTTATATCTTCTATATCTCATGAGCTTAGAACTCCTCTAACTTCTATAAAAGGATGGGCTATCACATTAAAAACTGAGGATTTACCTGAAAATCCGTTATTGGAAGATGGATTAGATATTATAGAAAAAGAAAGCGATAGATTGACTCATATGGTAGAAGAACTATTAGATTTTTCTAGATTCGTCTCTGGTAGAATTATTTTAAATAAAGAGGAAATGTCTATAGATAAAGCAATGAAACATATTTATAAGCAATTGACACCTAGAGCAAACTTAAAGAATATAAATTTTAATATGAATGTTAAAGAAGAACTACCTGTTATTTTAGGAGATGAAAATAGAATAAAACAAGTATTTATTAATTTAATAGATAATTCATTAAAATTTACTCCTGAAGGAGGAGAAATTTTATTTTATGCTAAAGTAGTTAGACAATATGTTGTAATCTGTGTAGAAGACAGTGGTTGTGGTATTCTAAAAGAGGATTTACCTTATGTAAAAGAAAAATTTTATAAGGGGAGAAATAGTAAATCTAATAGTGGTTTAGGTTTATCTATATGTGATGAAATAATTAAACTTCATGGAGGATTTATACAAATAGAAAGTGAAGTAAATGTAGGATCAAAAGTATCTGTGTTCCTACCTATCAAGGAGGAATTAATTAAATGAAAAAATTAATTTTGGTATTTATCTTAGTTATTTCAACTATATTTTTTTCATCTTGTGAGTTTAGAAATATTGAAACTGCTGACAGAATCAAACCTCCAAATAACAATACTCCTCCTATTTCAGGAAGGTGGAAAATAGAGGGATATAAAAAATCTAATGAAGATATATTAAATGAGAAAAAAGTAAGAGAATTATTAAATAAGGAAATCATATTTCATAAAAAGGTTGCCGTAATAGGAAATGATTTATGTTTGAATCCTTCTTATAAGATTAAAAATGTAGATTCATCAGATTATCTATTATATCAATATAAAGTAAAGCCTGAGTATCTAAATATAAAGAGCAAGAAAGTCCAAATAGTAACTTTAACTAGTGAAGAGAAATTTTTTTATGAGTTTATTAAAGAAGATGATGATAAAATAATTATCAAGATAGATGGCGGATTTTTTTATCTTACAAAAATATCTGATGAATTGAAAGAAGAAGACTTAGAAAAATATATAAAAGATTGCAAAAAGGATGGTAATAATCATTTAGCAGACAAGGGTGATGAAGGATTAAAGTCTGGAGTATTATTAGGTCTTAGATATCGAGATAATAGTCAATCGAAAGATGAAATGGAAGGATGGAAGTATAGGACTATTTGGATAGCTAGTGAGAATAAATCTTTAGATAGAATTTATGGAATGGAAGATTTATTTTTACCAAGAAAGACAGGTTTTTGGAAAGTTGGTGTTGATAAAACTGATGAGAATTCAAAGGAAAGTTTATATGCATATTCTATAAATAAAGAACCTGTTGAAACAGAGTCCCTTCAAGAAATAAAAAAAATTGCGAAAAACTCGGTTAATACTATAGTTTATATAGGTAATGACTATATATCTTTAGAATATGTTGAAGATTTTCCTGCAGGGAAAACAGGATTAGAGACATTACCTATAGATAATATGCGAAGTGACAATTCTATAAAGATATCAGATATTACAGGAGAAAATGGGAAACAAATTTTTTATGAAAGTGCAACAAAAGAATTTTCATCAGATAGAAATGTGGAAAGTGAATATTTAGATATAAAACCAAATGAAGAAAGTTTTGGTTTAGCAAGAAAAAATGGTCATTGGATTATGAAAGGCAGATTGAATTTTTTAGAAGGAAATAAAGATGTATATAAAGATTTTAATATTAAAATTATTCCTCCTAAAGAACTGGTACTTTATGATGAATTAGCAGTTTCTTGGAATGCAATTAAACTTAAGGTACCAGATGCAGTAGATGCTTTTACTTCTCCAAATGAAGATATTGCTTTAATATTTACTCCAAATAAAATATTAACATATGCTATAGAAAAGGGGAAACTTGCCAAAAAACCATTAAGAGAATTAGAGCTTAATGATTCTGAAACGGTAGTTATGGCAGAGTGGGCCACAGGGAAATATGTTGATAGATGGGAGAAAGAATTTTTGAAAAATAATGCATTTATAATACAAGAATAAAGTAAAAATAAACTTCTAGCCTTTAGCTAGAAGTTTATTTTTAAAAAGAATCATAATAAATTTAAAAGAAATAGTATTTACAAAATTGTTAGAAGCTATTACACTATAACTGAAAGTGAAAATCATTATCAATTACAATATAGGAGGGATTTCCATGGCAAAAATAAATATAATATATTGGAGTGGCACTGGTAACACTGAAAAAATGGCTGAATTAATTTTAGAAGGAATAAAATCTAAAGGTATAGACGCAGAAATGAAATCTGTAAGTGAAGCTACTATTGAAGATGTTTTGAGCTCAGAAGCACTTGCACTAGGTTGTCCATCTATGGGTTCTGAAGAATTAGAAGAAGGAGAAATGCAACCTTTTATTGAAAGCATAGAAGATAAAATTTCAGGTAAAAAACTAGCTCTATTTGGTTCTTATGGTTGGGGAGATGGTCTATGGATGAGAGAGTGGGAAGATAGAATGAAAGACAATGGAGCAGATTTAATTCAAGATGGATTAATTATCAACGGCTTTCCAGAATCAGATGAAGATGAAAGTAGCTGCATAGAACTTGGCAAGAAATTAGTTAATTCATAAATTTTTTAGAAATTAAATGGGGTGGTTTTTTGAGCTTAGATTTTGTTAAATCCTATTTAAATAAGATGCATACTTTAGATAATAAAAATTATATAATTATGTTAATGGCTTATAATTTAGCTCCAACTATAGCAAGTTTAAAGCCATCTTCTCTTATGGTTTTTAGGAAAGATGATAAGAGAAACACATATGTTATTTGACAAAAATATAAGGCGAAAATAAAGAAGTATTTTGCATTGGATTATTATGAGTTAAAGGAAACTAAAAATGGTGTGCATATTTTATTTTATAATAAGTTTAAAATGAAAGAAATTTTAAAAGATGAAAAGAACAGCACTTTTTTGAAGAGGTTTGGATATGCTCCTAATAATACAATACAGGAAAATTTAGAGATACTAAGAGGTAGATATAAAATAGTATGTCCACATGAAATTGGTATATTTTTAGGATACCCTATTTCTGATGTAATAGATTTTATAAAATGTCCAAATAAGAAATGTCTTACAAAAGGTTATTGGAAAGTTTATAATGATTTAGAGAATGCTGAACTATTATTTGAATCTTATGATAGGGTTAAAATAAAAATCATGGATTCCATCATAAACAATCCAAATAAAGTTATAGTTGGACTAAATTCTTTATAAACTCTGAAGTTTTTTCTAATATATCTATAGTTTTGTCATCCTTAAATAATGTATCAAAAGAATGTCCTCCCTTTTCATGTACAACAAATTCATAATCTACATTATATCTTTTTAGTTCTTTTGCAAGTTTTACAGATGAACTAAAAGGTACAGTAGTATCTAGTTTTCCATGAACTATAAGACATGGAACCATATTATTTGAAATCCATTTAAGAGGGGAATAATAGTAATATATTTCTTCTTTTTCTTCTGATTTTGCTTTTAAGGTTTTTTTAGTAGCAAATCTAGCAAATAAAGATTTATTTTCTGGAGTGAATATGTCATTTAAGTCTGATGGGGAATAATAGGCTACCACACCTTTTATTCCCTTAATTCTTTCTTCATTTTTCATATATGAATTATAAGTTGAGTATAATAAAGAAAGATGGCCTCCTGCAGATAAACCCATCAGGACTATATTATCTGTATCTATATTTAATTTTTCGTTATTTTCTCTTATAAATTTCAAAGCATCGCTATAATCACATAATATATCTTCCATATCATTTTTTATCCCATATCTATAGTCAATACTTGATACGCAAAAATTTTTAGACGCTAAGAATTTACACCAAGAAACATTGTTAGGTTGATTTCTAAACCCAGATATCCAACCACCTCCATGACAGAAAAACACCAGTGGAAGTTTTTTTTCTTTATTTTTTGTTGGATACCATATATCTATTTTTAAATTTTTGTGACTTAACTTTTTATATGTATAAGTCTTAAAAGAAATAGGTTTTTCTGGTTGTAATGGCAGATGAGAAATAAGAGTTTTTCCAATAAGTATAGCTATAGAAAGTAGGAAATAGTAAAAACCTAGGGTGAAATCTATAAGTGTAAGTAGGGTGAAAATAATAAATATATATATCTTATTTACAAAGAAAAAAGATTTTTTAAAATTTTGTTTTAGATTATTCATAATTTCCTCCATTATTTTCCTATTATACTATCTTTCTCTAGGGGATTTTCAATTATTTCTCCTTGTAACAAGGCTTTTCTTGATTTTTTATCATTAATATTTAATTTATGAAGTATATATTTAGCTAATATATATTCGAAAGGTAACCAGTTTACATGGCTTATTGGTAGAACTCTTCTTTTTGCCCCTTCCATTTCTCTATAAAGTATTTTTCGTGAATCAAAGGGAAGGGTATTATCAAATAAGGCATCTATAAAAGTTACTTCTGACATATCAAGTAAATGGGCATAAGCTATAGGATCTATTTTAAATAAAGGATGAATATATTTATTATCTATAATTTCTGAAAAAGACATTTTTCTTACTTCAGGAAATTGATCATTATAAATATTATATAGATATTCTTTATTATTCAAATAAAAGCTGGGTTCATGACCGCTATTAAATAATTTTCTTGCAAAGTTTGTTGTAGGAGATTCGTGAAGTATTTTAGGTAGATGACCTCCAGTTGTCATAAATAGCTTATGATTAATTCGCTTATCTATAGAGCCTACTATTGTTGTGATCATACCTCCTAAACAGTATCCCATTACTACATTATTATTTTTCCATAGCTTTTTTTGTTCCAATAGATCAATAGTAGTTAATGTATCTATAACACTATGTTCCCAAAATTGATACATTGTTTCTATATCAGGGTATAGGAAACTTTTTCCGCTTACAGAATTATTTTCAACTCTAGTATAGTTACCAGGTAAAATAAGAATAGTAGTATTTACTCCAGCAGAAGCTAGATGAGGCCCAATCCAAAGTAAAAACTTTATATTTCTACTTCCAAGACCATGGAGAACTAAAGTTGAAGCCCTAGAATTACCTCTAGGTGTAAAATTATAAAGTTCAACATTTTCAGTACCTGATGCAGGATTTTTATAAAGGGTATTGTATCTAACATAGCTACATCTATAATTTTTACCCTTGAATATATATCCAGAAACATATTCTATTTCTTTTTTTATATATTTAAAATCAATATTCATAGCTCTATCCTTTCAATATACATATTTATAATATTATACCACAAAACATTACAAGAAATTTATTAAAGGATTCATCTAATTATTGTAGAATATATAGATTATAAAATTTATCTAAATATTTTGTCTTAAGGAGGACCGAATAATATGCTTAATATAGATAAATCAGTAGATAGTATGTGGGAAAGTTATTTATTCTTTATAGGAGAAAATAGAAATAATATCAATAAAAAATATAGTACCTGGTATTTTAGCAATAATGAAGAAGATGCAAATAATTTACTAGACTTAGTTATTAGAGGAGAGAAAACAGGAACTAGCTCTCTATATTATTGGTATACATTAGACAATGAACAACTACCTAGGCCAGGAGAATATAGTATCATCACAAATTGGGAAGGAATAGCTCAATGTATTATTAAGACAAGAAAGGTAACAATTTTGCCTTTTAAATATGTAACCGAGGAGTTTGCTATTATGGAAGGTGAAGGTGATAAATCTTTAGAATATTGGAGAAATGTCCATATTAAATTTTTTACGGAAGAATTAAAAGAAGTGGGAAAACAGTTTAATGAAGATATGAATATAGTATATGAAGAGTTTGAAGTAGTTTTTAAATAATATAAATTTATTTCTATATTTAATATATATTTAAATCCTAAAGAACATATATCTATATTATCAATTCTTTAGGAGGAAATAATGGATAGATTATATGGGTTGAAGAGTTGTTTATATTATATTTCATTTTCTTTATCTTTTATAGGGTTCATACTTCCTATATACGCTTTAGAGTTAGGAGCTAGTGTTGTGGAAGTTGGAGTCCTTTATTCAGTTTTCTCTCTTATCAGTATAATAATTAGACCAAAGATAGGCAATTTATTAGATAGAAGAGGAAGAAAAATAGGAATTTTTATAGGAGTAGCGTTATATTGTCTAGTTAATTTTTTGTTTTTAATAGGTAGAGACTTTAAATATTTATTTTATACTAGAGTATTTCAGAGTATTGGTGCTTCTTTTTTATGGATAAGTGTAGATGCAATGGTTTCAGATATAAGTCATAGCGGAAATAGAAGCGAAAATTTTGGTGCAATTAGTCAGATAATAGGTAGAGGAGATTTTGTAGGTTGTACTATAGGATTTATAATATTTTTCAGTAGTTTTTTTGATGAGCCCTTTAAAGTCATATTTACAATATATTTTATACTTAGTTTAATAGCTCTTTATACATGTATTTTTAAAGTTGAAGAAACTTTACACTATAAAAAAGACAATAAAATTGAAAATTCTAAAAAAAAGGGGAAAGTTACCAAGTTTATACTCATATCAGGATTTACATTTTATGTGTTTAGTCTTGTATTTCCACTATATATTATATATTTAAAAGAATATATAACAGATAATTTATATTTAATAGGATTAATATTTTTACCAGGAGAAGCTTTCCAATTATTTCTACCAAAAAAATTTGGAAGATTAGCTGATAAATATAATAGGAATAACATAGTAATTACAGGTATTTTTCTTTTAGGAATACTTCAATTTTTTATGCCCTTTATAAAAGATTATTCTGGATTTATTATTTTATATACTTTAATATCTTTAATATTTATGCTAATAGATCCAGCAGCAAGTGGGTTAGTTATAGATTATGTAGGAGATAAGAAAAGAGGAGAAAGTTATGGCCTTTATAGTTTAGCAGGAGGAATTGGAGGTGTATTAGGGCCATTGGCAGGTACTTATTATTATGAACATATAGGAGGAGAAACAATTTTTATAATCGGTGGTATTTTATTAATTTTCATATCTGGAGTTATAAAATATTTGTTGGGAAATAAAATTGAAAGTAAAATTTTTATGAAATAGGTGAAAAAGTGATAAGAGTAATGATAGTTGATGATCAGACCCTTATAAGGGAAGGTTTAAACATGATGTTAGGACTTTATGATGATGTTAAGGTAGTGGAGGAAGTTTCTAATGGATTGGAAGCTATTGAAAAATTAGATACTATAGATGTAGATGTAATTCTTATGGATATTAGAATGCCTATAATGGATGGAGTAGAAGCGACAAAAATTATTAAGGATAAATATCCACATATAAAAATAATGATTTTGACAACATTTAATGAAGATGAATATATATTCCAAGGTCTTAAAAATGGGGCAGATGGATATATCCTTAAAAGTGTAAGTTCAGAAGAACTAGTAAGTGGAATAAAAACAATCCATAAGGGAAATGTACTTCTACAGCCAGAAGTGGTAAATAAGGTAGTAGGCATTATCGAAAAAAATAATTGTGAAAACTTAAATAGTAAAAAGAAGTTGGAAGATCTTTCTCCAAGGGAAAGAGAAATTGCTATGCTTGTAGAAAAAGGTAAGACGAATAAAGAAATAAGTGAAGAATTATACATAACAGAGGGCACAGTAAAAAATCATATTACTCGAATACTTGATAAATTAGAGCTTAGAGATAGGACTCAGCTAGCAATATACATAAAGGAAATATAAAAAAATTGTACTGTAAAGGTACAGCTTTTTATATATGACTAAAGTCATGTATGAAACATTACCAAAATAATGACTTTCTATAGAAGATATTTTATAAATATTATTATATATTAGAACTAAGAGGAAAGAGGAGGTTAGAGATGAAAGCTATAGAAGTTAAAAACTTAACAAAATACTATGGGAAAGTTAAAGCAGTAGATAATATTTCTTTTGAAATTGAAAAGGGAAAAATATGTGGAATACTTGGTCCTAATGGTTCTGGTAAGACTACTACTATTAAAAGCATTTGTAATTTAATAATTCCTGATAAAGGTAATATTAAAATATTTGGCAAGGAGAATAAGAAATCTGCAGAACATATATCGGCAGTATTTGAAGGCACTCGAAATCTTTATTGGAGATTAACACCAAAAGAAAATTTACGCTATTTTGCTGGTATAAGGGGACTAGGAGGAAGAAAGATAGAAAATAATATAGATATATTATTAGACAAGTTTAACTTAACAGATAAGAAAGATGTAATGGTTAATAATTTATCTAGAGGAATGCAGCAGAAAGTGGCTATAGCTATGACTTTAATATGTGATACAAAAATTATATTATTAGATGAGCCTACTCTTGGTTTAGATGTGCAAAGTTTTATAGATATAAAAGATATGTTAGCAGATATTGTCTCTAGTATGAATAAGACAATATTATTAAGTACTCATAATATGAATTTAGTTCAGGATATCTGTGATGATGTGGTTATATTAAATAAAGGAAAAGTAATTGCACAGGATAGCGTAGCAAAACTTATGGATATGTTTGAAACTATGACTTATGAAATTATTTTAGCAGAAAGTTTATCTAAATCAGATAAAGAGTATTTATTAAGTATTGATTATGATCTTTATTTTATTAATAATAAAACAAAACTAGAGGTAGATATTTTTGATATTAAAGAAATATATGACATTATAGATAAATTGAAAGAGAAAAACATTTTAATTAAAGAGATAAAACAAAAAGATAATAATTTTGAAAGAATCTATCTGAATATAACTAATGAGGAGGTAAACTAAATGAAAAAGTTCTACTATCTTTTTGAAGTATCTGTAGAAAAAAATTTTAAGGAATTAAAACGGTATAAATTTAATACAATTTCTGATCTTCTACTATTTTATATTTTATTCATGGCTATGTTTCTAGGTATTCAAGGTTTTGGAACTTCTTTAGGAATATCTTCCGCAGACATGGGAGATAGTTTAGAAGGATTTATAGTTGGATATTTCTTATGGACAGTCATGATAATGTCTTTTGTGGATATAGCCTATAATGTAATAGATGATGCTAATAAAGGAACTTTAGAACAATTAAATATGTCAAATATAAATCTTTCTCAAATCTTGGTTGTAAGAAGTATGGCAAATTTATTAGTAAATGTATTATTATCTATAGTTCTTCTTTTTATTATTATGTACACAACTAATAAGTGGATAGAGCTGAAAATACTTTCTATTGTAATTCTTATATTTATAGGCATATTTAGCATATTAGGTATAGGTCTAATATGTGGAGGATTGGCACTAATATTTAAAAAGATTCAATCTTTATTAAATTTAGCACAGTTTTTTTTAATAGGCTTGGTTACTGTATTTCCTGAAAGCAAATTTATATCAGGTTTAATTCCATTTAATTATGTTGCAGGAAAAATTTTTTTTATTGTACTAGAAGGAAATTCTTTTATTGATCTTTCTATATTTGATTATGGAATAATGATTGGAAATTCTATATTTTATTTTTCAATTGGGTTACTGGTTTTCAATCAATGTGTTAAAATAGCGAAGAAGAAAGGGTTATTGGGTCAATATTAAAAAAAGTAGGGATTAAAATGAACAAACATTTAAAATTTTATTATTATATTAGCAAAGCAATATATGTTTTTATTTTTATAGATATTTTGAATAGAACTAGTAATAATATTATTAGTTCTATACTGTTTGTTGGTATGTTTATAGCAATTATAATAAATGATCATTTAAGAATATATGGGTTCTATACATATAAATATGGATGTTATATATCTATACTTATTTCGGCTATAATGAGTAGTATAATTGCTTATTTTGTTGAAGGGAATATAGATATTTATATGTTTATGGTATTATATGAAATAATTTTATATATTGGTGGTAGAATAGGAAAAACATTTTTTATAGTAGATATATTACTTATATTAGGTGTAATAATATTAAGGCAAGCATCTTTTTTTAAAGAACTTTGCAATACTAGTTTTTGGAGGGAAAATTTATTAAATTTAATTATGATTTCATTATTTATAGCACTATATTCCTTTGCACTATATGCTTATAAGGCATTATATGTAGAAAAAACAAAGGTAGAAAAATTAAATAAATATCTAGAACAGCAATCAAAACAAATAGAGAGATTAACTATTACAAAAGAAAGAAATAGAGTAGCCCAAGAAACTCATGATTATTTAGGGCATAATTTATCTGCATTAAATATGAACTTGGATGTAGCAGGAAAAATAATAAGACAAGATCCTGAAAAAACCAGAAAGATAATTAATAAATGTCAAAATTTAACAAAGGAAAGCATGAATGGTTTAAGAAAAGCTGTTTATTCTTTAAAGGAAGATAATAGACTATTAGGGTTGAAGGATTCCATAGAAAAACTTATGCAAAATATAAATAGTACAGGAAATGTAAATTTTTTTTTCAACTTTGCTCAAGAAGTAGAAGAACTTTCCTTAGATTATAAAAATATTATATATTCTATAATTAGAGAAGGATTAACGAATAGTATTAAGCATGGACAAGCTAATAAAATTTACATTAATATTGAAATAAATGAAGGGAATATAGATATTGTATTTAAAGATAACGGATCAGGTTGCAGTAAGATAATAAGGGGCAATGGTCTTAAGGGGATTGAAGAACGGATATTTAAAACAGGTGGAATAGTAGATTATAAAACAGAAGAAGGAAAAGGGTTTGAAATAGAAGGTAAAATACCTATTGTAGCACGGTAAATAAAATTTTAGTGGTATTTTCTAAACTTTTATAATATTAAGATGATATAATACTATTATAGATATACTAAGGTATGAAAGGATTGGGATAAAAATGTCAATGAAAGATGTAAGAAAGTTTTTCAAAGAAAAAGAAATGGATGTTGAAATATTAACTTTTGAGGACACAAGTACTGTACCTAAGGCTGCAAAGTCTCTTGGAGTAAGTCATGGAGAAATTGCAAAAACATTATTATTTAAGGTAAAGGATGATTATGTATTAATTGTTATGGCAGGGGATACACGTTTAAATAATAGAAAATTCAAAAATCATTTTAAATCAAAAGCTAAGATGGCAGGAGTTGATGAAGTAATGGAAATAACAGGACATCCTATAGGGGGAGTATGTCCATTTGGTTTAAAGAAATCTATACCTATTTATCTTGACAATTCTCTGAAGAAATATGCTAAGGTATTTCCAGCAGCTGGTTCAAATAATTCATCAGTGGAGATAAAAGTGGAAGAATTACAGGAATTGACTGATGGAGAATGGGTGGATTTAAGTGAAGAATAATTAATGTTCATTTATAAATAAGAAGGAGGAGTCAACTTTTGTCTCTTTATAAAATTCAAAATTCTGTTCAGGAAGTAGCAGAGGCTATATCTGCTGTATTAAATGTAGATGTAACAATAATAGATGAAAATTTATATAGAGTAGCTGCAACTGGAAAGTACAAACTTTTTATAGGGGAAAAAATACCGACTAATTGTTCCTATGAACTTATATTTAAAAATCAAAAGCCTGAATTTATACAAGCTCCAAAAGACAATAAAGTTTGTCAAGTCTGTTCAAGAAAGGATAAATGTATGGAATTGGCAACTCTTGGCTATCCAATAATAAAGGGTGAAAAATGTATAGGTGTAATAGGATTAAATGCTTTTAATGAAGAACAAAAAAATAATATGATGGAAAAATATAATTTATTATTAGTATTTTTAAGTAAATTAAGTGACTTATTGATAGGAAATTTAAATTATTATGAGACTATAGCAGAACTTACTATTAAAAGTGAAGAAACTGAAAAAATAATTGATGGCTTGGAAAATGGGATAATAGGTGTGGATAATAAGGGGAAAATTAAGTTTATAAATTCAAAGATAGAAAGTTTTTTTGGAATTTCCAAAGAAAATATTATAGATAAATATGTGAAGGATGTTTTACCGGAGTTAGATGTAGATTTAAATAACTATAATCCTCAGGAAAAGAAATTGAAAATATTTAATAAAAAATTAAGTTTTATAATTAGAAGCATACCTGTAGTTGTAGAGAATAAAAAGGTAAGCAATATATTAGAAATAAACAAGACTACAGATATGGTACGAAATGCTTATAAAATAGTAGGAGTACAAAATAATATAAAATTTGAGGACATTATAGGGAATAGTGAAGAAATTATTAAAGTGAAAAAAATAGCCAATCAAGTAGCACAAAGCGATTCAACAGTCTTTTTAAGGGGAGAAAGCGGTACTGGAAAAGAATTATTTGCTAGAGCAATTCATTATGCTAGTCTGAGAAAGCATGCACCTATTATTCCTATAAATTGTGCATCTATACCAGATAATCTATTAGAATCTGAATTATTTGGGTATGAAGGAGGAGCATTTACAGGGGCAAGGAAAGAAGGACAAATGGGAAAGTTTGAATTGGCTAATGGAGGAACTCTTTTTTTAGATGAAATAGGGGATTTACCCATACATCTTCAACCGAAACTTTTAAGAGTATTACAAGAACAATCTTTTATGAGGATAGGTGGAAAAGATATGATTTCTATTAATTTTAGATTGATAGCTGCCACTAATAGAAATCTAGAGAAGATGGTAGAGGAAGGTAAATTCAGAGAAGATTTATACTATAGATTGAATATAATACCAATTCATATCCCTCCATTGAGAGATAGAAAAAAGGATATATTGATTTTAAGTAAATTTATGCTTAGAAAATACTGTATTAGATTGGAAAAGGATATTAAGGGATTTTCTTCTGAAGTAAATAGAGCTTTTGTAGAATATAATTGGCCAGGTAATATAAGGGAACTTGAAAATGTAGTAGAATATTTAGTAAATATAGTAAATGAAGATATTATAAATTTTAAAGATCTTCCTATTGTTATGAAGGAACTTTTAAATAGAGAAGCAAAAGATGTAAGCCCTAAAACTTTAACTCTTAAAAGTAGAGTAGAAAGTTATGAAAAGGATATAATTGGTTCCATGTTGAGAAAATATGGTACTAGCACCAAAGCAAAAAAACAAATTTCTAATATATTGGATATAGATTTAGCTACTCTCTATAGGAAATTATCTAAATATAATTTGCAATAATGCAAAATTATTTGCAAAAATGCGAAAAATAGTGGTGCATAACAATATACTTATTTTTAATTAAAATCATTTGCAGATTTGCGAATGATTTTTTGTTTATATATATAATATAAGGCTGAAAGCTAGCATTTAAGGTATATCAAAGATAAATAATATTATGGCATAGTTGTTGCAACAAATATAGTTTAAATAACTATATTTGAAAGGTAGCTGATATTATGATAAATAAGAGAAAATTCCAAGATAATATATTGAAAATGGTAAAAAGAGAAACTGTACCAGCTATAGGATGTACAGAACCTGTAGCAGTAGCTTATGCATCAGCTGTCGCTAAAAAGTATTTAGATGGAGAGATAAATAAAATTGTAGTTAATGTAAGTTTAAATATATTTAAAAATGGTAAATTTGTTAAAATACCGAAAACAGAGGAAAGCGGGTTAGAATTAGCTGCTGCTTTAGGAGCAATTTGTGGAGAAGTAGACGAGGGACTTTGTGTACTTAAGAATGTAAACTCGGATTATATAAATCTTGCTAAGGATATGATAAAAGATGGTAAAATCATATTATCAAAAGAAGATAATACTCCCTATGTTTATGTTAAAGTATATATGGAAAGTGAAGATAATAATGTAGAAGTAATATTAAAAGATAGTCATGATCACATTGAAAAAATTATAGTAAATAAGGAATTAGTTTACCAGGATTTATTAAATGGAGAAGAAAATTCACCAGATTTTTTAAAACAGTTTACTTTAAAAGAATTTAGAGAAGTATGTGAGAATGTAGATATAGAAAGGCTAGATTTTATTGAAGATGGAATAAAGATGAATGTAAATGCAGCTGAGAGGGGAATTGAAAATGGAAAGGGACTAGGCTTAGGATTTGGATTATCAAGACTGCAAAAGAATGGAAAAGTAGGGGACAATCCATTTATGAAGGCTAGAATAATGACTGCAGCAGGAGCAGATTTTAGAATGGGCGGTGGTGATTGCCCCATTATGACTAGTGGAGGTAGTGGAAATCAAGGTCTTGGAGTTATTCTTCCTATTGTAGCTGTTTATGAATATGAAGAAAGTAATATTAGCAGAGAAAGACTTTTAAGAGGAATATTTTACGGACATATAATAAATAAATTTGTAAAGGCTTATGTTGGTAAACTATCTGCTTTTTGTGGATGTGCTATATCAGCTGGAGTAGGAGCTAGTGCAGCCATTACTTGGATGCTAGGTGGAAATGATAAACAAATATCTGGTTCAGTACAAAATATGTTAGCCAACCTTACAGGAATGATTTGCGATGGAGCCAAGGAAACTTGTGCACTAAAGCTTTCTACATCAGTAGGAGAAGCAATATTATCTTCTTATCTTGCATTAGATAATATAATGACTAAGCCTAATAATGGTATTTTAGGTAATACCGCAGAAGAAACTATAAAAAACTTAGGAATTTTAAGTAGAGATGGAATGTTAAATACAGATAAAGTAATAGTAGATATTATGAATTCTTAGCCTTTCAGCCATTTGGCATGAAAGGTTTTTTATTTGTGTGGAACTAGGTTGATATATTGAAAAATAATAAAGGATTTCCTATATAAAATGTAGAATTAGATAACATCAAGCAAGAAAGGGGATTTAAATGTCAAAAGTTTCTAATGCATTGCAAATGTATATGCTTTTACAAGTGAGAAGTATTATGAAAGTTGAAGAAATAGCTGATATATTAGAAGTAAGTCCACGTATGGTAAATGAATATAAAAATGATTTAGAAAAGGCAAGAATATACATAGGATCAAAAAGAGGTAGAAATGGGGGATATTATTTACAGAATACCTTAAATTTAAAAGGTATTGGTATTACAGAAGAGGAATTGGAAGCTTTAAAAATGGCAAATGAAGTAATACAAAGTGGTAATTATACATATGCAACAGAGTTTGAAACATTATCTAGTAAGATTCTTAATGCTAAAAAAGATTTTGAAGATATTTCTTACTATAATAAAAATATATTAAAGCCTATAGAAATGAAAGAAAAAGAAAAGCACATATGGACTAATATTAACAAAGCCATTGGAAGAAAAAATAAAGTAGAAATTAATTATAGCTCTATAGATTATAATGGGAATGGACCTAAATTTACAACTAGAATAGTTCATCCTTATGGGGTATTTGATTATGAAGGCTCTTTATATCTTTATGGATATTGTGAGTTGAGAAAGGAAATTAGGTTTTTTAAGTTTTTAAGAATTAATAAATATGAGATATTAAAAGATAAATTTAAAATCAACAATGAATATAATTTAAAAGAAATTATAAATAAATCCTTTGGAATTTTTAATGATGAACCTATTATTTTAAAATTAAAAATACATTACCCCATGAGTCAGATAGTAAGAGAAAGACAATATTCCACGAATCAAAAAATAGAAGAAATAGATAATGAAACTATATACTTTGAAGCAAAACTAAAGGGATATAAAGAAATAAAATCCTGGGTTATGAGTATGGGAAGTTTAGCAGAAGTAATTGAACCCATTAGACTTAGAGATGAGATATTAGAGGAGGTTAATAAAATAAGGAAAATATATGAGTAAAAAATACGAAAGAAGTTTAGTATTAATTTTTTATTCTAATATAGTTCTATTAAAATTTAGTTTAATAGAACATAAATATAATTTTACATTCCATTATAATTGGTTCTATTAAAAAGATTTTCTATAAATACATTATGAACATAAAAAATGAAAAATAAACAATATTTACAAAAAATATCGTTTTTTTAATTAGTATAGACCATAATTATAATGGGAGAATAAAATTAAACTTATAGGATATAATAAATTTTAATAAAGAAATTATAATTATGCGAATTAGCAAAGGAGGTGATTATTTTTATTTTAATAAAAAACTTTTTTATTAAAATAGAAATAAATATTAATGTAAACATAAAATTGAATACGATGTAAATTTTTATCTTTAAATATATATAGGTTTGAAAAGTAAAAAATTATAACAATGTTACTATATATTTCATGATTGTATGGTAACATTGTTATAGAAAGGGGTGAAAATATGAGATTTAATGTAGAACTATTATTAGAAAATGAGATTATTCCTAAAGATAAAAATAGGATAATTCTATCATTGATGAAGCATAATTTTAATTCATATGATAAAGATTATTTTATAGAGCTGTATAAACAAATACCAAACAAAAAGAAAACTTTCACTTTTGCATTATATATGGGAAATTGTAAATTTTTAAGAGAAGAGATAGTTATTCCAGAAAAAAAAATAATTTTAAATTTTTCTACTTATGATATGAAGGATGGAATAATGTTCTATAATTCCTTCTTGAAGAATAAAGGACTAGAGTACCCAATAAAAAACAATACCATAAAAGTAAATAAAATAAATTTAAATAAAGAAAAGACTATAACAGAAAATGAAGTAATTTATAAAACCCTTAGTCCCATATCTGTTAGGGAACATTGTGGAGATAATAAAAAAACTTGGTATCATTCACTAAAAGATTTAAAGGGACAAGAAGTATTTATCAATAATTTAAAATATCAATTAAAATCTGAATTTGGAGAAGACAGAATATTAGATATAGAAGAAATAGAATTTGAAGTCCTAGGTAATAAAGAAGTAAAAGTGAAAAATTATGGTATTGAAGTGTTATCTAATATTTGTAGGCTAAAAATCAAAGCAAAGCCTTATATATTAGACTATCTTTATAAAGCAGGAATAGGAAGTCAAAAAAGTACAGGCTTTGGAATGGTAGATTTAGTATAGGAGGTGAGAATTTGGGAGAAAAGATAAGATTAGAGATGGGAGATTGGTTATATAATTCAGGATTAGTAGGGTTATATAATATTCTTGAAAAAAATGGAGATACAGTTAATTTTGATGAAAATTATCTTGAATTTGACTCCGAAATTCTAGAAAAATTTGAAGAAAAATATTTTAATTATTTTATTAGTAAATATGAAGAAAATTTATCTTGGTATAAAATTGTCTCTTATAAAAATTTAATAGATTCTTATGAAGAAAGTGATTTTAAGAATTTTAATGAAGATAGTTTAGACAATTTAAATATTTATATATCTGATGTATTAAAAAAATATTTAAAAAGTGATAGTTATAAAGCTGCTTATAAGTTAATAGAAAGTGATACTGATATCTTATTATTAGAAAAAAAGTTATCTAGAATTAGATTGAAAAAGAATGAAAAAATAAAAGATAAGATTTCTGAGGTAAAGGATGTTTTTAATGTAATAAAAATCATAATTGACTATTGTAATTCTGAACAAGGGAAAAAATATATAGCTGGTAAAAATGTGATTTATACTATTATTAGAAATGCTTGGGATGGAGTTTGCTTCTTAAATCCTCGAACTAAAGAAAAAAATATGTATATTGATTATAAGAATGATTTTATCAACCCTGTTGAAGAATATTTATCTTTAGATAAAACCAAATTTAGATATAATTGTTTTGTTTGTGATAGAAATATGAATAATTTAAAAAATACTTTGAGCTTTTTAAATCAAACAGGATTTGATGTTAATAAAAAGTCTTCACATGTATGGGAATTTAATAATGATGTAGCAATTTGTCCAATATGTAAATTAGTTTACTCATGTACTCCAGCAGGGATAACATATGTATATAATAAAGGTTTATATATTAATGATAACTCTAGTATGGAAAATGCAATTGATATTAACTATAAGGTAAAGAATGAGATTTTAAAAGAACATGAAATGAAAACTTCACTTACTTACAGAGCGTTAGTTAATTCCATTCAAGAGCAATTTAGTGATAAAGTAAAATATGAATTATCTGATATTCAAGTTATTAGATTTGAAGATGAAAAATATAAATTTAATTTATTATCTAGAAAAATACTTAGAGTTATTTATGACTCTAGGCACGATTTAAATAAGCTTATTAAATGTGGTTTTAAAGAGGGAAATACTTATTTTAATATTTATGATTTGGTTATAGATAGTTTGTTAAATAATCAAAATCTATTTATATTAATTCATAAATTATTAGTATATAGGTTATCTAGCCTTAAAAATTGTCATTTTTCAACTATGCAAATAGTTAGAATGTTAAATATAAACTTTAGATTTTTGGAGGGGATAGGTTATATGGAGAATTTGGATAAATATATTATTAAACAATCAAATGAATTCGGCGAGGATTTAAAAAAAGCATATAGAGGGAAAAAGGCTGAAGATAAGTTAAATGGTATTGCCTATAGACTTTTAAATTCATTAAAAGTAAATAACAAGGATATGTTTATGGATACTGTATTAAATTGTTATCTATATGCTCAAAAATCTGTTCCTTCAATATTTTTAGAAGGATTGAAAGATGATCTAGCATTTAAAAATATTGGATACGCTTTTGTGACTGGATTGATAGAAGGCAAAGAAGAGACTAATAAAGTTGGAGGGGATAAATAATGGAAAACAAGATGTTACCTAAGGGATTATCTATATCAATTATTTTTGAAGCGGAAAGTGCAAACTATGGTGAGTCAGTAGGAAATGTAGCTTCTCTTAAAAAAATGGTTAGAAACAAAGGTGACCAATATACTTATATTTCTAGACAAGCTATTAGATATAATATTATAGAACAACTTGGGGAAGAATTAGCTCCAGTTAAATCTGAAGGAAGTGGAGATAAAAAAGTAATTCAATTTCATCCAGATGCTACTATTGATAAATATCCTGAAATAGATTTTTTCGGATATTTAAAAACTGAAAAGAAAACAGGCGGCAAAAAACGTTCTGCGAAAGTGAGACTATCTAATGCTATATCTTTAGAAACATACAAAGGAGATTTAGATTTTTTAACTAATAAAGGACTGGCTGATAGGTTAAATGAAAACATGAACATAGCTCAATCAGAAATTCACAAATCTTATTATAGATATACTATAACTACTGATTTAGATCAAATAGGTATAGATAAAGAATATAATATTGAAATATCTAACGAAGAAAAAGCACAGAGGGTAAATAAATTATTAGAAACAATTGCTATGTTATATAGGGATATTAGGGGAAGAAGGGAAGATTTAAAGCCATTGTTTGCAATAGGTGGAGTATATGATATTAAAAATCCTGTTTTTCAAAATGTATTAGATGTTAAAGATAATAGAGTAATTGTTAATCAAATTGAAGGGATTCTTTTCGATAGTATCAAGAAAGATACTTATTGTGGATTGATAGAAGGAAAGTTTGATAATGACAATGAAATAAAAGAAAAATTGGGAGCAGTACCTATGCTAGAGTTTTTTAGCATTATAAAAGGGAAGGTAAAGGAATATTATGAAGGGAATTAGATTAAGATTATATCAAAATTTAGTTAATTATAAAAAAACAACTAGCTTTCAGTTAAAGGAAACTTATCCATTACCTCCACCATCTACTATAATAGGAATGGTCCATAATTTATGTCAGTATAAGGAATATAAGGAGATGGAAATAGGCATACAAGGAAAATATTATTCTAAGGTTAATGATTTATTTACTAGATATGAATTTAAAAATGGAATGAAATATGATAAAAGTAGACATCAATTAAAGGTAGAAGATTTTGGTGTTAGTAGGGGAGTTGCAACCACAGAATTGTTAGTAGATGTAGAGCTATTAATTCACATTATTCCTAAAGATCAATCTTTGGTTCAAGAAATAGAAAAGGCGTTTTTATATCCAGTTGAATATCCTTCATTAGGAAGAAGAGAAGATTTGCTAATTATTAAAGAGGTTAAAGTTGTAGATATTAGAGAGGAAATGTTAAATGATGACATTGAATTAAAACAAGATCAGACTGCATATATACCAGTACATATGATAAAAGATGAATCTATAAAATTGCTAGGGGCGGGAAATGGTATAAGAAATAGAGGGACAAGATATAAGCTAACCAAAGAGTATAAATTGGTAGATTATGGAACAAAGAGAAACCCTAAAATATTTAGAAAATGGAATAAAGTAGATGTTATCTATACATCGGGTATTATTGCCGTTGAAGATGAGCTGATTTTAATAGATGAAGATGATATTGTTGTTTTTGCTATTTGATTTTATTGTATAAAAAATAAATAGTTATTAGTTTATGATTAGTATATATAATACTCAGGGGAAGAAAGTTCCCCTGAATTAAGTTTTACTTTATGGAGGGATTATATTGAATAAATATTTAGCAAAGTCTAATCCTCAAGAAACAATATATGAACATACAGATAATTTATTGAAAAACTATGAAATATTCAAAAGAATATATTCTGACTTAAAAATAGATTGGAACATATTATATCTTGCTTGCTTATATCATGATTTTGGGAAGATGAATTTAAAGTTTCAACAAAAAATTGAGTATGGGAAAAGATATAAAGATGAAGTTCCTCATGGAATATTAAGTCTAGCTTTTCTTAATACAAGAGAACTAAAAATGAATGGATATACAAATGAACAAATAAAATTATTGGCTCATTCTATAGCTTATCATCATGATAGAGATTTTAATTACGATAATGAATTAATAAATAATGAGATAGAACTATTGAAAAATGAGATTAATAACTTTAGCTATAATAAAGTTCAAGACATAAAAGTAAAGAAAATAAGTGCAAAATATTTTTGTAATGATAGAATTTACGAAAAGGAAGATGAAAAGTTATTCTTTAAATATGTTATGATAAAAGGATTTTTAAATAGAATTGATTATGCTGCCAGTGGGTATATAGAAGTTGAAAAAGAAAATAATTTTCTAATGTATAGTATGAATAATATGATGGAAGATTGGAGGAAGGAAAATCCAGACTCAGATTGGAATGAACTTCAGAATTATATGATAGACCATCAAAATGAAAATGTTATTGTAGTAGCTCAAACTGGAATGGGAAAAACAGAAGCAGGACTATTATGGATTGGAGATAATAAAGGATTCTTTACTCTTCCATTAAAAACTGCTATAAATTCAATATATAAAAGAGTGTCTCATAAAATTCTGAAATGTGATTTTAAAGATAGAGTGGGATTATTACATTCGGATACATATAGTGAATATTTAAATATAGAAACGGAAGATTTGGATATAGATGAATATTACAATAAAACAAAGCAATTATCTCTACCTCTTACAATATGTACGTTAGATCAAATATTTGATTTTGTTTATAGATACAGAGGTTTTGAGTCTAAATTAGCTACATTATCTTATTCAAAAGTGGTAATAGATGAAATACAAATGTATTCACCAGATTTATTAGCTTATTTGATTATAGGTTTATCATACATAACTAAAGTAGGAGGAAAGTTTACTATTTTAACTGCAACCTTACCAAATATAGTATTAGATTTTTTAAATAGGGAAAATATAGAGTTTACTATGCCCGAAAAACCATTTATAGATAATACTTTTAATAGACATAATGTAAAAATAATAGAAAGTGAAATGAATATTGACCCTATTCTTAAGTTATATGAAAATAATAAAGTTTTGGTAATCTGCAATACCGTAAGAAAAGCCCAAGAAATATACGAGCAGCTGAAGAAAAAGCAAGTAAAGAATTTAAATTTATTTCATAGTGGATTTATTAAAAAGGATAGAAAAGAAAAGGAAGATGCGATATTAGAAATAGGTAAAAAGGATTCTATAGAATCTGGAATATGGGTTACTACACAAGTAGTAGAAGCATCTTTAGATATTGATTTTGATATACTTATTACAGAATTATCTGATATAAATGGTCTTTTTCAAAGAATGGGTAGATGTTATAGGAAAAGAGAATTCACTAAGGATGAATATAATTGCTATGTGTTTAATGGTGGAAATAAGAAATGCAGTGGTGTAGGTTATGTAGTTGATAGGGAAATATTTAATTTGTCAAAAGAGTATTTAAAAAATGTAGATGGAATATTAACAGAAAAAAATAAAGTAGATTTAATAAATTCTTTATATACTACTGATAATTTAAAAGATACAGATTATTATAAACTTATTGAAAGCAATATTGAATATGTAAAAAGAATAGAAGATTTTGAAAAGTCTAAAGCAGAAATTAAAAGCAAATTTAGAAATATTAATACAATAACAGTTATTCCAAAACAAGTATATGATGATAATTATGAAGAAATAAGAGAGTATGTAGATATAATATCACAAAGATATGATAAAAAGATATTATCATCTGAAAGACAACAAATAAAGCATAATAAGATTATTGCTAGAAACAGATTAAGAGATTTTACTGTAAGTATTCAGTACTATTTAACAGAAGGAAATATTATTGAATATATGAAATTAAATAGAAATGAGGTAATACCAATATTAAATTGTAATTATTCAAAAGAATTAGGTATCCAAGTTATCAAGAATAAAAAAGGACAAACTTCTCCTGAAAGCAGATCTTTCTAAGATTATCTTATTTAAAGTAGGTGATACCATGAAAAAGATAACAGGTGTGATGATATATTATTATTTTGTATGTAAAAGAAAACTATGGTATTTTTCAAATAATTTAAATATGGAGTTTAATAGTGAATTGGTAGGCATTGGAAAATTAGTAGATGAAACATCTTATGGTAGAGAAAAAAAGCATATACTAATAGATGAAAGTATAAATATCGATTTTTTGAAAGATTGGAAAGTTATACATGAAGTTAAAAAGTCCAGAAAAATGGATGAAGCATCAAAATGGCAGCTTAAATATTATATATGGGTTCTTAAAAATAAAGGAGTAGAAATTGAAAAGGGGATACTTGACTATCCCCTTTTAAGAAAGAGAGAGGAAATATTTTTAAATGAAGAAGATGAGGAAAAATTAAAAAATATTATAGAAGATATAAAAAGAATCATATCATCAAATTTACCTTTAGATACTTTAGATAAAAATGTTTGTAAGAAATGTGCTTATTATGAACTTTGCTATATTTAAAGGAGCGAGGAAATGGGAGAAACATTTTATATTTTTAAAGATGGAGATTTGAGAAGAAAGGATAATAATGTTATTATTACAACTTTAGAAGGAGAATCTAAAAATCTTAAATCAGAAGTAGCTGATGAAATATATCTTTTTGGTGAAGTTAGCATGAATACTAAATTGCTCAACTTTTTATCTCAAAAAGGCATAACAATGCATATATTTAATTATTATGGATTTTATAGTGGAAGCTTTTATCCACGAGAATCTAATATTAGTGGATACTTGCTAGTTCAACAGGTAAAATGTTATGATAATATAGAAAAAAGATTAAAATTAGCAAAAGAAATATTGAAAACTTCTTCTTCCAATATATATAGAAATTTAAGATATTATAATGGCAGAGGTATAAAATTAGATGAGCCTATGAAAGAAGTTCAAAGTCTTAGCAATAGATTAGATTATGGTAATAGCATAAATGAAATTATGGGAATAGAAGGCAATATTAGAAAAGTATATTATTCTACTTGGAATGATATAATTAAACAAGATATAAAATTTGAAAAAAGAGTTAAAAGACCACCAGACAATATGATTAATTCACTAATTTCATTTGTTAATAGCTTGATATATACAACTGTATTAAGTGAAATATATAAAACTCAATTAAATCCTACAATAAGTTATTTACATGAACCTGGGACTAAAAGATTTTCCTTGTGTTTAGATGTAGCAGAGATATTCAAACCTTTGATTGGAGAACGAATGATATTCTCTATGTTAAATAAAAATCAGATCACGGAAGATGATTTTGAAAAAGAATCCAATTTCTTATATATAAAAGAATCTGGAAAAAAGAAAATATTAATGGAGTATGATAGAAGACTTGCTCAAACTATTTACCACAAGGAATTAAAAAGAGATGTATCTTATAGATACCTTATTAGGTTGGAATGTTACAAGTTAATAAAAGATATAATTGGAGAAAAAGAATATGAAGGATTTAAAATTTGGTGGTGATTATATTTATGTATATAATATTGATGTATGATATATTAACAGATGAAAAAGGGTCCAAAGTTTCAAGGAATACTTTTAAAATATGCAAAAAATATTTAACTCATATACAAAAGTCTGTATTTGAAGGAAACTTAACAGAACTAGATTTGATGAAATTGAAGTCAGAGTTAGATAGCTATATTAGAAAGGATAAAGATTCACTTATTATATTTAAGAATAGAAATGAGAGATGGCTAGAGAAAGAGTTTTTAGGAATAGAAGATGATAAAACATCTAATTTTTTTTAATATTTATTATTGTCGACCTATAGTAATGCAAAAAACTATGGAGATAGACAAATACCATAAAATCAATCTTTAGATAGAAAGTGCAGATAGTTTTTATGGAATTTTACTTAATAAATTAATAGAAATTTTTAGATGGACAGAAATATAAAGTCAAGATCAGTAAAACTAACACCTTCATAAACACGCCTTTAATAGAACTAAAGTAGAATGTAAATTGGGAAGTGAAGCGGATAATAGCTTTATATACATCACTTTAATAGAACTAAAGTAGAATGTAAATAACCCTTATATGTCCAGTACTGATTTTTTTAGATGTGCTTTAATAGAACTAAAGTAT
>CCEZ01000048.1 GCA_000751555.1 Anaerosalibacter massiliensis | reverse complement strand
TTTAGTTCTATTAAAGAATGGAGACGGCACAGCTTATAGCGATATTTATATGATTTACATTCTACTTTAGTTCTATTAAAGATAAAACCAGTCAAAATCAACAATGTGTGATTCTGACATTTACATTCTACTTTAGTTCTATTAAAGGAAAGAATAAACATGATGATGCTCCAGATGCAACAACATTTACATTCTACTTTAGTTCTATTAAAGATAGCGATGATGGGCGGATTAAGAAAGGGAGAAGTTTTATTTACATTCTACTTTAGTTCTATTAAAGAAGGCGAAGAAATTAAGGCTAATATTCAGCCAGCAGGATTTACATTCTACTTTAGTTCTATTAAAGCTGCCATGTACGCCTTTTGTCCCTCTGTGATGGTAATTTACATTCTACTTTAGTTCTATTAAAGTATATCTTCCCTATAAGGTTCATACTCTGTTGCTTCAATTTACATTCTACTTTAGTTCTATTAAAGCTTATTGCCCATCAATCTATTTAAGTCTAAATACCCATTTACATTCTACTTTAGTTCTATTAAAGCTTAGCTACCTTCTAAATAAAGAGGAGGAAAAACAAAATTTACATTCTACTTTAGTTCT
>CCEZ01000047.1 GCA_000751555.1 Anaerosalibacter massiliensis | reverse complement strand
TTAGTTCTATTAAAGCCATTTCAGCATAATAGTTACAAAGTCGTTTATAATGATTTACATTCTACTTTAGTTCTATTAAAGCAAAAAACTGGTGAAGCAACTTTACACGGAATTAAAAATTTACATTCTACTTTAGTTCTATTAAAGCCTTTTAGTATGTCTATAGTAGCCAAAGGAGTAGCATTTACATTCTACTTTAGTTCTATTAAAGTTCATCATGTGAATTTGTTTTATCTGATTTAATATAATTTACATTCTACTTTAGTTCTATTAAAGTATCGTTAGTTCTAAAAAAGACCTCATCCCTAGGTGTATTTACATTCTACTTTAGTTCTATTAAAGGAGGTTGATACAAGCCAAACAGAAAATAAATTCTTAATTTACATTCTACTTTAGTTCTATTAAAGTAAATATATTGGGTGCACAACCATTATGCACAATTTCATTTACATTCTACTTTAGTTCTATTAAAGATACCTCTCCTAACTTTAGCTCCTGTAGCTGTGATAAATTTACATTCTACTTTAGTTCTAT
>CCEZ01000046.1 GCA_000751555.1 Anaerosalibacter massiliensis | reverse complement strand
TGCAGTTCGCCGCGCAGCCGTACAACGCCGCCAGTGATCCTAACCCGCCAACGCCACCGATGGACGGCCCGTATGTTTCGTCCCTGATGCAGTTCGCCGCGCAGCCGGATGGTAGCGGTGATTTCGGCGAAGCAGATAGCATGAGTGGCCCGAACGTGGCGCTGCTGCCGCACCAAGTTACGCAGACGTCGTCCATCATTACGCCGCTCGATACGCTGCTGTACGAAACCCCGTACATCCAGTTATCCCGCGACGGCTGTGACCTGAACACGTCGAAAGTCAGCGCATACGTGGCGCGTTCGTCCGACCGCACCGTCGATTCGTATACCCTGTTCACCAAGCACGAAGCGGACGCAAACTACACGTCGGCCGGGACTCAGCCGTGGACACCGTGGGGCATGTCAACCGTCGGCCTCGGCTTCTTCACGGACGAAGTGACCATCGACCCAACGTCTGATAAAGACGGCGTTCCGGTAGCGCCCGCGAAGGTTGGTGATCTGCTGCTTATCGATCAGGAATTGATGTCCATCACCGCCATCAACGGCCGCACGTACAAGATTGGGCGTGGCGTGGCCGATACCATTCCGGCGCAGCACTACAGCAAACGTCCGGTCTGGCTGATCT
>CCEZ01000045.1 GCA_000751555.1 Anaerosalibacter massiliensis | reverse complement strand
TCAATTGCATTGAGAAAAGTTGCTGATGATTTAGATAAGATTGATGGGGCAGTAACAGCAAGCTATAAAGGACGATTTATTGGAACGGATGAAGAATTAGAAGATCTTGTTAACGAAGAGTCTTGGTTAAAAGCTGATGAATGTATTAGCTTAGGGTTTTGTGATGGAATTCTAGAAGAATCAGATGAAGGCGAAGAAACCAAGGACGAAGAAGATGAAGAAAACATTAAAGATAGATTATTGAACAAGTATAGAGGAACTCAAAAATTAGCGGCTAAGGCAACAGAAGAATCAAAAAATGATGATTTAATGCAAAAGTTATTAAAAATCTACACAGATTAATCAAGCACTTACAAATAAAAAAAATGTAGGTGCTTTTATTGTGTGAAAGAATGAGGGGGTTATATAAATATGAAGAGTTTAGATGCAAGAGAAAGACAAAAGAATGAAATAAAAAATAAAATGATGAACGCTTTAAAGGAAAATAATGAAGAACAATATGTTGCAGCTCAAACAGAATTAGCTGAAATGATTCAAAACGAGTTGATTAGAGATGCTAAAGCAACAATTTCAGCAGATTTGACGAATGAAAATATTATGTTAGCAAGGGGGTTAAATCCTTTAACATCAGAAGAAAAGAAATATTATAATGAAGTGATTGAAGCAGAAGGATTTGAAAATATTGATGCTGTAATGCCTAAAACTGTATTTGAAAGAGTATTTGAAGATTTGAGAAAGGATAGACCATTATTAAACTTAATTAATTTTCAAAACACCACAGCGATAACTGAATGGATAACAAGGGATAGAGATGTAGACAATGCATGGTGGGGAAAACTTTGCGAACCTATAAAAAAGAAATTAGAGACAGGTTTTCAAGTTGAAGACATGAGACTATATAAGCTATCAGCTTATATACCTGTTTGCAAAGCTATGTTGGATTTAGGACCTGCTTGGCTAGATAGATACGTTAGAGAAATGTTATATGAGTCGTTAGCTGGAGCTTTAGAGGAAGCAATAGTTGCAGGAGATGGAGATAGTAAACCTATTGGAATGATGAAGGACCTTAAAGGTGCAGTAGTTGAAGGAAAATATCCAGACAAAGGAGCAGTTAAATTACCTTCTTTTAAAGCCAGAGATTTAGGTGAGCACATAATGGCACCTTTAACAAAAGATGGAACAAGGGTAGTTAATGATGTTATTTTAATAATTAATCCTGTTGACTATTGGAGCAAAGTATTTGGAACATTGGCAGTAAGAAATGCACTAGGAGAATACATCTTAGACCAAACGGCTATAGGAGCTAAAATTGTACAATCTGTAGCAGTGCCAAAAGGCAAGATGATAGCAGGGTTAACAAAAGATTATTTTATGGGAGTAGGCTCTTCTCAAACATTAGACTATTCAGACCACTATCAATTTTTAGAAGATACAAGAGTTTACATTGCAAAACAATACGCAAACGGTAGGCCTAAAGATAATGACAGCTTTTTACTTTTTGATATATCTGATATAGGGGAAACTCCCGTTGAAGGATAAGAGGAGGTGGAAATATTGATTAAAGCTAAAGTTGTTGAAGATATAAAAGCAAATAGATTGTTATGTCTATCTAAAAAGACTGGGGAACAAATGGGGTTGAGACATGCAAAAGATGGTGAGAGACCTGATTTTTATTCCAATAGGGCAATTAAAAATGGGGAAGAAATTTATATAAATCTTACCAATAAAAAAATATGGGAAGCAGAAGTTGCAGAAGATGTAGGGAGTGGTAGACTTTTGGTTCCTTTGAATGAAGGATTAGTAAAAGAACACGCTAAAGAAAGAGTAACTATAGGGTACACTATAGAATCAGCTAAAAAAGGTGAAACAGTTAAATTTGTAAATCAATTAAAGGTGTTTGAAACAGAGGTTCCTGAAGCATAGGAGTGATTTTATGAAAGTAAAAGTCTTGAGACCTTTTAGAAACAAATATTCTAAAAAGATACACAAAAAAGGTGAGGTCTTAAACATAAGCAAAAAAAGATATGAGGAGATTATTAAGTCTCCTCATAAAGACTTAATAAAAAAGATAAAAAGTAGGTGATTGAGTGTTAGAGGAACTTAAAAATTACCTAAGGATTACTTGGAGTGAAGAAGATACAGAATTATTATTTTTACTTGAAAGAGGAAGGAATTACCTTAATAGACTTATAGGTTTAGAACTAGACTATGAAAAAGATGATTTACCTAAAGAGTTGCTTTTTAATTACTGTCGATATTCTTATAATAATTCTACAGAGTATTTTACACAAAATTTTCATGATGAAATTTTATATTTACAATTATATGAAGCAAGTAAAGATTTTGCTGAAAAGAGTGATGTGGATGATACAGAATCTTAAACATGAATCTTATAATGATGGCATCTTAAAGTATGGAAATATTAAATCAAAATATACAGAAGGTAGAAGGAAAATAGGAGAGGAATTTATTCCCAAAGGGCAATTATTTTATACAGAAATGTCCTCTAGAGATACTGATATTTTACAGGCTAGTAGCATGGGTTATGTCATTGATTTAAAGTTAAAAGTTCCTTATAGGCCTAATATTTCAAGTAAAGATAAAGTTCAAATTAATGATAATATATACGATATAAAAAAATTTGATTCAGCTAAGAAAAAAGAGATTTATTTATATTTACAAAAAGTAGGTGTATAAATTGAAAACAGATGAAAGGGTAGTTAAAGCTTTAGAAAAGTTTGAACTACCTGTTTTTTATGCAGAAATACCTGAAAATGAAATTGATGACATGAACTTCTTTTACTTTAGAGAAACGACACTTGAAAGAAGTGGAACAGCTCATTTTTTACAAACTATAGAAGTGGCGTATGTCTCAACTTGCCAAGAAAATTTAAAAGAAGAAGAAATAATAGATTCGCTAGAAAAAAACGGTCTAAAATTTAGACGAGCTAATTACGAAAGGGTGCAGATGGCTAAAACTAATACATTTGTGGATGTTGTAATATTTGAAGTAACTAGACCTCTTAAAAGAGAGAGGTGCATGTAATGGAAATAGAAATTGATTATAGTGACGTAGAAATACTTGAGAAAAAACTGTCTGAAATGGATAAAGGCGCAGAAGAAACAGTTAATAAAGTCTTGCACGATATGGGAGTAGAAACAGTAACACGGGATGTTACAGCTCTTTTACCAGTTTCAGAAAGAAAGAAAAAACATGCTAAATTTAGCAAACCGTTTACACATGAACCAGAAAACTTAGGGTTTATATTTAAAACTAAAGGTGGAGCTGCTAAAAACAAAACTTCCTGGGGATATTTGATATTTCCAGATAAAGGTAGAGGGCCACGCAATCCAGTCGAACAAGATTTTACAGGCAGAGGGATTAAGATGGCTAAGCCAAAAATTATTAATGAATTAACAGAAGTTATTACAAATAAATTGGAGGAGGTTTTATAATGACAGAATTAATTACAGATTTTAGTCCAGTTTCAATTAAAAACGCTTCCGTACAGTTCCTAAAAGGTGGAGTGCAAGAAGAAGGGAAAAGATTTGGTTGTATGGGGACTTTAGAAGCAGAAACAGAAGTTGCAGAAAAGGTTAAGAATTGTGAAGGTTCTGTGCAAACAATCACAATACCTAAATTTATGACAGTAACAGTAGGAGGGCACGTTAAAAGATACGTTATAAGAGACATATTTGACATAAAAACAGAAGGTCTTAAAAAAGGAGTATACAGCTACGGAACTACATCAAAGGGAAGAAGATTTGTTTTTACAGCCGATGTAATAGATGAGTTCGAAGATATTACACAATTAATAGCTTTTTCCAACTGTTCCAATATGACAGGGTTAAGTCTATCTATAGATAACGACGCTGATGAGGTAGCTTATTTAGAACTAGAATTTCAGGCTAACGCAGATGATTTAGGACAATTTTACTATGAAGCTTTTGTTGATGAAGTAGAAGATACAGTAAAAGAACAGTGGCACACTAAATTTAATTCAACTTTAGTAAGCAATGGAGAAGACCCAGAAACACCGCCAGTAGAAGGATAAGGAGATGATAAAAAATGAAGATTAATAAAATTACACTATTTAAACAAGAATTAGTTGAAAAAGATGGGGAATATGAACTAATCACAAAAGACGAGGAAACAGTCCCTTGTGTTGTAACTAATAGAGCCTTGCAAGTTGCTAAACAAATGGGAGTAACTAAATCCTCACTTGCAACAGATCTTTTAAATTTACAACCAGCCGACGAAATTAATGCCAGAGAATTAAAACAGTTGGAAAGTGGCGAGATTAAACCAGAGGATGTAGATATAAAATTAGGGCAATTCGGAGAAATAGAAGATGAAAAGATGCTACAAGCCATATATGTCGGATATATAGGTGGACAAATTTTGTTAGGGAATAGGGAACCTAAATATGACTTTGATGAGTTTCTAGAGAGATATAATGCTGGAGTAACAGAGAGGGTTACCTTATATATGAATTTATTAACAGATGAAAGAAAAAATGAATTTAAAGGTGAAATAGAAAGGTCTACTAAAAAAACAGTTGGTAAAGGTGAAAAAAAGTAAAACCCCTGAAGCTAAAATATGAGTGCGTGGAGGATGTTTATTCCTACTACGTACTCTTTTTAGGTTTAGGGGAAGATTTTTTCTGGAATGCTCCTATCCAAAGTGTAGAAAGGGTAGCGCAAAATAAGATAGCTTTTGAAAATTGGAAGGCAAGCCCTAAATAAGGGGGTGGATAAATGGCAAAAGACCAAGTAGAGATTTCATTTAAAGTTTTTAATGAGGACTTTAATAGAGCTATGAGAGAAATGAGGGGAGATACTACTAGATTAAATAGAGAGTTTAGACTGCAAAAGGAACAAATGAGACTGTCTGGCAGTGAAACCGATAAATTAAAAGCTAGCGTTAATTACCTTTCAGAGAGATACAAACAAGCTCAGCAAAGAGTAAAAGAGACAAGCGAACAGTTGGAAAAAGCTAAAGCTATATATGGAGAAAATTCTGAAGAGGTCAAAAAATTAGAAGGTCAGCTTATTAATGCTCAAGTGCAGGAGCAAAGATTTGCCAACGAGTTAGAAATAGCAAATCAAAAATTAAGAGAAGCTGAAGATCCAACTATACAGTATGGGAAAAATCTGCAGAATGTAGGGGAAAAAATGCAAACCATAGGACAAAAGGCTACTGCTCTTGGGAATAAACTAACTACAAAATTAACATTACCTATTATTGGAGTAGGAACTGCAAGTGCTAAAATGAGCATGACTTTTGAAGAAAACATGGCTAAAATAGGCACTTTAATTCCTGGGCAAAGCGAAAGAATTAAAGAATTAGAAAACGATATAAAGAATGTAGCTATAACAACTGGAAAATCTACTGATGATATAGCGGATGGGACTTACAATGTTATTTCTGCCTTTGGAGATGCAGAGGACACAATGGAAAAGGTAGAAATTAATGCTAAGGCAGCAACTGCAGGAATGGCGGAAACAACAGATGCCCTAAACCTTTCAAGTGCTGTTATGAAAGGATATGGAGATACTACAGCTGAAGCTAATGAAAAGGTAATGGACTTGGCATTTGAAACATTAAGACTAGGACAAACTTCGTTTCCGGAATTAGCAAGTTCTATGGGAAAAGTAATCCCTACATCAAACGAGTTAGGAGTTTCACAAGAAGAGTTGTTTGCAGTATTTGCAACTGGAACTGGTGTAACAGGTAATGCATCTGAAGTATCTACACAGTACCAAGGGGTATTAAAAGCTCTAATGGCACCTACAAAGGAAATGACAGCACTTATGGAAGAAATGGGTTATGCTGACGGTCAAGCTATGATTGAAAAAGAAGGTTTAGGGGGAGCAATACAATTAATAGTAGATAAATCTAAAGAAAGTGGAGTACCCCTACAAAAATATATCGGCTCTATTCAAGGGCAAGTCTTAGCTTTAGCTTTAGCAGGGGAACAATCTGATGTATACGCCGATAAGTTAGACCAATTAATGGACGCAGAGGGTGCTATGGATGAGGCATTTCAAGAAATGTCCGATACAACAGCTTTTACATGGGCACAAGCTATGCAAAAAATGAAGATTGCAGCAATAGAACTAGGGGAAGTGTTAGCTCCAGTTGTAAGCAAAATAGCTGATGGAATTGGGAAATTGGCAGATAAATTTAGGTCTTTAAGTCCAGAACAAAAAGAATCGGTAGCTAAATTTATGGCAATAGTTGCTGCAATAGGTCCAGTCCTAAAAATATTCGGACCATTATTATCTCTAACTGGCAAAATAACAACAGGCTTTGGAGGCTTTGTTGTTGCTCTAGGAAAGGCTGGAAGTTTTTCAGCTTTATTGGCTCCAAAATTATCAGCAATAAAGGCGGGGTTCTCCGTATTAATGGGACCAGTTGGGATTGTTATAGCTTTAGTTGCAGCATTTGCATTTGCAGCATATAAAATTATAACGAATTGGGACACGGTCGGACCATTTTTAAAAGGAATATGGGAAGGAATTAAAAATATATTTATAGGTTCAATAAACTTTATAAAAAATCTTATAGAAGTGGTGTGGGTGGGGATCGCAACATTTTTTGTAACTGCATGGAAAGTAGTAACAACACCTTTTATTTTTGTATGGGAATTGATTAAATCCATAGTGATCTCTGCTATGTCGATTATAGAAGCTATAATAGGGACTGTTTTAGGGGCTGTACAAGTTGTTTGGCAGGTAATATGGGGGCTAATCGGACAACATGTCGTGACAATATGGAATGGAATAAAAACAGCAGTAGCAACCTCTATAAACGCTATAAAAACAGTAATAAGTACAGTTATGAACGTTATAAAAACAATAATAACAACAGTCTGGAATGCAGTAAAAACAGTAACTAGCACAATTTGGAATGTTATAAAAACTATAGTTACGACTGTTGTAAATGCTATTAAGTCAGTTATTACAACAGTATTTAATGCTATAAAATCAGTAGTTGTTATAGTTTGGAATGCTATTAAAACCGCAATTACTACACCGCTTAATATAGCTAAAAACATTGTAACCACTGTAGTTAACGCAATTAAGTCGGTTGTAACCACTGTATTTAATACAATTAAGTCGGTAACAACTAGGATTTGGAACAATGTCAAAAATGCCATGATAAAACCTGTTAATGCCGCAAAAGATAAAATTAGCTCTATTTTAGATACTATAAAAGGTTTTTTTAATAAATTAAAGCTTAAAATACCTAAAATTGAAATGCCGCCTCTGCCACATTTTAAATTAGAAGGTAGTTTTTCTTTAAAGAAAATGACCGTACCTAGATTAAAAGTAGACTGGTATTCACAAGGAGCTGTATTTAAACGTCCTACTGTTTTACCAGGTGGAATCGGAGTGGGGGATGCATATAAAGGAATAGGCAGAGGGCCTGAAGTTGTAGCTCCTATATCAACTTTGTTATCTTATATCAAACAAGCTATGCCCCAGCAAACAGCAGAACCAGCGGTCATAAATAACATAAACTTTAATGGACAATATGGGTTTAGGGATAAAAATGATATTGATTATTTTATGAAAGAAGCAGCAAAACTAATAAGGAGGGAGCGTAGCTAATGAAAATAAATAACAAAGATACTAAAGAATTTGGAGCCATCCTCCTTGACTACAATATAGATAATTCAGAATTAATAACCTATGATGATTGGCTAGACAATAGTTTTAGCCCTTCAACTCATAGACAAGTGTTTAAATTTAGTTATTTAGAGTGTGAATTTTTATTTCAACAGAAGAATGACGATCTAGCTGAAATGATGATAAGTAATTTTATAAAACATTCAAGTACAGCTGAAATAACTATTGACGACTTATCTAGAACCTATAAAGGTGTATTGGATGAAGCGGATAAAGAGAAGATTGTAAAAGGGAAATATGAGTTAAGACTTAAATGGAAATGTGAATACAGTTTTAAAATAGAATCTGATTTTATCCTGGAAGGTAGAGAAGGTTCTATTTTTGTGCCTGGAAACATAAAAACTCCCGCAATTGTAGAAATAATCCCTAAAATCAACTTAATAGATTTGAGTATTAAGGGACTAGGTGAAGATATAACAATTAAGAATTTAAAAGCAAATGTACCCGTGATTATAAATAGTGAAGATGGGCTAATTACAGAAAACGGTAAAAACAAATTTAATGAAACTGATATGTGGGAATTTCCTTATTTAGTTCCAGGTACAAATCAAATATCTATAGATAAGGATAATGTAGATATAAAAATAAAATATAAATCGAGGTGGATATGATGAGTAAAAAAGTTACTTTCAATATAGATGGTGAACCTGTTGTACAAATAAAGCAAGATGGTGGGACGACTATAAAAGGTGGAACTCTAAAATTTAATGAAGAGGTATTACTTGAAGAGATAATAATCAATCTTGAGAACAGAATATCAGTTTTAGAAAACGAAATAGCAACAATAAAGGCGGGTGGATATAATGAGTACAAAAGTAAAAGAAAATAAAAACAACATAAATACAGTAGTAAGTGATGATTTTAATAAGTCTGAACTTATAATCAATAACGATAAAATAATAGTAAAAGTTAATAAAATTCATTAAAAATAAAAAAAATAGCTGGATCTTCATTATGCTAGATCCAGCTAAACGCAAAAGGTAAAAAAAGCAACTATTAAAATCACAAAGTACTAAGGTTCGACCATAATGTAATCACCATCATCTTGTTTTACAAAATCCCAATTAGAGTATGCTATGATTTTGTCTTGATACTGGTGCATTTGAAGTACAAGGCCGTTTGGATAAATTGAATGATTGAATATCTTACCATCTTCTTTAATGAGATAAACATCAACATCATTCATATCTTTTACTCCAGTGTTTGGTGTCTTTATTTCTAATTCACCAGAAGCAAGTACTAATTTTTTATCTAAAGTAATAGCCATTTTTTCACCTCCTTATGGGACACTTCTACAGAGAACGACAAAAACCCTTTTAAAAAGGAGGTGAAATATTTTTTTGAAAAAATAGAAAGGATGATTAAATGAGTACAAAAGTAAAAGAAAATAGCGAAGATATATGCCTATTAGGTGGCTTAAGGGCAGATACAGTATGTTTAGATAACTTGAAAGTAACAAGCGAAATTAATCACTTAATATTGAAAGATATGGTGTCAAGAGGTGATAAAAATGAAACTAACTAATCAAGACTTATTAAATTCTATACCGACCTTAAGGGAATTATCTAAAGAACAATTACCTATCAAAGTATCTTATGTTATTTCTAAAAATATTAAAAATATAGAAGAGGAATTAGTAGTCTATGAAGAAGAAAGACAAAAATTATTAAAACAATATGCTGAATTGGATAAAGAAGGAAAACCTAAGATAAATGACAAAGGACATTATGTTATAAAAAACGAAAAACAAGCAGACTTTAATAAAGGGGTCTTAGAACTGTTAGACATAGAAACAGATGTAAATATATCTAAGATAAATTTAAATGCCTTAGAAGGGCTAAAAATAAGCCCTCTAGAATTGACTTCTATAGATTTTATGATAAAGGAATAGCTCCTACTAAGGAGGTTTTTTAATGTTAAAATTATACAATGTAAATAAAGAAAAAATTGAAGGATTAACCAAATACAAAGATTTAGTAAGGGAAAGAGATTTGAAGAAGGGAGAGGATACTCTCTCTTTTTCTTATCCTAAAAAATTGAGTAAAAATATAAAAGAAGAATGTTACATTGAAACTAAATTTAATTTTTATGTAATTAAAGAAATAGATAACTCTAGTGGAGATTGGATAGGAGTAATAGCAAAAGTAAATATAGAAGGGTTAAAGTCAAACTCATTTCCTCATTTTGAAATGGTAAATAGCTACTTGAAAGACACTCTAAATCTAGCCTTAGCAGGCACAAGTTGGACTATAGGACACAATGACATAACAAAGAGAAGAACTGTAAGAGTAAGTAATAGTACGCCTTTGGAAATTATAGACGAGATAAGAAAAGCTTACCGAGCTGAAATTTTTTATGATGCAATAAATAAAAAGGTAAATGTATACGAGAAGCTTGGAGAAGATAAAGGCGATTTCTTCATGGAGGATGTGAATTTAAAGAGTTTAAATATATCTTCTGATAGCTATGACTATGTGACTAGATTAATCCCCTTAGGCAAAGATGGGCTAACTATAGAAGAAATTAATAATGGTAAAAAGTACGTAGAAAACTATCAATATAGCGATAAAATTATCTATGCCACATGGGAAGATAATAGGTACACGGTAGTAGAAAATTTAAAAGAAGATGCTATATCTAAACTAGAAGAGTTATCAAAGCCGTATAAAAGCTATGAAGCTGATGTAGTAGATTTAAGAGGTGCTAATCTAGGAGATACAATAACATTAATATCAAAAGAAAATGGGGTAAAAGAAAAACAAAGAGTAGTAAAAATAACAGAATATCCTGATGAGCCTTGGAACAATAAAGTTGAGATAGCTAATAAGACTTATACATTCGAGGAAATGCAAAGCGATGTCATGGACACAGTTGAAACAGCGGATACAGTTTTAACTAGTGATGGCATGGTAGATGAAAGTAAAATTGATTTTAATCCTATAAGGCAAGAATTTGTTACTATAATAGCAGAAAAAGCGGATATAGTTGACTTAAATGCGGCGTTAATACGTGTAGGAGAGCTTGAAGCAACGAAAGCAAATATAACAGATTTAGATGCTATAAATGCAAGAATAGATAATCTTGATGTTGAAGATTTAGAAGCAATAAATGCAGACATAACATTCTTGAAAGTAAAAGTTGGAGAGATAGACCACTTACTGGCCGGGAATATCACAGCTGAAAACATTGCGGTAGGAGCTATAACAGCAGGAAGTGGGATAATAGCAGATGGAGCAATAGGAGATGCTCAAATAAATGCGGTAACCGCAGGAAAAATAAAATCTGGTACGCTTGATACTAGTCTTGTAACTGTTGCAGGAGCAGACGGGAAACTTAACATTACAGGCAATAGACTACAAGTAATTCACGAAGGACTTGAAAGGGTGGTTTTAGGTGATGTAAATAGAGATGGTTCTGTTTATGGTCTAAGAGTTAGGGGAGAAGATGGAGAAACTGTTTTATTTGATGAGAGAGGGCTTACTAGAGAAGGATTAACGGATGGAGCAATAGACGATAGTAAAGTGGATGATGCAGCTAATATTCAAGGTTACAAGCTAGACATTAATAGTGTAGCAAGGGAATTCAATGAGAATGGAACTGAAACAATAAAAGGTACTAGGGTACAAGTAGGAGATAGAACACTTGACGTTGAATTATCTACTCAAAAGTTAGCTATAGATGAAAATAGTCAAGAAATAAGCAATCAAAGAGCGCAGATACAAGCCTTAGATGATGCAATAAAATTTAAAGTAGATAATCAAACTTTTAATCAATACAAGGTTGTTACAGATGAAAATATAACTACAATTAATACTCAACTATCTAAGAATACAGCTAGCATAGATATATTACAGGAAGAAATCAATTTGAAAGTAAGCCAAACTGATGTAGAAAAGCTGATTAATGACATTGAAATTGGTGGAAGGAATTTATTTTTAGACACAAAAGATTATGGCTCGAAAGATATGTCTGTTTGGGACTTTAGCAATGATGGAGCTCAAACATACAATGAAAACTTTGGTGGCTTGTCTGTAGTTTATATAACAAGGAATTGGGCAAAAAGGTGGCAAACAGTAGAAATAGAAGGTGGAGAAACGTATACTTTATCTTGCTGGGTTAAAAGCCTTGATGAAGAAGGAAAAGCACAACCTACAAGAGTGGGCAGATTTGGAGATAATGATGAAAACAGCAAAGCAACAATATTAGAGCATCACAATATGTCACATGGAATGATTGTACCCAAAAAATGGACAAGGATAGGAATGACCTTTAAATTTGATGAAAAGTCTACAGTTAGTAGGATTAGATTTGAACCTTATTGTGCTGATTATCAAAATAATCAACCTAAATGCTTAATGGCAGGTTTGAAGTTAGAAAAAGGCAACAAACCCACCGACTGGACGCCTGCTCCCGAGGATATAGAATCAGAAGTAACAGCTATAAATACTAAAGTGGCAGG
>CCEZ01000044.1 GCA_000751555.1 Anaerosalibacter massiliensis | reverse complement strand
GAGGTAGGGTTTTTTTATTTAAATATTGTATTGTTAATACATATATATTATAATTTAGTAAACTAACTAATAATATATACTGATGGGTTATGTAAAGGGGGATTAGCTTTGGATATTAAAGAAATGTTTTATAATGGTATTTCTTTTGAAGAATTTGTAAATATGGATGAAGATTCTTACAAGGAAAAAACATTGGAAATTTTGAATGGGATATATTTTAATAAGGAATTTATAGAAAGAATTAAATCCATAGATAAAAAGATAAATGTTTTAATTTGTGCAGAAATTTGGTGCCCTGATTGTATGGTAAATGTACCTGTTTTGGAAAGAATGAAAAATATAAACAATAATATTAAAATTTCTATAATAGATAGAGATGAAAACGAGGATTTTTTAAAAAAATTTATTAAAGGTGAAAAAGTCAAGATACCTACTTTTATATTTTTTGATGAGGACTTTAATGTTTTAGGTACTTTTGTTGAGAGACCTAATATTGTAAAAGAAGTTTATAAAATAGGAGATCAAACTGCTGTTATTGTTACAATGAGGAAATATAGAAAGGGAGAATATACAGAAGAGACTCTAAAAGATATACTAAATATTTTAAAATATTAGTATAACAATCATTGATATTTTTAACTCAACTAAATTGGTTTAGAAAGGTACATAAGGGTATGTAATATAAGAGAATATATAGAGAATATTTATATTTTATTCAAGATGTGAAAACAACTATATTATATGTAAAAAACATGGATATTCTAAATGAATTAAAAGGAGATCGATAATATGAGGTATGAAGGTACGGTTTATAGACCCCCAAGTGAAGCTTATAGTCTTATAGTCCAGGCTACTATAGGCTGTTCCCACAACAAATGTACTTTTTGTTCTATGTATAAAGATAAGAAATTTAGAATAAGACCATTAGAAGAAATTATAAAAGATTTAATGATAGGGAGACAAAGCTATAAAAATGTAAAAAAGATATTTATAGCAGATGGTGATGGTCTTATTATGAAAATGGATTATTTAAGAAAGATACTAAGAGCCATAAAAGAGCTTTTTCCTGAATGTGAAAGGGTTGGGATATATGGTTCACCTAGATCTATTTTACTTAAGAGCAAAGAAGATTTGTTAGAGTTAAAGGATTTAGGATTAGGAATTATATATTTAGGAGTAGAATCTGGTAGTGAAAAAATTTTACAGAAAATAAATAAGGGGGTTACTCCTAATGAGATGATTTTAGCAGGAGAAAGAGTTGTAGAATCAGGAATCAAACTTTCAGTGACACTTATATCAGGTATAGGAGGAAAAGATATGTCACAAGAACATGCTATTGAATCTGCTAAAGTTATGAATGAAATTAACCCTGACTATATAGGACTTCTTACACTTCTAGTAGAAGAAGGTACAGAATTTTATGATGAAGTTGAAAATGGAGAATTTCAACTTTTAACTCCCAAGGAAGTCCTTATTGAAACTAGACAATTTATTAGCAATTTAGAAGTTGATAATTGTATATTTAGGAGTAATCATGCTTCTAATTATGTTCCATTGGGAGGTACTTTGAGAAAAGATAAAGATTTAATATTAGCACAAATAGATGAAGGATTAAAATTAGAAGGATTAGAAGAAGGGGAAGTATTTAGAAGACTATAATATATTGCAAAAAATAAAATATAATGTTATAATAGAAAAAATGAGAGGCACACGAATCTTTAATTCAGTCCTGTGAGACTGGCAAGATTGTGATAAACGGTTTAGTTATGCAAAAAACTTCTTGCTAGTGTCAAGAAGTTTTTTTATTACAATCAGATAGTGTAGGCCTTTTAATTCAGTCCTGTGAGGCTGAAAAGGGGAGATCTTAGAATCTCCTTTAATAAAAAAAGGGGGTTTTTTAATGTCTGAACATATATTAAAAGAAGAATCTTGTTCTAAAAATGGCTTAAAAACTAAAGAATCTTCAAGAAAGGCTATTTTAGCTCTTCAACATTTGATTGCTATGTTTGGTGCAACAGTCTTAGTTCCAATTTTAACAGGATTGAATCCATCTATAGCTTTGTTTTCAGCAGGAATGGGTACATTAATATTTCACTTATGTACAAAAGGCAAAGTTCCAGTATTTTTAGGTTCATCTTTTGCATTTATACCTGTTGTACTCACTGTAAAGGAAATGTATAACGGAGATTTATCCTATGCTCAAGGTGGAATGATGGTAGCAGGTATAATATATGTAGTTTTATCCTTTGTAGTAAAGAAGATTGGCGTAGATAAGATAAAGAAATACTTGCCGTCACAAGTAGTAGGACCAATGATAATAGTAATAGGTATGAATCTTATACCTACAGCTTTTGATATGGCTTCTAAAAATTTCTTAATTGCAACAATCACTCTTATAACAGCATTACTTGTGAACTTTAAAGGTAAGGGATTTTTTAAACAATTATCAATTTTAACAGGTGTAGTAGTAGGATATTTGCTTTCATTAAAATTAGAAATAGTAGATTTAGCATTAATAAAAGAAAGTCCTATCATATCATTACCGCCATTTAATCTTCCAAAGTTTGATTTAGGTGCTATATCTATAATAGCCCCTGTAGTATTAGCAGTATTTATGGAGCATATAGGAGATATAACTACTAATGGTCAAGTAGTAGGGAAAAACTTCGTTGAAGATCCAGGATTAAATAGGACATTACTTGGAGATGGACTTGCTACAATAGCTGCTTCTTTAATAGGAGGTCCTGCTAATACAACTTATGGAGAAAATACAGGAGTACTTGCTATAACCAAAAATTATGATCCATCAATTTTAAGACTAGCTGCAATATTTGCCATAATATTAGGATTTGTATCTAAAATAGGAGCGCTCTTAAGTAGTATACCAATACCAGTAATGGGCGGAATAAGTATTATGTTATTTAGTATGATATCCTTAATAGGAGTTAAAACTATAAAAAATGATAAAGTGAAATTTAATTTTAAAAATATATTAGTAATGATAACTATATTAGTACTTGGACTAGGAAGTGGAATTATAGAAAAAAGATTTGGCATAACTATAGGAATACCAGTAACAGAAACTGTTAAGATTACAGGACTAAGTTTTGCAGCTATAGTAGGAGTAGTATTGAATGGAGTACTAAATAGAAACTAAACAACTATTTATAAAGAGCTGTGAGTCAGAATAGAAAGACTGATTCACAGCTTTTTATTTAGCAAAATAGACAAAAGTAAAAATAATGTATAAAATAAGATAAGGAAAATAATATCTTATCAAATATAGAAGGAGTTATATATATGTCTGTGAAAGTAATTGTTGTTGGTGGTGGAGCTGCAGGAATGATATCAGCTATTTCTGCCAAAAAAAATGGTGCAGAAGTAACTATATTAGAAAGAAATTCACGAGTAGGAAAGAAAATATTAGCAACAGGAAATGGAAGATGTAATTATACAAATAAATTTTTGGATGTAAAAAATTATCATGGAAAGAATTTTAAATTTGTTTATAGTCCTTTATCTCAATTTGGTGTAGAAGAAACTATATCTTTTTTTGAAAAATTAGGTATTGTCCCAGCAATTGAGGATAGTGGAAAAGTCTTTCCTCTATCTTTCCAAGCTTCTAGTATATTAGATGTTTTGAGATATGAATTAGATAATTTAGGAATAGAAACAATATGTAATGCTTTTGTTAAAGATATAGAAAATAAAGGTGGAAAGTTTTTAATAAATTTAAAAGATGGAAGAAGGTTTAGTGGAGATAGGGTTATATTGGCTACGGGTGGTAAGGCTATGCCTTCTACTGGTTCAGATGGTAATGGATATAATTTGGCTAAAAAATTAGGACATAATATTGTGGATATATTTCCTGGACTTGTACAATTAAAATTAGAAGAAAATTTTCTTAAAAGTATTAATGGAGTGAAAGTTTTAGGTACTGCCTATCTCATAAACAAAAATAAGATTTTAAGAGAAGATAGGGGAGATATACTCTTTACTGATTATGGCATATCTGGCCCTCCAATTCTTCAACTAAGTAGGAAAGCTTTGGAGCTTTTAAATAATGGGAAAAAACCAATATTGAAAATATCAATTTTAAATAGTATAGATAAAAATGAGTTAGAAGAGAGTTTGAAAATTCGGTTTGGATATATGCCTAAAAAGACTATAGAAATTGGACTCATAGGTCTTATAAATAAAAGGCTAATTCCAGTTATATTAAAAGAAACTAAAATTGATAGATTAAAAAATATAGCTAATTTATCTAATGAAGAGATAGAAAAAATAGCCCATATATTAACGGATTGGAGATTTGAAATAAAAGGAAGTAAGTCTTGGTCAAATGCACAGGTAACAGCAGGAGGTGTAGATACAAGAGAAATAGAAAGTAGTACAATGGAATCTAAATTAGTTGAAGGACTTTATTTTGCAGGAGAATTAGTAGATATAGATGGAGATTGTGGAGGATTTAATCTCCAATGGGCTTGGTCTTCTGGATATATTGCAGGGCAAAATGCTGGGATAAAATAAGTAGGAAGATATGCAGAAAGGAGAAATACAATGTTAAATATGAATAAAGAGTTAGCTAGACTAGAGAAAGAAGGTACTCCTATAAAAGTAGCTATAGTTGGAGCAGGAAAAATGGGTAAAGGTTTAGTTAATCAGATGTCAAGAATAAGAGGAATGTTGCCTGCTTTAGTCATAAACAGAAATGCTGAGAAAGCAATAAATGCACTTTTATCTGCAGGTATTAAAAAAGATGACATGGTTATATCTAATTCTTTGAAGAAGATTAATTTTGCTTTAGAAAAAGGGAAGTATGTAATTAGCGAAGATATAGATATAGCAGCAAAAGCAAATGAAATCCAAGTTGTAGTAGATGCTACAGGTGTTCCTAAGGTAGGAGCAAAACTTTCTATGGATGCTATTCATAATGGAAAACATATAGTGATGTTAAATGTAGAAGCAGACTCAGTAGTAGGTCCAATACTACATAGATATGCTAAAGAAGCTGGTGTTATTTATACAGGAACTGCAGGTGATGAACCTGGAGCAGTTATGGAATTATATGATTTTGCAGTAGGATTAGGATTTGAAGTTTTAGCTATAGGAAAAGGGAAAAATAATCCTATAAACTTAGAGGCAAATCCAAGTACTGTATATGATGAGGCATTAAAAAAGAAATTAAAACCCCATATGTTAGCAGCATTTATTGATGGAACAAATACTATGATAGAAATGACTTGCATGGCAAATGCTACAGGTTTTGTTCCAGACATTAGAGGTGGACATGGCATAGTTAGCAATATAGATGACTTAACTAGTTTTATGAGATTAAAAGAAAAAGGAGGAGTTCTCAATAAATATGAAGTAGTAGATTATGTTAGAGGAATAGCTCCAGGGGTATTTTTAATATTTACGACAAATTTAGAAGAAGTTCACAGTCAATTAGAATATTTAAAAATGGGATCTGGACCTAATTATGTTCTATATAGACCATATCACCTTACTAGTCTAGAAACACCTAATACAATATTTGAAGCTTGTATAAATCGAAGAGCTACTATAGCTCCAACGGAAGGGGTTATAGCTGATACAGTAACAGTAGCAAAGAAAAATTTAAAAGCTGGAGAAAAATTAGATGGTATTGGTGGATATACAGTATATGGTAGTATTGAGGAATATAAAGTTGCTAAAAATCAAAATCTAGTTCCTATTGGTCTAATAGATGAAGATACTAAAGTACTTAGGGATATTAAAAAGGGAGAATTTATTACTTATGATATGGTAGAGCTAGACTGTAATAGCTTAATATATAAGTTAAGGAAACTACAAGAGGATAATATGTAGATAAAAATCTGGAATAAAACAAGGAGGTATAAAATGTATGAAATATTAGCATTAGATTTAGATGGTACACTTCTTAATGAGGAACATAAGTTATCAGAAAAAAATAAGGAAGAATTAGCTAAATTAAAAGAAGAAGGTGTGAGAATAATACTAGCTTCAGGGAGAGAGCCTACATCTATTTTACCCTATAGCAGAAAATTAGGTTTAGAAGAAATGGTAATAGGATTTAATGGCGGTATAATATCTGATTATACTGGAGAAGAAATAATATATGAAGAGAATATTGATAGTGAAATAGCAAAAGATATAATTAAAACATGTGAAAAAAAAGATATATATAATGTAGTCTTTATAAGAAATACCTTATATGTTTCAAATAAAAAAGATAAGAGATTTGAAATCTTTAGAAATTATTCTACATCCAAGATTGAAGAAGTAGGATCTTTATATAATTTTATAGAAAAAAATAATATGTGGAATATTATTGGTAAATTACTTCAATGTGGTGAAAATGAATTCCTTTCTATATTTAAAAAAGAATTAGAACGAAAATATTCTGAAGAAATATCTGCTCAATTTTCTTTGCCATGTTTCTTAGAAGTATATAGTTCTAAGGCAAGTAAAGGAAAAGCATTGAATAGAATAACTAAAAGTTATAATTTAAATAGAGAGAGTGTAGTTGCAATTGGAGATGGAGAAAATGATATATCTATGATTGAATATGCGAAGGTAGGCATAGCTATGGAAAATGCATTAGATAGGGTAAAAGAAAAATCGGATTTTATCACCCTTTCAAATAGTGACGATGGTGTAAGCCATGCTATTAAGAAATATTGGAGAGATTAAAAAATCTCTCTTTTACAATTTAAAAAGAAGTTTAAAAAAAATAGTATGATTTTGTTGTTTCTATACATAATAAATAGTTAAAAAATAAACTATTCTTGACATAAAAACGATTCCATAATAGAATGTGTCTGCAAAGAATTTATTAGTCTGAAAAAAATTTCAAGGAAGGGTTGCTATGAATAAAAAAGGATATGATACAAGATTAATGGTAAAATGCTCTCAAATGTATTATGAAGAACATTTAAATCAGGGAGAAATAGCAGAAAAATTGCAAATTTCAAAATCTTCAGTTTCCAGAATATTATCTGCTGCGAAAAAAGCAAAGATAATAAAAATTACAGTAAATAATCCAATAAAAAACCAATACATACAGTTGGAGAAAGAGTTAGAAAAAAGGTTTGATTTGAAAGAAGTGATAGTTGTAGATAGCATGGCTGATGAACCTGAAGAAATAAAGAAAGAATTAGCCAAAGCATCAGCAGAATATCTTGAAAGAATTATCAAAGATGGGCAAACAATAGGTGTGACTTGGGGAACCACTTTAAATAAAATTAAGGATTATGTAAATAATGACAAAAAAAGAGATATAACTTTCTTACCTTTAGTCGGAGGAATAGGTGAAACAAATGTAAACATACATCCTAATAGTATTGCTCTAGATTTAGCTAGAAAATTTAAAGGAGATTGCAAATTATTACACGCGCCTTCCATAGTAGATGATCCTGCTAGGAAAGATATATTTATTCAAGATAAAAATATTCAGAGTTTATTTAAACTTATGAAAGATGTGGACATTTCACTAATGGGAATAGGTTATCCATTATTAAATACTTCAACCCTTTTAGAAAGTGGATATTTCACTATGAAATATATTAAAAAATTAGAAGAATCAGGGGCAGTAGCTGACATTAGTTCATTATTTATTGATAAATATGGAAAAGGGGACAATTTTGAATTAAATAGAAGAGTTATAGGGATTGATTTAGAAGATATAAAGAAAATCCCATTAAAAATAGGTATTGCTGGCTATGTAGCAAAGAAAAGGGCTATATTAGCAGCTTTAGTAGGAGGATATATAGATGTTTTAATTACAGATGAAAATACAGCAGAAGCAATTCTTGCCTTGTCTGATAAATAGATATTTAAAGATATTAAAATTTTTAGCAATATTATTTTATTAATTGTTAATAAATAGTAGGTGATAAAGTGGATAACATTTCCAAAGCTATGATATTTATTTTTGCTATGTGGATACTTCAAGGTTTATTTGCTTATATTCAAATGAGACACTTTGACAATGTAATAAAAGATATGAAAAAAGAAGGAAAAATTTTAGTAGGGCAAGAAAAGGGAAAATTTAGTGTAGGTTCTATAGTAATTTTAGTTTTAGATAATAATGATAGAGTAGTTGCAGCGAAAGAAATGAAAGGAATAACTGTATTTAATAGATTTAAAAATAAAAATGAGTTTATAAATAAATCTATAGTAGAGTTAAAAGAAGATATTTCAAATATTAAGAACAAAGCTACTAGAAAAGCATTAAAAACTGCAATTAATCAATGGACAAGCATATAATTTTATAGTAAAGAAAACCTTGTCATAAAAGATATAAATGTGTGAAGCTTTAATTAGTTAAAAGGATAATAGGAAGGAGGAGTTTCATGGAAGCTTTAGCAAAATTAGCAGAAGGATTTATTGGATTATTTGAAGAAGGAGGAAAAACTTTTGTTGGATTAGTAACAGGTATCTTACCTACATTGATTGTACTTATTACTTTTGTTAATGCAATAATAAAAATTATAGGAGAGGATAAGGTTCAGAGAGTAGCACAAAAGGCAACTAAAAATGCTATTACTAGATATACAATATTACCACTGATATCTGTATTTTTTCTAACCAATCCAATGTGTTATACATTTGGTAAATTCTTGGATGAAAAGTACAAGCCTGCATATTATGATGCAGCAGTATCATTTGTCCATCCTATAACAGGGCTTTTTCCACATGCTAACCCAGCTGAATTATTTGTATATCTTGGAGTGGCGGAGGGGATAAAAAAATTAGGACTTCCTTTAGGACAACTAGCTGTAAGATATTTTATAGTAGGCTTAGTTATTATATTTATTCGTGGATTGGTTACAGAATTTATGACTATTCGTATGATGAAAAAAAGACAGGGCTAAACCATTTCAAAAATAAGACATGGGGGGATAAGGTATGGTATATAATGCTGTAAAAGTGGAAAAAGGTTCTGGCGGATGGGGCGGACCTTTAATAATAAAACCAAAACCAGGTAAAGATAAAATATTATCTGTTACTGGAGGAGGAATTAGCCCTGTTGCCAATAAAATGGCTGAGCTTACAGGTGGAACTGTTATAGATGCTTTTAAAACATCAGTGCCTGATGAAGAAGTAATTGTAGCAGTTGTAGATTGTGGGGGAACTGCTAGATGTGGAGTTTATCCTAAAAAGAAAATTTTAACTATAAACTTAACTCCAGTAGGACAATCTGGTCCTTTGGCTAAATTTATAACAGAAGAGCTTTATGTTTCAGGAGTTACTGAAAAAAATATTGTCTTATTAGATGAATCAGAAGTTGAAATCAAAGAAAAAGAAATTAAAGAAGCGGAAATTAATGAAGAAAAAACAGAAATTAAGTTTGAATCACAGAAAAAAACCAATATTGTAGAAAAAATTGGGAAAGGCATTGGAAGTGTAGTATCTATTTTTTATTCAGCAGGTAGAGATTCTATAGATTCTGTAATTAAAAATATATTACCATTTATGGCTTTTGTCTCTATGTTAATTGGAATTATTTTAAAAACAGGAATAGGAGATGCTATAGCTAAAGTTATTGCACCTTATTCGGGAAGCATAGGTGGATTAATAGGTATTTCTATTATTGCAGCTATACCAGTATTGTCACCTTTGCTTGGACCAGGGGCAGTTATAGCTCAAGTAGTTGGAGTTTTAATAGGTGTGGAAATAGGTAAAGGAAATATACCACCACAATATGCATTGCCAGCCTTATTTGCAATTAATCCACAAGTAGGTGCTGATTTTATTCCAGTAGGGTTAAGTTTAGGAGAGGCGGAACCCGAGACTGTTGAAGTAGGTGTACCAGCTATACTATTTTCAAGATTAATAACTGGACCTTTAGCAGTAATAATAGCATACTTATTCAGTTTTGGTTTATATTAATTTCAAAAAATATATTTTTGCTAGTATAGGAGGAAGATTATGAAGTATTCAGTAAAAGTAGTTGGACTCGGAGATATGGTAAATGAATTTATTCAAGAAAAAATGCTTATAATTTTCAATGAAGATGCACCAGCAGAATTGGCTGAAATTTCTGTACTTCATACAGTTGATACTTTAAAAGGAGATGTAAATGTTGGAGATATGGTCTCTATTGGAGAATTAAAATATGAAGTAGTAGCTGTAGGAGATGAAGCAAATAAAACATTAAGAGAATTGGGTCATTGTACATTTAAGTTTAAAGATTCTAATACTGTGGACTTGCCTGGAGTTATTAATTTAAAGGGAGAAGAATTAAAAGAAATAGTTATAGGCAATTTAATAAATATATATTAAGTAAAATATGAGGAAATCCTAGATGGGATTTCTTTATATTTTTTCGATAATATAAGATACAAAACTAGATGGAAAAGAAGAAAAATTATAGCTTATTATTGACTATTAAAAAAATAGGTGTATAATTTGTGTGAAATTAAATTAATTGTATGAAAATAATTTCAAAGAACTATTTAATATTAATTATAATATAGGAGGGATATAAAATGTTAGGGCTTAATACTAAATTAGCTAATTTAGATTCTGAAGGCAAGAAAATAAAGGTTGGATTAGTTGGAGCAGGACAAATGGGAAAAGGCATGGTAAGTCAAATGGTATTGATGAAAGGAATACTTCCATCTCTAGTAGTAGATATAAACATAGAGAATGCTATAGAATCTTATAAATTAGCTGGAATTAAAGAAGAAGACATAGTAGTTGCTAAAAATTTAAAAGAGGTAAACATAGCTATGGAAAAAGGCAAATTTGTAGCAGCTGATGATTCAGAATTAGTTACTAAAGCAAATCTTATTGATGTAGTAGTAGATGCTACAGGAGTACCAGATCTTGGTGCTAAATTAGCTATGGATTCAATATTTAATAAAAAACATATTGTTATGCTCAATGTAGAAGCTGATGTAGTAGTAGGACCAATACTTAATAAAATGGCTCAAAATGCAGGAGTAGTATATACAGGTACTGCAGGAGATGAACCAGGTTCAGTCAAAGAAATATATGATTTTGCAGATGCAGCAGGTTTTGATGTTTTAGCTATTGGAAAGGGAAAGAATAATCCTGTAAAATTAGATGCCACTCCAGATAGTGTGTTTGAGCAAGCCACAAACTCAGGAGTTAGTCCTAAGATGCTAACTTCATTTGTAGATGGTACAAAAACTATGGTGGAAATGACTTGTATGGCAAATGCTACTGGATTTATTCCAGATATAAGAGGAGGACACGCACCATCAGCTGTAGTAGATAAGTTACCTAAACTATTTAGTTTAAAGAGTGAAGGCGGAATACTAAATAAATATAAAATAGTTGATTATGTAAATGGAATTGCTCCAGGAGTATTTGTAATAGTTACAAGCAAATTGCCACAAGTTCATCATGAGATGCAGTATCTAAGTATGGGACAAGGACCAAATTATGTTCTATATCGCCCTTACCATTTAACTAGTTTGGAAACGCCACTAACAGTTGCAAGAGCTGCAATATATAATGAACCAACTATTATTCCTATGAATGGAAAGCCAATAGCTGAAACCATTGCTATAGCTAAAAAGGATTTAAAAGTAGGAGAAAAGATGGATGGAATAGGTGGGTTTACTGCATATGGTAGTATTGATACTTATGAAACAGTAAAAGAGGAGAATTTAGTGCCATTTGGTTTAATAAATAAAAATGCTATAGTTAAAAAAGATATTAAAAAAGGTCAACCAATAACTTATGACATAATAGATTTAGATAAAACAACTTTAATATATAAACTTAGACAATTGCAGGAACAACTAATAGGATAAAATATAAAAATTATAATAAAAAATGGAAATCAACTTAATTGATTTCCATTTTTTATATAGAAGAAGGATTCCAATGGTAATTAAATTACCCTCATTAAGTGTAAGACTTTTTTCTAATTAATAAGATTTAATATACAAACATTTAACAATAATTATACCATTCTTTCAACATATGTCAACATCATTGACATATGTTAAAAGAATGGTATAATGAAACTAAAGAAATAAAACTATTTAATTCATAGGTGTAGCTGGGAGGATTGTTATGAATAATAGCCGAAAGAGAAAACTTACTGAAATAGCCTATATGTACTATATAGATGGAATGAGTCAAAATCAGATAGCTAAAGAATATTCAATTTCTCGATCTAAAGTATCTATGTTGCTGAATGAGGCTAGAGATAAAGGTATCGTAAAAATTGAAATTCAAGATTCAGATTTATATTGTTTTGATCTTCAAAGACAACTAGAAACAATATTTGGATTAAAGAAAGCTATAGTTGTACCAAAGTTATCAAAGGATGAAAATGGTTTAATAACTCAATTAGCAGATGGAGCTGTAGATTATTTGAGTCAAATCATTGAACATAATATGACAATTGCTGTTTCATGGGGGAGAACACTATATGGAGTAGCTAGTAGAATTAGATCTAGTGGTAAAACAAATATAGTTATATCACCTTTAGTAGGTGGCATTGGCAATGAAATGAACATATATCATTCTAATGTGATAGCAGATACTATGGCTAAAAATTTAGGAGGAAGTTCACTAGGTTTATATTCTCCAGTATTTGTAGCAACAAAGGAAGTAAGAGATTTAATATTTGCAGATAAAAGTATTAAAAAAGTTTTAGAAAGTAGTGCAAATGCAGATATTGCAGTTGTTGGAATAGGTGGCATAGTATCTTCTACTATGACAGATATAGAGCTCTTGCAAAAGGAAGATATAGATAAGTTATTAGATTGTGGAGTCGTAGGGGATATTGGAACTTGTTTCTTTGATAAAAATGGACAGGAAGTAGAAAGTATATTTACTGAAAAAACTGTTGCCCTTAGCCTAGATAAATTAGAAAAGATACCCACAATAGTTGCAGTAGCAGGTGGAGAAAAGAAAATAGAGGCTATCCATGGAGCGTTAAGAGGAAAGCTAATGGATGTATTAGTTACTGATGAGAGTGTAGCAAAGAGTATTTTAAAGGATTATATGTAAAAAATTAAACTATTATGTTTTTAAAGCGGGAGGGATATAAATGATTGATATTAGTAAAGAAACAATTTTGGAAATGTATAAAAGAATGAATGAAGCTAGAGCATTTGAGGAAAAAGTAAGCTATTTTTTCGCAAGGGGCATGGTACATGGTACAACTCACCTTTCAATTGGTCAAGAAGCTTCAAGTGTTGGAGCTTGTATGGCATTAAATAATGATGATTTAATAACTTCAACTCATAGGGGTCATAGTCAAGTTATAGGAAAAGGGATAGATTTAAATAAAATGATGGCAGAACTTCTAGGAAAATATACTGGATATTGTAAAGGAAAAGGTGGCTCCATGCATATAGCTGATGTAGATGCTGGAAACTTAGGAGCTAATGGAGTTGTAGGAGGAGGTCATGGAATAGCAGTAGGTGCTGCCCTTACTCAACAAATGAAGAAAACAGGAAAAGTAGTACTTTGTTTCTTTGGAGATGGTGCTTCTAATGAGGGAAGTTTCCATGAAGCATTAAACTTAGCTTCAGTATGGAAATTGCCAGTAATATTCTACTGTGAAAACAATCTATATGGTATGAGTGTACCACAAAATAAGGCAATGAATATAAAAAACATAGCTGATAGAGCAAAATCTTATGGAATTCCAGGACATATAATTGATGGAAACAATGCGGTAGAAGTATATAATAGAACAAAAGAAATTGCTAAATATGTAAGGGAAGGTAATGGCCCTGTATTAATTGAAAGTAAAACTTATAGATGGCTGGGTCATTCAAAATCTGATGCACAAATTTATAGATCAAAGGAAGAAGTAGAAGAATGGAAAAGCAAATGTCCAATTAAGCAGCTTAGAAATTATATAATAGAAAATAAAATATCAACTGAAGAAGAACTAGATAAGATTGAAAACAATGCTAGAGAATCAATTGAGAAAGCTGTTGAGTTTGCAAATAATAGTCCAAATCCACCAATTGAAACTATAACAGAAGATGTATATGCATAGGGAGGGATAGAAATGAGTGAACAAATGAAGGAAATGACATATAAAGATGCAGTTAAATTAGCAATGGTTGAAGAAATGAGAAAAGATGAAAATGTATTTTTAATGGGAGAAGATGTTGGCTTATATGGAGGAGCATTTGGTGTATCTGTAGGAATGCTTGAAGAATTTGGTGAAGAAAGAGTTAGAGATACTCCTATATCAGAAGCAGCTATAGCAGGAGCGGCAGCGGGAGCAGCTGTAACAGGAATGAGACCTATTGCAGAAATAATGTTTATGGATTTCACTACAATAGCTATGGATTCATTAGTGAATCAAGCAGCAAAAATGCGTTATATGTTCGGCGGAAAGGCCAAAGTTCCAATGGTTCTAAGAGCACCTGGCGGTTCAGGAACAGGAGCAGCAGCTCAACATTCTCAAAGTTTAGAAGCGTGGTTCTGTCATGTACCAGGACTTAAAGTAGTAGTACCGGGAACAGCAGCTGATGCAAAAGGGCTTTTAAAAGCAGCTATAAGAGATGATAACCCAGTAGTATTTGTAGAACAAAAAACTTTATATAAAGTAAAGGGTTCTGTACCAATAGATGATGAATTTATAATACCTCTAGGAAAAGGAGAGATTAAAAAAGAAGGAGAAGATGTAACTATAATAAGCTATGGAAGAATGCTTCCTAGAGTATTGAAAGTAGCAGAAGAATTAGAAGAAGAAGGTATAAGTGTAGAAGTATTAGACCCTCGTACTTTAGTACCTTTAGACAAAGAATTAATCATAAATTCAGTTAAGAAAACAGGTAGAGCAATTCTTGTAAATGAAGCTTGTAAAACTGGAGGATATTTAGGAGAAATAGCGTCGGTTATTTCAGAAAGCGAAGCTTTTGACTATCTTGATGCACCTATTATAAGATTAGCAGGATTAGATGTACCTATACCATATAATCCCGAACTAGAAAGTGCAGTAGTACCAAGTGAAAAGCAAATAAGAGATGCAGTATTCAAAGTTTTAAACCGATAGGGGGGATAGGATATGGCAATAGAAGTAATAATGCCTAAAGCAGGTATGGATATGCAAGAAGGTCAAATAATTAAATGGTACAAGAATGAAGGAGATTACGTAGAAAGAGGAGAAGTTCTATTAGAAATAATGACAGATAAGGTAAATATGGAGGTAGAAGCAGAAACTTCTGGTTACCTTTTGAAGATATTAAAAAACAATGGTGAAACAGTCCCAGTAGTAACTCCTATAGGTTATATAGGTGAAAAAGGGGAGGAGATTCCTGAAGTAAAAGAAAGTAAAGAAACTGTTCAAGATAAGTTAGAGATAAAAGAAGAAATTGAAGAAATAAAAACTAAAGAAGAACCTGAAGTATTAGAAATAAAAGATAAGATAAGAGCTACTCCAGCTGCAAGAAGAATGGCTAGAGAAAGAAATATAAATCTATTTGAAGTAAAAGGTTCTGGACCTAAGGGACGAATTCAACAAATTGATGTTGAAAACTATAAAGAAGGAGATATAAAAATTACGCCCCTAGCAAGAAGAATTGCAGAAGTAGAGGGAATAGATTTAGAAAATATTATAGGCAGTGGATTTGAAGGGAAAATAATTAAAGAAGATGTTCTAAAATTAGTAGGAAAAGAAGAAAAAAATATTACTGAAGAAGTCATGGAAGATGGAAGAACTAGAGTAGTTCCTATGTCTAATATGAGAAAGATTATAGCAAAGAGAATGTCAGAAAGTTATTTTTCTGCACCAACATTTACTCTAAATACAGAAGTAGATATGACTAAGGTTATAGAGTTAAGAAGAACAGTTAAAGAACAAATTCTAGAAGAAACTAAAAAGAAAATAACTATTACAGATATAATACTATTAGCTACAGCTAGGGCATTAAAAAATCATCCATTAGTAAATGCAAGCTTATCAGAAGATGGAGAAAATATCATATACCATGATTATGTAGATTTAGCTATGGCCGTTGGATTAGAAAACGGACTTCTTACTCCAGTTATAAGAGGTGCAGATAAAATGACTTTAACTGAAATAGTTGTAGCTGCAAAAGATGTAACTGAAAGAACAATTAATATGAAACTATTACCAGATGAATTGCAAGGAAGTACTTTTACAGTAAGTAATTTAGGAATGTATGGAATAACCCATTTTGATCCAATTATAAATCAACCAAATAGTGCAATATTAGGTGTAAATACAATAGTAGAAAAATTAGTCCCTGTAGATGGTAAAGCAAAGGTTAAACCTATGATGACTTTAAGTTTAACAGTAGACCATAGAGTTATAGATGGGGTAGTAGGAGCTAAGTTTTTGCAAGATTTAAAGAGTTTATTAGAAAATCCAATTAAAATATTAATATAAAGTCCTACCATATTTACGGTAAAGGAGGTATTTATCTTGGCAACGGAAGTAATAATGCCTAAAGCAGGTATGGATATGCAAGAAGGTCAAATAATCAAATGGTACAAGAATGAAGGAGACTATGTGGAAAGAGGAGAAGTTCTATTAGAAATAATGACAGATAAGGTAAATATGGAGGTAGAAGCAGAAACTTCTGGTTACCTTTTGAAGATACTGAAAAACAATGGTGAAATAGTTCCAGTGGTAACTCCTATAGGTTATATAGGGGAAAAGGGAGAAAAAATTTCTGAAAGTGAAAATGTTCAAATAGAAGAATTTGAAAAAAAGGAAGTAGAAGTAAGAGAGCTCAAAGAAGATAAGAACAAAGAAATTTATGATGTAATAGTTATAGGTGGAGGACCAGCTGGATATGTAGCAGCTATAAAAGCAGCTCAATTAGGTGGAAAAGTAGCTTTAGTGGAAAAAAGTATATTAGGTGGTACATGTTTAAATAGAGGATGTATACCTACAAAAACTTACTTAAAAAATGTTGAAATAATTGAAGAAATAAAGAAAGCAGATAGAAGAGGAATACTTATAGAAAATCCCGAAATAAAGATAGATATGGATAGAACTGTTGAACTGAAAAATGAAGTAGTTATGACATTAACTAATGGTGTAGTAGGACTTTTAAAGAGTAACGGAGTTGCAATATTTAAGGGTATAGGAAAAATAACTAAGGATAAAAGAGTAATAATAAATGAAAAAGATATTATAGAAGGGAAGAAAATTATTTTAGCAGGTGGTTCTAAAACAGCTAAAATCAATATTTCTGGTATAGAAAGTAGATTGGTCATTACAAGTGATGAAATTCTTAATTTAAAGGAAGTACCAGAAAGATTAGCTATAATAGGTGGAGGAGTTATTGGAGTAGAATTAGGATTGGTGTTTAGTTCCTTTGGTAGTAAAGTAACTATAATTGAAATGATGGACAGATTGGTTCCAAATATGGACAAGGATATATCTGCAAATCTATTTGAAAATTTAAAGAGTAGAGGAATAGAAATACTTACTTCTACGAAATTAGAAGAAATAGTTGAAAAAGATAATAGACTAATGTTAAAATTAGAAGGAAAAGATGATCTAATAGTCAATAAAGCATTATTATCAATAGGGAGAGTTCCAGATGTAGCAGGTGTAGGAGAAATTGAATTTGAAATGGATAGAGGAAGAATAAAAGCAAATGATTATATGGAGACTAGTGTAGAAGGAATCTATGCTCCAGGTGATATAAATGGCAAATTAATGCTTGCCCATGCTGCAACTCAAATGGGTGAAATAGCAGCTATAAATGCAATGGGTGGGAAAGAAAAAGTAAAACTTAAAAATACACCAGCTTGTATCTATACTATACCAGAAGTTTCTTCAGTAGGCCTTACTGAAGAAAGTGCAAGAGAAATATATGATATATCTATTGGTAAATTTCCATTTGTAGGAAATGGGAGAGCTTTAGCTTCAGGGGAGACTCAAGGGTTTGTGAAAGTAATAGTGGATAAAAAATACGGAGAGATTTTAGGAGTTCATATGGTAGGACCTAAAGTTGCAGAATTAGCAAATGAAGCAGCTACACTAATGGAGATGGAAATTACAGTATATGAGGCTATAGAAATAATTCATGGACATCCTACATTCTCAGAAGCTTTTGTAGAAGCTTGTGAAGATGCATTAGGAAAAGCTATTCACTTACCTAAAAAAGCATAGAAAATTATGAGTCAGGTATGAAATTCTGGCTCATTTACTTTTTTAATTATTTTTAATTAATTGTACTAAAGTTTCCCTATTTTTTCACAAATACTTGACGTTGACAAGCTTTCAACGTTGCCTTTCAAACATGGACATAAATTTTAGAAGAATTAAAAATCAAGCTTTAATAGTTATAAATATAAAAAATAGGGAAACTTTATTAGCTGTTATTTTGATTTTTTTATAGAGTGGTTTATAATTTTATTAATATGTAAAAAAGACGGAGGTGCTTATAAATGATATATGTAACAAGTGATTCAACTAAACCTCAGTTTAATTTAGCATTAGAGGAATACGTTTTTGAATATTTAGATGAATATGATGAGATTTTTATGCTGTGGCAAAATGAACCTTCTATCATAGTTGGAAAACACCAAAATACTATAGAAGAAATAAATACTAAATATGTTAAAGAAAATAATATACATGTTGTAAGAAGACTTTCAGGTGGTGGTGCTGTATACCACGATTTGGGAAATCTAAACTATACTATTATATCTAAAGTCGAGGGCTCAAATACTTTTGATTTCAAAACGTTTTCTCAGCCAGTAATTGATGTATTAGCTGATTTGGGAATTAAAGCAGAATTTACTGGGAGAAATGATATAGTGATAGGTGGACAAAAATTTTGTGGAAATGCCCAGTATATGAAAAAAGGTAAAGTTCTACACCATGGTGCTATATTATTTGATACCGAATTAAATATTTTAGGTAAATCTTTAAAGGTATCTAAGGACAAGATCATATCTAAAGGTGTAAAATCTGTAAGAAGTAGAGTGACAAATATTAAAGACCATTTAAAAAAAGAAATTACTGTTGAAGATTTTAAAAATCTTTTATTAAAACGTATGTTTGGAGGAGATAAGGAAATACTCCCATATGAATTATCAGAAGAAGATTTAAAAAATATTAATGAACTTGTGGAAAAAAGATATGGAACTTGGGAGTGGAACTATGGCGAATCTCCAGAGTTTAATATAAGGAAATCTAATAGATTTCAAAGCGGAAAAGTGGAGACTCTCATAGATGTAGATAGAGGAGTTATTAAAGAACTTAAATTTTATGGAGACTTTTTTGGACATGGAGATTTAGAAAATGTAGAAAATAAATTGATAGGTATAAAGTATAATGAAAATGATATAAAAGATGTTTTAAAGGATGTAGATATAGACTATTATTTCTCAGGCATTTCAATGGAAGAACTATTAAGCTGTATTATTGACTAAATTAACTTGACAAATAGAAGTATTATGATGTATCATTATTCAAAACAGAATTTAATATTTAAAGGCGAAGATAAGGAAAGTAGTAGAAGAAACTAGTCTAAAGAGAAATAATCATTTTTGGTGAGAGATTATGGCTAGTCTTTTATGAAAATCACCTTGGAGTCTAGTATCTGAAAGTATAATAGGATACTACGTATTATGCGTTAAAATTTTTGAGTGATAAGGTATGTACTTATAAATTGGGTGGTACCGCGATATTTTCGTCCCTAGGTTTTTTAAACTTAGGGATTTTTTATTTAAATATTGGCAGGTTAAATAAATTATAAAAATTAAAGAAAGGATGAATAAATATGACTTTTGAAGAACTGTCTAAATCTCCAATAGCTAAAAGAGAACAAGATGTATCAGATTATTGGGACGAGATTAATTTGTTGAAAAAAAGTGTTGAAACAAGAGAAGATGACAATCAATTTATATTTTATGAAGGGCCTCCAACAGCTAATGGAAAACCAGGTATACATCATGTCATGGCTAGAACATTAAAAGATGTTGTCTGCAGGTATAAAACAATGGAAGGATATCAGGTTAAAAGAAAAGCTGGGTGGGATACTCATGGTTTGCCAGTTGAAATAGAGGTAGAAAAGCAATTAAAGCTAAAAGATAAACATGATATTGAAGAATATGGAATTGAAAAATTTAATAAAAAATGTAGAGAATCAGTTTTTAAATATGAGAGTCAATGGCGTGATATGACAAGAAGAATGGCTTATGAAATTGATTTAGACAATCCTTATATTACTTTAGAAAATGATTATATTGAATCTGTATGGTGGATATTAGATAAGTTTTATAAAGAAGGACTCATTTATGAAGGACATAAAATACTTCCATATTGTTCAAGGTGTGGAACAGGTCTTGCTTCTCATGAAGTAGCGCAAGGTTATGAAGAAATAAAAACAGATACAGTAATAGCTAAATTCAAAAGAAAAGATAAAGATGAATATTTCTTAGCTTGGACCACTACACCATGGACATTACCAAGTAATGTAGTATTGACAGTTAATCCAAAAGAAATATATATAAAAGTAAAATATGAAGATGAAATATATTATATAAGTAAAACATTAGCGGACCATGTCTTAGGAGAAGGAGAATATGAGGTTCTTGAAGAAATAGAGGGAAAAGATTTAGAGTATGTTGAATATGAGCAACTTATACCTTTTGTAAAAACAGATAAAAAAGCTTTCTTTATTACACTTGCAGATTATGTAACTACTGACGATGGTACAGGAATAGTTCACTCTGCTCCTGCTTTTGGTGAAGATGACTATAATACAGGGTTAAAATATAACCTTCCAGTATTAAATCCAGTAAGTGAGGAAGGTAAATTTTTAGAAACTCCATGGGAAGGTAAATTTGTAATGGATGCAGATCCAGATATAATAAAGTGGCTGAGAGACAATGGAAAACTTTTCAAAAAACAAAGAGTAGCACATAATTATCCACATTGCTGGAGATGCCATACACCACTTCTATATTATGCAAAACCTAGTTGGTATATTGAAATTACTAAACTTAAAGACAAATTAATTGAAAATAACAATGATGTAGAATGGTATCCAGATTTTGTAGGGGAAAAAAGATTTGGAAATTGGCTAGAAAACTTAAATGATTGGGCAATTTCTAGAAGTAGATATTGGGGAACACCTCTTAATATTTGGAGATGTAACGAATGTGGGCATATAACAAGTATAGGATCAAGGAAAGAATTAAGCGAGAAAGCTATAGAGGATATTGATGAAAATGTAGAACTACACAGACCTTATGTAGATAATGTTCATATAAAATGTGAGAAATGTAATGGAACTATGACTAGGGAAAAAGATGTAATAGATGTCTGGTTTGATAGTGGAGCTATGCCTTTTGCACAGCATCATTATCCATTTGAAAACAAGGAGAATTTCGACAAACTATTTCCAGCAGATTTCATATGTGAAGGAATAGACCAAACTAGAGGATGGTTTTACTCGCTTCTTGCTATTTCTACATTTGTAACAGGCAAATCACCATATAAACGAGTCTTAGTTAATGATCTTATTTTAGATAAAGAAGGCAGCAAAATGTCTAAATCTAAGGGAAATACAGTAGATCCATTTAAATTATTTGACAAATATGGAGCAGATACTTTGAGATGGTATTTACTTTACGTATCACCACCATGGACTCCTACTAAATTTGATGAAGAAGGATTAAAAGAAGTAGAAAGTAAATTCTTTAGAACTATAAGAAATGTATATAATTTTTTCACACTATATGCTAATACAGATGGAATAGATCCAAGAGAATTCAATATTGAATACAAAGATAGACCAGAATTAGATAGATGGATACTCTCAAAATATAATAGCCTATTAAAAAATCTAGAAAAGAACATGGATGAATATGATTTAACAAAGGCTGTAAGAAATATACAGGAGTTTGTAAATGAGGATTTATCCAATTGGTATATTAGACGTTCAAGAAGAAGATTTTGGGCTACAGAATTAGACGGAGATAAGAAAGCGGTTTATAGTACTACTTATGAAATACTTGTAGGAATTAGTAAAGCTATAGCACCATTTGTACCTTTTACTGCAGAAGAGATATATAGGAAATTAACAGGAGAAGTATCTGTACATTTAGATTATTATCCTGTAGCAAATGAGGAATTAATAGATTCTAAACTTGAAAAGAAAATGGATTTAGTAAGAGAATTAGTTACTCTTGGAAGAGCAGCTAGAGAAAATGAAAGAATTAAAGTTCGTCAACCATTGAATGAAGTTTTAATAGATGGAAAATATGAGGAAACAATAGATGATTTAGTTCCTCTTATAAAAGAAGAGCTTAATGTAAAAAATGTAGTATTTGAAAAAGATTTATCTCAGTTTATGGACTATTCATTAAAGCCAAATTATAAAGTTGCAGGTCCAGTACTAGGACCAAAGATTAAAACCTTCTCTAAAATCCTAAATCAAGTAGACAGTCGTGAAGCTGTGGAAAAATTAGAAGCAGAAGGTAAACTAGTATTAGATTTAGATGGAGAAAAAGTTGATATAGAAAAAGATTATGTCCTTATTAATATTTCAGCCAAAGAAGGGTTTAATGTATCTACTGGAAAAAATTTATTTGTAATACTAGATACTACTTTAACTGGTGAACTTCTTAAGGAAGGATATGCAAGAGAATTTATTTCTAAAGTTCAACAGATGAGAAAGAACAATGGATATGAAATGCTAGATAATATAAATATATATTATAATGGAGATAGTGAAATAGAAAAATCTATACAAGAGTATGAAGACTATATAAAGAAGGAAACTCTTGCAGTATCTATTGAGAAAGTTGAAGAAAATTCATTTGAAAAACAAGATTTAAACGGACACGAAACGGGAATTAAATTAGAAAAAGTAGAATAATATTTTTAAAATAAAGGTTTTAAAAAAGTAGGGTAGATAACTAGTTATCTACCTTACTTTTTTATTTCAGGAATCTATGTAGAAGTATCTATTAGGATTTATCTAATATTTTTATAGTATATGGTATAATATGGTCTAGATAAATTGATTTGGAGGGATATATATGGATAAACTTGAAAGTTTAGCAAAAGAATTAGAAGAAATTCAAGTTGATTTAATGAGGCGTAGTTGGGTTCAATATACTGTAGGATATGATTTTGGCATTGATGAGGTTTATGAAAAACTTAATAGTTTTATGTCAGACAAGAAAAATTTTTATATAGTATGTAAATATTTAGATATGGATTTAAATGAAATAGACAAAAGAAAAGTTGAAATACTTTATAATGCTTTCAAACCCTATCATTTGAGCAAAGAATTAAATGAGTTGAACTTGGAAATTCAGAAAAAAACTAATGAGCTTTCTCAGGTGTTGAATACTTTTAGATTTAATATTGAAGGAAAGGAAATTACATCTGTAGAAATCACACAAATACTTTCAAATGAAGAAGACAGAAATTTAAGAAAAAAAGCTTATTTTGCAAGAAATCAAATTAATAAACCATTAGTAGACGCTGGTTTTATTGAATTGATTAATTTGAGAAAAGAATATGCTAAAGCTTATGGTGATAATGATTTTGTAGAGCATAAATTAAAAATAGATGAATTGAGTCCAGGTATATTTAATAGTTGGAAAGATGAATTAAGTAAATATATAGATATATTGAATAATAAAAGAATGGAATATGCAGAAAAGTTTATTCATGAAAATGAGCTTATGCCTTGGGACCAAGATTATATAGGTTCAAAAATAGCCCCTTCATTAAATACTACAGTAGATATGTCTAATTATTATAATATTTTAATGAGATTTTTCTTGAATTTTGGAATTGATATAGATAAATACAATATTACTTATGATATATTTTCTAGGAAGAATAAATCTGAATGGGGATATAATTTTCCAATTGAAACAGGAAAAGATTCAAGAATCCTTGCTAATGTAAAGAATAAATATCATGAATATGAAGTACTACTTCATGAAACAGGACATGGAATACATTCATTCTTATTAAAACCAGAGGAAAGAATTCTTAATGCAGGTGTTAGCGGAATAATATCTGAAGGAATAGCAAATTTATTTGGTGGATTTATCTATGAAGAGATATTTTATAAAAATTTTTTTGGTAGTGAAGTAAAAGATGAATTTGTTGAGATGAAAGAATTTGATAAACTAAATTATTTAAGATTTGTAGGGGATATATTTTTTGATCAAGAGCTATATAGGAATAATATAGAAAATTTAGATGATATACATGAAGTTTATTTCAAAGTATTTGGGGAATTATTTAATGACAAAATTTATAATGAAGAACCTCCTTTTGGATATAGGATTCATCATACTACCCATCCAATATATATGCATAATTATTTCATGGGAGATGTAACTTGTGAAATGCTGAAGAAAGTATTCAATAAAAAATATGGTACTTCCTCCATAACAGAAAAACCTAGGGAATTTGGAGAATTCTTGATAGATGAAGTAATAAATCCTTCAGGACTATATAAATATGAAGACTTATTTGAAAGAATAAGTGGAGAAAAGTTTTCATTTAAATGGTATTTAGAATAGGAATAAATATGAGAAGAATTCTGTAATAAGAGGGGTATTGGCATATGGGAAAAGATAATTTTGGAGGTTGTAAGAAAAGTAAATTAGTAATTAATTGTATTAGTATAGTTTATTTTCTAATAGTAGTAAAAATAATACTTTTAAAGAGTATTCCGCTTTACTCGTTGCATAAAATGTCCAATATAGGATTTAGAAGTGTTAACTTAATTACTTTTTACTCTATTGTAGAAATGATACTCGACAGAAGTGCTAGTATAATCAGGGTTATATTAAACATATTAGGTAATATAATAATATTTATTCCTAACTATAACTACCTCATTTTTTAAAAGTATACAAGGTTCATTATACATTATTTTTTATGAATGTGGGACATAATCAAAATTGGTATAATAGGACATTATCATAAATCAGTTATAATCAATATAAATTTGTCTAAAAAAGTTTTGGCATTTAGATAATATAAAAACACATAGATAAGGGGGAATAAGCATTGTATTTGAGTTATATAAATTCATTTAAATATGAGAGAATTTATTCAATGGAGTTGATATAAATGAAAAAAAATATCTTAAATCATAAACTATTAATACTAGTAAATATTGTCTTTGTTGTAGCTGTGTCAGTTGTTGAAGCTTTACAAGCTATACTTTTTAAAACAATTGTTGATACCGCAACTGGAACATTAAGCTATAATATTGCTACCTTAGCAGTATATTCAATACTTTTTTTATTATCAGTATTCATATTTGAAACTTCATCAAAAGTGAGTAGTGCAGCTTTAAATAAAGCAGTTATGATAGATTATAAACAATCCATTATTGAGAGTTTTATAGGTTCTGATAGTCAAAAAAGGGTAACTAGTTCAGAACTAATATCATTATTGAATAATGATATTAAAGTGATAGAAGATAATTATCTTAAAAGTATAATAAGTATTTTTAAAGATGTTTTATTATTTATAGTATCTTTATTTTTATTATTACGTATTAATATTTATCTAACATTAGTAATTATTGCATTCGGATGGATCCCGGTGGTTATACCACAATTATTTATCAAGAAGAACCAAGCTTTAAAGGGGAAATATCTTGAAGACTTAGAGAGATTTGTTAATCGAATCAAAGAAATTGCTCAAGGGTTTGAGGTAATTAAAGGGTTTAATATTGAGGAAAAAGTATGTACTGTTACCTTAAAAGATAATAGTGATGCTGAAATTTCAAAGTTTAAGTCTGATGCCTTCGATGGATTTCAAGGAGCTATATCTATTGTGTCAGGATTTGCAATATTTTTTATGAATCTATTAATTTCTGGTTACTTTGTTATGAAGGGTAATATAACAGTTGGGTCAATGATTGCTGCTGTTCAGCTTATGAACTATATAGTAAATCCACTTATATCTATTTCTATGTATGTTACAAAAATAAAATCTGTTGATAAAGTTATAGAGAAGATACAAGAAAAACTTATTAATAATAATATACAGGATGTAATGCAGGGTAACAAAGAATTTAAATTAAAAAATATAATTAGCATAGAAGGGCTAACCTATTCATATGAAGATCAAAAAGACGTAATATCAAATATAAGTATGAAATTAGAAAAAGGTAAGAAATATGCCATAGTGGGAGAAAGTGGATGTGGTAAAACTACCTTATTAAAGATATTAATGAATCAAATCACTGACTATCAAGGAGAGATTATCTTTGATGATGAAAATATTAGATCATTTGATCCAAAGTCCTACTATAAGAAGGTGACCCTAATACAGCAAAATGTATTTATGTTTAGAGATACTCTGAAGAATAATATCTGTCTATATAATGATTGTACTGAAGAACAACTTAATAAGGCATTAAAACAATCAGGGTTGACAAAGACTGTAAGTATGCACCAAGAAGGTCTAGATACGATAGTTGGTGAGGGTGGAGTAGAGTTGTCTGGTGGAGAACTAAAAAGAGTTGCTATAGCTAGGGCATTGATTAGAGAATCAGAAATTCTACTTGTGGATGAGGCAACATCCGCTTTAGATAAAGTTATGGCAAGTGAAATAGAAAGTACATTAATTAATTTAGATGCAACTATATTAGCTATAACTCATCAATTGGATGAGAATATATTGAGTAAATATAACGAAATATTGGTTATGAAGGATGGAAAAATAATTGAATCTGGTAACTTAGAAAAGTTGATAGAGAATAAAGGTTATTTTTATTATATGTTTAGTATTGGAAATAATAATTCAGCTATGGAATTACAAAATATTCATTAAGAGGTGATCTATCTTGAATATTACCGAAAACAAACCCTTTTATGATCTTTTATTGGAAAGAAGAGTAGAAACAGAGTTTAATACTTCTGTTATGGTTTTGAGTATTACAGTATAATAGAGAAAATAGATAATATTGAATATAAAGAATTTAAAAATAAAATCAATTATGTAATAATAAATTCTGAAAAAATAACTATAATAAGAAAAAGAAAATGGTGAAACATGGGAAAAGATAATTTTGGAGGTTGCAAGAAAAGTAAATTAGTAATTAATTGTATTAGTATAGTTTGTTTTCTAATAGTAGTAAAAATAATACTTTTAAAGGGTATTCCGCTTTATTCGTTGCATAAAATATCCAATATAGGATTTAGAAGTGTTAATTTAATTCCTTTTTACTCTATTGTAGAAATGATACTCGACGGAAGTATTAGCACAATGAGGGTCATATTAAACATATTAGGTAATATAATAATATTTATTCCTATGGGTGTAATTTTTAGTATAAAAAAGCCCGATCTTTCTATAAAGAATATATTAGTATTTATTATATCTGTAAGTGTATCATTTGAATTATTACAATTTATTTTTGGATTAGGAAGTACTGATATAGATGATGTTATATTGAATAGTTTAGGTGGAGTCTTAGGTGCAGTATTTATAAGAAGATTTACATCTGACTTAAAAGGAACTGAATTATTAAATAAAACAATTTTAATATTATTAATTATGGTAGGTAGCGGAATTGCAACAATTTTTGTATATGACAAGAGTTTGCTATTTTCAAATTTAGGAACAAACTATATCGAAGAAAATATTGAAGTCTTGAATTATGGAAAGCAGGGTACAGAAGATTATTTTGGAGATATAACTAAATATGAAGATATACTATGTATATATGGCTAAATCCTGCTTATAATACAGGAAAAAAGAAAACTAGTGGGGATAATATAAGCATAAAAGTTGATAACAATACTAAAATTATCATAGGAAGAATTCAAAATCAAAAAGAACTATTCAGGTCGAATATAGTTAAAACTACTTATAACGAAATTCAAAAGAGAGAAATCCTAAAAATAATAAATGAATCCAAAAATCCTAAAGTACGTGTCTGGATAAACAATTCAGTAAAAAATGAAATTAAATTAGCAAATCAAATATTAATAACAATCTATTGAGAATTAGGATAGCTTACGGTAGTGTAAATAAATGCTCTTTTTTTAATATAAAACAAGACACCACACTATTTCAAGATATTCATATTTTTGATTGTGTAATTCAAAATTTACTATAGTTTACATGAGGTTTTTAATAGAAGTAAGGAGGTGTTTAATTTTAGAACCCAAATTTAGCTAAAGAAATCTTTCTATTATAAAGGATATTGCTTAAGGTAATATTCCTTAAGCAATACATAGCTCTGTATTTTAAAGAAGATTAAGGAGGAATTAATTATGGAACAAATTCAAATTAATAATAGAACATATATAAGTAAAAGAATTTATGATTATAAAAATTATAATGAGACAATTAAGGTATCTATATTTTCAACAAATGAAATAAGATAAAAATATTTGATTTTACACAAATCTAAAGGAAAATATACAGATTTCACAATAACTGGCTTATATAAAATATATAAGTTAACTCATATATTAGAGAACAAGCCTAATATAAAAAAATATCAGGAACAAAATAAATAAAGATTCTTCAAATATACTAAATAAGCATTATAATAAAAGATAAAAAAAATTTAATACAAATAAAGTTAAGGCAGAGTTGTCTGCTTATTATAATAAAAACTATATTTCATTTATCTTAACAGGATTAAAGTATAGTTTTATATTAAAAGAAGACCCTAGAATTTTTTGATATGATACTTCCAAAGTAGACAGTCTAATTAATTAAAAATAGACTATCTACTTGGAGGTATTTTTTTATGGGAAGAAAACCAAAATACAGTAAAGAAGTAAAAATTAAAGCTTGTAAGGATTATGAAAAAGGAAAAGTTAGTTTTAGAGATATTTTTAAAAAAATTGGAACTACAAAAGAAGTTGTACGTAGGTGGTACCTAACATACAAAGAACATGGGGCTAGTGCATTTGAAATATCAAATAAGAATCGTTCATATAGTAAAGAGTTTAAATTATCAGTAATAGAAGAATATATCTCAGGCAAATATTCGCTACCAGACTTAGCTGCTAAATATAATATTGTCGCAGGGGTTATTAATAGCTGGGTTAATAAATGGTATAATGGTATAGAAATAAAGGATTATGATCCTAAAGGAGATATCTATACTATGAAATCAAGAAAAACCACATTTGAAGAAAGATTAGAGATAGTAAAATGGGTTATTGAAAATGACATGAGTTATAAAGATGCAGCTGATAAGTATTCAATTACCTATGCACTTGTATATAAATGGACAAGGGCATATATAAACAAAGGACCAGAAGCTTTAAAATATCAAAAGCGTGGACCAAAGCCAAAGTCAGAAATTGATGAAAGCAATTTAACTGAAGTTGAAAAACTAAAGCTTGAACTAGAAAAAGAAAAAGCATTAAGAAAAAGAAGAGAATTTGAACTTAAAGTTCTTAAAAAAAAAGAGGAATTCGAACAACAACTTCAATCTCGAAAGTAAGACAGGAAGCAGAATACAAAACAATAGATTTTTTTAAGGATAAAGGATATACAATAATGATGCTATGTGAAGTTTTAGGAGTTTCAAGAAGTGCATACTACAAATATAGAAATAGGATTAAGCCTGAAAAAGAAAAGCAAGATGAATTACTTTGTTCATTAATTAATGAATATCACTCAACCTTCAATGGGATTTTAGGATATAGAAGGATGACCATGTTCATAAACAAATTAAACCATAAATCATTCTCTGAAGGATACATATATAGACTTATGAATATTTTAGGTATTAAAGCTAGGATTAGAAAAAAGAAAGTTAATCGTAAGAGAATAAAACCAGAGTATATAAAAGAAAATGTTCTATCAAGAGACTTTATTGCTAGGTTTCCTAATCAAAAGTGGCTTACAGATGTAACTGAATTTTCAATTTCTGGAGATAATAGAAAGCTTTATTTAAGTCCGATCATGGATCTTTATGATAATAGTATTATTGAATATGAATTTTCCTTTAAAAACAATAATCAACTTGTGTTTAAAATGTTTGACAAAGCAACCCAAAAATATCCTGACGCAAAACCTATATTTCACAGTGATAGAGGGTTTCAGTATACTGGAAATACCTTTAAAAGCAAGATTGAAGAAGCTGGAATGACCCAGAGTATGTCCAGGGTTGGTAAATGTATAGATAATGGTCCTATGGAAGGTTTCTTTGGTATATTAAAATCTGAAATGTTTTATGGAAAGAAGTTTAAATCTCTTGAAGAATTAATAGAAAAAATAGTTGAATACATTAAATTTTACAACGAAAAAAGATTTCAAAAAAAGTTAGGATGCATGGCTCCTTTAGAATATCGAAACCACGCATCTATAAGTGCATAATATTTTAATTAAATTATCTGTCTACTTGACATGGGTCAGTTCATATTTAATAAGCTTCTTTTTCTGTTTTTAGTTTTTTAGATTTGCTAAGCATTCTTAATCTCACTGTTATTATTTTTTAATTGAACTTAGTTTGTTTTCTAAATAAACGATTAAATAATCCAGGCACAAAAAAGTAATGTAGGTAGGTCTGTACACCTACCTACAAATGAGTCTCTTTAAAATGGTTCCGGTGTATCTCTTGTATCATTTCCTATTCTACCTTTTAATATTAAAAACAAGTTAACATTGTGATAATTCAATATAGATAAAAATCTATTTTGGGAAAAATTTTACATTACACATAAATAATGTTATATTAAAACTAATATTATTTAAGGAGATGATATTATAGAAACTATAATAAAAGCTATACCTAACCTTATCCCAATGATAAAAAGTTTAGTTTTAACTATTATTATATGTTTAGTTGCTTTTATGGTAATAGTTAAAATTTTTCGCAAAATAAAATAGAGAATAAAATATTAAACATGTGTTTAATATTTTAATTTAAATAATAAAGGGGGATACACATGAAAAAATTAAGTATTGTTTTATCTATTATTTTACTTTGCAGTAGCTTTGGAATAACAAGCTATGCAGAAAATGAAAACGATTTATTAAAAAAAGCTGATAGTTACGGTTTCAAAGAAGCAGAGGAGTTACCAGAAGGTGTTGTACCAATAGAAGTAAATTCTATTGAAGAATTAGATAAAGTAATGGAATCACTAAATAGTATGGAAAAAGATTTTGAAAATTCTAATTTAGAAACATCTTACAAAATAAATCCAAAAACATCCTTGAGTAGAAGTAACAACATATATAGATACTGTTTCTCTTTCCAACAAATTTAGACCAGTAGCCAATACAAAACTTACTCTATCTTGTACTTATGAATATTATGCAAAAGGTTCTTTCTATGGAATAGAAAGAGCACGTGATCATGGTTGGAGTTTATATGGAAACACTCGCAATGTAAGTTTGTCAAATAGTAGAAGTAGTGCTAACGCAAAAAATGGAGTTCTAACTGTTAGTGGTCGAACTCAAGTAGATTATTATATCTTAATCAAAGGTACAATTAGATACTATAGCAATGTAGCAGATGCTAACTTCAAATATTCTCTAGAAAAAGGTATGTTTTCTAAAAATTTTAATTGGCAAAAATAAACTAATTTAATTTAAATAATAAAATCCACGATTTTTTAATCGTGGATTTTATGGTAGTGTAAATAAATCTGTGCTCAAGTGAAAAATAAATGCTCTTTTCTGGCAAGAATTAAGATAATAATAAAAACCAGAAAGGAGCATTTTTATGAATATATTACCAAAAGAAGTTTTAAGAGAAATGATTAATGATGAAAATTTGAAGAGAGCAGGAGACCTTCATTCATATTTAAAAGAGATTTTTAAAGATGCTTTACAAGAGATGTTAGAGGCAGAACTTGAAGTAGAATTAGGATATTCTAAAGGGGATAAAAAGAATAAACAAACTGATAATCGTAGAAATGGATATTCACAAAAAACTGTAAAAACTCAGTTTGGAGAGATGGATGTAGATATACCAAGGGATAGAAATGGTGAATTTGAACCAGTAGTTGTACCTAAAAATAAAAGAAATATATCTGGGATAGAACAAAAGGTGATTTCTCTTTATGCCAGAGGAATATCTACAAGGGATATACATGACCAAATTAAAGATATTTATGGAATTGAAATGTCTGCTGAAATGGTTAGTAAAATAATCGATAGGTTAATTCTTGAAATAAAAGAATGTTAAACCAGGCCTTTAAGACCAATATATCCTTTTGTCTTTATGGATGCAATACATTACAAAGTTAGAGAGGATGGTCAAGTTAAAAATAAGGCAGCTTATGTAGTACTAGGGGTTGATTTAGATGGATTTAAAGATATATTGGGTATTTGGATAAGTAAAAGTGAATCTTCGAAGTTCTGGTTAGGAGTACCTAATGAACTGAAAAATAGAGGGTTAGAAGATGCATTGATATTTAGTGCTGATGAATTAACAGGTCCTAAAGAAGCCATTTAAACTGCCTACCCTAAGGCTGAAATACAAAGATGTATAATTCATCAGCTTAGAAATTCTTTTAAATATGTTAGCTATAAAGATAAAAAAAGAGTTTGCAAGAGATTTTAAGGCAGTTTATACAGCTATCAATGAAGAGATTGCATATGAAGCATTAGAGGAGCTTGAAGAAAAGTGGAACATCAAATATCCATTTGCAATTAAAAGTTGGGATATGAATTGGGATGTATTATCCTCATTCTTCAAGTTCCCTAATGAAGTTAGAACCATCATGTATACAACAAATATTATAGAAAGCTTGCATAGATAAATTAGAAAGATTACAAAGACTAAATCAGTCTTTCCCTCGAATCAATTTTTAGAAAAGATGATTTATCTAGCAAGTCAAAATGTAATGAGAAAGTGGAATAGACGCTATAAAAATTGGGATTATATCCTCAATCAATTAACTATCTATTTTAAAAGAAGGATAGAACCTTACCTCTAAAATAGATTTATAGCTTAATTGAAAATTAACTGTTTAATAAGTAGAAAATAAAGCATTAATTCTTACTTATTAAGCCCACTTATCCATTATAGGAATTATTGTCAAAGTTATAAGATTTTATGTATATTATCCTAACACTTTGGCAAACTAAAACCAAGATATAAGTTTAACATTTATATCTAGTTTAATATTTCTTGTTAGAAAAGAGCTATCACTCTTAGATTAAAAGCACAAACTAATTTACAGACTTAAGCCATATATAAAAACTAATTCTTTAATCTCAAGTGCTAGTTTTCATACTCTTATTAACTTTTTATGGCATAATTTATTTAAAAAAAGTTCCTAGCATTTTTGAATGTTAGGAACTTTTCATTCTCAAAAGTATTTCTTTAAAACTTTGGCTCTTCAATTTTTCTTCCTTGAACATATCTTTCTATAATTTTTAATATATATAAATCTTTGTATTCTTTACAGAAAAATTTTTGTTATTTAAGATTTTAGTTAGCCTTAAAAAATAATCATAAGTCTTAAAAATAAATATATATATATTTATTGATTTTCAAGAAAAATCTTTTATTAACTAAAAGTATGTCTATAATTGTATTACGAATGTTTATTAATTAGGAAGGTATTCTAGAGTTTAAGTAGAATATATATATTAAAGTACTTAATAAATATATCTTTCAGTTATTATATGTATATCCTTCTTTAAAAATAAAAAGATATTTTAAAAGAAGGACAGAGGAAAAAGTAATAGTTCATATTTCTATTACCCTAGATACCATTCAATATAATCAAATTGATTTAACCTACTTTTGTGATAAATATTTTGTTTCTTTTATTCGTTAGTATACGAATGGTTTAAGTTCTTTATTTTCCAGATAAAAAATATTATTCAAATTTTACGAAGTAATTTATTATGAATATAGAGTTTGAAATCTATTTTTCAAAAGAAGTTATTAAATTAATAGCTTTTTTAAACATGTCTTTTAAAGTCATATACCACCCCGAATATAGTAGTAAAAGAAGGTTTCAGGGGGTATTGGCTTTATAAGAAATAGATGGTAATATTTAGTTACATTTTAATCAAAAATTAAAAGAAAAGGGGGTGTGGTGAGTGAATACACCAACTATAGGAACTGATGGAGCTGGATGTGCAGCATGTGTATCTTGTTTCTCCTGTGGAACATGTGGGACAACTCCTGCAGTGGTAGGAGCAGTTAGTTTAATGTCAACATCAAGTCTTGCAGATTGGTAAAGCAAGTATAAATATGGATTCATTTTAATGAATCCATATTTATACTTAAACAAAATATAGATATTAGATTTAAATTGATTTACAGTATAAATACTAATGTTAGATATATAAGTTTTATTATCTTAAAAGATGTCACAAATAATATTTATCATTTTTCGAATGACAATACTATTCTACGAATGTAAGTGAATAATGTTTGAAAATTTTAGTTTGGGTTTAAACAAATCGAATTTGATACTACGATATTATACAAGGAGGTATTTTTATGAAATTGTATTTAGATCCATTACCTAAAATATCAAAATACACAATGCCACAATCCGAGATATATTATATATATGTTCCCGAAACAATAGATAGACCAGAGAAACGATATTTATTAAATGATACGGCATTAGAGATAATATCATTGTATAATGGTACTAATACATATACTGATATTATAAACCATTTGAGTCGAAAATATAAGGAAAAACCAATGTCAATGGAAGAAAAAGTAAATACTTTTTTAAGCCAATTAATACAATATGGATTTAACATAAAGCAACAGAAAGATTCTACACCACATAATTATTTGATTAGACAATATGAAAATATATATCCAAGCGTAGTTAATTTACAACTTACAGAGAAATGTAATTTAAAGTGTAAGCATTGTTATGGAGAATTTGATATAAATGGAGAAAAAGAAATGTCTTTAGAAGAAGTTGAGTTTATATTAAAATCATTAGAGGAAATAGGAGCACATACAGTAGAAATAACTGGTGGAGAGCCTTCTATTTATCCACATATTGCAAAAGTCCTAAAAAAAATAGATGAAATAAGTATACCGACTGTTATGTTTTTGACCAATGGAGTATACTTAAGTGATGAATTGTTAGAATCTATGATAGCGATAAAGAATAAACTTTTTGTGCAAGTAAGTTTACACAGTTTTAAAGAAGAATATTTTGATTGGTTTACAAATTCTAAGAATAATTTAAAAAAAGTTAAAAACAATATTAAAAAGTTGATAGAAAATGATATAAAGGTTAGAGTTACATCTATATTTACACCTAATAATATTAATGAAGTTATAGAAATAGGAGAATGGGCATTTAATAATGGAGTTAAGTTATATGCTCCTTCAACAGTTGTATCATTAGGAAGAGCAACAAATATCGATGAGTTTGATAATCTTCATATAAATGATATGGAAAATATTAAACAGTTACAAGATTCTATAGAAGAGATACATAAAAGATATCCTAATTTCATATTAGAGTCTCCAAAGCCAAAAATTAATTGCGGTGCATTAATAACACAAAGTAGTATAGCAGTTAATGGCGATTTAAAACTTTGTAATATGGATACGGGAGAATATTTTAACTTAAAATTAGGGAATGTATTAAATAAAAGTGTTAAAGCAGTATATGATGAGAACATTGATTTTTTTAACGAATTAAGAACACTTAAAGCACCCAATAAAGATTCTGAAGATTACATTGATTGTAGTGAAAAGCTATTTTGTAATTATTGTACATTGAGAGGATTAATTGGTTCAAAAAGAGTAGAAGGGCAATGTAATTGGTATAATAAAATAAATCCAATATTAAAAGAATGTTTTAATTAGAAATATTGGTTCTATAAACTAATATATATAAATAGCACAATGTCTGATACGCTAATTCAATTCTTGTATAAGGATTTCACTATTTCCTGTAGGCATTTATTTTTCAAGAAAAACATTATACCATATATAAATTAAATTCATCAATTTTTAATAAAATTGTAAATTGGAGATGTGTTAGGAGGATTTAAATGAAAAATATAGTGGAAATAAAAAACTTAACAAAGTCATATCCTAATTTTAAACTGGACTCTATTAATATGGAACTGCCTTATGGGGAAATTATAGGTTTAATAGGAGAAAATGGAGCAGGAAAAACAACTTTAATTAGTTTATTGCTTAATCAATTACACTTAGAAAGCGGAGAAATTAGAATATTTGATATGAAATATAATAAAAATGAAATGAAAATAAAACAAAATATAGGATTTGTTGTTGATGAATGTTGCTTTCATTCTTGTTTAAACCCTAAAGAAATAAATAATATAATGAAATATATATATTCGAAATGGTGTTCTGAAACATTTTTCAAGTTATTAAAAGATTTGAAAATATCAGAAGTAATAGAAGTTAATGAAATGTCAAAAGGTATGAAAAAAAAGCTAATGCTTGCAGTAGCATTATCACACAATCCAAAATTATTGATATTAGACGAAGTTACATCAGGACTAGATCCTGTAATAAGAGATGATATTCTTACAATTTTACAAAGAAGTGTATTAAATAAAAAAACTACAGTTATTTTTTCAACACATATAACAAGTGATCTTGATAAAATTGCAGATAAAGTAGCATTTTTACATAAAGGAAAATTAGTTTTTTATGAACCTATGGATATATTGAAAAAAAAATATAAGATAGTAGAGTGTTCAAAAAATAATTATAACATTATAAAAAAAGAAAACATTGTAACATCGTATTTGCAGAATGGAAAATATCATGTATTAATTAATAATAAGGAGAATATTAGTAATTATAAAGGTTTAGTTGATGTAAAAACACCTAATTTAGATGATATTATGTTAGCATATATAAAAGGAGATAGGAATTATGATAGGGCTACTTAAAAAAGATTTTTATTTAATAATTAAGAATTTCAAAGCTATACAAATATTCGCATTGATACCACCTATTTTTGCAGCTACACAAAATCCTAATTTTATAATGCCCATATTTTCTATTATGGTATCAATGATTTTAGCATCTCAGGTATCCCAAACTATGAATATAGATGAATCAGAAAAATGGAATAGAAATTTAACTGCTATGCCTATATCGAGCTCAAGAGAAGCTGGTAGTAAATATATATTATTAATACTGACTGCATTATTATCAAGTGTAATTTTGTTATTACTAGGTTTTTGGGCAGAAAAAAAAGGTTTAATAGCGGAGCCGTTTATTTTAATATATTCATTATTAGGATTTTTTTATGCTATTGCGTATGGATCGATAATTATACCAGCAGCATATAAATTTGGAGTGTATAATACTAAATATATTCTTATGATTTTTATATTTATACCAACAATAATTCCATTAATATTAAATTCGTTAGACATTAATTATAATTTTGATTTTATATTAAGATTAAGATTGAGTACAATTGTTTCAATTATAATATTTTTGACTATAGTTATGATGTCAATTTCATTTTTATTATCTAAGATAATATTATATAAAAAAGAAATATCATAAAAAATTGACAACATAGTCGTTTTAAAATAAAGTTCTATGTTCTTAACAATTATTATAGTTTTTTGTTATAAATTATAAAGTTATTAAGGTCATAAAATGTAAAGAGGATAAAAAGGTGCATAGGAGTACTCCTATGCGTCTTTTTATCTAAAAGTATTTCTTTAAAACTTTGGCTCTTCAATTTTTCTTCCTTGAACATATCTTTCTACAATATTTCTATCATCCCCAATATATATAAATCTTTGTATTCTTTCCTCTAGTGTAAGATTTTCTGCATATCCAAGATTAGAATCATCTATAACTAAGGCATCAAAATCATAGCCGTTTTCAAAGCTACCTACTTTTCCAAAGAAACTTCCTCCTCCTTTAGTTCCAAGATAGAAAGCCTCTGACGTAGTAATAGGATTATATTTTTTATTCGTTTCTAACCATTTAATTTTAGAAGCTTGAATAGCTGATACCATCACCTTCTGTATACTTGTTTCATGTCCCCCTGATATATCTGTACCCAATCCTACAGGAACATTTGCATTTAGGAATTTTCTTACTGGCATTATTCCACTAGATAGATTATAGTTAGAACTTGGACAATGGGCAGCATATACCTTATTTTTAGCCATGAGTTCAATTTCTTCATCTGTATTATATATACAGTGGGCCATTATAGTTCTAGTTTGACCAAATAGATTAAACTCGTTATATACACTAGCATAGTCTTTAAATTCTGGTTCTAGTTTTTTTACCCATTCTATTTCATTAGTATTTTCAGAAAGATGGGATTGAACAGGAATATTATATTTTATAGCTAAATTTCCTAAACCTTTAAGTAATTCAGAAGTACAAGTAGGCACAAATCTTGGTGTAATAATAGGTTTTACAATATCTGATTTGTCTTTATATTTTAATATTATTTCTTCTGTTTCTCTTATAGAAGTTTTAGTGTCTTCTAATATATAATTTGGAGTATTTCTATTCATATTTACTTTTCCAATATATGCACCTAATCCAGATTCAATAAATAAGTCAAATAAAAGTTCTGTACTTTCTTTGTGAATACTATTAAATAATCCTACTCTTGTAGTACCTACTTTCCACAATTCATGAATTAAATTTTTATAAACTTTTTTTGCATATTTTATATCACTATATTTCCCTTCCTCAGGGAAAGTATATTTTTCTAACCAAGGTATAAGTTCACTATCAAGGCCTAACCCCCTATTTGGGAATTGAGGGGCATGAAAATGTAAATCTACAAAACTAGGAATAATTAATTTATCCGTATAGTCAAATACAGGTATTCTTTTTAAGTTTTTATCCAATTCTTCATATATACCTTTCACCTTACCATCTTCCACAACAATATAAGAATTTTTATAGACTTTAAAGGTTTCCATAGTTGGTGTAAAAATGATATTGCTTTTAAAAATTTTAAATTTATTGTTCATATACATCTCTCCTTAAATTTTAGCTAAGTAAACCTATAATCTATTCTATATACTAAATGAAAAACCTTTGTATAGTTTTAACAAAAAATTAAAATAATTGATTGTTACCAGGTTTAGTATATCAGTACTATATATAAGGGACAAGGTTAAAAGTGCTAGGATAATTTTTAAATTCATGATATAATTTATATTGGTAGCAATCAATTATTTTTCCTTTATACCTTTATGAAAAGGTTTTCTTCAATGTTTTTTAAGGCGAATACAAGGTTTAAGAAGGATTCTTAAAACCTTTGTAGAATATATTTAGATAGAATATTTTTAATTATTCAAAAAATAATAAATATGCTCGCTAAGGGGGAACGATATAATGAAAGTATACCAAACGAACCAAATAAGGAACGTAGCTTTGATAGGGCACTCAGGTAGTGGGAAAACAACATTAACAGAAGCTGTACTATTTAAAACAGGAACAACTAAAAGACAAGGAAAAGTTGAGGATGGAAATACTTTTTCAGATTTTGATAAGGAGGAAATCTCCAGAAAGGTTTCTATAGGGACTTCAGTAATACCTAGTGAATGGAATGGTATCAAATACAACTTTCTAGATACACCAGGATACTTCGACTTTGCTGGAGAAATGTATAGTGCATTGAGAGCAAGTGAAGCAGCGATAATATTGGTTGATGCTTCATCAGGAGTGGAAGTAGGAACAGAGAAAGCTTGGAAATTTACAGAAAAGAAAGAAATTCCAAAGATGATTTTCTTAAATAAAATGGATAAAGAAAACGTTAATTTTGATAAAGTTTTAAATGAAATAAAAGAATCTTTTGGAGATAAAATAGTACCTTTTACATTGCCTATTGGTCAGGCTGAAGAATTTAAGGGGATAGTTGATGTAATTGATCAAGTAGCAAAAGAATATGAGGGAACTCAAGACAAAGAAGTTGACATTCCAGAAGAATATAAAACCCAAATAGAATCCATTAGAGAAATATTATCAGAAAAAGTTGCAGAAACTAGTGAAGAACTTATGGAAAAATACTTTGAAGGAGAAGCTTTTACAGATGAGGAAATACGAAAAGGTTTAAAACTTTCCTTTAAAAATGGGGATCTTGTTCCATTAATCGTAGGTTCAGCAGAAAATGCTATGGGAATAGATACACTACTAGAGGCAGTAAAAAAATACGTTCCAGTACCAAATGAAATAGAGATAGTAAAAGGATACAAAGGTGAGGAAGAAGTAGAAAGAAAGGTTAGTTCAGATGAACCTTTTTCAGCTGTTGTATTTAAGACTATTGTAGATCCATTTGTTGGTAAACTTTCTTTATTTAAAGTTTTGTCAGGAAAAATAACTAAAGATCATAATTTATACAATTCAAACAAAGATGAGCATGAAAAACTAGGAGGTTTATTTGTACTTAGAGGTAAGGAACAGATAGAGGTTTCTGAAATAGTAACTGGAGATATTGGTGCTACTTCTAAACTACAAATAACTGAAACAGGAGATACCCTTTGCGATAAAGAAAATTTAATTCGATATGATGAAATTGATTATCCAGAACCATGTCTGTTTTTAGCAGTTGAGCCAAAAGCAAAAGGAGACGAAGAGAAAATTGGCTCATCATTACAAAGATTAACAGAAGAAGATCCAACTTTTGTAACTGAAAGAAATAATGAAACAAAGCAATTGCTAATTGGTGGTCAAGGCAATATGCAGCTTACAGTTATAGTAGATAAATTAAAAAATAATTTTGGTGTAGAAGTAGATTTAATAGATCCAAAGATTGCTTATAGAGAAACTATAAAGGGCAATTCAAGTGTTCAAGGAAAACATAAGAAACAATCTGGTGGTGCAGGTCAATATGGAGATGTCCATATAAGATTTGAGCCAAGTCAAGAAGATTTTGTGTTTGATGAAGAAATATTTGGTGGTGCTGTACCAAAACAATATATACCAGCAGTTGAAAAAGGTCTTGTTGAATGTTTAGATAAAGGGCCACTAGCAGGATATCCAGTAGTTAATGTAAAGGCAGTATTATTTGATGGTTCTTATCATCCAGTAGACTCAAATGAAATGGCATTTAAAATAGCTGCTTCCCTTGCATTTAAAAAGGGAGTGAAAGAGGCAAATCCAGTACTTTTAGAGCCTATTATGAAGGTGGAAGTACTTGTTCCAGACGAATATATGGGAGATGTAATGGGAGATATGAATAAGCGTAGAGGTAGAATATTGGGAATGGATCCTCAAGAAGACGGAATGCAGCTTATTATGGCAGAAGCTCCACAATCAGAAATGTTTAAATACGCAATTGATTTAAGAAGTATGACTCAAGCCAGAGGAAGTTTTAAAATGGAGTTTGTAAGATATGAAGAAGTCCCATCAGATATTAGCGAAAAGATAATAGAAGAAGCCAATAGAGATAAAGAATAAGATTAAGACCACTTTTTTAGTGGTCTTAATTTTCCTATATTAAAAAACAAATATAGTAGTAATAATGAGTATAATCGAGCAAATAGAATAAATACGTATTTATTTGAATAAAATCCACATTTAACGCTAAAACTAATCATTGAAAAATAAGAAAAAATAGTTACAATAATATAAAGGACAAAGAAAGTCAAAGTCAAAACATGGGGTGATATTTTGCCTGGATTAAGTAATATAATAGAAGAATTTTTAAAAGAACTTATACAAGAAACAGAAGATGGAATTGTTGAAATACAGAGAAACGAATTGGCTCAACAATTTGAATGTGCACCTTCTCAAATTAATTATGTACTTACTACTAGATTTACACCTTATAAAGGCTATTATGTAGAGAGTAGAAGAGGTGGTGGTGGATATATAAAGATAATGAAGGTGGAAATGGATAGGTATGAAAATATTAATGATTTAATTATAAATGCTATTGGAAAATCTATAACTAAAAATAAAGCATATAGTATAATTGAAGGATTAGAAGAAGAAGGATTTATTACTAATAGGGAAGAAAAACTAATAAAGGTATCAATAGGAGATAGAGCATTGCAAAATGTTAAAAAATATAGAAATAATTTAAGAGCCGATATTTTGAGAAATATGCTTTTAGTGTTATTGAAAAATTAGAGGTGATAAAATGGTCTGTCAAGAATGTGGTAAAAAGTCTGCAACTATGCATTTTACTAAAATTATTAATGGAGATATAACAGAACTTCATCTTTGTGAGGATTGTGCAAAACGTTATAAAGAATTTGATTTTGATACATCTTTTTCATTCCATAAATTTTTAACAGGACTTATTGATAATATTCAAGGAGAACCTGTTAAGACGGAAGGAAAAGAATTAAAATGCGATGTATGTGGTATGAGCTATTCTAATTTTAAACAAATAGGAAAGTTTGGGTGCCCTCATTGTTATGAATCTTTTAAATCTAAATTAGTTCCTCTATTTAGAGAAGTACACGGTCATGGCAGTCATATTGGAAAGATTCCAAAGAGAGCAGGAGGAGTTATAGGTTTAAAAAAGGAAATAAATAAGTTAAAAAACAAATTAGATATTTTAGTAAAAAACGAAGAGTTTGAAGAAGCAGCAAAGGTGAGGGATCAAATAAAGGAAATTCAAAAAGATATTGAAAATAATTAGAGGTGGTATAATGGTTAAATGGCTAAAGGAGAAAGGCTTGGAAGATGATGTGGTTATAAGTAGTAGAATTAGAATAGCTAGAAATATAGAAGAAATAAAATTCCCTCAATCTATGAACAAAGAGGAAGTTGAAAATATAACAAAAGATATATTGAATGCAATGAGAGAATCACATAAAAATGAAAATTATAAATTTTATGAAATAGGAAGATTATCATCTTTAGAAAAAAATATGTTTATAGAAAAACATTTAATAAGTCCTAATTTAGTGCAAAGACCAGACATAAGTAGCTTTCTATTAAGAGATGATGAAAAGGTAACCATAATGATAAATGAAGAAGACCATCTAAGAATTCAGACTCTTTTTCCAGGATTAAATTTGGAAGAAGGGTGGAAACTATCAAATGCTATAGATGATGGACTAGAGGAGTATCTGGATTTTGCATTTGATGAGAGATTTGGCTATCTTACATCCTGTCCTACTAATACAGGAACAGGTCTTAGAGCTTCTGTGATGCTTCATTTACCTTCTTTAGTACTCACAGGATATGCAAACAATATTTTTCAAGCAGTAGGTCAAATAGGTTTAACTGTAAGAGGTCTTTATGGAGAAGGTACAAAGGCTTTAGGAAATATATTCCAGTTATCAAATCAAACTACTTTAGGAGAAACTGAAGAAGAAATCATACAAAAATTGAAAAACGTTGCTATACAGATTATAAATAAGGAAAGAGAAATAAGGCATAATTTGTTAAATACAAGAGAAGTAGAAATAGAGGATAAAGTACTGAGATCTCTTGGAATTTTAAAGTATTCTAGAATTATATCATCTGAAGAATCCATGAATTTGTTTTCAAATGTAAAGATGGGGATTGATATGGGTATAATTACAGATATAGAGGCTAAAGATATAATTAATTTGATGATGTTAACACAACCAGCAAGTTTACAGGCTTATTTTAAAGAAGATTTGAACACGCATGAAAGAGATATGAAAAGAGCAGAATTAATAAGAGAAAAGATATAGATTAGGAGGGATAATATGGCTATGTTTGGTAGATTTACGGAGAGAGCACAGAAAGCCATACTATTAGCACAAGAAGAAGCTCAAAGACTAAAGCATAATTATGTAGGTACTGAACATATATTGTTAGGGCTTATAAGTGAAGGGGAAGGTATAGCTTATAGAGCATTAAAGAGTCAGGGAGTGGATTTAGATAAGGCTAGAATTCAAGTTGCAAATGCAGTAGGATATGGAAAATATGAAACAGATATATTAGGTTTCACACCCAGAACTAAAAGAATATTTGAATTAAGTTTTTTAGAAGCTAGAAATTTAGGACATAATTATATTGGTACAGAACATATACTTTTAGGACTAATAGGAGAAGGCGAAGGTGTAGCAGTAGCAATTTTAAAGAGTCTAAATGTAGATGTAGAAAAATTGAAAAGAGATATAGTGGAAATGCTTACAGAAAGCAATTCTAAAATATCACAAGGGAATCAAGAAGCAAATACACCAAATTTAAATAAATATAGTAGAGATTTAACAGAATTATCTAAGGAAGGCAAAATAGATCCTGTTATAGGAAGAGATAAAGAAATACAAAGAGTTATACAAGTACTAAGTAGAAGAACCAAAAATAATCCAGTGCTTATCGGAGAACCAGGTGTAGGAAAAACAGCCGTAGCAGAAGGATTGGCTCAAAAAATTGTGGAAGGTCAGATTCCAGAAATAATTAAGGAGAAAAGAGTTGTTACATTAGATTTACCAGGTATGTTAGCAGGAGCTAAATATAGAGGAGAGTTTGAAGAAAGACTAAAGGCTGTAATGGAAGAGCTCAAAGAATCTGGAAATATAATATTGTTTATTGATGAATTGCATACAATAGTAGGTGCTGGAGCAGCAGAAGGAGCAATTGATGCTTCTAATATATTGAAACCAGTACTTGCAAGAGGAGAAATTCAAGTTATAGGAGCAACTACTATAGATGAATATAGGAAACATATAGAAAAGGATTCTGCATTAGAGAGAAGATTTCAACCTATAATGGTAGATGAACCTAGTATAGAGGATACTGTAGAGATATTAAAGGGACTTAGAGATAAATATGAAGCCCATCATAGAGTGAAAATAACAGATGAAGCTATTAAAGCAGCAGCAGAGTTATCAAGTAGATATATTACTGATAGATTTTTACCTGATAAAGCAATAGATCTAATTGATGAATCAGCTTCTATGGTTAGACTTCAATCTATTACTGCTCCTGATGGTTTAAAGACTATTGAAGAAAAATTAGAAGAGCTTTCTCAAGAGAAAGAAGAAGCTATAAACACACAAAACTATGAAAAAGCTGCTGCAATAAGAGATGAAGAAAAACAGCTAAAAAATCAATTAAAAACTAGAAAAGTAGAATGGGAGCAAGAGAAAAAAACAGCTAATATGGAAGTTGGATATGATGAAATTGCAAAGGTTGTATCAAACTGGACAGGAATACCTGTAAGCAAAATGACTGTTGAAGAAAGTGAAAGACTTCTTAAATTAGAAGAGATACTTCATAAGAAAGTTATAGGTCAAGATGATGCAGTAGAAGCTGTTTCTAGTGCCGTAAGAAGGGCAAGAGTAGGACTTAAAGATCCAAGTAAGCCTGTAGGAACTTTTATATTTGTTGGACCTACTGGTGTAGGTAAAACTTATCTTGCAAAAGCATTGTCAGAAGCATTATTTGGTGACGAAGATTCTATGATTAGAATAGATATGTCTGAATACATGGAAAAACATTCTGTTTCAAGACTAGTAGGGTCTCCTCCAGGATATGTAGGATATGAAGAGGGAGGACAGCTTACAGAAGCTGTTAGAAGGAAACCTTATTCAGTTATATTGTTTGACGAAGTAGAGAAAGCTCATCCAGATGTATTTAATGCATTATTGCAAATATTAGATGATGGTAGACTTACAGATTCAAAGGGAAGAACTGTAGATTTCAAAAATACAGTTATAATTATGACATCTAATGTAGGAGCAACTACTATTAAAAAGCAAAATATTTTAGGGTTTGCGGCACCAAAAGATGAAGAAAAAGAAGAGTATGAAAAGATAAAAGAAAATATAAAAGATGAACTTAAACGAACCTTTAGACCAGAATTTTTAAATAGAATAGATGAAATAATAATGTTCCATCCATTGAGTCAAATAAATGTAAGGGAAATTGTAGATGTAATGGTAAATGATTTAGAAAAGAGACTTAAAAAAATGGAGATTAATATTAGGATTAGTGAAAATACTAAGGAATATATTAGCAAAAAAGGCTTTGATCCAGTTTATGGTGCTAGACCTTTAGAGAGAACTATAACTAAGATGATAGAAGATCAACTGGCAGAAGAGATTTTAAAGGGAAATGTATCTAAAGAAGATGATATATTTATTGACTACAGTAATGAAAAGCTAGTATTTAAAAAAGAGCCTGTTTTATAATTATAAAACAGGCTCTTTTATTTGTAAAAAAAATATAGTAGGATATAATACGGAGAGAATATTTAAGAGGTGATTTTGTGGCTAAAATCAAAACAAAATTTATTTGCCAAAACTGTGGCTATGAAAATTATAAATGGATGGGAAAATGCCCTTCTTGTAATGAATGGAATAGTTTTGTAGAAGAAATTGATGAGAAAAAAAGTAAGATAAAGAAGGATTTAAAGGATATAAAAATAGAAAATATTAAGGATGTAAAAATAGATGAAGAAGATAGATTTAAAACTGATATAGGAGAAATGGATAGGGTATTAGGGGGAGGAATTGTTAAGGGCTCTTTAATACTTGTAGGAGGAGATCCAGGAATAGGAAAGTCCACATTACTTATACAAATAGCAAACAATCTTTCAAATAAAGGATTAAAAGTATTATATGTATCTGGAGAAGAATCAGTAAAACAGATTAAAATAAGAGCAGAGAGGATAAAATTAGAATCTAAAGAGTTATATATTTTATCTGAAACTAATCTGGACATAATAAAAGGTATAATAGAAAATGTATCTCCAGATATTTTAATTATAGATTCTATTCAAACAGTTTATAATCCTGATATTAGTTCAGCTCCAGGTAGTGTTGGTCAAGTAAGAGAAGGCACTCATATTTTAATGAATATAGCTAAGAGAAAGAATATTGCTACCTTTCTTGTAGGGCATGTAACTAAAGAGGGTTCTATTGCTGGACCAAGAGTACTTGAGCATATGGTAGATACAGTTCTCTATTTTGAGGGGGAGGCATATCATAGTTATAGAATTTTAAGAGCTATAAAAAATAGATTTGGATCTACAAATGAAATAGGTATGTTTGAAATGAGAGATATAGGCCTTGTAGAAGTCCAAAATCCTTCAAAGATTCTCATTTCAGAAAGACCAAGAGATACTTCCGGTACAATAGTTGTTCCAAGTTTAGAAGGAACTAGACCAATGCTTGTGGAATTACAATCATTAGTAAGCCCTACTATGTTTGGAATGCCTAGAAGGGTAGCTATGGGTATAGATTATAATAGAGTTATTTTAATGATAGCTGTTCTAGAAAAAAAGGTAGGATATAATATGGAAAGTTATGATGTATATGCAAATATTGTAGGAGGACTTAAGACAAAAGAACCAGCTATAGATTTAGGTATTATATCATCAATAGCTTCAAGTTATAGAGATATTCCTATAGATTCAAAACTGACTATTGTAGGAGAAGTAGGTCTTACAGGAGAAGTTAGAAGGGTGAATTTCATAGAAAAAAGGATTAAAGAAGCAGAAAATTTAGGCTTTAATACAGCAATTGTTCCTAAGGCAAATATAAAGGATTTAAATAAAACAAAAGGAATAAATATAATAGGTGTTAATAATGTATTAGAAGCGTTGGATATTGTTTTAGGAGGTTAGAATATGGAGGAAAGTGTATGAAGAAAGACATATATGAATCTTTGAGAATAGTTGCTCCTGGAACCCGTCTACGCATGGGACTTGAAAGTATAGTAAGGGCAAAAACTGGAGCTTTGATAGTGATTGGAAACAATGAGGAGGTACTTAAGACAGTAGATGGAGGATTTAATATAAATAGTGATTTTTCCCCAGCATATCTTTATGAACTAGCTAAAATGGATGGAGCCATAATAATTAGTAATGATTGCAAGAAAATACTATATGCTAATGCTCAGTTAATTCCAGACCAGTCTATAATTTCAAAGGAAACGGGAATTCGACATAGAACAGCAGAAAGAGTTGCTAAGCAAACAAATGCATTAGTTATTGCTATATCCCAAAGAAGAAATATAATCACTTTATATAGGAGAAACAGCAAATATGTTTTGAGAGATTCCAGTGAAATACTTGATAAGGCTAATCAAGCTATACAGACCTTAGAAAAATATAAAAACGTATTAAATCAAGCTATGAGAAATTTAACTGCATTAGAATTTGAAGATTTAGTAACTGTATATGATGTGGTGAAAGTTCTTCAAAGAATAGAAATGGTTATGAGAGTATCTGATGAAATAGAAAAATATATATTAGAACTAGGAAATGAAGGAAGACTTATAAGTATGCAACTTGATGAACTTATAAGTGGAGTAGAGGAAGATGGATTGAATATTATAAAAGATTATTTCAATATAAAAATGAAAAAAGACTATTTGAATACAAAAAATGACATAAGAAATCTTTCTTCAGAGGAATTATTAGATCTATATAATATTGCAAAAATAATAGGTTATGATACTGGAGCTAATTCTTTAGATACTAATATTTATCCAAAGGGCTATAGAATATTAAGTAAAATACCAAGACTTCCTTCAAATGTATTAGATAATCTTATAACTATGTTTGGATCTTTTCAAAAAATACTCAAGGCCTCTATTTCAGAGCTAGATCTTGTGGATGGTATTGGAGAAATAAGAGCAAGAACTATAAAAGAGGGTCTTAGAAGATTTCAAGAACAGTCTTTTTTAGATAGACATCTAATATAAATATCATTGAATATAAGTAAAAAAGCTAAATTGGTGAAATCCAATTTAGCTTTTACTTATTTTAGATTATATATTCCTAATGTTTTTAAATTATCAAATTCTTTAATCAAAACATCCCATAAACTTATATCTAAAGTATTACATAGAGAAGCTAAATAAAAGGCATAAGCTCCCATTTCTTCTTCAATCTTTTCCCTACAAACCTCGCAAAGTTCCCCATCGACATGATTTTTTAATGATCTACTCAATTCTTCCAAAGTATCCGTATTATACTTTTGTTTTGAAGCATTAATTGAAATACAGCCACAAGAAGTAACAGATTTCATAACTGCTCTATTAATTCTTGCGTTATACTCATCTAATTTAGTAATTATGTCTAAAATACTTTTATGTCTTATAAGTACTTCGGAAACTTTCTCTTGAAATTCATCGCAAATCATATTTTCATCTATACTCTCAATATTTCTGCCCATATAATTTCCACCCCAGTCAAATAATTTGTTTTGTATCTTAATTATACTTATGAGGACAAGTTGTTGTCAAATAATTCTTGTTTTTATTGGCTTAATTTATAAAAAAGTATATAAAAAAATTATTAGTTGACAAAAATATAAGGAATATGGTACAATATCTTATTTGACAATCATTACCCTTTATTGTATACTGTTAATATACTATGTTTAAATTGGGAGGTTGTCACTATGTTTGATATAGGAGATAGAATTGTTTACCCTATGCATGGTGCAGGCATTATTGTCGCTATAGAAGAAAGGGAAATATTAGATGAAAAGAAGAAGTACTACATTATGAAAATGCCTATTGGAGATATGAAAGTAATGGTGCCAGTAGATAATGTAGGAGATATTGGAATAAGAGAAATTGTAGAAAATGATGATATTGATAGAGTTTTTGCAGTTCTAAGTGGAAACCAAACAAAAATGCCTCAAAATTGGAATAGAAGATATAGGATAAACATGGATAAAATTAAAAGTGGAAATATTTTTGAAATTGCATCAGTTGTTAGAAATCTTATGATTAGAGATAGAGAAAAAGGATTATCAACAGGAGAAAGAAAGATGTTAAACAGTGCAAAACAAATGCTTGTAAGCGAGATAGTATTGGCAAAAGACATTGATCAGGAAGAAACAGAAAGGCTCATTGATGAAGCTATAGATTCTCCCTCTGCATAAAAATAAATAAAAAGTTTTAAAAAAATGTTATATTAATTTAATTTATGGAAATATATAATGATAGTAGGGAGGTGAGTTCATGGCAGATAAAATTGCCAGATATGTAATAGCTTTAGTAGGAACATTGATAGGATATGGAATTGTGGCTGGCTTAGAGAGCCTTGGTATTTTAAAATTGACAGGTATGGGTGTACCTGGATTGGTTATATTTATATCAATGGTTTTGACTTCTGGAATTATATTTTTCTTTCTTTCACCTTCTTTTATTAAAGGAGGAAGGAAATTTATTCGTTTTGTGGAAGTAGAGCTTCAAGATCTGCCTGCTTCCGATATCGCTTTAGGTTCTATTGGATTAATAGTGGGGTTGATTATTGCTTATTTACTAAGCCAGCCATTTTATAATTTAAATGTACCCTATTTAGGAGTCATAGTATCTATTATATTGTATTTAATATTTGGATACTTAGGAGTTAAAATTCCCACTAGGAAAATGGAGGATTTCACGAATACTTTTAATCTTTTCAAAAAAAACATAGGGAAAGAAAAATTAAAAACATCTTGTAAGGCTTGTCCTAAAATATTGGATACCAGTGTTATTATAGATGGTAGAATAGCAGATATTTGTAAAACTGGATTCATTGAGGGAGCATTGATTATACCAGAGTTTGTTCTTGAAGAGCTTCAACATATTGCAGACTCTTCTGATTCTCTAAAGAGAAATAGAGGAAGAAGAGGACTTGATATACTAAATAAAATACAAAAAGAATTAAATGTAGAAGTAATTATCACTGATAAAAAATATGAAGATATAAAAGAAGTAGATTCAAAACTTTTAAAACTTACTCAAGATATGAAGGGTAAAATAATTACAAATGATTATAATTTAAATAAAGTAGCTGAAGTTCAAAATATAGAAGTGTTAAATATAAACGAATTGGCAAATGCTATTAAACCTGTAGTTCTTCCAGGAGAAGAAATGAAAGTCCAAGTAATAAAAGATGGTAAGGAATCAGGTCAAGGTTTAGCATATCTTGATGATGGAACTATGATAGTCGTAGAAGGTGGAAAAAAACATATTGGAGAAACTATAGGGGTTTTAGTAACAAGTGTATTGCAAACTTCTGCTGGAAGAATGATATTTGCAAAACCTAAATCAGCAGTAGATAGGGCAGTATAAGAAAGAGATAAAGGGGCAGTTCCCTTTATCTCTTTTTCTTTTTTGAGACAGAGATAATGATGGGTTAAGAATTATCTTCTTTGTCTCTTTTTTTTATTCTTAATATATTTTATGGCTATTTAACATATACTATCTCTGTATAATAAATGATTTTATATGATAAAGGTATTTCCTGTTATTTTTTAATATGCTATAATTACTTAGAGGTGAAAAAAATGTATAAAAATAACTATGTTTCAGTTATAATAGCTGCTGCTGGTATGAGCAATAGAATGAGAAGTAGTGTAAATAAGCAATTTATATCTATTGCCAATAAGCCTATACTTGCTCGTACTTTAGAAAAGTTTGAAGAATGCAATTATGTAGATGAAATTGTAGTAGTTGCAAAAGAAGATGAAGTAGACTATTGCAGAAGAGAAATTGTAAAAAGATTTAACTTTAAAAAAGTAAATAAAGTAGTTAAAGGTGGAAAAGAAAGGCAAGATTCTGTATATAATGGATTGTTAGCACTAAATGAAAGAGCTAATATAGTTTTAATTCATGATGGTGCTAGACCTTTTATAAAGATAGAAAATATTAAAGATAGTATAGAGGGAGTAGTAAAATATGGAGCTTGTGTAGTAGGAGTTCCAGTGAAGGATACAATTAAACTTGTAGAGAAGAATGAGAATATTTCTAGTACTCCTGATAGAAGTAAGATATGGGCAGCTCAAACTCCCCAATCATTTTGGAAAGATACTATAATGGAAGCTTACAAATGTGCCATAGAAGATGATTTTGTAGGAACAGATGATAGTATGCTTGTAGAAAGATTGGGAATTTGTGTGAAAATGATAATGGGTAATTATGAAAATATAAAAATAACTACCCCAGAAGATTTAATAGTTGGAGAGTCCTTACTTAAAGATAAGGAGATTATTTTAAATAGGAGAGAATTTATATTTCAAAGTAGATAGGATGGATTTTTATGAAAGTAGGAATAGGTTATGATGTTCACAAATTAGTAGAAAAGAGAAAATTAATAATAGGAGGAATAGAAATTCCTCATGATAAAGGTTTGCTAGGTCATTCAGATGCAGATGTTTTGATACATGCTATTATGGATAGCATATTGGGAGCATTAGGATTTGGAGATATTGGCAAGCATTTTCCAGATACAGATGAAAGGTACAAGGATATATCAAGTATGGTTCTTCTTGAAGAAGTCTACAGTATTATGAAAGAAAATGGGTATATGATAGGAAATATAGACAGTATAATAGTTGCACAAAGTCCTAAGATGTTTCCATATATAGATACTATGAAAGAAAATATAACTAAAGTACTTAATACCTCAAAAGATAATATAAATATAAAAGCGACAACTACAGAAGGTTTAGGGTTTGAGGGGCAGAAAGAGGGTATATCAGCTCATAGTATATGTATATTAGAAAAAAATAAGGGGGGAAGATATGATAGAAATTAAAAAATTATCTAAACATTTTAAAGATGTAATTGCAGTGGACAATGTATCCTTTGAAGTGGAAGAAGGCAAAGTTTTTGGACTTCTAGGAGAAAATGGTGCAGGCAAGACTACTACATTGAGGATGCTTGCTACAATGCTTAAACCTACTTCAGGTACAGCAATTATAAATGAATATGATTTAATTCAAGACCCAGTAGATATAAGAGGAGAAATTGGTATTTTATTTGGAGGAGAGATAGGCCTTTATGATCGGCTTTCAGCTAGGGAAAATATTGAATATTTTGGGCTTTTGAATGGTATGGACAAGGCTCAGATAAATATGAAAATTGAAAAATTAGCCAAGGATCTAGAAATGGAAGAGTATATTGATAGGAAAGTAGGAAAATTTTCAAAAGGTATGAAGCAAAAAGTTGCTATAGCTAGAAGTATAATCCATAGTCCATCTATAATGTTTTTTGATGAACCTACATCAGGTCTTGATGTAACAGCTATTAGAGTAGTACATGAATTTATAAAGGAATTGAGAAATGAAGGAAAAACTATTATATTTTCTAGCCATTCTATGAATGAAGTAGAAAAATTATGTGATGAGGTAGGAATAATTCATAAAGGAAAGATGGTAGAAATTTCTTCATTAGAAGGATTAAAGGTGAAGTATGGAGAAGAAAATTTAGAAGAAATATTTGTTTCTTTAGTAGGTGAAAAAAATGAATAAATTTACTAGAGTAGTTTTCAAAAAAGAAATAATAGATACATTTAGGGATAAAAAGACTATTTTTTCAAGTATAATAATTCCAATAATAATATTCCCTTTAATAGCATTTGTTTTTGGTATTGGGAGTTCGGATATTGAAAAGGAAAGTAAAGAACCTGTACAAATTGCTATCTTAAGTGAAGAAAAAAATGAACTTGAATCTTTTCTTTTAAATCATAAGGATATAAATATTGTAAAAACTGAAGATGCTGAAAAAGCTTTAGACAAGCTAGATATAAAAGTCATAGTAAAAATTGGAGAAAATTTTGATGAAAAAATTCAGCAAGGTGAAAAACCTAGAATAGAATTAATTTATGATGATGCTAGTCAAAAATCTGAAATAGGTAAATCAAGGGTAGAACAAATTATTTCAGGTTATACTGGATATATTGTAGCTAAAAGATTGGAAAATGCAGGAGTCAATCCACAGATACTAGAACCTATAGATATTAAATATTCTTCTGTATCTAAAGAGGGGGGAACAGGACTAATGATTTTCTCTATGATGCTTCCCTTTATGCTAACTATATGGTCAGCTGTAGGAGGTATTCCAGCCGCTACTGATTTAGGTGCAGGAGAAAAAGAAAGACAAACCTTAGAACCTCTTTTGACTACAAAGTCTAGTAGAATGTCTATACTCATGGGAAAATATTTTGCAGTAGTTGTGGCAGGGGTAATTGCTACTATAGCTTCTTTAATAGGATTTTTAATTGCTACAAAGATAAATCCAGATTTTCTAGGAGAGGGGACTACACTTTCTATAAAAGCTATTGGTATAATAACCTTAGTTTGTTTAGAAATGGCTTTAGCATTCTCAAGTATTGAACTTGCAATTAGTTTTTATGCTAGAAACTTCAAAGAAGCTCAAACTTATTTAAGTCCTGTAAGTATTGTACTTATGGTACCTGCTTATCTGACTATGTTTGTAGATGGTAGAGCCATACCTAGACATTATTTTCATATACCTATAATAAATACTATAGGAGTTATTAAGGAAGTCATAGTATCTGTATATGATATGAAACATATATTGATAACTACGGGATGGAATCTATTGTATATAGCTTTGTTTTTAACAATAACTGTAAAAATGTTTGAAAAAGAAACAGTTATATTCAGAAATTAATATTTGACATAATAGTTTTTTTCTAGTATTATTTTAATAAAATATATACGCATTGAAGGAAAATAGTAGATATTAACGGTCTTAGAGAGGAAGTTCATGTGGTGAAAAACTTCTGACCCAATGAATATTGAACCCGTTCCTGAGCTTCTAGGCTGAAATGTATTAGGTCTAGACGGTGGCATCGTTATAGCTTTTGAGTGGATTTATAATATTTATAAATCTATTAGAGTGGTATCGCGAACTTAAACCTTCGTCTCTATATTTGAGATGAAGGTTTTTTATATTCAAAACTAATTATGTTATAGCCATATAAAAATAAGGAGGAAAAAATAATGAAGATGTCAAAATTATATTTACCAACATTAAGGGAAGTTCCAACTGAAGCAGAAATTCCTAGTCATCAGTTATTAGTTAGAGCTGGGATGATGAGAAAATTAGTATCAGGGGTATATTCATACCTACCTCTTGGATATAGAGTTATAAGGAAAATAGAACAAATAGTTAGGGAGGAAATGGATAGTTCTGGTTCCCAAGAACTTTTAATGTCCGCTATACAGCCAAAAGAACTTTGGCAAGCTAGTGGTAGATGGGATGATTTTGGACCAGAGATGTTTAAATTACATGATAGACATGAAAGAGAGTTTTGTTTAGGACCAACTCATGAAGAATATTTTACAAATCTTATCAAAGATGAAATAAAATCTTATAAACAACTTCCATTGAGCATTTATCAAATTCAAACTAAATATAGAGATGAAAAAAGGCCAAGATTTGGACTTATTAGAAGTAGAGAGTTTATTATGAAAGATGCATATAGTTATGATAAAGATTTAGATGGATTAGAAGAAGCTTATAAGATTATGTGGGATGCATATGAAAAGGTATTTGAAAGATTAAAACTTAAATTTAGAGTTGTTGAAGGAGATTCAGGAACTATGGGAGGCAGAAGATCCCATGAATTTATGGCAGTATCGGAGACAGGAGAAAGTTTAGTTGCATATTGTGATGATTGTAACTATGCTGCTACAGATGAAAAAGCTACAGTAGTTTACAATATAGAAAATTCAGAGGAAGAAGAGCTTGAAAGAGAAAAAATTCATACTCCGGGTATAAAGACGATTGAAGAATTATCTAATTTTCTTAATGTAGAAAAAGATAAATTGGCCAAATCAGTAATATATAAAGTAAATAATGAAGTGATTATTGCATTAGTACCTGGAGATAGAGAGCTTAATGAAGTAAAACTTTGTAACTATCTAAAAATAGGAACACATGAACTAGAAAGTGCAGATGATGAAGTAATTAGAGAAGCAACAGGTGCAGAACCAGGCTCTATAGGGCCTATAGGCCTTAAAGAAGGAGTAAAACTTTTAGTTGATGCAAGGGTAACAAAGATGAACAATTTCATTGTAGGAGCTAATGAAACAGATTATCATATAAGGAACGTGAACTATGGGAGAGATTTCACAGGGGAAGTAGTTGAAGATTTATTGTTAATTAAAGAAGGAGATGTTTGTCCAAAATGTGGTAGTCCTTTAAAAATGGAAAGAGGAATAGAAGTAGGAAATATATTCCAGTTAGGCACTAAATATAGTGAAAGTTTAGATGCTACTTATTTAGATGAAGATGGGAAGGAAAAACATTTTGTAATGGGCTCCTATGGCATAGGCGTGTCTAGAAGTATGGCTGCTATAGTAGAACAATATCATGATGATAAAGGAATAGTGTGGCCATTAGTAGTAGCACCATATCATGCTATTATTACAGTTATTAATATAAAGAAAGAAGAACAAATTAAATTAGGAGAAAAATTATATAATGAATTGAAAAATATGAGTGTTGAAGTACTTTTAGATGATAGGAAAGAAAGAGCTGGAGTTAAATTTAATGATAGAGATTTAATAGGTGTACCTATTCAAATAACTATTGGAAAAAAAGCAGGAGAAAATATAGTAGAGTACTCTTTAAGAAATGAAGATGAAAAAATTGAAATAAATATCGATGAGGTAAAAGATAAAGTTAAAGAAGAGTTTAAAAAAGCAGGATTAGATATTAAAAGTATATAATAAAGGTTAAATATTTAAAGAGGTTATATTAAAATAAATTAATCTATTTTAATATAGCCTCTTTAACATTCTGTTTAATAATACTTAGCATAGCAACTAATGGCGAGTTAGATGTCAAAAAGGGCCAGTTGGGTATGAAAAACGGACAGTTAGATTTTTTAGAAGGAATTAGCCTATTTAATAGGGAAACTTATATTGCAGAAGAAGGAAATAAATATTTTTTAAAAAAACTGAATATTGTAGAAAAATCAAGTATTTTGGCATAAATTGCGATATATGAGAGGGTTAAAATAAAGGATATTCACTTTAAATATAGAACGTATAAATATGCAACAAATAATAAAGAAATAGGTGAATATCTATGTTGTACTCAATCCCTTGGTATGTTGTGTTATTTCAATCAATACCTGAAATGTTTGTTTTAATGATTTTAGGTTTTAAACTGTTTAATATAGATGTAAGCTTTAAGAAAGCATTGTTAGTTTCATGTTTAGTCGCAGTAATAGTATATTTTACACGAAGGAATGTTAATGTATATGGACTTCATACAGTGATGCTCATATTTTGCTCACTATTTTTTATAAGGATAATACTAAAGATGAACATAGCTTATTCTTTTATATGTATTGTAACTAGTTTATTAATCAATGGATTATTGCAGAATACTACTATTCCTATTTTACTTAAATTATTTCAAAGTGCTCCTAAAGATTTAATAAAAAATCCTTGGTTAAATGTATTTATATATATACCTAATGGTTTAATTATGTATTTATTTTATATTTTTATAAAGAAGATACAGTTTTATTTGTTTGATCTAAGAATGTATGAAAATGATTTTGAAAATTTATATAAAGATAGATCTATATTGGTGTTATTTATAGTCCTAATTCAAGGTATATTTATAATACTTATGAATCAAACTTTTTATCTATCTCGTTATAATCAATTTTCAGATAATGCAGGATATACTATTATAAATATTATTATCAGCATATTTACAATATTAGTGCTAATCTCAATAAAAGGGCTTGGGGATGATATAAAAGATAAGGTGGAAATGAATCTTTTAAAAAACTATTTAGAACAAATGGAAGGATTATATAATGCTTTAAGAACTCAAAATCATGAGCATAAGCGTCATATTCAAACTATTCAAGCCATGGTTTATTTAGATGAAATAGCTTCAGCAAAAGAGTATATTGATGGATTAAGTGATGAATATAGCTATACAGATGACATAGTATATGTGGAAAATATGGCTTTAACTGCTTTAATAAATGGAAAGAGAAAATTAGCAGAGTTAAATAATATAGATTTTAAATTTGATATTAATTGTAATTTAAGTAAATTACAAATTGATTCTTGGGATTTATGTAGTCTACTGGGAAATCTTTTAGATAATGCCTTTGAAGTTGTTAAAAAAGAAAAGAATTATAGAGAAGTAAGTTTAAAAATAGATTATTTGGACGGAGATTATATAATGCAGGTATCAAACAATGGAGATAGAATATCTAAAGATGAAATGGACAAATTGTTTGAACCTGGTTATACTACTAAATCTTCAGTAGGAAGAGGATATGGACTATTTTTAATGAAAAATATTGTTGATAAATACAATGGAATTATTAAAGTTTATTCTAAGGATAAAACTGTATTTAAAATAATATTTCCAAAAGAGGAAGGGAATAAAAATGACTAATAAAATTTCAAAAAAATTGGCTCTTTCATTAGGGAATAATCTAAATGGAACTAATGAAGATATAGAAATTTGGGCTTACGGATTAGAATTATTGTTGAATGGAATTATTAAGTTTGCATTTATAGTTAGTTTAGCAGCAATTTTTGGAATATTTAAAGCTACTATATTATCCTTAATTACTTTTGCTATTTTTCGCCACTTTGGAGGTGGAGTACATTTTAGCACTTATTTAAGATGTTTGACATCTGGAATAATTATATTTTTAATCCTAGGAAAAATTTCTTGTTTTAATATTGTCATATCTAATTATAAATTTTTATTTTATATAACCTTATTTTTAGGAATATTAACTATTGCAAAATGGATACCTGGAGATACAAAAATAAAGCCAATGAAAAATAAAGAAGATAGGAGAAAACAAAAGCTTAAGACTACTGTAGTTTTAATTATTTGGATCACAATAGTTCAATATTTAAATAGATTAAATAATATTCAATATATACTACCTATTGTACTAGGGGCTTTTACAAGTTTCACTTTTATAACACCTTTTGGGTACTGGATTATAAACAGCATAGACAAATATTTAGACAAAACTAAGGCTAAATATGGGGAGGTGAAATAAATGAAAGGTATTTTAACTATATTGGCATCATTTTTAGGATTAATTGCTAGGACAGGAGCTAGTACATGTAGTGCTATGATTTTACACGAACCAGAAATACCAGAATCTTTGAAAAAGTAGGAGCTGATAGTAGTTGATTAAAATCCTCATTTTAGAAGACGAAGATTATACTAGAAAATTTATAAAAAAGATAGTAATGGAAAACACTTCTGCATCAGAAATTTTTGATACATCAAGTGGAAAAGAAGCAATAAGTTTAGCAAGAGAACATCTACCAGAAATAGCTATGCTAGATGTAGAATTAGAAAGTGAAGATTTAAATGGTCTTGAAATATCAAGAATAATACACAAGATAAGCCCAGAAACTAAGATAGTTTTTATTACAGGTCATTCTAAATATGCAGTTTCTGCTTTTGACGTTCATCCTTATGACTATATTCTTAAACCTATAAATGTAAAAAGGCTTATTGAAACAATAGTTACTCTAACAAATTATGTAGATAAAACTTCTTCTACCAAAAGTAAAGGTATGAATAGGATTGTAGTTAAAAATGGAGGAGAAATGTTTTTTATAGCAGTTAAAGATATATTATATGCTGAAAGATTGGCTGGAGATACTATTATTCATGATGAAAAAAACACTTATAATGTACAAGATAGCTTACAAGAATTAGAGAATAAGTTAGGGGATAGTTTTTTACGAGTGCATAAATCCTATATTGTAAATGAGGAGAAGATTAAAAAAGTATTAGAAATTGGGGAAAGAGTATATCAGATTGAATTTTTAAACAGTGATAAAGTGGCATTAATGAGCAGAACTGGATTTAAAGAATTTCGAGAAAGATTTAATAATTTAACACTGTGACATTTTTATAGGGATATACTAGAAGAAAAAAGAGTATATCCCTTTTCCTTATATGGACAGTTAGACCAGAAAAGAGACCACTTGAGTGCTAAAAAGGGCCAGTTAGAAAAAAAGGAAGGATATAGTTAAAAATTATAGAAATAAAGCAAGGAGGAAAAGCAAAAAAACTGGGGGGAGAAAAGTGGAAAAATATATACAAAATGAATTGGAATTTCTTTGTGTAGAGACAATAAATTTATTGAATCTTTTGAGAAAGGAAAACAAAATTAGTGAAGAAGAGTATTGTAAGCATTTGGAGGAAAAAGAAAAGTTTTTAAAAAATATGGATATAGATAAAAAGGAATTAAGAAGAAATTGCTCTAGTTCAATCTAGAGCAATTTTTTCCTTGTAAAAACCTTCAGAATAAGATATTCTATTTTATAAGTCAATAGATTATAATGTATTATGAATTAAATTTGGAGGGATATTAATGTTTAAGAGAACAATTTCTACTGTTTTAACGATATTATTGCTTGTAACTAGTATATCTAGTTTAGTATTTGCAGATGCAGAAATGGGAAAAAATAAAGTTGTAAGTTTAGGAAAGAACTTGACTCAAGAGCAAAGAAACTCAATGCTAAATCATTTTGGTGTAGATAAAGATGTAGAGATTGTAGAAGTGACTAATGCAGAGGAAAGAGAATATTTAGGCAAGTATATAGATGATAAGCTATTAGGAACTAGAGCATTGTCTTGTGCTTATGTGGAGAAATTAGATGAAGGAGCAGGTATTTCTGTAGACACTTACAATATATCTTGGGTAACTAAGGACATGTATGAAAATGCATTGATTACAGCAGGTATCAAAGATGCTAAAGTAGTAGTTGCCAGTCCAGTAAATGTATCAGGTACTGCAGCTTTAACAGGTATTATAAAGGCTTTTGAAGATATTACAGGAGAAGGTATATCTGAAAAAGAAAAACAAGTAGCTAGTGAAGAGATAGCAAAGACTGCAATGCTTGGAAATGAAATAGGTAAAGAAAAAGCTAGTGAACTTATTGAAAATGTAAAAGTAGATGTAGTTGGAAATAATAAAAAGAGTAAAAAAGAGATAAAGGATGCAGTAGAATCAGCAGCAAAAGATTTAGATATTCAGCTTACTCAAGAACAAATAAATGAGATAGTTGAGCTTATGAGAAAAATTTCTAAATTAGATTTAAATCTTGATGATATAAAAGGACAATTGAAAGATATATCAGGAAAGATAGATAAAATAATAGGTCAAAATGAAGATGTGAAATCCTTCTTCCAAAAGATTGCTGACTATCTTGGAGAGTTTTTTAACAAATTATTTAACTAATATATAAATCCTTCACTGTTGAAACTAGTAAATAGGTGATATATAATATATTGGTAGTTTATTTTGGAGGTGGAGTTTTTTGGAAAATATTAGAGTGAGATTTGCACCAAGTCCAACAGGATATTTACATATTGGCGGACTTAGGACTGCATTATATAATTATTTATTTGCAAAACACAATAATGGTAAGTTTATATTGAGAATAGAGGATACGGATAGAAGTAGATATGTAGAAGGAGCTATTGAAAATTTAATTAATTCTCTAGAATGGGCCGGAATCGAAATTGATGAGGGAGTAGTTATAGAGGATGGGGAAATAACTCAAAAAGGAGAATATGGTCCATATATTCAATCAGAAAGATTAGATATTTATAGAAAGTATGTAGATGAACTAATTGAAAATGGATATGCCTATTATTGTTTCTGTTCTAAGGAAAGGCTTGATGAAGTACGAGCAGAACAAAAAGTAAAAGGGCTTATACCCAAGTATGATGGTTTTTGTAGGAATATACCTATAGATGAAGCGAAGAAAAGAATAGAACAGGGAGAAGAGTATGTAGTTAGACTTAGACTGCCTCAAAATAGAGATATTAAGTTCTATGATATTGTAAGGGGAAATATAACTATAAACACAGAAGATCTAGATGATCAAGTACTTTTGAAATCGGATGGATATCCTACTTATCATTTAGCGGTTGTAGTGGATGATCATTTGATGAATATAACTCATATAGTTAGAGGAGAGGAATGGTTAGCTTCAGCTCCAAAGCATGCATTTTTATATGAAGCTTTTGGTTGGGATGCTCCTGAATATGTTCATCTTCCTACAGTATTAAACAAAGATAGAAAAAAATTAAGTAAAAGGCAAGGAGATGTTTCTGTAGAGGATTTTAGAAATAGTGGGTATCTTCCAGAAAGTTTAGTAAATTATCTTGCGTTAATAGGTTGGAGTCCTGAAGGAAATGATGAGATTCTCTCTATGGAAGAGTTGATAAAACAGTTCTCCTTTGAAAGAGTATCCAAAACTGGAGGAATATTTGATAAGAATAAACTTAATTGGGTAAACGGTCATTATATAAGAGAATCTAACACTGAGAAAATTACTAATTTAGCTATACCATATTTAATAGAATCAGGTTATATAACAGAAGATGATGTAGATAAAAGGTATGATTGGATAAACACTATGATAAGAACAGTACAAGAAAGCTTATCTACAATTAAAGAAGTCCCAGAAAAAGTGGCTATTTTCTTTGGCGAAGAAGTAGAGTTAGAAAATGATGAAGTCTTGAAAGTGTTGAAAGGTGAACAAGTTCCTATACTATTTGAAGCATTGAGAGAAGAGTTAGGGACTGTAGATAAAATAGATGAAGAATTTTCTAAGGGATTAATGAAAAAAATACAGAAAAAAACTGGTATAAAAGGAAAGAATTTATTCATGCCAGTTAGATCTGCTCTTACAGGAAATTTACATGGGCCAGAATTAGTAGATATTATATATGTTTTAGGTAAACAAAATATACTTAAACGCATAGACTATATAGAAAATAAGTATTTAAAATAATACTTGAATAATATATAGAAATAGTATAAAATGAAATATAATTATCTAAAGGTTGTGAAAAGGGAAAGTAGATTTAATATACTTACAGAGAAGGGTTTTTACCTAGCTGAGAGAAGCCCTAAGTTCCTGTTAAATTGAAGTGCACCTTTGAACTGTTGCCTGAAGTACAGTAGGGTTAATCGGTTGACACCGTTATTGTCTTAGAGTTGGAAGGGGTTTTGTCTTCCAATCAGAGTGGAACCACGAAATAAATCGTCTCTGTATTTGAGGCGGTTTTTTTATTTATTAAAAAGGGAGGATATTATTATGTGGGAAACTATAACAGAAGATGTAAAAGCCATAAGAAATAGGGATCCAGCTGTTAGAAGTTGGACTGAGGCTATACTTTGTTATCCAGGATTACATGCTCTTTTCTTTTATAGAATTGCCCATTTTTTTTATAATATACGATTGTATCTATTAGCTAGGATAATATCTAATATTGGCAGATTTTTTACGGGAATTGAAATACATCCAGGTGCAAAAATTGGAAAGGGTTTATTTATAGATCATGGAATGGCAGTAGTTATAGGTGAGACTACTGAAATAGGTGATAATGTAACTATATATCAAGGTGCTACATTAGGTGGTACAGGGAAGGAAAAAGGGAAGAGACATCCAACTATTGGAAACAATGTAGTTATAAGTTCAGGAGCCAAAGTACTAGGACCTTTCACTGTAGGAGATAATTCAAAAATAGGGGCAGGTTCTGTAGTTTTAAAAGAGGTTCCACCTAATTGCACAGTAGTAGGGGTACCCGGAAGAATAGTAGTTAAAAATAATAAAAGATTAAAATGTTCTACAGCAAAAGATGAAATAGATTTAGATCAAGTGAAATTACCAGATCCTGTTTTTCAGGAGTTAGAATGTTTAAGAAAGAGAATATCAGAACTAGAAGACCATCTATATAAAAAGAAAGGAGATGTAAATGATGAAATTATATAATACTTTAACTAGGAAAAAAGAAGAGTTTAAACCTATAGAAGATGGGAAAGTAACTATGTATGTATGTGGGCCTACAGTATACAATTATATGCATATAGGAAATGCTAGGCCATTAGTAGTATTTGATACATTAAGAAGATATTTTAAATACAGTGGATATGAAGTAGATTATCTAGTTAATTTTACAGATATTGATGATAAAATGATAAAAAAAGCTAAAGAAGAAGATACAACAGTTAAGAAAATAGCCGATAGATTTATTGAAGAATACCATATAGATGCAGATGGACTTCTTTTAGATGAAGCAGGAACTAGCCATCCAAGGGCTACAGAGCATATTGAAGAAATAATAGATTTTATACAAGGTTTAATAGATAAAGGCAGTGCATACAATGTAGATGGAAATGTTTATTTTAATATAAACTCAACTAAAGATTATGGAAAGCTTTCTAAAAAGAATATTGAAGAGCTTATAAGCGGTGCCAGAATCCAAATCAGCGAAGAAAAGAAAAACCCTATGGATTTTGCATTGTGGAAGAAGGAGAAAGAAGGAGAGCCTTCTTGGGATAGTCCATGGGGGAAAGGTAGACCTGGTTGGCATATAGAATGTTCTGTAATGGCTAGAGAGTTTTTAGGAGAAACTATTGATATACATGCTGGTGGAGAAGACTTGCAATTTCCACATCATGAAAATGAAATAGCTCAAAGTGAAACACTGTCTGAAAAGCCTTTTGCAAACTATTGGCTTCACAATGCTATGATAAATATAGACAATAAAAAAATGTCGAAATCCGAATTTAATTTTTTCACTATAAGAGAAATTGGAGAAGAGTTTGATTTAGAAGTATTAAGATTTTTCTTATTGTCTGTTCACTATAGAAATCCTATTAATTTTAGCAAAAAATCACTTACTCAAGCTAAACATGGATTAGAAAGATTGTATAATGGAAAGAAAAATTTAGAATATTTAATGGAAAATGCTGAAGAAAAGAGCTTAACAGATGAGGAAGAAAAGATAAAAGTTGAAATTGATAAATTTAAATCTGAATTTAAAGAAAGTATGGAAGATGATTTAAATACAGCTGATGGAATAGCAGCTCTTTTTGAAATAGTAAGAATTTCTAATGGAAAACTAGATGAAAATTCATCTAAAGAACTGCTAAAATATATATATGATATATTAATGGAACTTTCAAAAATACTAGGAATATTGTCTAAAGAGGAAGACCTTTTAGAGAGTGAAATATTAGAGCTTATAGAAAAGAGAACAGAAGCTAGAAAAAATAAAAACTTTGAATTAGCTGATAAAATAAGGGATGAACTAAAAGAAAAGGGTATAATAATTGAAGATACAAAAGGCGGGGTAAAATGGAAGAGGATGTAATAGGAAGAAATAAAAATTTAACTAAAAAAGAGGCTTCCATGCTCTCTCCTCTACAATTAGCTTATATAGGAGATGCAGTATATGAGCTTTTTATAAGAAGATATTTATTGCAAAAAAAACTTCCTGTCCATGAACTTCATAAAGAAGCAGTGAAATATGTGAAAGCAGGTGCACAAGCAAATATAATTCATTTTTTAGAGAAAGAACTTAGAGAAGAAGAAAAAAATATTGTCAAAAGAGGAAGAAATGCAAAGACTCATTCATCTCCTAAAAATGCAAATATTACTGATTATAAATATGCAACAGGATTTGAAGCTTTAATAGGATTTTTATATTTAACAGGGCAAGAGGAAAGGATGTTTCAATTATTAAATAGAATAATATGAAGATAAGGACTAAGATGTACTTATTAAGTACATCTTAGTCTTTAAATTAAGAAAGGATGATATACTTGGATAGTAAACTTAAAGTTCAACTTTTAAGATATACACCAGAAGGAGAAAAACTAGTAGCATCAGCAGCTAAACTTTGTTATTCTCCTGTAGGAATTGACAAAATAGAAGAAAATTTAGATGAAGAGAAAGTGGACAGGTTTTTAAACATGCTCATGGATTTAGGTCATGAATCTCCTCTTGAACATCTTAGCTTTACTTTTGGAGTAGAAGGTGTTTCAAGAGTGCTTACCCATCAGCTTGTAAGACATAGAATAGCTAGTTTTTCTCAACAATCTCAACGTTATGTAAAATTAGACCAATTTGATTACATAATCCCATCATCTATAGATAATGTAAAAGAAGCAAGGGATATTTATATTAAAGCTATGGAAGAAGATCAGAAATATTATGACGAAATTACAGATATATTGTTTAAAGAACATTTTGAAAAGTTACTAAAAAAAGGATATAATGATAAGAGGGCTAGAACTATGGCAGAAAAAATGTCCATAGAAGATGCAAGATATGTTTTCCCTAATGCTTGCGAAACTAAAATTGTATTTACTATGAATACTAGAAGCCTTTTTAATTTCTTTAGGTTAAGATGTTGTAATAGGGCTCAATGGGAAATAAGGGCTTTAGCTACAGAGATGCTTAAGGAAGTAAAGAAAGTTTATCCTACCTTGTTTAAAAATGCTGGTCCAAGCTGTTTAATAGGGGTTTGTCCAGAGGGAAAAATGACTTGTGGGAAAATAGATAAGGTAAGAGAAAGATTTAAAAGTATATAATATTAATTAAAAATATATTGAGATAATGTTTATGCTATCGTATAATTTATTTTAATATACAGTATAAACATAGGGAGTGAATAGAATGGAAAGTAACTATATTGTAGGAAGAAATCCAGTGCTCGAAGTTTTTAAAACAAATAGGGAAGTTGAAAAAATTTTAATATCTAAGGGAGAATTAAAGGGTTCTATTAATAAAATTATTGGAATAGCTAAGGATGAAAAAATTCCAATACAGTATGTAGATAGAAAAAAACTAGATGCTATTTCTGAGGGAAGCACTCACCAAGGGGTAGCAGCTCTAGTTACTCCTTTTAAATATGCATCTATAGATGATATTTTAAATAAAGCTAGAGATTTAAAAGAGGATCCATTTATAATAGTTCTTGATGAAATAGAAGACCCTCACAATTTAGGTTCTATTATAAGGTCGGCAGAATGTGGAGGTGCTCATGGTATTATAATACCAAAGAGAAGAGCTGCTACAGTATCTCAGACTGCCATTAAAGCTTCAGCAGGAGCTGTAGAGCATATGTTGATATCTAAAGTAACTAATATAACTGATACTCTGAAAGAGCTTAAAGAGAAAGGACTATGGGTATATGGTGCAGATGTAGAAGGTAAAGAATATTATTTTCAGAGAGATTTTAGTGGACCAAAAGTGCTAGTCATTGGAAGTGAAGGAAAAGGAATCTCCAGACTAGTAAAAGAAAACTGTGATTTTTTAGTTAAGATACCTATGTTGGGCAAGATATCATCTTTAAATGCTTCAAATGCTGCCTCTATACTAATATTTGAAGTGGTAAGAGAGAGATATGTCAAATAATGGATCGGGTTTTAAAGAATATTTATTTGTAGATGGATATAATATTATAAATTCTTGGGAAAAACTACGTTCTTTAAGTGAGATAGATTTAGAGGTAGCTAGAAATGAACTAATAGATATAATGACTGAATATCAATACTATACTAAAATAAAAGTTATAATAGTATTTGATGCACATATGGTAAAGGGTAATAGTGGAAAAAAGGAAACAATAAAAGGGGTTGAAGTAGTATATACAAAAGAAGATGAAACAGCGGATCATTATATTGAAAAAGTATTGGATGATATAGGAAGGGTAAAAAAAGTTAGAGTAGCTACATCAGATTGGATGGAGCAACAGGTTGTTCTAGGAAGAGGAGGAACTAGGATTTCTGCTAGAGAGTTAGAGGTTGAAATAAATAATTATAAATCCTTTATTAATAAAAAAAATAAGAGGGAAAATCAGAAAAACAATCTAATTATTGGAAGATTGGATGATGAAATTCTTAAAAAGTTGGAAAAATGGGGAAAGAATGAGAAATAATCTTGACTATTAAAACTTAATTAACTATAATTTAATTAATTGAAATAAGCAAAGTCAAAGGTTTTAACACTTTCTGGAGGGGATGTTTGGTGGGCATAGGTTTATACAATGAACTGGATATTGTATATTGTGATAGCTTAGAAGATGAAGATATTGTTGAAGAAGCGAAAAGGGGTGATCTTCAAGCCTTAGAATATCTCATAACTAAGTATAAAAATTTTGTAAGGATAAAAGCTAGATCTTATTTTTTAATTGGTGCAGATAGAGAAGATATTATTCAAGAAGGCATGATAGGCCTTTATAAAGCTATTCGCGATTATAATAAGGACAAGCTTACATCTTTTAAGGCTTTTGCAGAGCTTTGTATAACTAGACAGATAATAACTGCAATTAAAACAGCAACTAGGCAAAAACATATTCCTTTAAACTCTTATGTATCTTTGAACAAACCTATCTATGATGAAGAGTCAGATAGGACTCTTTTAGATGTACTGTCAGGAGTTAAAATTACAGATCCAGAGGAACTTATTATAGGGAGAGAAGAGTTAAATAACATTGAAAATAAAATTGGCGAAATATTAAGTGATCTTGAATGGGAAGTGCTCATGGCATACTTGGAGGGCAAGTCTTATCAAGAAATTGCAGTAGAACTAGATAGACATGTAAAAAGTATTGATAATGCACTTCAAAGAGTGAAAAGAAAACTAGAAAGATATTTAGAATTAAGAGAGGATTAATATTTTTCCTATTGACAATAGTCTAACTAGATAGTAAAATTGTTTACAGTGGTTATAAATGCCCATGTAGCTCAGAAGGTAGAGCACTTGCATGGTAAGCAAGAGGTCACCGGTTCAAATCCGGTCATGGGCTCCATAATATAAATTTTTAAAATATTACTTATTATTAAATATTACTTATTATTTAAACTTAGGAAACACCCGGATATGTTTTCTTATGAAATTAAAAGTTAAGGAGGAAGTAAAATGGGAAAAGCAAAATTTGAGAGAACAAAACCACATATTAATATTGGAACAATAGGTCACGTAGACCATGGTAAAACAACATTAACAGCAGCAATAACAACAGTTCTAAACACAAGATCAGGATCAGGGGAAGTAATGAGCTATGATAATATAGATAAAGCCCCAGAAGAAAGAGAAAGAGGAATAACAATCTCAACATCTCACGTAGAATATGAAACAGAAAATCGTCACTATGCTCACGTTGACTGTCCAGGACACGCTGACTATGTAAAGAACATGATCACAGGGGCAGCACAAATGGATGGAGCGATACTAGTAGTATCAGCAGCAGATGGTCCAATGCCACAAACAAGAGAACATATATTATTATCTAGAAATGTTGGAGTACCAAAGATAGTAGTATTCTTAAACAAAGCAGATATGGTAGATGATGAAGAACTAATAGAACTAGTAGAAATGGAAGTAAGAGAATTATTAAGCGAATACGAATTTGATGGGGACAATGCAAAGATAATAGTAGGCTCAGCACTTAAAGCAATAGAAGAACCAGAAAGTGAATGGGGAGACAAAATAATGGAATTAATGGCAGCAATAGACGAAGAAATTCCAGAACCAGAAAGAGATGTAGATAAACCATTCCTAATGCCAGTAGAAGACGTATTTAGTATAACAGGAAGAGGAACAGTAGCAACAGGAAGAGTAGAAAGAGGAGAACTAAAAACAGGTGATGAAGTAGAACTAGTAGGACTAAGCGATTCCTCAAGAAAAGTAGTAGTAACAGGAGTAGAAATGTTTAGAAAGATATTAGATGAAGCAAGAGCAGGAGACAATATAGGAGCATTACTAAGAGGAGTTCAAAGAGAAGAGATTGAAAGAGGTCAAGTATTAGCAGCTCCAGGAAGTATAACACCACATACAAAATTTGAATCTGAAGTATATGTATTGACAAAAGAAGAAGGTGGAAGACATACACCATTCTTCAATGGATATAGACCACAATTTTATTTTAGAACAACAGATGTAACAGGGAATATAGAATTAGAAGAAGGAACAGAAATGGTAATGCCTGGAGACAACGCTAAATTCACAATTGAACTAATAACACCAATAGCTATAGAAGAAGGATTAAGATTTTCAATTCGTGAAGGTGGAAGAACAGTAGGTTCTGGAGTTGTTACTAATATTATTGCATAAGATGAAAAAAAAGACTGGGTCTTTTTGACCTAGTCTTTTTTCAAGAAAAAATTACAGCAGGTAAATAAATGTTAAAATATTCATTTATTGGGCAAACTCATATATACTATGAGGTTTCTATGTTGTCAAATTTTTTATTGACATAGTATTTGATTTATGATAGTTTATATTAAGTAAAGTAATGGTTTAATAGTGGGTTTCTATATGCGGAATCTACCACATTCATATATACACTTTTATGTAGGAGGTGTCCCTAGTGAGAGACAAGGTAGTAATGGCTTGTACTAAATGCAAACAAAGAAATTATAATACTTCTAAGAATAAAAATCATAATAGTGAAAGACTAGAACTTAAAAAATATTGTAAGTTTTGTAAGGAACATACATTACACAAAGAAACTAGGTAATGTATAAGAAAAAAAGGTAAGGATGTGAATTAAATGTCTGCTCAAACTAGTTCTAAAAAAGGAAAAGTAGGTACTTATTTTAAAGGGGTAAAAGCTGAAACAAAAAAAGTTATGTGGCCTACTAAAAAAGAAACAATTGACTATATTGGTGTAGTAATATTCATGTGTTTAGTATTTGGATTGGTAGTTTGGGTTTTAGACTTGGGAATCCATCGATTATTATCTTTTATAATAAAGTAATGATATGAAGGAGGGAAGGACCAATACCAAGGAGGGTCCTCGTACTTATGATGGATAGAAATGAAAAAGATGAAAATAGAATAGAGAGATCTAAAAAAGCTAAATGGTATGTAGTTCATACCTATTCTGGCCATGAGAATAAAGTAAAAGCTAATATTGAAAAAATGGTAGAAAATAGAGGAATGAAAGATGATATATTTGAAGTAATAGTTCCTACTGAAGAATATATTGAGGCTAAGTCTGGAAAGAAAAAAGTTAAGGAAAGAAAGATGTTTCCAGGATATGTTATTTTAAAAATGATAATCAATGATGAATCTTGGTATCTAGTTAGAAATACAAGAGGAGTTACCGGATTTGTTGGGCCTGGTTCTAAGCCTGTTCCTCTGTCGGATGAGGAAGTAAGGGCCTTAGGCGTTCAAGATACAATTCTACCTAATATTGATTTAGAAGAAGGAAATGCAGTAAAAGTTATATCAGGTCCTTTTGAAAATTTCATGGGAACTGTTGAAAATGTAAACCTAGAAAAGAAAAAAGTAAAAGTTTTTGTTTCTATGTTTGGAAGAGAAACACTTGTGGAGCTAGATTTTGACCAGATAGAAAAACTTTAAATAAGTTTATAAAAGCTAATAGGCTTTTTTAAATAGATCTGTTTTAGGTGGGAGGGACTATCCCGCAATACCACAGAATAATGAGGAGGTGGAATTCAATGGCAAAGAAAGTCATAGCCGTAGTTAAACTACAAATTCCAGCAGGAAAGGCAACACCAGCACCACCAGTAGGTACAGCATTAGGACCTCATGGTGTAAATATTATGCAATTTACAAAAGAATTTAATGCGAAGACTGCAGATCAAGCTGGTATGATAATTCCAGTTGTTCTTACAGTTTATCAAGATAGATCATTTACTTTTATCACAAAGACTCCACCTGCATCAGTTTTATTAAAGAAAGCTGTTGGGGTTGAATTAGGTTCTGGAGAACCAAATAAAACTAAGGTTGCTAAAATTTCAAAAGATAAAGTAAAAGAAATTGCAGAAATAAAGATGCCTGATTTAAATGCAGGTAGTATTGAAGCTGCTATGAGAATGGTAGAAGGAACTGCAAGAAGTATGGGAATTGTAGTTGAAGAATAATTTATTGAAGAAAATATAAAATTAAGTGGGAGGGTTTTCCGCTAAAACCACTAGGAGGTATGTTTTATGGCAAAGAGAGGTAAGAAATATCAAGAAAGTATTAAGCTTATAGATAGGCATAAATACTATGAACCAGTAGAAGCTATTGAGCTTATTCAGAAAACTGCAAAAGCAAATTTTGATGAGACAGTAGAGCTTTCAGTAAGACTTGGAGTAGATCCAAAACATGCAGATCAACAAGTTAGAGGTGCAGTGGTTTTACCTCATGGAACTGGTAAAACAAGAAAGGTTCTAGTATTCGCAAAAGGAGACAAAGTTAAAGAGGCAGAAGATGCAGGAGCAGACTACGTTGGAAGCGATGAATATGTAGAGAAGATTCAAAAAGAAAATTGGTTTGACTTTGATGTAGTAGTTGCAACACCTGATATGATGAGTGTTGTTGGAAGATTAGGAAGAGTGTTAGGTCCTAAAGGATTGATGCCAAATCCAAAATCAGGTACAGTTACTTTTGAAGTTGGAAAGGCTGTTGATGAAATAAAAGCTGGGAAAGTTGAATATAGAGTTGACAAAAGCAGTATAATTAATGTTCCTATAGGAAAAGTTTCTTTTGGAACAAAGAAACTAAGACAAAATTTTGCAACTATTATGGATGCTATAATTAAAGCTAAACCAGCATCAGCAAAGGGTAAATATTTAAAGAATGTTGCATTATCTAGCACTATGGGACCAGGAGTTAAAATAAGTTCCCAAAGAATTATAGATGCACTTGTTGACGATGAAGATAAATAATGGTATAATACTTATCGTTAATTAAATATAGTTGCCGTAGACAGTAGGAGCTTATGAGCTTAAATATTCCTACCGAGGTGAGAATTTTGATTGATTAGATAATTTATATAACTAGGAAATCAATGTCTCTCTGTGTCTGCGGAGAGACTTTTTATATGGGCATCTTTAAGGAGGTGAAGCTTGTGAGAGAACAAGTACTTCAAGGAAAGAAAGAGATAATAGAAGAGATAAAAGAAAAGGTGGATAAAGCTCAATCAGTAGTTCTAGTAGATTATAGAGGACTAAAAGTTGATGAATTGGACGAGTTAAGAAGTAAATGTAGAGAAGCAGGAGTAGATTATAAAGTATATAAAAATACTTTAATGAGATTTGCTTTTAAAGACTCAGGATTTGAAGGCTTTAATGAATTTTTAACTGGTCCAAATGCAATAGCTTTTGGGTATGATGATCCAGTGAAAGCAGCTAAAATTACTCATGAATTTTCAAAAGACCATGATAATTTAGAAGTAAAGGCTGGTATAGTTGATGGTAATATAATAGGTTTAGATGAAATTAAAGAATTAGCAAATCTACCATCAAAAGAAGTACTTATTGCACAAACTCTTGGAGGATTAAATGGTCCAATTTCAGGATTTGTCAATGTGCTACAAGGAAATATCAGAAATCTTGTATATGCATTAAATGCGATTAAAGAAGATAAAGAAGCGCAAGAAGCTTAATAAAACAAAAAACTTTATGGAGGGATTTTAAAAATGGCAAGTGAAAAAGTTCAAAATTTAATTGAAGAAGTAAAGAATCTTACTGTTCTAGAACTATCAGAATTAGTTAAAGAATTAGAAGAAGAATTTGGAGTAAGTGCTCAAGCACCAGTTGCAATGGCAGCAGCACCAGCAGCAGGTGGAGCAGCACCAGCAGCAGAAGAAAAGAGTGAATTTGATGTAGTACTAAAGGAAGTTGGAGCTGAAAAAATCAAAGTTATTAAAGCTGTAAGAGATATTACTAGCTTAGGATTAAAAGAAGCTAAAGAATTAGTAGATTCAGCACCTAAGGCTGTTAAAGAAGGAGTAGCTAAAGAAGAAGCTGAAGAAATTAAAACTAAGCTAGAAGAAGTTGGTGCAACTGTAGAACTAAAGTAATGAACTAAAAAGGCTTTCATCAAAGAGAGCCTTTTTTTTAAACTTCTTTAGATTGTACATAATCAAAAAAATTCTTGACATATTTTAATTTATATGTTAGCATATCTAGATGCATAATAATCGAAGTTATGGAGGGTATGAATAATATATTATTTAAATGGCAATACTATAATATCTGCATTTTAAAAGAATGCCAATAACTACCAAAAGTACATATTGCTTTTGGCTATTTTAGTTTTAATAAGGGGTGAAAAATATATGGTACATCCTGTAACATACGGGAAAGGTGTTAGGATGAGTTATTCAAGGATTGATGAAGTATTGGATTTACCAGATTTAATTGAAGTACAAAAAAGCTCTTATGAATGGTTTATAAAAGAGGGATTGAAAGAGGTATTTGAAGACATATCTCCTATCCAAGACTATACAGGCAATCTAATACTAGAATTTGTAGACTATTATATATCGGAAGATCCAAAATATACTGAAGATGAAGCAAGAGAAAGAGATGCAAATTATTCAGCTCCATTAAAAGTAAAGGTTAGACTTATCAATAAAGACACTGGAGAAGTAAAAGAACAAGAAGTGTTCATGGGTGATTTCCCTCTAATGACTGAAAAAGGAACATTTATAATCAATGGTGCTGAAAGGGTAGTAGTAAGCCAGCTTGTCAGATCCCCTAGTGTATACTATGATTTTGAAATAGATAAGACTGGGAAAAAACTCTATTCATCAACAGTTATTCCAAATAGAGGTGCATGGCTTGAATATGAAACTGATTCCAATGATATAGTTTATGTTAGGGTTGATAGAACAAGAAAATTGACTATAACCACATTATTAAGGGCATTAGGTTATAGTGGAAATGTAGAAATAATGGAAATTTTAGGAGAGACGGAAGAAGTATTAAAAACTCTAGAAAAAGATAACACAAAAACTGAAGATGAAGCCCTTATAGAAATATATAAAAGACTAAGACCTGGAGAACCACCTACCGTTGATAGTGCAAAATCTCTTATTAATAGTCTATTTTTTGACTCTAAAAGATATGATTTAGCAAAGGTAGGTAGATATAAATTCAATAAAAAACTAGGCCTTAGAAATAGAATTGTAGGAAATGTAACTGCAGAAAGTATCATAGATCCTGAAACTGGAGAAATTCTTTTAGATGAAGGAGAAAAAGTAGATTTAGATAAAGCTATAGAAATTGAAAACAGTGGAATTAATAAAGTAGATATATTAGTTGGAGAAGATAAAGTTGTACGAGTAGTAGGAAATAACTTTGTTGATGTAGAAGCATTTGATCTTCCTTTTTCTCTTGAAGATTTAGGTCTTAAGGAGAAAGTTTATTATCCCGTTATGAAAGAAATAATAGACAGTTGTGAAGAACCAGATGAATTGAGAGAAGCTATAAAAGATAGAATAAGGGAGATATCTCCAAAAAATATTATTAAAGACGATATTATAGCAAGTATTAGTTATGAATTTAATTTATTTTTTGGAGTGGGGAACACAGATGATATAGATCACTTAGGAAATAGAAGACTTCGCTCAGTTGGTGAGCTCCTTCAAAACCAATTTAGAATTGGTCTATCTAGAATGGAAAGAGTAGTTAGAGAAAGAATGACTATTCAAGATATAGATGTAGCAACCCCTCAAGCTCTTATAAATATAAGACCTGTAGTAGCTTCTATCAAGGAATTTTTTGGTAGCAGTCAATTATCACAATTTATGGATCAAACTAATCCATTAGCAGAATTAACTCATAAAAGAAGAATGTCCGCATTAGGACCAGGTGGACTTAGCAGAGATAGGGCAGGATTTGAAGTTAGGGACGTTCATCATTCCCACTATGGAAGAATGTGTCCTATTGAAACGCCAGAAGGACCTAATATAGGTTTGATCACTTCACTTACAACTTATGCAAGAATAAATGAATATGGATTTATTGAAGTACCCTATAGAAAAGTAGATAAAAAAAGAGGTGTTGTAACTGAAGAGATTGAGTATTTAACAGCAGATCTAGAAGATGGTTTTATTATAGCTCAATCTAATGAAGAATTAGATGAAGAGGGTAAATTTATAAATAAGAGAGTAATAGCAAGGGGTAAAAATGGAGTTATAGATATATTCCCTAGCAAAGATGTAAGTTACATGGATGTTTCACCAAAGCAAATAGTTTCTGTAGGTACTGCTATGATTCCTTTCTTGGAAAATGATGATGCTAATAGAGCTTTGATGGGAGCTAATATGCAGCGTCAAGCAGTTCCACTACTAAAAGCTGAATCTCCAATTATAGGTACAGGGATAGAATATAAGGCGGCAAGAGATTCAGGAGTAGTAGTTATAGCTAGAAATAGTGGCCTTGTAGAAAAAGTATCTTCTGATGAGATATTAGTAAGAAGAGATGAAGATGGAAAAATAGATAGATATAGATTACTTAAATTTAAGCGTTCCAATCAAGGAACTTGCATAAATCAAAGACCTATAGTTGAAAAAGGTGAAAGAGTAAACGAAGGTACAGTTATTGCTGATGGACCAAGTACGGATATGGGAGAAATAGCTCTTGGGAAAAATCTATTAGTAGCTTTTATGACTTGGGAAGGATATAACTATGAAGATGCCATACTTATAAGTGAAAAAGCAGTAAAAAATGATATATTGACATCTGTCCACATAGAAGAATATGAATCAGAAGCGAGAGATACAAAACTAGGACCTGAGGAGATTACTAGAGATATTCCAAATGTTGGAGAAGATATGCTGAAAGATCTAGATGAAAGAGGTATAGTGCGAATTGGTGCTGAAGTTAAGTCCGGAGATATTTTAGTAGGAAAAGTAACTCCAAAAGGTGAAACAGAACTTACAGCAGAAGAAAGGCTTTTAAGAGCTATTTTCGGAGAAAAAGCTAGAGAGGTTAGAGATACTTCTTTAAGAGTGCCTCATGGAGAAACTGGAATAGTTGTAGATGTTAAAATATTTACTAGAGAAAATGGAGATGAACTTCCACCAGGTGTAAATCAAATGGTGAGAGTTTATGTAGCTACTAAGAGAAAGATTAATGTAGGAGATAAAATGTGTGGACGTCATGGAAATAAAGGTGTAGTTTCAAGAATTCTTCCTGAAGAAGATATGCCTTATTTACCTGATGGTACGCCAGTAGAGATAGTATTGAATCCATTAGGAGTTCCTTCACGTATGAACTTGGGGCAGGTTTTAGAAGTGCATTTAGGGTTAGCAGCTAAAAAATTAGGTTGGAAAGTAGCTACACCAGTATTTGACGGTGCAAATGAACAAGATATAATAGATGCACTTACTGAAGCAGGATATCCTGCAAATGGTAAAATAATGCTAAGAGACGGGCGTACAGGAGAATATTTCAACAATTCTGTTACAGTAGGATATATGTATATGTTGAAACTTCATCATCTTGTTGATGATAAGATTCACGCAAGAAGTACAGGACCATATTCACTAGTAACTCAACAACCATTAGGTGGAAAGGCACAGTTTGGTGGACAAAGATTTGGAGAGATGGAGGTTTGGGCATTGGAAGCTTATGGTGCTTCTCATACTCTACAAGAGATACTAACTGTGAAATCTGATGATGTAGTTGGACGTGTAAAAACTTATGAAGCAATAGTGAAAGGAGAAAATATACCAGAACCTGGAGTACCAGAATCATTTAAAGTACTAATAAAAGAACTGCAAAGTTTAGCTCTTGATGTAAAAGTTCTTACAGAAGAGGATACAGAAATTGAAATAAAAGAATCGGTAGATGATGATATTGCAGACTTAGAAATGATTGGGGAAGAAGAAGTGGAAGAAAGTAAATAAGATTGTTGCGTTTTTTAAAAGTGAAGGTGTTTTTTAAGGAAATAATGTCTAAAACTTTACTATGGAAGGGAGAGAAAGCTCCTTGTTTGAACTTAACAATTTTGATTCAATAAAAATTGGCTTAGCTTCTCCAGAAAAAATTAGGCAATGGTCAAAAGGAGAAGTAAAGAAACCAGAAACAATAAATTATAGAACTTTAAAGCCTGAAAAAGAAGGATTATTTTGTGAAAAAATATTTGGTCCAACAAAGGATTGGGAATGTCATTGTGGTAAATATAAGAGAGTAAGATATAAAGGTGTAGTATGTGATAGATGTGGTGTGGAAGTAACTAAAGCTAAGGTCAGAAGAGAGAGAATGGGGCATATTGAATTAGCTGCCCCAGTATCCCATATATGGTATTTTAAAGGAATACCTAGTAGAATGGGGCTTATGCTTGATATGTCACCACGAGCATTAGAAAGAGTTCTTTATTTTGCATCCTATATAGTAATAGAACCAGGCGAAACTCCATTGTCCCAAAAACAATTATTAACAGAAGCAGAATATAGGGAATCATTAGATAAGTATGGAAATGAATTTATGGCAATGATGGGAGCAGAAGCTATACAAGAGCTTCTTAAGAGAATAGATTTAGATAAAGAGGCAAAAGATTTGAGGATGCAACTAAAAGAAGCGACTGGACAAAAAAGGGTTAGGATTATTAGAAGACTTGAAGTTGTAGAAGCATTTAGAAAATCAGGTAATCAACCAGAGTGGATGATACTAGATGTAATACCAGTTATACCACCAGATTTAAGGCCTATGGTACAACTAGATGGAGGAAGATTTGCGACTTCCGATTTAAATGATTTATATAGAAGAGTAATTAATAGAAATAATAGACTTAAAAGACTTTTAGATCTAGGAGCTCCTGACATTATAGTTAGAAATGAAAAAAGAATGCTTCAAGAAGCGGTAGATGCATTGATTGACAATGGAAGAAGGGGCAGGCCAGTTACAGGCCCAGGAAATAGACCTCTTAAATCTCTATCAGATATGCTGAAAGGGAAGCAGGGTAGATTTAGACAGAATCTACTTGGAAAAAGAGTTGACTATTCTGGAAGGTCAGTAATAGTTGTAGGGCCAGAGCTTAGTTTTTATCAATGCGGACTACCTAAAAAAATGGCCTTAGAATTATTTAAGCCTTTTGTAATGAAAAAATTAGTAGAGGAAGAATATGCACATAATATAAAAAGTGCTAAGAGAATGGTAGAACGAGTTAAACCTATAGTATGGGATGTATTGGATGCTGTTATCAAAGACCATCCAGTACTATTAAATCGTGCTCCAACTCTTCATAGACTTGGTATTCAAGCTTTTGAACCAGTATTAGTAGAGGGTAAGGCTATAAAACTTCACCCATTAGTTTGTACAGCTTATAATGCAGACTTTGATGGTGACCAAATGGCTGTCCATGTACCTCTTTCAATGGAAGCACAAGCAGAGGCAAGACTTTTAATGCTTTCAGTAAATAATATATTGGCATTAAAAGATGGTAAACCAATAACTACTCCTACACAAGATATGGTATTAGGAAGTTATTATCTAACTGTAGAAGGAGATAAGAAAAAGGGAGAAGGCAAGACATTTAAAGACTATGAAGAAATGCTTCTTGCATATTATAATAATAAAATTGGGGTGCATTCTAAAGTAAAAATAAGAAGAAAACTAGATGAAAATGACCATGGAAAACTTGTTGAAAGCACAGTAGGAAGGTTTATTTTCAATGAAAATATTCCACAGGATCTAGGTTATGTAAATAGAGATGAAGATAAGTATTCTCTTGAAATAGATAGAGTAGTAGATAAAGGTACGTTAGGAAAAATAATTGAAAAATGTTATAGAAGACATGGCAATACAGTAACTGCTACAGTTCTCGATCATATAAAAGAAGTAGGATATCATTATTCAACTATAGGTGCAGTAACAGTTAGTATGGGAGATATAACAGTACCTGCTAAAAAACCGGAACTTATAGCAAAAGCTGAAGAAAAAGTAGATAAATTTGAAAAATCCTATAGAAGAGGACTTATTTCAGATGAAGAAAGATATGAAAAAGTAATAGAAGTATGGACTGAAACTACAGATGAATTGACTAAAGAACTAATGGAAGGGCTAGATAGGTTAAATAATGTATATATAATGGCTAACTCAGGAGCTAGAGGAAGTAAAAACCAAATAAGACAGCTTGCAGGTATGCGTGGTCTTATGGCAAATGCTTCAGGTAAGACAGTAGAAATCCCTATAAAAGCTAACTTCCGTGAAGGACTAAGTGTATTAGAGTTCTTTATATCTACTCATGGTTCAAGAAAAGGTCTTGCTGATACCGCTCTTAGAACGGCAGATTCAGGATATTTAACAAGAAGACTTGTAGATGTAAGTCAAGATGTTATAGTAAGAGAAGAAGATTGTGAAACAGATCAATATATGGTTGCAAAAGACTTTAAAGATGGAAAAGAAGTAATAGAAGAATTAAGAGATAGGATTATTGGAAGATATCCATTTGAGGATATAAAAGATCCAAATACTGGAGAAGTATTAGCTAGAAAAGATGAATTAATATCAGAGGATATGGCAGATGAAATAGATAAAGCAGGAATTAAACAAGTAAAAGTAAGAACGGTACTTGGATGTAAGGCTCGCTATGGAGTATGTGCAAAATGCTATGGTAGAAATCTTGCCAATGGTCAGAAAGTAAATGTAGGTGAAGCAGTAGGTACTATAGCAGCCCAATCTATAGGAGAGCCAGGAACTCAGCTTACAATGCGTACTTTCCACACTGGTGGAGTTGCAGGAGCAGATATAACTCAAGGTCTTCCAAGGGTTGAGGAGCTATTTGAAGCAAGAAAACCTAAAGGATTGGCTGTAATAACTGAGATTTCTGGAGAAGTCTCTATCAATGATACCAAGAAGAAAAAAGAAGTAGTAATAACTGCAAAAGATGGAGAATCAAAAAACTATAATATAACCTATGGTTCCAGATTAAAAGTTAGGGATGGGGATTTTGTGGAAGCAGGAGATGAAATAACAGAAGGATCTGTAAATCCTCATGATATATTGAAAATTAAAGGTGTACATGGAGTACAAAATTATATAGTAAAAGAAGTACAAAGAGTATATAGACTTCAAGGTGTAGATATAGATGATAAACATATTGAAATAATAGTTAGACAAATGTTAGGTAAAGTTAAAATAGAAGATTCTGGAGATACAGATTTATTGCCAGGCAGCTTAGTAAGTCTACATGATTTTGAAGATAGAAATATGGAAATAGAAAGTGATGGAGGAAGACCGGCTGTTGGAAGAAGGGCACTTCTTGGAATAACCAAGGCTTCCTTGGCGACAGATTCTTTCTTGTCTGCAGCTTCATTCCAAGAGACTACTAGAGTTCTTACAGAGGCAGCTATAAAAGGTAAAGAAGATCATTTACTAGGACTTAAAGAAAATGTAATAATAGGTAAGCTTATACCAGCTGGTACTGGAATGAGAAGATACAGAAGTGTTGAAGTTTCACCTAATATTGAAGATATTGATGAAGAATTAATTGAAAATGTTGTTGACAGTGAAAAAAACTGATGATAAAATGTATAAGTGTGCAAATATAAGTGGACTCTTAAGAGCTTAAATGTTATGTAGGGATTTTCTCTACATAACATTTAAGATGTTTAAATAAAGGAGGAAGCTTTATGTTATCAAAGTTGAATGATGGGAATAAAATTGTAGGTACGAAACAGGTTAAAAGAGCTGTTTTAAATGGAGACGTGGATATAGTATTTATAGCAAAAGATGCAGAAAATAAAGTAACAAGAGACATAGAAAAACTATGTAATGAAAAATCTGTAGATATAATTTATGTAAATACTATGAAAGAATTAGGTAATGCATGTGGCATTGAAGTTAGTGCAGCAAGTGCTGCACTGTTAAAATAAATATACAATGTAGAAGGAGGTGCCTAGATGCCAACAATTAATCAATTAATAAGAAAAGGCAGAAAAGATGTTTTAGAAAAATCAAAATCACCAGCATTGGGTGTGAATTTCAATTCTCTTAAAAAGAGAACTACTAATGTTAATTCACCACAAAAGAGAGGAGTTTGTACAGCTGTAAAAACTGTTACTCCTAAAAAACCTAACTCAGCTCTAAGAAAAGTTGCGAGGGTTAGGCTTACAAATGGAATGGAAGTTACAGCTTATATTCCAGGAATTGGACACAACTTACAAGAACATAGTGTTGTTTTGGTAAGAGGTGGAAGGGTTAAAGACCTACCAGGTGTTAGATACCATATTGTAAGAGGTGCTCTTGATGCAGCTGGTGTAGAAGATAGAATGCAATCAAGATCTAAATATGGGGCTAAAAAACCTAAGAAGAAATAATTAGTGCTGGAATGCATTGGACTAAATCCATTTATATAGATATGCATTTTGGGCACAGCGGCAAGACATTTTGTCGAGTACCTATGAATATACTATTTTATGGTTAAGGAGGGAAGCGAAGTGCCAAGAAAAGGACATATAATAAAAAGATATGTGATGCCAGATCCATTATATAATGATGAATTAGTTACTAAACTAATAAATCAAGTAATGTTAGATGGCAAGAAGGGTATTTCTCAAAACATTGTATATGGGGCATTTGAATATATGAAAGAACAAACAGGTGAAGAACCTTTAGAAACTTTTTATAAAGCTATGAACAATATAATGCCAGTATTAGAAGTTAAAGGTAGGAGAATTGGAGGAGCAACATACCAAGTTCCAATTGAAGTTAGACCAGAAAGAAGAGAAACACTAGGTCTTCGTTGGCTAGTTAGATATTCAAGAGCTAGAGGCGAAAAAACTATGACTGAAAGATTAGCAAAAGAAATACTAGATGCCGCAAACAATACTGGTGCTAGTGTTAAAAAGAAAGAAGAAACTCATAAAATGGCTGAAGCAAATAAAGCTTTTGCACATTATAGATGGTAATAAAAATAGATAAGAAGATTAAAAAATAAAATGAGATATATACAGAAAGGAGGAGTACTGTGCCTAGAGAATTTTCATTAGATAAAATTCGTAATATAGGTATAATGGCTCATATAGATGCTGGAAAAACTACCACTACAGAAAGAATACTTTTCTATACTGGAAAAATTCATAAACTAGGTGAAACCCATGAAGGTTCAGCACAAATGGACTGGATGGAACAAGAGCAAGAAAGAGGAATTACTATAACCTCTGCAGCTACTACATGTCATTGGAAGGAACACAGGATCAATGTCATAGACACACCAGGACACGTGGACTTTACTGTTGAAGTAGAAAGATCTCTTCGTGTTCTCGATGGTGCAGTAGCACTTTTCTGTGCCAAAGGCGGAGTAGAACCACAATCTGAAACAGTATGGCGTCAAGCAGATAAGTATCATGTACCACGTATGGCTTTCATAAATAAGATGGATATTTTGGGAGCAGACTTTTTTAGAACAGTAAATATGATTGAAGAAAGATTAAATGCTACTCCTGTACCAGTACAATTGCCTATAGGAAAAGAAGATAATTTCCAAGGGGTTGTAGATCTTATAGAAATGAATGCCAGAGTTTATCAAGATGAGCTAGGTTCAAAATTTGAGATAGAAGATATACCAGAAGATATGAAGGATTTAGCAGATGAATATAGAGAAAAAATGCTAGAAAAGATAGCAGAACATGATGATGAACTTATGGTTAAATATCTTGAGGGAGAAGAAATCACTCCTGAGGAGATTAAGAGAGCTATAAGGAAAGCTACAATAAAAGTTGAAATAACTCCAGTTTTATGTGGTTCATCATATAAGAATAGAGGGGTTCAACCATTAATAGATGCGATTGTAGATTATATGCCTTCACCATTAGATATACCACCAATCAAGGGAATAGAAATGGAAACAGATGAAGAAGGCGAAAGGAAATCATCAGATGATGAACCTTTCTCAGCTCTAGCATTTAAAATAATGGCAGATCCTTATGTTGGTAAGCTTGCTTTCTTTAGAGTTTATTCAGGAAGCTTAAAATCAGGAAGTTATGTATATAATTCTGCAACAAAGAAAAAAGAAAGAATAGGAAGAATTCTTTTAATGCATGCTAACAAGAGAGAAGAAGTTGATGAAGTTTATGCTGGAGATATTGCAGCTGCAGTAGGACTTAAAGCTACTGCAACTGGTGATACATTATGTGATGAAGAACATCCAATAATACTTGAATCTATGGAGTTTCCAGAACCTGTAATTGATGTAGCTATTGAACCTAAGACAAAAGCTAGTCAAGAAAAAATGAGTATAGCTTTAACAAAGCTTGCTGAAGAAGACCCAACATTCAAGACTCATACAGATGAAGAAACAGGTCAAACTATAATAGCGGGAATGGGAGAACTTCATTTAGAGATTATAGTAGATAGACTCCTTAGAGAATTCAAGGTAGAGGCAAATGTTGGAAGTCCTCAAGTAGCTTATAAAGAAGGTATTACTACTGAAGCGGAAGCTGAAGGAAAATATGTAAGACAATCTGGAGGACGTGGACAATATGGTCATGTAAAACTTAAAGTTGAACCAAATGAAGGTAAAGGATATGAGTTTGTAAATAAGATAGTTGGAGGAGTAGTTCCTAAAGAATATATACCGGCAGTTGATGAAGGAATTCAAGAAGCAATGCATAGTGGTGTAGTTGGTGGATATCCAGTTCTAGATATGAAAGTTACATTATATGACGGTTCTTATCACGATGTAGACTCATCAGAGATGGCATTTAAGATAGCAGGTTCTATGGGCTTTAAAGAAGCTATGGAAAAAGCTAACCCAGTACTTCTAGAACCAATTATGAAAGTAGAAGTAACAGTTCCAGAAGAATATATGGGAGATGTAATAGGAGATATTAATTCTAGACGTGGTAGAATCGAGGGAATGGAAAGCAGAAATGGACTTCAGGTAATAGATGGATATGTTCCATTAGCAGAAATGTTTGGTTATGCAACTGACCTTAGATCAAATACACAGGGTAGAGGTAATTATACAATGCAATTTGATCATTATGAGCCAGTACCAAATAGTATAGCTGAAAAAATATTAGGAGATAAATAAATTATTTCTTATATAAGGAGGAAGTAAAATGGG